>NZ_FOQC01000030.1 GCF_900113645.1 Trichococcus flocculiformis
TCGGCAAGCATCCAAACGATATCGACTTCCTGCAAGGCGCCCAGGAATATGAAGATTGCCACCAGAATCTGATAAGGCAGAACACCTTTCGTTCCGAACAGGTATTTGATGTTCGATTCGCCGAAGTAGTACCAGCCGATGATCGTCGTGAAGGCGAAGAAAGTCAGACAGATGGCCAAAAGGACGGATCCACTACCTCCGAAAGCGATTGAGAAGGCGGCTTGGGTCACTTGTGCACCTTTCAGCGCTGGATCCATGTAGGATTCAGTAACCAAAATGATCAGTGCTGTAGCGGAACAGACGACGACGGTATCGATGAAGACACCAACCATCGCTGCCAAACCTTGTTGTACCGGGTGATCGACGTGCGCCACAGCATGCGCGTGCGGTGTCGAACCCATTCCAGCTTCGTTCGAGAACAGACCGCGCGCCACACCTTTTTGGACTGCGGCTCTTACGGAAGCACCGGCGATACCACCGATTGCAGCTTGGGGTGAAAAGGCTCCGACAAAAATCATTTTGAGAGCAGGGACCACATTATCGCGGAAAAGGAATAAAATAACGAGACTGGAAACGATGTAAACAAGCGCCATGATCGGAACCACGAATTCGGCGAAAGATGCAATACGCTTCATTCCACCTGCAAAAATCAGGATAGCTGCCAAAGCAACCAGGAAGCCGGTCACCCATTCCGGAATGGCGAAGGCGGTAGTCACTGCCGATGCGATCGAGTTGGATTGGACCATGTTACCGATGAAACCCAACGCTACGATAAGTGAGACGGAGAAGAATTTAGCCAAAGCATTGGAACCGACCCCTTTGGAAAGGTAGAACGCCGGTCCACCGACGAGATCGCCCTTGTTGCGATCGCGCATGCGGTAGACCTGAGCTAAGATTGCTTCGTTAAAAATCGTACCCATACCGAGGAAAGCGGACACCCACATCCAGAAAATCGCTCCTGGTCCGCCGCCGAGGATGGCTGTCGCCACACCCGCAACGTTCCCTGTCCCGACTTGGGCGGCTATGGCGGTCGCGAGAGCTTGGAAAGAAGACATCGAACCTTCCTGAGAAGCGTCCTTATTGAATAATTTACCGAAAACTTGTTTAAAAGCTTCCCACATGCGCGTGATTTGCGGAAAACCGAAGCGGATCGAGAAGTACAATCCGGCGAACAAGAGGCCATACGTCAGAAAGTAGTCCCATAAGAGAACATTCACATAGTCCGCCAAAAAATTATATAGTGCATCCATAAAATACCAAATCCTCCAATAAGTGCTTTCACACCATTTTGTTATGTATCTTTGATATTCTATCGATATCACAGGACGGTGTCAATGTAATTGTGAAACTTTCATTAGAGAAAACGCAATCAAAAAAGGGAATGATTAGAATTTTGTGATTAAAAACACATGTTTGCTGTGGGGAATAATGTTTTGCCCCTGTGAGTCACGAAGCGCCGTTCAGATGAAATGCTCCCCAGCCCCATAATCAAAAAAGCGAGAACGCATAATGTGAATGCATCCTCGCTTTTACAGTTATCAAGTTGTTTAAGTTAATGACATGGAACTATAAAGTCACTTCTTCATCTACGCTCATAATGTCTTCAGCGCTTCCTCGATCGGATCAAGTTTGTCCGACTCGGTCGCTTGCGCTTCCGTTTCCGCATCGAATCTTACCTCTGCCTCAGGAGCTTTTGCGGCGAATTTTTGCTTCACTGTGTCGGTCGTTTCCTGGGCCTTTTCTTTGACTTGCTCGACGGCCTCTTTCGCAGTTTCTTTGGCGGTTTCCGTGGCCTGATCGGCGTAGTCCATCACCTTGTCCAACGCTTCATCGGCTTTGTCGGCCAAATCTTTGCGGATGTCCTTACCAGGCTTCGGTGACAGCAGCAGGGCAATCCCTCCGCCGATCACAAGCCCTTTGACGAAACTAGAAAATTTTCCCATTGTCGGTTCCTCCTTTATTTAGTCCAAATACCACTATGCAAATGAACGGATTGGATGCTTGAAGAAAAAATAAAGACGATTTTACACCTTCAGTATAAGTCACGCCCAAAATTAAACAAAACAAAAACCACTGGCGCGCTCTAAATACCGCTCATTTTCCTGTTGATCTGAACCAAATTCAAACAGTAACAGAATACTGACTCTATGGTTTTTGTACGTTTGGGAAAATTGTACAGCCGCTCGGATGGGCGTATAATCGAGTTGAAGAAACCATCTGATAACACAATTGTAAAGTGCGTCTGTTCTGGTACAGAAAAGAGGGGAAACCATTGTGAAGAATCGACTTCTTCCGCAAACGTCCAAAGGCAAATGGTCCGTGAGTTTGTTTGCTGCGTTCCTTGTGCTGGGGATTGCAGCGAACCGGATTTCTTCCGCGATAGGAAATAGCATCGAATATCCCAATCTGATCAACAGCCCCTTGTTGGGGAGCGTGATCTATCTTGCTTTTACGGCTGCGATCCTCGCGTCATTGATGGGAATCCTGGCCGTAAAGAAGGATCAGGAGCGCTCGATTTTGGTGTTTCTGTTGATACCGATCGGCCTGTTCTTCTTGGTCGCTATCGTGGGGTTTATGCTTGCGAATCTGATCGGCCCGCCGGACTGACAAGACAGCTAAGGCGCTCTCTAGCGGGGCGTCTTTTTTGTTTGGGGATGTGGGTGTGCTTCGAACATTCAGGAATACCAACTTGAACCGAGGTGCTCAACTCCGGTGAGCGGCTGCTGGCCGGAGGTGATGATCTTTTTGGAACTCCTCCTCCGGCAGAAGGAGCGTTCACAGGAGGAAAAGACCATACGCTCTCCGAAGTAAGGCAAGCGTGCCTTCTCTTTTGACTGTGAGTACACAATAATTTGATTCCTTGTCTAACAATATTTACATTTTTCGCCCAAAAGTGTTAGTATTATTAATGTAACCGATACCGGGAAGCTTCTATCAATTGGTAGCGGTCGCTGGAAGCTTTTGCATAAGCGAAAGTGATGAACAGCTCATTCAATTATTCTGTATAAAAGATCGAGGAGGATGGCAAATGGCTTTAAGAGAAGACTTTTTATGGGGCGGCGCTACTGCTGCCAATCAATGTGAGGGTGGATACAACGCAGGCGGACGCGGCTTAGCGAACGTCGACGTTGTTCCCGTCGGCAAGGACAGAGGGGCTGTCATCACAGGCAAAATGAAAATGTTTGATTTTGATGATGAGCATTTCTATCCTGCGTTGGAAGCTATCGACATGTATCACCGCTATAAAGAAGACATCGCACTATTTGGCGAAATGGGCTTCAAAACATACCGTTTATCAATCGCGTGGACACGCATCTTCCCTAATGGAGACGAGGCCGAGCCGAATGAAGAAGGTCTGAAATTCTACGAAGACTTATTCAAAGAGTGCCATAAATACGGAATCGAGCCATTAGTGACAATCACCCATTTCGATTGCCCGATGCACTTAATCAAAGAGTACGGCGGCTGGCGCAACCGCAAGATGGTCGGATTCTATGAAAATCTGTGCCACGCCATCTTCAACCGCTACAAAGGTCTGGTTAAATATTGGTTGACTTTTAATGAAATCAACATGATTCTGCACGCGCCATTCATGGGTGCTGGTCTGTACTTCGAAGAAGGCGAAAACGAAGAGCAAGTCAAATTCCAATCTGCGCACCATGAGTTGGTTGCCAGCGCAATCGCTACCCGCATCGCGCATGAAGTGGATCCTGAAAACCAAGTGGGCTGTATGTTGGCCGCCGGGAACTACTATCCATATACGTGCGATCCTAAAGACGTCTTCAAAGCGCAAGAAGAAGACCGCGAAAACTACTTCTTCATCGATGTGCAATCACGCGGCGAATACCCTGCTTACGCGCTGAAAAAATTGGAGCGCGAAGGCATCGAAATCCAGATGGAGGAAGGCGACAAAGAAATCCTGAAAGCAAACACAGTCGATTTCATTTCCTTCTCCTACTATTCTTCACGCGTAGCTTCCGCTGATCCTGAAGTGAACGCAAAAACAGCAGGCAACATTTTTGAATCCGTGAAAAATCCTTATTTGGATGCGAGCGAGTGGGGATGGCAGATCGATCCATTGGGCCTGCGCATCACGATGAATGCGATGTACGATCGCTACCAAAAACCATTGTTCATCGTTGAAAATGGCTTGGGAGCTGTCGATGTGCCGGACGAAAACGGCTATGTCGAAGACGATTACCGCATCGCCTACATGGCGGCGCATATCGAAGCCATGAAAGATGCCGTGAACTTGGATGGCGTCGACCTGTTGGGTTACACCAGCTGGGGCTGTATCGACCTTGTCAGCGCGGGAACGGGCGAAATGAAGAAACGTTACGGTTTCATCTACGTCGACCGCGACAACGAAGGCAATGGTACGCTGAAACGTACGAAGAAAAAATCCTTCGACTGGTACAAACAAGTCATAGCCAGCAACGGAGAAGATTTGTCCATCTAAGGGCAGATTAGTTCGCTTGCTAGGGCAAGCAGGAATAGTATAAAGAAAAAAAGAGCAACAATGAGGCGAAAATGCCTAGCTGTTGCTCTTTTTTGTGGGTTACCCACTGTTGCGGGGTGTCTTCTCCGGCGAGGGCCGGCTCCCCGGAGAACGGTCGGTATGTTCCGCGCTCTCCTCCTGCGAGCTTGCCCCTAATCGGAGCACAGATCTGAAATGTGGGTCGTCCTCCGGCGAACGGAGGCTACGCCGGAGAACGGGATTGTGGTCAAAAGAAAGAGAAGGAGGATGCCCAATCGAATCGGGCATCCTTCTTCTCTTTGGTTGTGTCACTCAATCTGTTTGATTTGCTCTTGATCCATGTTTTGGAATGCTTTCATTCGCTTCTGCTCTTTTGCTAATATTTCCTTGGCAAAAGACATAAAACCATCTAAATCTTGCTTAGCTAGCAATTCGATATAAGTTGCCTTTGTTTCTTTTTCAATAATCAGAGGTGGGAATCCCTCTTGAAGCAATGAGTAATTCATAATGACACGCCCTGTGCGTCCGTTACCATCGGAAAAAGGGTGGATCCGTTCAAATTGGATGTGTGCATCTAAAATGCGCTCTAATTTTTCTTCATCAGTAGCTGCGTTCTCCAACCGGTATTCCAGGTTGTCCACTAACTGTTGGACCAGAAATGGCGTTTCTGATGGTGAAGCCGTCTGGAATTCTGCCCCTATAATCAAGTTTTCGTTCTTTTTGAACTGGCCTTTATCGTATTGAAGCCGATCGGTTAAATCGGCATGAACCTCTTTGATTATGGATACCGAGAGCGTGTCGTTACTCTCCAAATGATCCAACATGTTAGAAAAGGCTTGTTTATGGTTTTCAATTTCATAAAATTCGCGCACGGTCGCCCCGCTACT
This sequence comes from Trichococcus flocculiformis, assembly GCF_900113645.1. Lineage (GTDB taxonomy): Bacteria > Bacillota > Bacilli > Lactobacillales > Aerococcaceae > Trichococcus > Trichococcus flocculiformis. The sequence goes on from NZ_FOQC01000030.1 coordinate 5,365, forward strand.
GATTGGGAGAGTACCATTTAAAATAATCGAGACTGTCGCCGGCAACGAAATCGTATTTCCTTCTATCCCTGCGGAGTGGTGGGCAAGACGCACTAGCATATCATCTAAATAGTTTTGTGGCATTTTATTTAAAAATCCGTTCATAAAACCCAACCTCCTCTTCTTCATATTCCAACACTATCATACCGAAATGCTATCTCAATGTACAAACATTTCTCCCCCAAAATGCTATAGAACAAGCATATCCACCCGAGCGCCTCCCCCATAATGTTAAAGTGGTAAAATGTTAGGATGGTAAAATGGTACAGTGTTACAAAGACACAAAGTGAAGCTGAATCTGAATTAAATGAGCTAGACAAAACCACCCGTGCAGGGAGCGCAGGTGGTTTTGATTTTAGTTGTCTGTATTCATTTTTAGGTTCTGAATGTTCAGGAAATTCTGCGTGGACTTGGCAACACCCCCGAACAAGGTCGCTTTCCGCTTGAGCGAACTGTTGACGACAGGAGTCTCGTGCGAAAATTTCCCTTTGAGATCGTTCTTGAGGATCTGGATCAACTCAGGAATCTGCGAATAGATGGAACTGTTGATCACCACTAGATCGGGTTCGTAGATCACCGCCAGATTATTGACGGCGATGCTCAAATAATGCGCATTGGTCCGAAGTGTTTTTTGGACAACAGGATCGCCTTTTTTGTAGCATTCGATCACCACGGACGAATTGAGGTCAGGCAACGCAAGCATCTGTTCCAATTCGCTGTAGATGGCCTGATGGGATGCGTACTGTTCGAGGCAACCGTCATTGCCGCAAGGACACTTTCGGCCATCGGGGTAGAGGATGCTGTGGCCAATTTCACCAGCTATACCTTTTTTCCCGGTCCTCAGTTTCCCATTTTCGACAATTCCGGCTCCGATGCCCGTATGGATGCTCAGGCTGACGACGCTGTCCGAAATGGATCCAAAAGTATATTCACCGAGCGCCGCCAGATTCGCTTCATTTTCCAAATATACATAAAAGGGATAAATTTCTTCTAATTGTGCCTTCAGATTGCTCTGCAAAGTATAGTTGGGCGTAAAGATGATTTCTTCCTGAGTGACGAGTCCGTGGATCGCAACGCAGAGTCCCGTGATGCCGTGAGGCGTTTCCACCGCATGTTGCGTCAATTTTTCAACCATTTCCGTGATATAGGCGAGGACATTGTCAGAAGAAACTTTGATGCCTTTGATTTCGGACTCATAAAGGACCTTTCCATCAATGTAGGCGATGAGCCCTTCTACATAATTAGGTGCAACATCCAATGAAAGGGTCAGTGCAGCTTTCCCGTTGAAAGTGAGCATGATGGGCTTTCGGCCACCAATTCTTGCTGCATCGCCGATCCGGTCTTCATGAACCAGCTCGTCTTCCAACAGTTTTTTGGTGATTGAGGATACGGAAGCCTTATTCAGACCGGCAAGGACGGATAATTCAGCGCGGGAAATTTCTTTCTGGCTGATGATGGCATTCAAAATGGTTGCCTCGTTGTTTTCGCGGATCGTATATTTGCTTTGAATCAATAAAACCACTCCTTCTTCCTTCGTTATCTATCATATATCTTCTGAAAGCGCTTGACAACAAAAAAATAATCGTTTATATTATGTTCATGAGTTAGTTGAGCGAACTAACCTAAAGACAAGATAACATTTTTGAGGAGGAAAAGAAATGAGTTATTTTTCAAAAGTAGATAAAATTAAATATGAAGGCGCTTCCGCGGAGAATCCGTTTGCGTTCCGCCATTACAATCCATCAGAAGTTGTGATGGGCAAAACAATGAAGGAGCATTTACGCTTTGGTGTCGCTTACTGGCACACAATGACGCAGGACGGCTCCGATCCTTTCGGAAGTCCTACGAACATCCGCACATGGGAAGGTTCCACTCCAATGGAAACCGCAAAGAACCGCGTGGAAGCTTTCTTTGAAATTTTGGAAAAACTGGATGTTGAATTCTTCTGCTTCCACGATGTCGATATCGCACCGGAAGGAAATTCACTTGAAGAATTCTTCAATAACATCGATGAAATCACGGACCTGATCAAAGAGAAGATGGATCAAACCGGCATCAAACTGTTGTGGAACACAGCAAACATGTTCTCCCACCCACGTTATGTGAACGGGGCAGCTTCCTCCAACAGCGCTGAAGTTTTTGCCTATGCGGCAGCACAAGTCAAAAAAGGTTTGGACATCAGCAAGAAATTGGGCGGCGCAAACTACGTCTTCTGGGGCGGCCGTGAAGGCTATGAGTCCTTGTTGAATACGGATATGAAATTCGAGCAGGACAACATTGCCCGCTTGTTCAAAATGGCAGTTGCTTACGGCGAGAAGATCGGCCACAAACCACAGTTCCTGATTGAACCAAAACCGATGGAGCCGTCGAAACACCAATATGACTTCGATGCGGCAACAACAATGGCCTTTATCCAAAAATATGGTTTGGAAGGCGATTTCAAGCTGAACCTGGAAGCGAACCATGCGACCTTGGCTGGACATACATTTGAACATGAAATGAATGTGGCCCGTTGCTACGATGCGCTGGGATCCATCGATGCCAACCAAGGCGACATGCTGTTAGGCTGGGATACAGACGAATTCCCGACGAACATCTACGATACGACATTGGCTATGTATGAAATCCTTGAAAACGGTGGGATTGCGCCGGGCGGAATCAACTTCGATTCCAAAGTACGCCGCTCTTCATTCGAGATGGAAGATCTGTTGTTGGCACATATCGCTGGAATGGACACTTTTGCCCGCGGATTGAAAGCTGCTGCTAAGTTGAAAGAAGAACGCTTCTTCGACGATCTGAAAGACAAACGCTATGCCAGCTACAATGAAGGGATCGGCGCAAGAATCTTGTCGGATGAAGAAACTTTGGAATCATTGACAGAATATTCCCTTCAAAACGGAGACATCAAATTGGAATCAAGCCATCTTGAATTCGTCAAATCCCGTTTGAACGATTACTTGGTATAAACAGCGCAGAACAGGAGCAAAAATTATGGCGTATGTGTTAGGAATAGACTTGGGTACAAGTTCATTGAAAGGGTTGATGCTGGATGAGCATGGCAAGGCAGTAGCTTCCGCACAGAAAGATTATCCGCTGATTCATCCAAAATCCGGCTACAGCGAGCAGGATCCAGGACAATGGATCCTGGCCTGCGAATATGTACTGGACAAGCTGAAGGCTGAAGTTGCAGACTTCACTGCACAACTGCAAGGAATCAGTTTCTCCGGCCAGATGCACAGTTTAGTTGTGCTGGATGAAGACAATAATGTCCTCCGCAATGCGATTCTGTGGAACGACGTCAGGACAACCAAACAGTGCAAGTCGATTACGGATGCCTTCGGGGATGAGTTGCTTGCGATCACGAAAAACATCGCGTTGGAAGGGTTCACTTTGCCGAAGATTCTGTGGATCCAGGAAAATGAGCCGGAAATCTGGGAAAAGGTGCGGCACATGCTGCTGCCGAAGGATTATCTGGGCTATTGGATGACTGGCACCATGCATATGGACTACTCGGATGCAGCCGGCACGCTGCTTCTGGATGTGGAAAAGAAAGAATGGTCCAAAGCCATTCTCGAAAAATTCCGCATCCCGGAAACCCATCTGCCTGAATTGATCGTCTCATCGGGCATGACCGGAAGCTTGCGATCGGAACTGGCAAACCGCTTCGGCTTTGAAAAGGAAGTGAAGATTTTTGCAGGTGGCGCGGATAACGCCTGCGCTGCGATCGGCGCCGGTATCGTGGATGCTGAGACAGGTATGGCCAGTATCGGCACGTCCGGCGTGTTCCTCGCATTCGAGGATTCCGCTGAGCAGGATTACCAAGGCAAATTGCACCTGTTCAATCATACCATTGAGAACGGCTACTACTCGATGGGCGTCACTTTGGCGGCGGGCCACAGCCTGAACTGGTTCAAAGATACTTTCGCGCCGGACAGCACGTTCGAAGAACTGCTTGAAGGCATGGATGCGATCAAACCGGGTGCAGATGGCTTGCTGTTCACCCCGTATATCGTTGGGGAACGCACGCCGCATGTCGACAGCCGGATCCGCGGCAGTTTCATCGGAATGGATACGAATCATACGATCAAACATTTTGGACGAGCGGTTCTGGAAGGAATCACCTTCTCCTTGAAGGATTCGCAAGTATTGATGGAACAAGTGGCGGGCAAGTCCTTCAAGCGGATCGTTTCCGTCGGTGGAGGCGCCAAAAATCCGGATTGGCTGCAGATCCAAGCAGATGTTTTCGATGCCGAAATCGCCTGTCTGGAAGTCGAACAGGGACCTGGACTGGGCGCGGCAATGCTGGCTGCGGTCGGACTCGGATGGTTCCCGACAGTGACTGCTTGCGCGGACGTGTTTGTTGCCTATAAAGATGTCGTCCAACCGATTCCGGAAAACGTCGTAGCCTATGAAAAAGCCTACGCACTCTACACGCAAGTCTACGGAGCTACAAAAGAATTGTGTCATGCATTAGCGAAAGAATAACCGTCTGTTTATGCGGAAGTTTGTATGTGCAACGTTAAGATTTTGGGTTTGAATCATGGGAACGAATCGTAGCTGGATGGTTTTACACCATCTAGCCACGATTCGCGAAGTGGTGCCAGGAAACGGATAATCCATTTAATGTAAGCGTTATCCCTTTGAGCGTGGTAAAGATGTAAAATTAATCAGCAGTGGAGGAATTCGGAATGAAATTCAGTTTGAAAAAAGGTATCCTTGCAACAGCAACTTTGTTATCTGCAGTGGTCTTGGGAGCTTGCGGAAGTGGTAACGCTTCTACCGGAGAAAGTGGTTATGTTGGGATTGCGATGCCAACAAAATCGATGGAACGATGGATTTCGGACGGCAACAACATGGTGACAGAATTGGAGAAGCTGGGTTATAAAACGGACTTGCAGTACGGGGAAGACAAAGTCGAAAATCAGATTGCGCAAATCGAGAACATGATAACGAAAGGCGTCGATCTTTTGGTTATAGCCCCAATCGATGGTTCTGCTTTAACAAACGTTTTGGAAAAAGCTGCGAACGAGGATATTGAAGTCATCGCTTACGACCGTCTGTTGATGAATTCCGAGCATGTGGATTATTATGCCACATTCGACAACTTCGGCGTTGGGGTTCTACAGGCTTCATATATCGAAGATGCATTAAACTTGAGCGAAGGTGAAGGCCCTTATAATATCGAATTATTCAGTGGATCTCCGGATGACAATAACGCTCTGATCAATTACGATGGTGTGATGTCTGTGTTCCAACAGTACCTGGACAGCGGCCAACTGGTCGTGCATTCCGGTCAAACAAAATTCAGCCAAATCGCAACACTGCGTTGGGACGGTTCGACTGCCCAAGGACGGATGGATAATCTGTTGAGCGCAAACTATACAGATAAAACATTGGATGCCGTCTTGTCTCCCAATGATACGATCAGTCTAGGGGTTATCTCTTCTTTGAAAGGGGTGGGCTACGGCTCCGCAGACAAACCGATGCCGGTCATCACAGGACAAGATGCAGACCAAGCAGGCGTGAAATCGATCATTGCAGGTGAACAAACGCAGACTGTATTCAAAGATACACGTATCTTGGCTAAAAATACAATCGAGATGATTGAAGCCATCTTCAAAGGTGAAGAAGTTCCGGTAAATGACACCGAAACCTATGACAACAGCGTTAAAGTGGTCCCGACCTATTTGGCAAACCCGATCTCTGTCGACAAAGAGAACTATAAGGCAGAACTGATCGAAACGGAATATTATACAGAAGTAGATTTAGCGCAGTAAGCGATAGGAACGAATGCAGGCTGCCTCATTTCGAGGCGGCCTTTCGTCGTTCTCCTCCGGTGAACGGAGGCTTTGCCGGAGCACGGCCCGCATTTTGAGTCTGTGCTCCGATGAGGACGGACTCGCAGGAGGAGAACCCGTAAGATACCGCTGAACTCCGGCGAGGGGAGCCTCACCGGAGGGGGGCATCGATTCAAATGGGCAACTCCAACAAACGAAATTTTGAAGATAATTGTACAGCAACGAATGGCTGATGTATGATGATGTTATACAACATTATCCAGGGAATCAGAATAGGACAGCCTACTTTTAGGGTCGGTGAAGGAAATCCGATAGCTGCAACGAATATCCAAGAATCCCTATCATTATTGGAGGACAATGCTATGACGGTCAGTTATGAGAAGTTTGATTTGAAGGAAGTTATCAATGCTTCCGGTCGGATGACGATTTTGGGTGTATCGAAAGTATCGCAAGCTGTTCTGGCTGCCCAACAATATGGGGGAGAACACTTTTTTGAGATGGAAGATCTGTCGGTGAAAGTCGGCGCTTATTTGGCTGGTTTGCTCAAAGCAGAAGACGCCCAAGTTGTGTCTTCTGCTTCGGCGGGCATCGCCCAATCTGTGGCAGGAGTCATCGGCAAAGGCAGCTTGTTTCATGTCTACCATCCTTATGCAGAAACAATCACGCAGCGGGAAATCATTTTGCCCAAAGGCCACAATGTGGATTACGGTACGCCGGTTGAAGTCATGGTTCAGCAAGGGGGCGGCAAAGTCGTAGAAGCCGGATATGCAAATGTGTGTACTCCGGAGCATGTGGAAATGATGATCACCAAGGAAACGGCGGCCCTGCTTTATGTCAAAAGCCACCATACCGTGCAGAAAAGCATGCTGACGGTGGACGAAATGGTGGCAGTGGCCCGAAAGTACGACTTGTCGGTGATTGTCGACGCCGCAGCGGAAGAAGATTTGTTCGGCTATTATGCAGTGGGGGCGGACTTGGTGATCTACTCAGGAGCCAAAGCGATTGAAGGCCCTAGCGCCGGCTTGGTCGTCGGCAAAAAAAGCGCGGTTGAATGGGTGCGGCTGCAAGATAAGGGGATTGGCCGGGCCATGAAGATCGGCAAAGACAATATTCTGGGGTTTGCCCAAGCCGTGGAAGATTATCTGGCTAATGGCAGCGAAAGCGGCGAATCGATGAAGGCGCGTCTAGCGCCCTTTATCGAAGCGGTCAATCAAATACCCGCTTTACAAGCTACGGTTGTGCAAGACAGCGCCGGCCGGGAGATCTTTCGGGGCAGTGTCAAGGTGTCTGGAGAAATAGATGCCAAAGAAGTCATCCGTCAGTTAAAAACGCAAAATCCGGCGATCTATGCGCGCGAATATCAAGCCAATAACGGCATCATCGAGTTTGATATCCGTTCCGTCAACCAAACGGAAATGATGAAGATTGTGCAGCGGTTGCGGGAAATTTTGGGAGAATAGGAACAAGGGATTCACGCCGTTTATCATTGGAAAAGAAGCGAAGGCAATGTATGTTGAAGAACCAGAAAAACAAACAGCGAATGGACAACCTATTGTAGGCGTTCCATTCGCTGTTTGTTTTTTGTGGCACTCGATTGTCCTCCTCCGGCGAACGGAGGCTTTGCCGGAGGTCGGCCCACATTCAGGGGACTGTGCTCCGACTAGGACAGGCTCGCAGGAGAAGCGCCTGCAAATTACCGCTGTCCTCCGGTGTGGGAACCCTCACCGGAGCAGGGCACCCAATCCGTCGCGCAACTCCGATAAGCAGGCAATCAGCCGATTTCCTCAAACACCCAAGCATCGTAGGGCTGCATCTGCAGCCGCTTTGCAACAGCAGGCACGTCCGTTGTATTCGTCGACAGCAACTGCCATTTTTTGTTGGCAACCCGTGTCGGCAGATCGACTTGGCAAGGGTTGCGGCTCAGGTTCGTGAGCACGAGCACCTGTTTTGTGTCCGATTTCCGCAGATAGGCAAAGACCTGCGGATGATTTTTCAGAATCAGTTCGAACGTTCCCTCGGCGTAGACGGGCTGCGCCTTCCGCAACCGGATCAGGTGCTTGTAATGGCTCAAAACGGACTGCTCGTCCTTTTCCTGATCAAAAATGTTCACCTGCGTGGTGTTCGTATTGACGGCCATCCAGGGCAGCAACTCGGAAAAGCCGCCGAACATGCCGCCTTCCCACTGCAGCGGGGTGCGCGAATGGTCCCGCGTCCAGTGAGTGACGTTGCGCAAGGCATCTTCCGGGGAGACACCGCTGTCCAAGAGAATCCGGTAAAGATTATGCGAATCTTGGGCGTCGACTTGCTCCATCGACTCGAAAGCGAAATTGGTCATGCCGATTTCCTGACCTTGATAGATAAAGGGCGTCCCTTTCAGCAGCATGTACATCGTCGCAATCGCTTTGGCAGATTTGGGCGATTCGTCCCCCAGAATCGAAGCGATCCGCGGATTGTCATGGTTCTCCACGTACAGGGCGTTCCATCCGTTCGACCCCAAGTCCTTCTGCCAACGGGAAAGCACCTTTTTGAACCCCAACAAATTGAGCCGTTCCGCACCCGGCTGGCCTTCGCGCACATTATGCTCCAACTCGAAGATCATGTTCAAATAGCCGTCCTCTTTTGTCCAATGCACCGCTTTTTTGCTGGAGACGCCGCTTGCTTCCCCGACCGTCATGATGGGATAAGCATCAAAAATCTCCTTCAGTTCCTGCATATAGACTTCAATCCCCGCAACATTCATGAAAGGAGCCCATGGATTGTCGGTGATTCTGAAATCCCAGGGTTCTTTCTGGATATGGCTGATTGCATCCAAACGGAAGCCGTCGATCCCCAAGTCCAGCCACCAGCGGATCATCCGGTAGATTTCTTCCCGCACTTGCGGGTTTTTCCAGTTCAAATCGGGCTGTTCCGGCGCAAAGACATGGAAATAGGCCTGGCCCGAGTTGTCATCGTAAGTCCAGGTCGAGCCGCCGAAGAAGCTTTGCCAAGCGTTCGGCAGCTTGTTTTCCGTGGCATCCGCCCACAAATAATAGTCGCGGTAAGGATTGTCTTTGCCTTTTTTTGCTTCCAGAAACCAAGGATGCTGGTCGCTCGTATGGTTCACGACCAGATCCATGATGATTTTGATGCCTGCAGCATGGGCTTTGCCCAACAGTTCCTCGAAATCGGCCATCGTCCCGAAATCGGGATGGATGTCCTGATAGTCGGAAATGTCATAGCCGTTGTCGACATTCGGCGAAGCGTAAACAGGGTTCAGCCAGATGAAATCCACGCCCAATGATTGCAGATAGGGTAGTTTTTCGATGATCCCCTGCAAGTCGCCGATGCCGTCGTGGTTGGCGTCCCGGAAACTCCGGGGGTAAATCTGATAGCCTACCGCATTTTTCCACCATCTGCTCATGCGCTCACCTTCACCACGAAAGCTTGCCAAGGCTTCAGTTGGATGTCCTTCAAACTGGTAATCTCATTCCCGTCATTCTGGATGATCACTTCGGCTATCTCGTCTTCAGCCGAGAACGGTTGCGCGGCATCAGAGAAGTTGGCCACGACTAGCCAGCGTTCGCCTTCGTATTCCCGGTAATAGCTGATGACTTCGTCGACCGTATCGACCAGCTCGAATTCGCCCCAAATTATAATTGGGTTTTCTTTGCGCAAGCGGATCAGTTTTTGGTACGTATAAAAGATCGAATCCGGATCGGCCAACGCAGCTTCCGCATTGATGGCCGGATAATTTTTGTTCACGGCAATCCAAGGGGTGCCTGTCGTAAATCCGCCGTGGGAAGAAGCGTTCCACTGCATCGGGCGGCGGGCATTGTCGCGGCCTTTGGCATTGATGGAAGCCAGGATATCTGCTTCGGAATAGCCTTTCGCCAAGCGCTCGTTGTACATATTGAGCGTTTCGATGTCCCTTGCTTCGGCAATATCAGTGATCGGCGTATTGGTCATGCCGATTTCTTCGCCTTGATAGATGTAGGGCGTGCCTTTCATCATGTGCAACAGGATCGCCAGCATTTTCGCGCTCTCCGAACGGTATTCCTGGTCATTTCCCCAGCGCGAAAGCATCCGCGGCAAATCGTGGTTGTTCCAGAACAGGGAATTCCAGCCGTCGTGCCCGAGTTCGGTTTGCCATTTCGCCAGAATCCGTTTCAGTTCGGCGACTTTCATCGGCTGCAGATCCCATTTCTCGCCGTTCGATTTTTGGTCCAGGCCGATATGTTCGAATTGGAAGACCATCGACAGTTCGTTGCGCTCAGGAGCAGAGTACAGTTTGGCGATTTCCGGGGTCGCTCCCCAGGTTTCGCCGACGGTCAGCAGGTCGTGGTTGCCGAAAGTCGCTTGCTGCATTTCCTGCAGGAATTCATGCAGCTGCGGTCCGTTGCCGGTGATGCCTTTCTCGGGGATTTTTCCGATCAGGTCGATGACATCCATGCGGAAGCCGCCGATGCCTTTAGCGATCCAGCGATTCATCATCGCGTAGATTTCCTGGCGCATTTTTGGATTCTGCCAGTTCAGGTCCGGCTGTTTTTTGCTGAAAAGATGCAAGTAATATTGACCGCTCGCCGCATCCCATTCCCAAGCCGGACCGGAGAAGGCGGAGCCCAATCCGTTCGGCACGCCGCCGTCCGCGGCAGGATCAGCCCAGACGTAATAGTCGCGGTACGGATTGTCTTTGCCTTTTTTGGCTTCGATAAACCAGGCGTGCTCATCCGAAGTATGGTTGACCACCAGATCCATCACCACTTTGATGTTGCGCTTTTCGGCTTCCGCGATAAAATGCTCCATCTCTTCCATCGTGCCGAACTCGTCGAGAATGGCTTCGTAGTCGGAAATATCATACCCGTTGTCGTCGTTCGGCGACTGGTAGACAGGCGAAAGCCAAATCGCTCCGATACCCAATTTTTCCAGATAGTCCAATTTTTCGGTCATGCCGGCGATATCACCGATGCCGTCGCCGTTGCTGTCCCTGAAGCTCCGCGGATAGATCTGATAAACGACAACCTCTTGCCACCAATATTTTTTCATGCTGCAACCTCATCTCTTATTAATTCTAAATAGGCAGTGATTATTCTTTCATCAACACAAAACCTTTGCGCGCCAATTCGACGGCCCCGTCCGATACGTCCGCAAGGTTCGAGAACAAAGCCTCTCCGATCAGCTCGACCCGTGCCGTGTGCTCGCCGGTATTGAAGGCGCCGCGGATGACCTCGCCGCCCAGCATGCGCTCAAAGATGACTACGCCGGATTCTTCGGATACCTGGCGCCAATAAACAGTGCCTTCCGAAAGGATTTTTTGTTGCTCTTTGCGGATCCCGTTCAGTTCTTTCACGAAACGGTGCAGATCGCGATCCTGTTTTTCTTCTTCCCAGACCATGCACTTTCGGCAATCCGGGTCCATCCCGCCAGTCAAGCCGATTTCATCCCCGTAGTACAGGCATGGAACGCCAGGCTGGATATAAGTAAATGCCATCGCTTGTTTCATGACGTCTTTGTCCTCGTTGGCTTCCGTCAATAGACGCGGTGTATCGTGGGAATCGAGGATATTGAATTGCATCTGGTTTGTCTGATTGCGGTAGAGCATCAGCTGGTTGTTCATTTCCGACACCATTTTACTCAATGATAGTTCATTCTTCACGAAATAACCCATGATCGCATCGGTGAAAGCATAGTTCATGACGGCATGGAATTCGTCGCCCTGCAGCCAATTTTGGGAAGAGTGCCAAATCTCGCCGAGAATGTAGAAATCTTTTTTGGCCTCATCGCAGACAATCCGGAATTTTTTCCAAAAAGCGTGGTCGACTTCGTTCGCGACATCCAAACGCCAAGCGTCGATATCGAAAGCTTCGATCCAGTAACGGGCGATGTTCAGCAGATAATCCTGCACTTCCGGATTGGCCGTGTTCAGCTTCGGCATATGCGGGTTGGCGGCAAAGACATCGTAGGTGATGTCGTAGGCATCTTCAAAATTTTCACCGCGTTTGTAGGAAGCCGGAAACTCATTGATGTGGAACCAGTCGACGTATTGCGAATCTTCCCCGTGTGCAAGCACGTCCTGCCATTGCGGCGAAGAATCACCGATATGATTGAAGACGGCATCCAGCATGACTTTCATGCCGCGCTTGTGGCATTCATCCACGAGTTTTTTGAAAGTTTCAGCGTCGCCGAAAGCCGGGTCGATCTTCAGGTAATCGATCGTGTCGTATTTGTGGTTGGAAGAAGCTTCAAAAATCGGACAGAAATAGATACCATTGATACCCAGGTCCTCCAAATAATCAAGCTTGTCGATGACCCCCTGCAGGTCGCCGCCGAAGAAGTTCTCGCGGCTTGGATCTGCCGAACCCCAGGCTAGCGTGCCTTCCGGATCGTTGCTCGGATCCCCGTTGGCAAAGCGTTCCGGAAAAATCTGATACCAAACCGTTTTTTTGACCCATTCCGGTGTTTTGTAGCGATCGACTTCATGGAAGAAGGGCATCCGGAAGTAGTTGTTCGGCATCCGCAAATAGTCTTCTTCTAATGGATAAACGCCGTGATCGCCGTAAAATACGGAAATCCCATCATGGCCCTTCAAGGCAAATGCATAAGACAGGCGCTTTAAGGGGGCCGTGACTTCGACGAACCAGTAATCGTAAAGATCAGTGGAAAGGGTTTTGATCATCTGAAGCGGTTTGCGGAACCACTCTTCTTTGTCCAAAAAATAAGGATCCCCGTAAAGCAAACCCATCTCGCGGACGTCTCCACGAGCAGTACGCAGACGGACGTGCATCGTTTCTGGGTCATATAGGTAGGCAAATTCGCTTTCAGGGCGATGGTAAAGTGCGGAAGTGTTCATAGTAGTATCGGCTCCTTTTCATTCTTTGTTTTCCCACATTGTGTCACATCGCATAGTAGGATGCAAGAACTTTTAGCAATCGGTTGCATTTTGTTTTTTTAGTTAGGGAATGGCGTCCGATGGGTTATTGTTCACCGGAAAAGCTTTATATAACTATATAAGTAAGCTTTTTGGGACGAATCAAACACTGTCGGAAAATGAACCATTTTCTTTTTTTAAGAAATAAAGCTTGACTATTGAAGCAATCGGTTGCATAATCAAACATGTAAAGGAAATTCATTTCAAGGGGGACAAGTAAGTGAAAACGAATTGGAAAAAGTATTTTGGAAGCGGTTTAGTGTTGGGGGCATCTGCTTTAATCTTGGGCGCATGCGGCGGCGCAGCTGATACAAGCGATACAGGCTCAGCTGAAAACACATCCGGAGAAGTCGTTGTGGAAGGCGACGTCAAATTGTGGGTGGACACAGATCACGTGGAAGTCTTCAAAGGGATCGTAGCAGAGTTCGAAAAAGAATTCCCAGAAGTTACGGTTGAAGTGGCGGCAGGAAGCTCAGCTGATGCAAAGAAAGATGTCTCGAAAGATCCAAAAGCAGCGGCTGACGTTTTCATGATGCCGCACGACCAAGTCGGTCAAATGGCTGAAGCAGGTCTGTTATATCCGAACACAAAATATGCAGATGAAGTAAAAGCAAACAATGTGGAGTCGGCTGTCGAAGGCGTAACGTGGAACGATGAGCTTTACGGCTACCCATACGGCGTTGAATCGCAAGTTCTCTACTATAACAAAGCGAAACTGACTGAAGATGATGTGAAGAGCTGGACGACATTGTCTGAAAAAGGCAAAATCGGCACAAACTTTGCTGAAGCAGGAGCCAACTATATCTTCGGACCGCTGTTCATGAGTAACGGTCTTTACTTGTACGGCGAAACCGGTGAAGATCCAAGCGGAACCAACTTTAATGACGAAAAAGGTGCTGAAGTCCTTGCATGGATCGCAGCTCAAAAGAACAATCCAGGCGTGATCCAGTCCGGTGCTGAAGCCTTAGCCAACTTGGAAGCAGGCGTTTCGGACGCATTCCTTTCCGGACCTTGGTCGAAAAATGATGTCACCAAAGCATTGGGCGAAAATATGGGCGTTGCGGCTTACCCGACAGTCGATTTCGGCAGCGGCGAAGTTCAGATGAAAGCTTTCTTGGGTGTTAAATTGTTCGCGGTCAACCAACAGACAGATGCGCCTTTAGCATCCATGGCTTTGGCTAACTACCTGTCCAACGAAACTTCCCAAATGACTGAATTCCAGGAAATGGGCGTCATCCCATCGAACAAAGTCGTTCAGGCAAATGCGGAAGTGCAAGAAGACGTTGTTGCAAAAGCGGTCATGGAAATGTCCCAATCCACTCATTCAGTCGTCATGCCTAAAGTTCCAGAAATCGTTTCCTTCTGGCCAGCAATGGATGCCATCATCAACGATGCATACAAAGGCAACATCACAGCAGACGAATACATGAGTAAACTGGATAAATTGGTCGAAGACACATCCAAAGTAACAGAACCAGAAGAAGAAAAAGAATAAAAATTAAAAAGGGAGGGCGAAAGAGCACGCATCTTTCGTCCCTCTTATTTAAATGATGAAAGTGAGTGGGGAAGCCATGTTCAAGAAAAAAAGTTACGGCCAGCAGATGACCTTTCGGGAGTTGTTCAAAGAAGGGGATGTCGCAACAAAACTTTCCTTTGTTGTCATGGGAGCTGCCAATCTTGCCAATAAACAATACTTAAAAGGTTTGATTTTCCTGTTTTCGCAGATCGCCTTCTTTTATTGGCTGATCCGCAACGGACTGCGGGCGCTGTCCATGTTAGCGACGTTGGGTACCCAATCGCAAGGGCTCGTTTTTGACGAACGCCTAGGAATTGAAGTGCTGCAAGAGGGCGACAACTCGATGTTACTGCTATTATTCGGCATTGCTGCCATTGTGATTTGTTTGCTCCTTGTTGGTTTGTACGTCATCAATCTGAAAAGCGCAAGGAATATCCATGAACTGAAGAAAGCAGGAAAAAAAATCCCGAGCACGATGGATGATTTGGCGAGTTTGTTGAATGAACGATTCCATGCCACCTTGATGACGATTCCGTTGTTGGGCGTACTTTTGTTCACGGTCCTGCCGCTGCTCTACATGATTTCGATCGCCTTCACGAACTATGACCACACGCATCTGCCGCCGAAAAACCTTTTTACCTGGGTCGGCTTTGTAAACTTCGGTAACGTCATTTCCGGAAATATGGCAGACACCTTCTTCCCGGTCTTGGGCTGGACGCTGATTTGGGCGACGTTGGCAACAGTCACTTGCTTTTTCTTCGGCATCCTGCTGGCACTTTTGATCAATACTAAAGGCCTGAAATTCAAAGGCGTTTGGCGCACAATTTTCGTCACCACGATGGCCGTTCCGCAGTTTATTTCACTGTTGGTGATGCGTAATCTCTTGAATGGCGCGGGTCCCATCAACGCGACATTGTTGAACTTGGGCCTGATCGATTCAGCCATTCCATTTTTGACAGATCCGATTTGGGCAAAAATTACCGTCATTGTCGTCAACATGTGGATCGGGATTCCGGCAACGATGCTGGTTTCGACGGGGATCATCCAAAACCTGCCGACGGATCAGATCGAAGCGGCCCGGATCGATGGCGCTAACAAACTGCAGATTTTCAGGAACATCACTTTCCCGCAAATTCTGTTCGTGATGATGCCTGCGTTGATCCAACAGTTCATCGGCAACATCAACAACTTCAACGTCATTTTCCTGTTGACCGGAGGCGGACCTTCGAACTCCGACTTTTACGGCGCGGGTTCGACGGACTTGTTGGTTACGTGGCTGTACAACTTGACGGTCAATACGATGGACTACAATTTGGCATCCGTCATCGGTATCCTGATCTTCATCCTGTCCGCAGTGTTCAGTCTGCTGGCTTACACAAGAACGAATTCATTCAAGGAGGGCTAAAAAAATGGCAAAAGCAAAGAAAACAACAGGATACAAAGCGCAACGGCGGTCTTCGCTGGCTACAGTCTATGCCATCCTGGCTGTTCTGTCGGTCATTTGGCTATTCCCTATCGTATGGATCGTTTTGACCAGCTTCCGAGCAGAAGGCGGCGCGTTCGTTCCGTACATTATTCCAAAATCATTCACGTTGGATAACTACAGGATTCTTTTGCAGAACACAACCGGAAATTATCCGTTTGTGCGCTGGTTCCTGAATACGTTGTTTGTTTCCGTAATCAGTTGTATCCTGTCGACTTTCATCACGATCGCAATGGCGTACGCATTGTCGCGCCTGCGCTTCAAGATGCGGAAACCGTTCCTGAAAGTCGCGTTGGTCCTGAACATGTTCCCCGGATTCATGAGCATGATCGCCGTGTACTACATCCTGAAAGCTCTGAACCTGACGGAAAGCCTGCTTGCTTTGATTCTGGTCTATTCCGCCGGCTCGGCGCTAGGCTTCTACATCGCCAAAGGATTCTTCGATACGATCCCGATGGCATTGGATGAATCGGCCATGATCGACGGTGCCAACAAGTGGGAGATCTTCACAAAAATCACACTGCCGTTGTCCAAACCGATCATCGTGTACACGTCCTTGCTGGCTTTCATGGGACCATGGATGGACTTCATCTTCGCAAAAATCATCATGGGCGACAACATCCCGAACTACACGATCGCGATCGGGTTGTTCACGATGATGACCCGCACAACCGCGAACTCGCTGTTCATGGCCTTCACCGCAGGCTGTGTACTGATCGCCATCCCGATCACGATTCTGTTCATCTTCATGCAACGCTTCTACGTGGAAGGCGTGACTTCCGGATCAGTCAAAGGATAAGAATGTAAAGCGAAAAAGCCCAAAAGGCGCTCTTGCCGGAGCGCCTTTTGGGCTTTTCTGTAAGGTCGAGGGTTTCTGCCCGATGAATCTGGATAAATGAAAATAGGACAGGGGTTGCCTCGGGTTTGAGTTCATTTTCAAGGTGCTGAAGTTGAGGGAATATTTACTTTTAATCACTTATAAGTTATAATGAGGGTATGAAAAAATACAATTTTGATGTCTATGAAAAAGAAAACGGTGAAGCTCCCTTTTTGGTGTATTTAGATAGTTTGGATGTAAAATCCAGAGCTAAAGTATTACGCGCAATAACTATTGTGGAAGATTTTGGAGCGCAGTCTCCACCAGGGTATATCGATCACTTAGGCGATGGCATTTACGAACTTCGAGTGAAATTCTCAAGCAATATATTTAGATGCTTATATTTTCATTTTCACAATAATAAGTATATTATCACCCATGGTTTCACGAAAAAAACACAAAAAACCCCGTCAAGAGAAATCACTAAATCTAAAGAGTATCGTAAAGACTACCTGGAAAGGAATGAGTAAAAAGATGGAAAATAAATTACAAAAATACTTTGATACCCAAATGGACACGCCAGAATTTGCTGAAGCATGGAGAGAAACCGAAGCCAGCTATCAAGCGGCAAACATTCTTTTGAAAATTAGAGCAGAAAAACAGTTAACCCAATCTGAATTAGCTAATCTAACTGGGAAAAAACAATCTTACATTGCCCGAGTTGAAAAAGGTACTCAAAATATTAGTGTACAAACATTGAATGATATTGTGGAATCTGCAGGCGGAAAGTTAAAAATAGAAGTAGTCGTTTAAAATTGTGTGAATTCTGCAACCGCACATGAGAAAACACAAAGGGGCGGGGTTGTCTGTAAAAGAGACGGCCCCGTCTTTTTTGTCTTGCGTTGCTCTGCGTTTTTTTGGTAACGGTTTCTGATCAAGCGTGCTCCGGAAAGCAGGGGTATGGTAAACTGGATGTACATAAAAGGGCAGTTCCAAAAATCTATATCATTGGTGAGGTGTTGGTGATGGTGAGCAAAGAATTGAAAGAGGCTATGTTGGAAGTAGTGGATAATCAATTGAATGACAATGATCCAAAATGCACGACAGACACTTTTGAACGTCTTGTTGCTTCGGGATGCAGCCCGCAGGAAGCAAAAGAGCAGATTGCTGAAGTTCTTTTAGACAGGACGACTGCGAGTTTGGTAGCGGGAAAAGCGTTCGATGAAGAGGATTTCAGCAGGCGCTTGGATTATCTCAAGGGTAAAGGGAAGCAGCATCCGGACACTGATTACACCTCAAAAAACACGATGGATGAAATAGTGAAACGAATCGAATACATTCGCGGAACTGTTTTTCCTGAAGAGGAATTGAAGGAAATAATTGCCAGAAAAGAAGAAGCGATTCCTTTGTTGTTGAATATCTTAAGGCAGGTAAGGGATAACCCGGAAAAATACATCAGCCGCCCTGACTATTTTGGTCATAATTATGCTATTTATTTGTTGGCGCAGTTCAGAGTTAAAGAAGCTTATCCGATCGTATTTGATATCTTCAGTCTGCCGAATGACATGGCGTTTGACTTGCTCGGAGACGTGATGACGGAAGCGGGTGGACGGATAATCGCTTCCCTTTGCGGAGATGATTTGGAATCCATAAAGAGAATGATCAATAATGAAGTAGTCGACGAGTACACCAGAGTTCAAGCCGTAAATGCCTTTGCTGTTTTGGCGATGAGCGGGGACATCCCAAGGGAAACGGTCATTGATTACTACAGAGAGCTCTTTCATACCCTTGACAACAGTACCATGCTCTCGATGTTGATAAATACCTGCGTTACTATCTACCCTGGAGAATTGTATGACGAAATCAAGGAAGCTTACAAAAACAATCCGGCGCATTCTGAAGTAGTCAGAACAAGTTCCGTGGATCGGGCAATGAAAAAAGGTAAAGCGGCAGTATTAGCGGATGCCTCAGACAATAAATACTTACATAAAATCGAGGATACGATCGCCGAATTGAGGGACTGGGGATGCTTCGAAAATGAGTATAATGATGAGTATGACGATTATGATGACGAAGAGGACTTTTTCACAGATCTGTTTTTCGATCAGCTGATGAAAAACAATCCGGACTTCATTTCCCAAATAAAACGTACACCAATCGTAAACGAGCCGAAAATCGGCCGCAATGATCCTTGCCCTTGCGGGAGCGGCAAGAAATACAAGAAGTGCTGCGGGAAATAAGGTACAAAATGGCAAAGAAATGTAGGGACCGGAATGATTTAGCACGCCAACCCGCTTTGAAGGGTTTTTCGGACCGGATTCGATCAGAAATAACCTTCCAAAGCCGCTTTGGAAGGTTATTTCGGTGGGGAACTCTCTGTTTTCCTTGCCATCCTGTATTCGTGATCAGCTGGTAGCCGTTGTTGCGGATATCGGCCCGTTTTACCGGTGTATCTGATCCTTTTCTGTCACCGTTAACAGGTGTTGTGCTAAAATCTACCTATACAAATATACCGATAAATAAACAGATAACAGAGGATACCCGATGAGCGAAAAACTATTGAAGGATCTATTTTTTAAAGAATACTATTTCTCGGATTTTTATTTTTTTAATGTGGGCTACGAGAAGTGCCAGAGCAAGCATCGTTTTGGGCCTTCGTTACGGGACAACTACATCGTGCATTTTGTGATCAGTGGAAAAGGGCGGTATACCGTGAATGATACAACGCATCATTTGGGTACTGGTGATTTTTTTCTGATCCGTCCGAATGAACTGGTCGATTACGAAGCGGATGTGCAAGATCCATGGGAATACTATTGGATCGGATTTTCGGGCACCAAAGTGAAAGAAATCCTGCATACGAACGGGATCGGAGCCAAAGACTATATCGGTCAAGTTGGCGCACAAAAAGAGCTGCAGGAGAAATTCGCGCATTTCATGGAAGCCGATTTTTTTGATGATGCCAAAAAACTGGCGAATCAGGCGCTCTTCTATGACATATTTTCATTCTTCAAAATCCATAATGAAAATATGGAAATGGGGGTCCGCATCAGCCGAACAAAAAAATACAGTGAAGCTTTTTTGTTGTATGTGGGAAATAATTATTATCGCGAGGATCTGACGATCGAAGAAATTGCGAAATCGATGTACCTCCACCCAGCCTATTTCAGCCAGGTAATCAAGGAGGAGTTAGGCTTGACCGCCCTCAAATATTTGAATCTATACCGCATGAACAAAGCTAGCCAGTTGTTGAAAACAACGGAATTGTCGGTGGAGCAAATAGCAAGCGCGGTAGGATACCAGAACCGGCACTCTTTTACACGGGCCTTCAAAAACAGATTCCAAAGTTCCCCGACCCGGTATAAGCTCGAAAAATAAGACCTGAAAAATTGTACCCTGAAGCTAAAACCATGCCCTTCTTATTCAGTGAGAATAGCCTATACTGAAGACATCAAAAGGAAAAGGAGCACGAACATGGTCAAAATTTGTTTTATCGGTGCAGGCAGCACAATATTCGCAAAAAACGTTTTAGGGGATGCGATGTTGACGTCTAGTCTCCAGGATGCAGAAATTGCATTGTACGATATTGATGAAAACCGCTTGAAAGAATCCGAACTGATGCTTCAGACCATCAACAAAAACTCGAATCAAAGCCGCGCAAAAATACAATCTTTCAGCGACAGAAAAGAAGCTTTGAAAGATGCGAATTTTGTCATCAATGCGATCCAAGTGGGCGGCTACAAGCCGAGCACTGTGATTGATTTTGAGATTCCTAAAAAATACGGCTTGCAGCAGACAATCGGGGACACTACCGGTATCGGCGGGATCTTCAGAGGATTGCGCACACTTCCGGTGATGTTTGACATCGCCAAAGACATGGAAGAGGT
Organism: Trichococcus flocculiformis; assembly: GCF_900113645.1. GTDB lineage: Bacteria > Bacillota > Bacilli > Lactobacillales > Aerococcaceae > Trichococcus > Trichococcus flocculiformis. Next base: position 25,809 of record NZ_FOQC01000030.1, read on the forward strand.
TTGTCCAGATGCCTGGTTATTGAACTACACCAATCCGATGGCTATTTTGACGATGGGCATGCTGAAAGCGACGAAGATCAAAACGGTCGGCTTGTGCCACAGTGTCCAAGTCTGTGTGCCGGAATTATTCGAACATCTGGGCATTAAAGATCAATACAATCTGGATGAATTCCAATGGAAAATCGCCGGCATCAACCACATGGCTTGGCTGCTGGAAATCAACCGGAACGGAAAAGATTTCTACCCTGAAATCCGCAGACTGGCTTCAGAAATAGCCAATCCGCATAAGGATTCTGTGCGCTTTGAATTGATGAAACACTTCGGCTACTATGTCACCGAATCCAGTGAGCATAATGCGGAGTACCATCCTTACTTCATCAAAAAGAATTATCCGGAATTGATCGATCAATTGCAGATCCCGATCGATGAATACTTGAGAAGATGCGTTGATCAAATCGAACGCTGGGAAACTCAAAAAGACGAGATCGTCAATGACGGTTCGCTGGAACATACAAGAAGCCGCGAATATGCCTCTTATATTATGGATGCGATTACAACCGGATCGCCGACTGTGATTGCCGGGAATGTTTTGAATAAGGGTCTGATCACGAACTTGCCAGAAAATTGCTGTGTGGAAGTTCCGTGTTTGGTGGACAAGAATGGCGTTCAACCTACCTATGTGGGTGACCTTCCTACGCAACTGGCCGCATTGGATAGAACAAACATCAATGTCCAGGAGTTGACGGTTGAAGCGGCAATGACACTTGAAAAAGATAAAATATATCAAGCGGCATTGTTGGATCCTCATGCAAATTCAGAACTATCCATTGCCGAAATAAAAGCAATGGTGGATGAATTGATCGCTGCCCATGGCGATTATCTGCCGGCTTATAAATAAAATAGTGCCTGCGAATCGCTCTTCTGCTTCGGGATGTCCGATTCTATGAAGTTATCGGACATCCGCGTCACAATAAGCTACCTAAATGTCCGATTCTTCGCAATTATCGGACACCCCCCAAAAAGAATAACACCCAACCAAAGCTGCCTCGTCAACGAGACAGCTTTTTCTCTGTATTCATAAACATGTGAGCATGTTGGCCTGAGAAATTTCCCGTCAAATGGTAAAAAGGCCATTGTGAGAACGCTTTCCCTAAAGGGCGCCAAGGCATTGTTGCGCAAATTTGCCCGTGCTATAGTAGTTACATGAAAGGGATTTCAAAAAACAAAAGGAGATGAAAAATGATGATGCAGAAATTGCAGCGCTTTGGTGGCGCCATGTTTACACCTGTTTTATTATTCGCTTTTGCAGGGATTATATTGTCGCTTTCGATCATGTTCCAAAATGAAATGTTGGTTGGTGGAATCGCAGCGGAAGGAACAATATGGAAAAACTTCTGGGCGGTTGTTGAATCCGGTGGGTGGACAGTTTTTAATCAGATTGAGTTATTATTCGTTATCGGTTTGCCTATGGGATTGGCGCAAAAAGCAAATGCTCGTGCAGCTTTGGAGTCGTTCGTTGTCTATACGACATTCAACAACTTCTTAAGCAAAATTCTTCAGCTGATGGGGCCGACATTCAATGTTGACTTCACCCAAGAAGTCGGCGGCAACAGTGGGCTGAAAATGATCGCCGGTACTAAGACGCTGGATACCAATCTGATTGGCGCTATCTTGATTGCAGCAATCGTTGTCTGGATTCACAATCGCTATTTCGAAAAGAAACTGCCTGATTGGATCGGTATTTTCCAAGGTTCATCACTGGTTGTGATCATCGGGTTCTTCCTGATGCTGCCGATAGCATTTTTGACGGCTTGGATTTGGCCGATCATCCAAAGCGGTATCGGATCCGCGCAAAGCTTCATGGCCAGTTCCGGGACATTCGGTGTTTGGTTGTATGTGTTCCTCGAAAGAATTTTGATTCCTACAGGGTTGCACCACTTCATCTATCAACCATTCATTTTTGGGCCAGCGGTAGTCGAAGGTGGGCTGACGGCTGCTTGGTTGGAAAACCTGAATACATTCGCACAGTCGACTCAGCCTTTGAAAGAGTTGTTCCCTGCAGGCGGGTTTGCACTGCACAATGTTTCCAAACTGTTCGCACCGCTGGGGATTGCGGCTGCCTTCTATACGACAGCCAGTCCTGAGAAGCGTAAAAAGACATTGGCATTGTTGATTCCGACAGCGTTGACCGCCATTCTTTCCGGGATTACGGAACCGTTCGAATTCACTTTCCTTTTTATCGCACCGCAGTTGTTCCTGGTTCATTCTTTGCTGGCGGCATCTTTAGCCGCGACCGTCTATGCTTTCGGAGTTGTCGGAGATATCGGTGGTGGGTTGATCACGAACCTGTCGCAGTTCATCATTCCGATGTCAATCAATCATATGGGCTCGGTCCTGACCCTCTTCGCAGTCGGTTTTGCTTTCAGTGTCATCTACTTCTTTGTGTTCCGATTCGCCATTCTGAAGTATGACCTGAAAACACCTGGGCGTGAAGATGCGGAAGAAGTAAAGATGTACAGTAAACAAGAATATCGTGATAAGCAAGCCAAGAAAAATGTAGGTGCTTTGGCCGATAATCCTTATGCCGTAAGTGCTGCGCATTATCTGGAAGCGTTAGGCGGCGTTGATAACATTGTCGAGGTGAACAACTGCGCGACAAGGCTGCGTGTCACGGTGGCGGATGAAGCATTGGTGGCACCTGATGCGGAATTCAAACAAGGTGGCGCACATGGTCTCGTCAGAAATGGAAAGGCGTTCCAAGTGATAGTGGGGCTAGATGTTCCGCAAGTCCGGGAAGCATTCGATCAGCTGGTCGCACAAAGGCCGATTTAACAACATATCCAACAGAATCATCATCATAAAAAACTAAGTTAACAAGAGAAAGGGAGAATAAACATGGAATTAAAAAAACAATCGATCGCTATCGCAGGCGGAGGCAGCACGTTTACACCAGGAATCATCATGATGTTATTGGAAAATCTGGAGATTTTTCCGATCAGACAAATCAAATTCTATGACAATGACCCGGAGAGACAAAAGCAGATCGCGGATGCGTGCGAAATTATCCTGAAAGAACGTGCGCCTGAAATCACTTTTGTTGCAACTACTGATCCCGAAACTGCCTTTACAGATATCGATTTCGTGATGGCCCATATCCGTGTCGGAAAATATGCGATGCGTGAAAAAGATGAGAAAATCCCTTTGAAATACGGTGTCATCGGCCAGGAAACTTGTGGTCCTGGCGGGATTGCGTACGGTATGCGTTCGATCGGGGGCGTGCTGGAGTTGGTGGATTACATGGAGCAATATTCTCCTGATGCATGGATGCTGAACTACTCCAATCCAGCTGCGATTGTAGCGGAAGCGACGCGCAAACTGCGTCCGAACAGCAAAATCATCAACATATGCGACATGCCTGTAGGTATCGAACATCGCATGGCGGAAATTCTTGGAATGAAATCGCGCAAAGAACTTTCCATACGCTACTATGGATTGAACCACTTCGGCTGGTGGACAGATATCCGTGATAAAGACGGCAATGACCTGATGCCTGCAATCCAAAAGCATGTCAAAGAGCATGGCTACCTCACTCCTGCCGAGCTGGAAGGAAAGGGCAACGAGGAAGTTGAAGCAAGCTGGGTGCACACATTCGGAAAAGCTAAAGAAGTTTATCCACTGGATCCAAAAACCTTGCCAAATACTTATTTGAAGTACTACCTATTCCCGCAGGATGAAGTAGAAAAAGCCAATCCTGAATACACACGTGCAAACGAGGTGATGGATCACCGCGAGAAGATGGTCTTTGGGGAGTGCAACCGCATTGCGCAACTAGGGACAGCAGTCAATTCCGAGCTGGAAACCGACGATCATGCTTCTTACATTGTCGACTTGGCTCGGGCAATTGCCTACAATACAAAAGAGCGCATGCTGCTGATTGTGCCGAATAATGGCGCTATCTCAAACTTTGATCCGACAGCGATGGTGGAAATTCCCTGTATCGTTGGTTCGAATGGTCCGGAACCACTCGTTCAAGGCGAAATTCCGCGCTTCCAAAAAGGATTGATGGAACAGCAAGTCGCTGTGGAAAAATTGGTTGTGGAAGCTTGGGAAGAAGGCTCCTACCAAAAATTGTGGCAGGCGCTGACTGTTTCCCGCATCGTACCGAATGCGCGTGTAGCCAAAAACATTCTGGATGATTTCATTGCCGTCAATACAGAGTTTTGGCCAACTTTAAACTAAGAGTTCCTTCCTGAAACAGACACTTCATATGATACAATAGAGTCGCACACCAATGAGATTTTGCTCTTGGTATGCGACTCTTTGTTTACGGAGGGATATGAGTGGAATTAGAAGGCATCATCAATGAGCACTTCAACGAACTGAACGAAAATGAAAAAGCAATTATTGAATACATCATCAAGAATAAGGCGAACTGCCAAGAAATGACCATCATTGAATTGGCGAAAGAGACGCTGACATCGAAATCATCCATTCTGCGCTTGACGCAAAAGCTGGGATTCAGCGGGTACAGTGAATTCAAATATAGCATCCGAAAAGATATTTCCAAGCAGAATAACGTCGGACAGGAATACGATTTGTACAGCATGCAGATCAAAGACATTGAAACGACCAAAAAGATATTTGAACAAACTGAATTGACTCCGATCCTAAAGCAAATGCAGGAAGCGGAGCGGGTTTTTTGCTATGGGACTGGTTGGGGGCAGCGGAATGTGCTGGCTGACTTTCTGCGGTCCATGATTGCTGTCGGCAAGTATCCCATTCTGCTTAAAGCCAAAAGGGAACTGGAAATGGCATCAAAAAGCGACATCAAGCCCTCAGATCTGTTGATCGTGGTTTCATTAAGCGGCGACATCCGCGAAGTCGAAAAAGAAATGGGCATTTTGAAGCTGAAAGGCATTCCGATTGTCTCGATCACCAGCCTCAGCAATAACAGTCTGGCATCGCTAGGAAAGCATAATCTATATTTCCAAAGCACTCCGGTCATGCAGGGCGATATCGAAATTGTTTCCTTCCTGCCCATCCACTTGACTTTGGATAGCCTCTACAGGAAATATGTGGATTACACGAATAGCTTACTCAAGCAGTGACGTCAGAGCGGATAACGCTGCGACTTAGCCCGCCAAACGTGATTTGGTGGGCTTTTTGGACCGGATTCGACCATCGAAATAACCCTCCAAAACTGCTTTGGAAGATTATTCCGGTGGGTTTCGCTGTGTTTTTCCCCGCCAAACCGCTTTGAGGCTGCTGAAAAAGTCGCTTAGAGAATGTAAAAAGCATCAACAAAAATCATTTCACCATTTCTCGCTTGCTATTTTTCCGCAAAAAAGGGAGCCTTTAGGCCCCTTTTTTCTCTATTTCTCTGATTATTTTTCTCATATTTGCGATAAATACGGTCGATGCACTTTGTATAGTCATACCAAATAAACCGTTACTCATGGATTTTTTTAAACCATAACGGTTCTTTAACTCGCTATTCTTTTGTTCAATTCGGTATCGCATTCTTGATTTCTCACGAAATGCATCACTGTTTTCAAAGTCAAGTTGTTCTTGATGCAAGTTCGACTTGATCGTGAGGGTATATGTTTTT
>NZ_FOQC01000025.1 GCF_900113645.1 Trichococcus flocculiformis
AACGCAAGAATAATCATTCGTTGACGCTTGATAATATCAACTAAATAGGTTAATAATAGAGGTAGCAACTTGTCATCTTCCTTTCTTTTGGGGAAATAGTGCGGTGTAGTTACCATCACTATTAACCAAAAATTGGGGGGTGGCAAGTTGTTTTTGTCGTTAACCCCGTTAAATCAACGAAAAAATACAAAATTGAACGTCTGGCAGAGCTAAACTTTGACAGTACGCACGATCAAAGAGGGGGATACAAATGAAAAGAGTGATCATCCATGCAAAAGTTTATACCGGAGAAACAGTCATTTTTGATGGATTCGTCCGGTTTGAAAAAGAAATCAGCGCAGTCGGAAAGATGTCGGAGTACGTTCCTGAATCAGGCGAAGAAGTGATTGATGCAGCCGGAAGCAGACTGGTGCCCGGATTCATTGATGTCCACAGTCATGGCGGATATGGTGTGGACAACATGGACGGTGATGCGGAAGACATCAATCGGATGATTGCAGCGATGCACCGGGAAGGGATCACCAGCTATTTTCCGACGACGATGACGCAATCTTCTGAAAATATCGAGAAGGCATTGATCGGCATCCGCAAGGCTTCAGAAAAAAATCCAGTCATCCAAGGCATCCACCTCGAAGGGCCATTCATTTCTGCCGTCCATAAAGGGGCGCAACCGGAAGAACACATCAAACTGCCGGATGCTGCCTTAATGCGCAGATGGCAGGACTTGAGCGGCGGCTTGATCCGTTTGGTAACCTATGCGCCGGAGACCACTGATGCGACGGCATTCGAAAAGTATTGTCTCGATAACCGCATCGTGCTTTCGGTCGGGCATTCGGATGCTCTTCGCAGCCAGCTGAGAAAATCCAAGGCAGCGCATGTCACCCATCTCTTCAATGCGCAAAGGGGACTCCATCATCGTGAACCGGGTGTGACCGGACATGCGTTCCTGGAGGATGACATCTATGCGGAAATGATTGTCGATGGCCTGCATATCGATCCGGAAATGGTCAAGATCGCCTTCAAACAAAAAGGCGCAGACCGCATCGAATTGATTACCGATGCCATGCGCGCCAAAGGGATGGGCGACGGCATCAGCGAATTGGGCGGACAGAAAGTCATCGTCAAGGATGGACAAGCCCATCTGGAAAGCGGAAATCTGGCAGGAAGCGTGCTGGGATTCCAGGAGGCATTCAAGAACATCATCGCCTTCACCGGCTGCAGCATCTTGGATGCGGTAAAGATGAGCTCAGTCAATCAGGCCCGTGAATTCGATTTGGTGCGAAAAGGGAGCATCGCTCCTGGAAAAGATGCCGATATGGTCCTGCTTTCGGAGTCATTTGCGGTCGAGCGGACAATCAGTTATGGACAGACAGTATACAAAAATAACAGAAAGTAGGTTACAGATCATGGAAATAATCATTAAAGCGACTCCTGAAGAGGCAAGCCGTTACGCATTCGAAAAAATCCGCGAGGAAATGGAAAGAGGTGCGAAAGTGCTCGGGTTGGCAACCGGCAGCACGCCGGAGAGGCTGTACCGGATCATGCGGGAAAGTGATCTTGATTTTTCGGGGATGACATCGATCAATCTGGACGAATATATGGGTCTTTCCGAAGACAATCCGCAGAGTTATCACTATTTCATGCATAAGCATTTGTTCGATGCAAAACCGTTCAAGAAAAACTATCTGCTGGACGGATTGGCGGATGAAACGGAAGAATGCGCGCAATTCGAAGAAATCATCGCCGCGAATCCGATCGATGTGCAGATTCTCGGCATCGGCACGAACGGGCATATCGGTTTTAACGAGCCGGGCACATCTTTTGATTCCCGTACCCAGAAAGTGGCACTATGGCAATCCACGATTGATTCCAATAAACGTTACTTTGCGGATGAGAAGGATGTCCCGCGGTTTGCCTATTCGATGGGGATCCAATCGATCCTCTCTTCAAGAAAGATCATCCTGATGGCTTTCGGAAAAGAAAAAGCCGCTGCCGTCAAAGCCGCGCTGGAAGGTCCAATCACAGAAGACTTGCCGGCGAGTATTCTGCAGACCCACAAGCATGTGACCGTGATACTCGATGAAGCAGCTGCACAAATGCTCAGCAAAAAATAGTGAGTCGGTAATCTGCAGTCTATTCCCAAAAGTCTCCTGATTGTCGTTTTGGATTAAAACGTTTACAATGGAAGCAGAGATAGCATGTAAAGCATGTGATTCAGGAATCCAAGGCGGTGATGGAAATGTTGACTGTTGAGACAGCCGGAGCATGGCTGAGCTTGTTCATCGAAAAGCTGGAAAAAAATGAGAAGTATCTGAACATGCTGGATGAATCCATCGGTGACGGCGATCACGGGGCCAATATGCTTCGGGGTGCCAAAGACCTGAAGGCAAAGTTAGCGGAAGGGCTTCAGGCAGGGGTGTCAGATCTGTTCAAACTGGCCGGGATGTCCTTCGTCCAGAAAACGGGCGGGGCAGCCGGACTCCTTTATGGGCAAATCTTTCTGCATATGTCGGAGGCTTTTCAAGAAGATAACGATCTGATGGACAGCCTGACAAGCGGGCTTGAAGGCATCCAAACGTTCGGCCCTACGGAACTGAAGGAAAAGACCTTAGTTGATGTTTGGATTCCGGTCATGGAAGACATCCGGAATAAGCGTCTGACGTTGGAAAAAATCAATGAATATGTCACAAGCACGAAGGATTTCCAGGCGAAAAAGGGACGCGCGGCCTATGTGTCGGAACAACTGAATGGCCATATCGATCCAGGTGCAGCCTCCTGCGGTTATTTCTTCGAGGCCATGCTGGAAGCGGGTGTGTACGATGAGTGAACAGTACGGCATCTTATTGGTTTCACATGTTGCGGAGCTCGCTGACGGGCTGACCAGATTGCTGAAACAGGTAGCAAAGGACGTCACCGTGAAAGCGGTCGGCGGAGCGGAAGGCGGCGGCATCGGCACGAGTTTTGATAAAGTCATAGCAGTGCTCAATGAAATGGAGGAGCCTGAAATATTTGCTTTTTATGATCTGGGCAGCGCCAAGATGAATCTTGAATTGGTAAGTGAAATGACTGAAAAAAATCTGTTTATTTGCGATGCGGCGTTTGTGGAGGGAGCCTATCTGACAGCAGCTTTGCTGCAGGCGGATACGCCCTATGAAAAAATCTGTGAACAGTTGCAGGAATTGTACGTAAAATGAAACACTGAGCAAAATTGTAGTGACAAACACAATTAAGAAAAAGACTGCCAAGGTGCAGTCTTTTTTATTTACGGTTTCCCCCTATTGAAGGTGGATTGTTTCTATATTCTTTCTCGTATTTTTTATCTACAGATTGAAATATCGGTCAATTTAGTGTAAGCTGATACTATGGAAAACGCTTACAACGTTAGCGCTAAAGAAAAGAATGGATGTGATCGGATTGGAAAAAGGAAAGAAAGTGCTTTTTACTGAGACCGTTCTGCGTGATGCGCATCAAAGCTTGATGGCGACGCGCATGTCTACGGACGACATGCTCCCGATTGTGGAGAAAATGGATGAAGCCGGGTATTACGCGCTCGAGTGCTGGGGCGGGGCAACCTATGATGCGGCTATCCGTTTTCTGCATGAAGATCCGTGGGAAAGGCTCCGGCAAATCCGCAAGCGCGCTCCCCATGCGAAGCTGCAGATGCTGCTGCGGGGACAGAACCTGATCGGATACCGCCACTATGCGGATGATATCGTGGATAGCTTTGTCGGCAAAGCCGTCGAAAACGGCATCGATATTTTCCGGATTTTTGATGCCTTGAATGACACGCGAAACTTGAAAGCGTCATTGGAAGCCGTCAAAAAATACGGCGCCCATGCGCAACTGACGATCTGTTATACCATCAGTGATGTCCATACCATCCCATTTTACACCGATTTGGCCAAGGAGCTGACCGAGATGGGGGCGGACTCGATCTGCATCAAGGACATGGCCGGCATCTTGACGCCGAAAGTGGCCAAAGAGCTGATTCCGGCCATCAAAGCTGTGATTGATGTGCCTTTGAATATCCACACGCACGCCACCAGCGGCGTTTCGCAGATGACCTACATGGCTGCCATCGAAGCCGGTGCGGACATCATCGATTGCGCCATTTCCCCGTTTGCGGAAGGAACGAGTCAACCGCCGACCGAATCGATGGCGCTTGTGTTGGAGGAACTGGGGTACAGTACGGGCTTGGACATCGCCAAATTGGAAGAAATCGCGGATTATTTCAAACCGATCCGCGATAAGTACATCGCTTCGGGTGTGCTCGATCCGAAAATGCTGTCGGTCGATCCAAAAGCACTCATCTATCAAGTACCGGGTGGGATGCTGTCGAACCTGAATTCGCAACTCAAGCAGGCAAAGGCCAGCGATAAGTACGAGGAAGTGTTGCGGGAAGTGCCCCGTGTCAGATCAGACTTAGGCTTTCCGCCGCTGGTCACCCCAATGAGCCAAATGGTCGGGACGCAAGCCGTTTTCAATATCCTGACGGGGGAACGCTACAAAATGGTCCCGAATGAAGTGAAGGATTACCTGCACGGAAAATACGGAAAGACACCGGTCCCGGTGAACGACAATTTTCGGCGCAGCATCATCGGGGATGATGCCGTCATCACTGATCGCCCGGCAGATCATCTGGAGCCGGAGTTTGAAAGATTGAAGGCGGAGTTGGGAGACTTGGCGCGCACTGACGAGGACGTGTTGACTTATGCCTTGTTCCCACAGGTTGGCAAAGCTTATCTGCAAGAAGTCTACTATCCAACCATTCCAGAAGAACAAGCGGAAATGGTTGCGCCGTCTCAAGGCGATGCGACGGATACAGTGGTTCGGATCCAAGCCCGCTATCGCAGTTAAGAGGAAGAGGTGAGGAAAATGGAAACATTCAATTTAGGTGATGGTCTGATTGTCACGGTAGTTGCGATGATCGTCGTGTTTGCTGTTTTGGCAAGTCTTTGGTTCTTGGTCGAACTGGTGCATAAGCTGGTAGGGGAACCAGCACCGGCAACTACAGCACCGATTGATCGCGAAGAAGCTAGTCAGCCCGTCCTGCTGGATCGGGGCGTGGATGAACAACGAGCCAAAGCAGCGGCGATAATGGCTTTGGTAGCCGCCTATGAGGCACATCCGGCCAAAAAATTTGAAATCATCGATGTAACGCGTATTAAATAAATTCCATCTGCTGATTGTAAAGGGAGGATTTTTTATGAAGAAGTACGAAATCGAAATTGACGGACAAGTTTATCATGTCAAGGTGAGGGAGTTACCGGATGATGCAGTCATGACGGAGCAACCCAAGGCCGACAGCGGCAAAAGCACTGCTGATGTCGCCCCCCAAACGGAAGGGAAAGCAATGTTGGCGCCGATGGCCGGAACCGTATTGCGCATCCTCGTCAAAGAGGGGCAACGAGTCAAAAAAGGGGAAAATCTCATCGTCCTCGAAGCCATGAAGATGGAAAATGAAATCGTTGCGGATGAAGATGGCGTCGTCAGACGTATTTTGGTGAAAGAGAATGACAGTGTCGAATCCGATCAAGCATTGCTGATTCTCTAGAAGGGGAGGGATTCCTATGGTACAAGCTTTGACTGATCTGATCCGGATGTCCGGATTGGTTCATCTTACGTATAAAGAAATCATTATGATCATCATCGCCTGCATTTTCCTTTATCTGGCCATCAAGAAGGGCTATGAACCATACTTGCTGATTCCGATTGCGTTCGGCATCCTGTTGGTGAATCTTCCGTTGGCCGGATTGATGACGCCGCCCGCCGACAGCGAATCCGGAGGGTTGCTTTATTATCTCTATCAGGGAACCAATCTGGGCATCTATCCACCATTGATTTTTCTTTGCCTAGGTGCATCCACCGATTTTGGGCCACTCATCGCCAATCCGAAGACGCTGTTGTTGGGCGGGGCTGCACAGTTCGGTATCTTCGCGGCATTTTTTGGAGCTTTGGCATTGGGGATGACGCCTGAAGAAGCGGCCTCCATCGGCATCATCGGTGGCGCTGATGGTCCGACTGCCATCTATTTAACGACGAAATTAGCCAGTCATCTTTTGTCGGTCATCGCCTTGGCGGCCTATTCCTATATGGCATTGGTTCCGATCATCCAGCCGCCGATCATGCGCTTGTTGACTACCCAGAAAGAACGGCAGACCGTCATGAAGCAGATGCGCGTAGTATCCAAAAATGAGCGCATTCTGTTTCCGATCGTGACCACGATCTTTGTCAGTCTGGTTGTCCCATCGGCGACTGCGCTTGTGGGTATGCTGATGTTGGGCAATCTGATCCGCGAGAGCGGGCAGGTTCCGAAGCTGACGGAAACTTTGCAGAATGCCATGATGTACACCATCACCATCATTCTGGGTGTAACCGTCGGAGCAAAGGCGAACGGAGAGTTGTTCTTATCGATGACAACCATAAAAATCATCGTTCTTGGCCTTTTTGCTTTCTCGATTGGGACCGCTGCCGGCGTCCTGATGGGAAAATTGATGTACAAACTGACGAACGGTAAAGTGAATCCGTTGATCGGTGCCGCCGGTGTATCGGCCGTTCCGATGGCTGCACGGGTCGTTCAGAAGGAAGGCATCAAGTACAATCCTTCCAATTACTTGCTGATGCATGCGATGGGTCCGAATGTGGCAGGGGTCATCGGATCGGCTGTAGCGGCCGGTGTCCTGCTGGCTTTCTTCGGCTGAGTGCGGACTATTAATCTCATCTCCTTCTGATTTCATGTCAGAGGGGGATTTTTTTATTGAATCAAGGCCGTCCGATTGCTAAATCCATCTGTTCTACACATGGAGGATGTATAATGAAGGCAACAAAAGAGTCAGAAAGGAAGGACGGATTAAAATGAGCAGGAGAACCTCGTTGATTGTCGCTTTGGTTGCTTCGCTGGCGTTGTTGCTGTTTGTATCAGCCAATCTTTTCTCGACGTTTTTCAATAGCGGGGATAATCGGGTAACAACTATTGATACGGATTCGAGCAGCACAGGGAATTTTAGCGGGATGGGGCATATGATGGGAGGAGAGCAGTCTGTCGTACTGGATGAAAGTGGGCAGCCAATGACTGCACTGCAGTTGCCGGAACTATTGGAACCGGATTCCGAATCCGCTAGCGAAATCACCTATACGGTCACAGCGCAAGCGGGGGAAACTGCCTTCTTGGAAGGGAAAACGACGCAGACGCTCGGTTATAATGGTTCTTATCTTGGACCGGTTTTGGTCGTGCGTGAAGGCCAAGAGGTGCATATCAAGACCGAGAACCAGTTAGCCGAAGCAACCTCTTTCCATTGGCATGGCGTAAAGCTGCCTTCTGATATGGATGGTGGGCCGCATCATCCGGTCGGACCGAATGAAACGATGCAGGTGGATTTCACGGTCAATCAGGAGGCGGCGACGTTGTGGTTCCACCCGCATGCCTTAGGAACGACGGCTGAACAAGTCTATGCCGGTCTGGCCGGATTGATCTTTGTCGAGGACGACAATTCTGATCAATTGGATTTGCCGAAGGACTATGGGGTGAATGACTTCCCTCTGATTATCCAGGACCGGACCTTCGATGCGGACAATCAATTCGATTACGCAGGGACTTACCATCCTGACGGTACCTATGGCGATACCTTGCTGATCAACGGGACCATCAATCCCTATGTGGAAGTCACAAATGAACAGATCCGTCTGCGTTTGGTGAATGGTTCGAATGCCCGCAATTACACGTTTGGATTGGAAAATGGCGCGGTGTTCCATCAGATCGCCAGCGACGGCGGTTTCCTGGAGCAGCCGGTTGCGTTGACGTCTGTGACATTGACACCCGGAGAACGGGCGGAAATCATCGTGGACCTGAGCGAATACGCTGAAGGGGACACCGCGAAACTGATGGACGGAAACGCAACGGTCCTTTCCTTGAATGTCACGGAGGAGGCGGACGCACAGACGGCCCTTCCGCAAACTTTGAATGAGATTCCTGAATTGGTGACGGATGGTGCGGCTGTCCAAAGGTTCACCTTGAGCGGCATGTCCTTCATGGTCAACATCAACGGCAGCCAGTTCGACATGGATCGGATCGACGTCGAACAGCACCTGAATGAAACAGTCATCTGGGAAGTCCGCAATGCGCAGGATATGATGGGCAGCATGATCCATCCCTTCCACATCCACGGCGTCCAATTCCAGGTGCTCTCGCGTGACGGAGCGGAGCCGCCGCAGAACGAGCAAGGCTGGAAGGACACCATCGCCGTTTATCCCGGCGAGACGGTCCGTTTGGCGGTGACTTTTTCTGAGAAGGGAGTGTTCATGTATCACTGTCATATTTTGGAGCATGAGGACAATGGCATGATGGGTCAGGTCAGTGTACAATAGGAATCAAGGGAAATAAGATGGAGGTGGATGCCCATGAAGATTTTGATCGTCGATGATGAACCCAATATTTTGGATATCGTGGAGGCCTATCTGGCCGCCAAAAAATATCAGGTATACCGTGCCGAGACCGGGGCGGAGGCATTGGAAAAATTTCATGCTTTCCATCCGGATCTGATTGTGTTGGATCTGATGCTGCCGGATATGGCAGGCGGGGACATCTGCGCCAAAATCCGCGAAGAATCAAACGTTCCCGTCATCATGCTGACGGCAAGGTCATCCGAAAAGGATATCTTGAGCGGCCTGCAGATCGGAGCGGATGATTACATAGTCAAACCATTCAGCCCTAAGGAACTGGTGGCGCGGGTCGAGACGGTGCTGCGGCGTGCTGCCCCAGCCGATGCTGAAGAAAAATGGAGCTTCGATGGCGGCGAATTGGTCATTCATCCCAAAACGAAGCAAGTTTTTACGAGGCAGCAGGAAGTCGCCTTGACGGCTACCGAATATGAACTGTTGACGCTATTGGCCAAGAATCCGAGCCGACTCTTCACGAGGGAAGAATTGCTGGAGAGCGTAAAAGGTATGGATTTTGAAGGTTTGGACAGGGTCATCGATACGCATATCAAGAACATCAGACAAAAGATAGAGCCGGAACCGAAACAGCCCATCTATATTCTGACTGTCCGGGGAAGCGGCTACCGGTTTGGAGGGAAGCGATGAGGCGTACGATCAGTTGGCACCTGCTCCTTTCCTTCCTGCTTTTTTCGAGCGTCATCATCGGGTTGTTCGGCTGGTTCAGCATGCAGTTGGTGAACAGCCACTTCTCGGAATATGTCAGCGAACGGCGTACGGAAGAAATAACTGGCTACACAGATGAAATTGAGGCAGTTTTTGCTCAAACGGGGAGTTGGGACGAGGATGCGATAGCGGTCATCGGCAGGCAGGCGTTGCAGGACGACATCATCCTGAAAGTCTATGATAGCCAAGAACAGCTGATCTGGAGCCCCAGCGTGATGGAGGAACAAGAAAATCGCCAGATGATGTCCAGCCATATGTCGCAGATGAGCGAGATGATGGGCGGAACAGAAAGCGAATATACGGTGACCACTGTTGAACTTAATGAGGGCTCCCGCACAATCGGCAGTCTGGAAATCGGGACGATGGGGACGTATTTCTATACGGAACACGATGTCGCATTCGTGAGCGATATCCGCAATAACCTGATGATTGTGGCGCTGCTGGCCTTCGCCTTATCGCTGTTTTTCGCTGTTTGGATAGCCAGAAAATTGAGTTTGCCGGTCTTTGCGGTGAGCCGCTTCACCGGGGAAATCGCCAAAGGCAACTACACAGAGCCGGCGCCGAAGGAAACGAACATCGTCGAGATAGATGCGCTGATCCGTTCGGTGGACAGCCTTTCCCGCCAATTGGACAGCCAACAGGAAATCCGGAACCGCCTTTCTTCCGATATCGCGCACGAAATCCGGACCCCGCTTACGACATTGAAGGGCAATCTGGAAGCAATGCTTGACGGCATCTGGGAGCCGAGCAACGAGCGTTTGAAGATCTGTTATGATGAAGTGAACCGGATTTCCCGCCTGATCGGAAATATCGATAAAATCAACGAAATGGAGAGCAATCACGAGAAATTGGAATTCAGCCGTTTTGACCTGCAGGCTTTGAGCAAGAAAGTCGTGACGAACTTTACGGCTGTGGCCGCCAAAAAGAATATCATTTTGGCGGTCACTGGGGAGCCGCTGATGATAACGGCGGATCAGGACAAAATCAGCCAAGTGCTGACGAACCTTTTGGTGAATGCGATCAAGTTCACTCCGAAGCAAGGGAATATCCATATCGAGATCCATCAGGAGGGTGACCAAGCGGTGCTGAGAGTGTCCGATGACGGCATCGGCATCGATCCGGAAGACCAGAAAAAGATTTTTGAGCGCTTCTATATGACGGAGCCATCGCGCAACAGCCGGTCAGGAGGGCAAGGGCTCGGTCTGGCCATCGTCAAAAGCATCATCAAGAAGCACAACGGGACTGTGCGGGTTGCCAGCGATGTCGGCAAGGGAGCCACGTTCACGGTTGCCATTCCGTTGGATCAGCACAGAACATGAACGAAAAAGACCCGGATACCAATCATTTTGATTGGTATCCAGGTCTTTTGTGTTTCTTTCAGGATCACAGAAGTTTCTTCTTGCGATCGAACTCTTCTTCGGTGATGTTCCCTTTAGCCAATTCCTTCTTCAGGATATCCAAAGCGGATTCGTCCGATGAAACTTTGCCTGATCTATCGTTCAAAAGCCTGGTTGCCAAGTAAATGACGAGTATGATCAAAGCAATCCAGAAAATCCACATAAACATCATGCCGCCCATGCCAAAACCTCCAAAATATTGTAAGCATCTGCCAAACATGCAAAGGCCCCCTTTTTTTCTCTATATATGCAGTATACAGTCATATTGTGTAGATTGGATGTAGTTTTTCTGGCTGTTGCGGTGATTATTTGAAATACATGCTCAGTTTATCTTCAAAAGCCGTGCGTTGACCGCGCAGATGATTGTGCTGATCGACATGACGGCTGCCCCGATGGCTGGGGTGATAAGGAAGCCCTGATTGGCCAATACACCTGCAGCCAACGGGATGGCGATAACGTTATAGCCGACAGCCCAAATCAGATTCTCGACCATCTTGCGGTAAGTGGCTTTCGAAAGGGTGATGATGGTCAATACGTCTTTCGGATTGCTGTCCACCAGAATGACGTCGGCTGTTTCGATGGCGACATCCGTTCCGGCGCCGATGGCAATACCAAGATCAGCTTCCGCCAGAGCGGGCGCATCATTGACGCCATCCCCGACCATCGCGACTTTTTTGTTTCCGGATTTCAGTGCGGCGATGTGTTTCGATTTCTCGGCAGGCAGCACCTCCGCAAATACTTGATCCAGCCCTAACTGATCGCCCACGTATTGCGCTGCGCGGCTATTGTCGCCAGTCAGCATGATAGCTTCGATGCCTTGCTCTTTCAAGGCAGCCACGACTTCTTGCGATGACGAACGGATGATATCAGCGTTGGCGATCATCCCCTGCAGGCTCCCTTCCTTCAGGACGAAGACAACGGTTTTTCCTTGCTGGGCCAAACTGGCGAATGTCTCCTTGTCGTATGCAATGCCGCGCTCGTCCATGGTGCCGGGGCTGACGACAGCGACCTGCATGCCGTCCACAGTGACCTGCAGACCTTGGCCGGTAAGGTTTTGATAATCAGTTACCGGCAAAAGGGTGACGCCTTCTGCTTCTCCTTTGCGGACGATTCCTTTTGCGATCGGGTGTTCAGATTGGCTTTCGGCAGAATAGGCCAACGTCAGTAATTCCTTCTCGGAGACCCCGGCAGCGGGAAGGATGTCGGTTACGCCGAAGTTGCCTTCCGTCAGGGTCCCGGTCTTGTCGAAGACGATCCGATCCACTTTGCGCGCCTCTTCGAATTGCGTCCGGTTGCGGATCAGCAAGCCGTTTCGAGCTGCGATTGAAGTGGACACCGCATTCACCAAAGGGACAGCCAGTCCGAGTGCATGGGGACAAGCGATGACGAGTACCGTCACCATCCGCTCCAAAGCGAAGGCCAAGTTCGCTGCAAAAATCCAATAAAGGAAAGTCAGGAGTCCGGCTGTGACGGCGATATAGAACAGCCAACCGGCCGCTTTGTCGGCCAATCCCTGCGACTTGGATTTTTGTTGCTGGGCCGCCTGGACCATATTGATCACTTGGGCCAAGTAGGTTTCATTCCCGACTTTTTCCACGGTCAGCTTGAGGACGCCTGACCCGTTGATGGAGCCGCCGATGGCCTGCATGCCCGGATTTTTTTCGACAGGCACAGATTCGCCCGTCAGCATCGATTCATCAACCGTTGAGAGGCCTTCGTAGATTTTTCCGTCCAAAGGGATCTTTTCACCGGGCTTGACGAGAATGCGCTCACCCGGAACAAGGGCTTCGATCGACACTTCTTCAATATTGCCGGCTGCATCCAAACGATGGGCAACTTTAGGCATCAGTTTGATGAGTTCTTCCAGCGCTTTGGATGCCCCCATCTGGGATTTCATCTCGATCCAGTGACCCAGCAACATGATCAGGATCAAGGTTGCCAGTTCGAAATAAAAGTCCGATCCTTCTATGAAGAAGGCCGTGAAGCTGCTGTAGATATAGGCCGAAACGATCGCCAAGGAAATCAGCATCATCATACCGAGCGACCGGTTCTTCCATTCCTCCCAAGCGCCCTCCAGAAACGGTTTGCCGCCGTAGAAGAAAATGACGGTGGATAACCCAAAGACGACAAAATTTGCTCCCGGAAATTCGAAATGGTAACCGAAGAGCATCATGATCATGGGGGATAGCACGGTGACGGGAATGGTCAGCAGCAAGACGATCCAAAAACGTTTCCGGTAATCGGCCACCATCTGCTCGTGGTGGTCGGCATGCCCAGTCGAACCGTGTGCCATGTGCTTTTCATGTTGTTCGTGACCATTGGAAGCAGTCTGTTTCGGTTCGGGTGGGGGCATATGATGACCGGAATGGTCGTGCCCGGCGTGCGGATCGCTGGTCTTTGGGGCTTCCAGAGTGTGGTCTGTGTGCGCGTGCTGCGTATGTTTGTGTTCATCCATCTGAGTATTCCTCCTTGCTTCAAAACGTCCAAACAATAAGGTTTATAAAAATGACTGCAGCTTCTCATGCTTATCATAGCAGAATTCAGCGCTGTAGTGGTAATGATTTCGCCTCCCCGCTTGGGTCTGCACCGATTTAGTCATCGCAACCAACGGCGGAAGCTTGCAGGCGTAACCGGGAACCAAAGATTGACTTGACAGACTTCTTATCAATTGCAGGACCAGGGCGCACCGAAAAGCGCAACTGGTCTTGTATTTTTTTCTGCTTTGGGTAAAATGAAAGGGATAGGAAAACCATTCAAAGACACTTGGAATTTGGAAGTTTGGTGAAAATCCAACGCGGTCCCGCCACTGTGATGACGTCCCGGAACGTCTAAGTCAGGTCTTCATTCCAAGCTGCTATTTTTTGCAAGCGAACCGTTTCGAGGTAAAACGGTCCCGTTACTAGTCTATGCGATGGCGTATAGGCTTTTTTTGCATGATTCCGGCCGTTGGCGATGCAACCCCTGTCGAATACAGATTAGGAGTGGGAAAATGAAAAAATTATTGTTGGCCTTATCATTGAGTTTGGTATTATTCGGGTGCGCTCCTGCGGACACGGTAGATTCGGCTTCAGTCGCAGAATCTTCATCGGTTGCAATCAGCTCCGAAGTTGCAGAAACAGTCAGCGTATCGATTTCTTTGACGGATGGCGGTACTGTCATCGCGGGTTCTGAAAAAACGATTGAGGTTGAAGCAGGCGCCAATTTGTTGGCTGTCATGAAAGAAAACTACACAATCGAAGAAGCGGACGGATTCATCACAGCCATCGATGGACAAACACAAGTCGAACAGACTGCCGATACGAAAGCGAAATATTGGTTGTTTGATGTGAACGGTGAGCCTTCGATGGTCGGAGCAGCTGATGTGGCGCTCCAAGAAGGAGACGTAATCGTGTGGAACCTGACAGAAATGTAAAGAAGACTGTGAACTTCGGTGTGAGACGACTGGCGTTGCTGTCGATTTTGACGGCTTTGTGCTATGTTGGGAGGATGATGTTCCAGTTCATCCCGAATGTCCAACCGGTGACGGCTGTGCTGATCATCCTGACGCTGACGCTGGGCATGACGGACGGCTTCATTGTGGCCATCCTGTCGATTGTTTTGACCAACTTTCTGCTGGGGATGGGGCCGTGGACGATTGCGCAGATCGCCAGTTTCGGCGTTCTGATCGTGGTAACTGGATTGGTCATGAAGCCGTTCTACAGCACGAGCCAAAAAAGGGGCCTCAGAATTGTTTTTGCGCTGTTCGCCTTTTTCGGGGGACTGCTTTACGGATTCGTCATCTCCGTCATTTCGGTGAAGTTGATGGGTATCAACAGTTTTTGGGCTTATTACATCGCCGGGATTCCTTTCGATCTCATGCACGGCCTGGGGAATGCCAGTTTCTATCTGATACTGGAGCCGATTTTGGCGCCCTTACTGCTGGCGCAAAAGAAAAAAACATAGAAATTAAGAAGACTGTAACGGACTCCCTGCGTGGGTATCCGCTATAGTTTTTTCTGTTTTGGCGCCATTTGTGATATAGTAGGACACGATAATCGAGAGATAAGGGAGCAAATATAAATTATGGGAAAGAGTCTAGTATTAGCTGAAAAACCATCGGTGGCGCGCGATATCGCCCGCGTGCTGCAGTGCGAGAAACAGGGTCAAGGGTACCTGGAAGGGAAAGACTATATCGTCACTTGGGCCTTGGGGCATCTTGTGACGCTGGCCGATCCGGAAGCCTATGATGTGAAATATAAAAATTGGAATTTGGCTGATCTGCCGATGCTTCCGCAGGATCTGAAGCTGACTGTCATCAAGCAGTCCGGCAAGCAGTTCAATGCCGTCAAGGCCCAGCTGGTGCGCAATGACGTTTCCGACATCATCATCGCGACGGATGCCGGCCGCGAGGGCGAACTGGTAGCCCGTTGGATCATCGAAAAAGCGAAAGTCAATAAACCCGTCAAACGCCTGTGGATCTCGTCCGTGACGGACAAGGCCATCAAAGACGGCTTCCAGAACCTGAAGCCGGGCAAGGACTATGAAAACCTGTACCAGTCGGCTGTGGCCCGTTCGGAAGCGGATTGGTACATCGGCTTGAATGCGACCCGCGCGCTGACGACGAAATTCAACGCCCAGTTGAACTGCGGCCGCGTCCAGACACCTGTCGTCGCCATCATCGCCAGACGCGAAGAGGAAATCAAAAAATTCCAGCCGAAGACCTATTACGGCATCGAGGCCCAGACAGATACGAAGCTGAAGCTGATTTGGCAGGATGAAAAAACGAACGACACGAAGAGTTTCGAGCGCGACAAGGTCACAGCCATCGTCAAAAAGTTGGAGAAGCAGCAGGCAACAGTAGTGGCTGTCGACCGCAAATCAAAAAAAGCTTATGCACCAGGCCTGTATGACCTGACCGAACTACAACGCGATGCCAATAAGCTTTTCGGTTATTCCGCCAAAGAGACATTGAACATCATGCAGAAACTCTATGAACAGCATAAATTATTGACTTATCCGCGTACGGATTCCCGCTACCTGTCGAACGACATCATAGCCACGCTGCCTGACAGACTGAAAGCCTGCGCCATCAAGGAATACCGTCCGCTCGTGAACAAGGTGTTGGCGAAACCGATCAAGGCGAATAAGTCGTTCGTCGACGACAGCAAAGTATCCGATCACCATGCCATCATCCCGACGGAGCAGGTCGTCCTGATCGGGAAACTGTCGGCGCAGGAACTCAAAATCTATGACTTGGTGGTGAAGCGCTTCTTGGCTGCGCTTTTCCCGGCTTACGAATATGAGCAGCTGACTTTGCGCGCGGACATCGGGGGCGAGCGCTTCGTGGCCCGCGGCAAGACGGTCACCGCTGCCGGCTGGAAAGAAGTCTACAGCAATCGCACGGAGGATGAGGAGTCGGAAGACGGTCTCCAGGAGCAACTGTTGCCGAAAATCGAGGCAGGTGATGTGCTGGTTGTCCGTTACGTAAGCGAGACATCCGGCCAGACGAAACCGCCTGCCTACTTCAATGAAGCGACTCTGTTGACGGCGATGGAAAATCCGGCGAAATATATGGAGACGACGGACAAAGCTTTGGCTCAGACGCTGAAGGAGACGGGTGGATTGGGAACCGTCGCTACGCGCGCCGACATCATCGAGAAGTTGTTCAATGCCTTCCTGATCGAAAGACGCGGACAGGAAATCCATATCACTTCCAAAGGCAAGCAACTGCTGGAGTTGGTTCCGGAAGAACTGAAATCCCCTGCCCTGACAGCCGAGTGGGAGCGGAAACTCGAACAGATCGCTGCCGGCAAGCTGAAGAAGGACGTATTCATCAACGAAATGAAGGCCTACACGAAAGAGATTGTTTCGGAGATCAAGATGAGCGAAGGCAAGTTCAAGCACGAGAACATCTCCACCAAGACCTGCCCGGAATGCGGCAAACCGATGCTGGAAGTGAACGGCAAAAAAGGCAAGATGCTTGTGTGCCAAGACCGCGAATGTGGGTACCGCAAGAATGTGGCGCGGGTCACCAATGCCCGTTGTCCGCAGTGCATGAAGAAAATGGAACTGCACGGCGAAGGTGACGGCCAAATTTTTACCTGCAAGTGCGGCTACCGTGAAAAGCTATCGGCCTTCAACGAGCGACGCAAAAAAGGCACCGGCGGAAAAGCCGCGAAGCAAGACGTCCAAAAATATCTGAAGAAACAAAATCAAGTTGAAGAGCCAGTAAATAATGCCCTGTTCGAGGCGCTTAAGAAACTCAATCTGGGCGAATAAGCATAATTAGGTCGATAAGGACTGCAACGGCGCTTTTTGTGCCTGTTGCAGTCCTTTTTCGATCGGGTTTCGGGAATGTGCGTATGTTATAATCGTAAGGTATCGATTGCCTTAAAAGTCTCAGACGGCAATCCTGTCAGGGAGGGAATTTCAGAATGAAAACAGTCATTTTAGCCGAGAAATCATCGCAGGCGGCTGCCTACGCGAGCTCTTTTCAAAAGAAGGCGACGGTTGCCGGGAACTACGTCATCCAGGACAGCCTGTTCGATGGCGAAACGGTCATCGTGCATGCCTCGGGACATCTTTTGGGACTGCTGCAGCCGGAAGAATATGATCCGAAATGGAAAAAATGGAGCCTGGACCACTTGCCGATTTTCCCGGAAAACTACAAATACAAGATCCAATACGGTAAAGGCAAGCAGATGGCGAACATCAAACAGCAGCTCAAGGAAGCGGACCGCATCATCATCGCCACCGACTCGGACCGTGAAGGGGAAAATATCGCCCGCTCGATCATCCGCCATGCTGGTGCCGAAAAGAAGGAAATGAAACGTCTCTGGATCAACAGCCTGGAATCCAATGAGATCCGCCGAGGATTCAGCGAATTGCTGGATGGGAAGGACACGTATCCATCCTACATCGAGGCCCAAAGCCGGGAAATCGCCGATTGGTTGGTGGGCATGAACCTGAGCCGGCTGTACACCATTGCGCTCCAGAAGGCCGGAATCAAAGAAGGGGCTTTTTCGGTCGGCCGCGTGCAGACACCGACGCTCTTCATGATCTATAAGCGCATGAAGGAAATCGCTGCCTTCCAGGAAGAGACGCATTATGAGTGTTTGGCCCGCATCACGGTCACGAACGGGACATTCGAAGCGAAGTATCAGCATGAATTTGAATCAAAACAAGAAATGAAAACCTTCATCGCGACGCACGGCTTGGCGGCTGAGATGCCAGCCGTCATCAAACGCTATGAAGCCAACGAGAACAAACGCGAGTTGGCACCGCGTCTGTATTCGCTCAGCGATCTGCAGCGGGCAGCCAATGCCAAATTCAAGATGGGTGCGAAAGACACATTGGCAACCGTGCAGTCTTTGTATGAAGCAAAACTGCTTTCCTATCCGCGGACGGACGCGACGGTCATCACCAAAAATGAGTTTGTCTATTTGAAGGATAACCTTTCCGGCTATCTGGGCATCCTAGGTCATACCATCGACAAGCCGAACTTGACTCCGCGCAAAAAGTACGTCGATGATGCCAAAGTACAGGAACATTATGCCATCATCCCGACGAAAAAAGTGCCGGATCAGGCCCGGATCGCGAAATTGAATGTGAACCAGCAGAAAATTTATGATCTCGTCCTGCGCCGGACCTTGGCGATGTTCGAAGAGGATTTCATCTACGATGAACCGACCATCATTACGGATATCGGCGGACTGGACTTTGTGGCATCCGGTAAGATCATCAAGAATCTCGGATGGAAGAAGCTGGAAGGCAACACAAGGAAAAAAGGCGAACCGGAGGACAAAATCCTGCCGATGGTTACGGTAGGGGAAACCGGAACAGCCATTTTGGCCACGAAGGAGAAGAAGACTACCCCTCCTAAGCCTTACACAGAAGGCACGCTGATCGCAGCCATGAAGAACGCCGGCAAAGAAGTGGATGATGCCGAAGACAAGGCGATCCTGAAGGAAACGCACGGTATCGGAACCGAAGCTACCCGCGCTGGGGTCATCGAAAATTTGAAGGACAGGGGCTACATAACGGCTTCGAAGAATCAGCTGGCAATCACCGAAAAGGGGACTCTGCTTTGTGAGGCCGTGGCCGGCAACAAGATGAGCGATGTCGCCTTCACGGCAGAATGGGAAAAGTATTTGGCAAAAATCCATAAAGGCGAGGGCGACCAGGCTTATTTCCTGGAGAACATCAAACACTTCGTCCTGGAAATCCTCGGTACGAAGAACGAGATGCTGCAGTCCGAAGGGATCGCGGAGCGCATCAATGCTGCAGGCGACGGTGCGGTCGTAGGCGTTTGTCCGGTCTGCGGGAAAGAAGCGATCATCAAGGGCAGTTACCTACAATGCCAGGACTACGGCGAGGCGTGTTCATTCCGGATTTCCCGCTATATCGCCCGCCGCTATCTGTCCCCGGAGGAAGCCAAAGAGCTTTTGGCCCGAAAAGAAACGAAGCGCCTTTCCGGTTTCAAGAAAAAAGACGGCAAGAGTTTTTCGGCGGCATTGCTCTTGGGAAAAGACGAAGCCGGCAATTACGCCGTTTCCTTCAAACCGTTCGCTCCGAGTAAGAAAAAACCAGTACGCAAAAAAACACAATGAACAGAAAAAGGTATCCGGAAAATTGCTTCCCGGATACCTTTTCTGATTTTTTTAGCCTAAATATTCTGATTCATCCATCAATTTCACAGCTGTACCACTGCAGGTGACCATCAGCATGCCATTATCGGCTCCCAGTACTTCGTAATCCATTTTCATGCCGACGATGGCGTTCGCGCCTTTTGCGACTGCACGATCTTCCATTTCTGCCAAGGCATTTTCGCGTGCAACAGTCAATTCATCCTCGTAACTCTTTGAACGTCCGCCAACGATGTTGCGGATGCCGGCTCCGAAATCTTTGAACACGTTGATGCCTGTGATGACTTCTCCGAAAACGATGCCTTTATAGGCAGTAATTTTTTTGCCCTCGATATGAGCGGTTGTTGTAATAATCATGTGACTTACCATCCTTTCTCCTGACGGTGAAACAATCAGTTCAACAAATCGATTATAACTTTCTGGTGATGCCTTCATTATATCAAAAGTTCGGCTTGAAAAGATACAGAAACCTGCCATCTTGGTGGCCGCTGGGCAGAAAAATGTTGTGGGTAAAATTGTACAGATTGTTGCTTAATGGTAAAATCAGAGAAGACTCGAAACAGAAGGGACGGTTACTGTCAACTACCAATGACTGAAGTCACGGCTTGCCTCTCGCCATTTCGTGACGAGTGCATTAGCTTCGCTAAGATTTTTATGTTTACGCCTAACGCTACGCAGTTCAAACGTCCTGCGGACTCCTGAGTAGTTTGAGATCGGTTGGTCTCTCAAAATGTTGGCGTTACTCACTGCTCCATTCTTATTCAACCGGAATGGAGCAGCCCGACAGATGACTTTGCCGGCAACCCAGCACATTTATGCACTAGGAATTTGCTTTTTGTTTCTCAAATTTGGGATTCTCTACGCCGCTTACGTATTGTGTTCCTAGTTGTTGAATATTCATTGCTGCAACACGGTCATCGTTTGAGCGATACCCGCATGGGCAATGATATTCGTGGTTGTGGGTATCCCGATTGGATTTTTTGATTGTGCCACACTTAGGACAACGCTGACTTGTATACGCGGCGCTTACTTCAACCACCATGGAGCCAACTTTGTTGGCTTTGTAAGTGAGCATTTGCCCGAATTGAAAAAACGCCCACGACACGTGCTCATAGCGTTGTGATTTCGCAACTTGTTCCGTAGCGAAACGCACGCCAATCAAATCTTCCAACACAAATACCGTATCGGAACCATATAGGAAAACGAGTGTCTTAGACAGGCAGTGGTTCACATCTGCCATCCAGTGGTTCTCTCGACTTTCCATTTTCCGGATACGACGTTTGGAGTTCCTGGTGTTGCGTGCTTGCAAACTACGGCGCAGTTCTTTGTAGTGTCTGCGCTTTTTCAAGACTGCGTTTCCGTTGAAGAAAGTGGTTTTATCTTTTTCGTCATAGGTTGTCACTAATTGACGCAACCCTCTGTCGATTCCGACAACGTGTTTGACGTCTGTCAATTCTATTTCGGCGATTTCTTTTTTTACCGAAATATGCAAGAACCAATGCTTGCCTGACTTGACCAATTTTGCCAAACCAAACGCCCAAGTACCATCAAAATACTCTTCAAAGCCGTTGAGGAAAAAACCGCACTTCACGCGCCCCTTCAGCGTATTGATTGAGAACGTTTTGCCATTATCGACAATGCTCCAATCGCGATTGAAAGCATATTAAAAAGAGAACGTAAGTTCGCTTAAAATAAAAGAGGAAGGAGCTCGGAAATCAAGGAGATCTTTTGGTCCGCTGGGCCAATCGGTTTCTCCTCCCACGACTGAAGTCGTGGGTTTCCGAAAACTATAAAAATCATGAAATTTGAAAAAATTCACCATGTCGCAATCATCGCCTCCGATTATGAGGCATCCAAAGCCTTCTACACTGAGGTGCTGGAATTGCCGATCATCCGCGAAAACTATCGCTCGGAAAGAGATTCCTACAAACTCGATCTTAAGCTGGGGGAGAGCGAAATTGAGCTGTTCTCTTTTCCGAATCCTCCTGAGCGCCCCAGCGGTCCGGAATCAGTCGGGCTCCGCCATCTCTGCTTCTATGTGGAGGATGTCGAGGCGACTGTAGCGGAATTGAACCGCAAAGGCGTGGAGACTGAGCCGATCCGGCTGGATGACTACACGAACAAGAAATTCACTTTTTTCAAGGATCCGGACGGCTTGCCGCTGGAGCTGCATGAATAAAGATTAACTAGAACGGGGAGTCTCTCTTTTGAGGGCGCTCCCCGTTTTTTCGGCCTTCCTACTAATGTTTCTTGTTGGGGATTCGTGGCATTCTTCCTCCATCTTCCTTCAGCTCCGGTAAGGGCCCCTTCGCCGGAGTACAGTGTTGCTAATTGTTATCCACTCCTGCGAGTCCGCCCTCATCGGAGAACGCATGGAAAATTACGGTCTGAACTTCGGCGAAGCTTATGTTCACCGGAGCACAGGCAAGGAGGTAGATTGAAGGATAAAACTATTAATTCCGTTTTCCGTAAATACTTTGCGTTGCATTAATGAAAACGCTATACTGGATATATTAACTTATTGAGGTGATGATATGTATCAACCGGCTCAAAACAGATACGACAAAATGATCTATAACCGCGTAGGCAACAGCGGTCTGAAATTGCCTGCCATCTCCCTTGGGCTTTGGCACAACTTCGGCGAGGTGGACCTGTTCGATAACTCGCGCAAAATGGTCCAACGCGCCTTCGATCTGGGAATCACCCATTTCGATCTGGCGAACAACTACGGTCCGCCTCCAGGCAGCGCGGAAGAAACATTCGGTAAGATTTTGAAAAAGGACTTCCTGCCTTATCGGGACGAGCTGATCATTTCCAGCAAGGCCGGCTATGATATGTGGCCCGGCCCTTATGGCGAATGGGGCTCCAAGAAGTATTTGACGGCAAGCCTTGATCAAAGCCTAAAGCGGATGGGGCTTGATTATGTGGATATCTTTTATTCGCACCGTCCGGATCCGGAAACACCTTTCGAAGAAACTGCGCAAGCATTGGATTTGATGGTCCGTCAAGGAAAAGCGCTGTATATCGGCATCTCAAACTATTCTGCGGAGCAGACTGCTGAAATTGCGGCCATCTTCAAAGACTTGAAGACGCCGTTCATCATCCACCAACCGGCCTACAACATGTACAACCGTTGGATCGAGGATGGCCTGCAGGATGTTCTGACGGCCAACAAATTGGGCACCATCGCCTTCAGCCCGTTGGCGCAAGGCATGCTGACCGATCGCTATTTGCATGGCATTCCGGAAGATTCGCGTGCGGGTAGATCCTCTTCCCCGTTCCTGAATGCGGAGCGGGTGCAAGAAACCATCGAAAAATCACGCGCACTGAACGAAATCGCGCAAAGACGAGGCCAAACGTTGGCTGAGATGGCAGTCGCTTGGATTCTCCGCGACGGGAAAGTCACGAGCGTACTGATCGGCGCCAGCAGAGTGAGCCAAATCGATGATAACGTGAAAGCGTTGGAAAACTTAGCCTTCAGTAATGAAGAATTGGATGAAATCGAAGCGGTATTGGCAAAATAAGAAGGCGACATAGGCTTCCTGTCCCAGCGAATTTGCTGGACAGGAAGCTTTTTGACATACAGGAATTTATAAAATTTTTTTAACTCAAAAGTGCATCACCGTAGATGTTTCACAAGTTTGGAAAATGTTTCATGCATCTAAAATGATATCCAGCTTCACGGGTTAGCCCTTCGGAAATTAGATAAATCTGTCCTATTGCGCTCTTCGATGCTCAGTCGGACAGATTTCCTAAATTTCTTTCAGGGCTGAACGAACCCGTTCAGCTTTTCTTATGCAGAAATCTGCTTGCCGGGGAAGCGTTTGTCGGGTAAAGTGGAAGTCATATGCTTGTATTTTCGAACACGCTCATTGCAGTTTTACAAAATTTTCAGAATTGGAGTGATTATGTGACAGACAGAAGAAAGGGACAAATCGGACTTATTTTTGTGACAATGATATGGGGTTCCGGAT
Organism: Trichococcus flocculiformis; assembly: GCF_900113645.1. GTDB lineage: Bacteria > Bacillota > Bacilli > Lactobacillales > Aerococcaceae > Trichococcus > Trichococcus flocculiformis. Next base: position 23,155 of record NZ_FOQC01000025.1, read on the forward strand.
TCGTCGTGAGTGCCATATCGTTGGAGTATTTTTCCCCATACCAAATATTGACGCTGCGGTTTTTGTTGGCATTCATACTGATGGGAGCATTATTTTTCAGTCAACTGAAGCATGCTGGCAAAAAGACGTATCTGAAAGGCATCGGCCTCGGAAGTATCCTTTACTTGGCTTTCCTCTTTCAGACTGTGGGATTGGTTTATACAACACCTTCGAAGAACGCCTTTCTGACAGCTTTCAATGTCGTATTGGTGCCGTTCATAGGGGCACTGTTTTTCAGAAGGAAAGTGACGGCCCCTGCTATCATAGGCGCGTTATTATCCATCAGCGGCATCGCCGTCATTTCCCTGAACGACTTTCATGGGATAAATTTCGGAGATCTGTTGACGCTCGTTTGCGCGCTGTTCTTTGCCTTGCAGATCATCTTCACAAATCGGTTTGTATTGGGTGAAAATATTTACGCATTGACCACCATCCAGATGGGGACAGCCGCTGTTTTGGGAGTGATCGTATCGCTTGCAAGAGGAGAATTCACATTGCCTTCAGCTGGGGAGGGCTATTATTCCATCTTATATTTAGGTGTGATCAGTACGATGCTGGCTTTTTTGGTCCAGACAGCTTCACAACAGTTCACCAAAGAGACAGAAACAGCGATCATCCTGTCAATGGAAGCTGTGTTCGGAATGGTCGCTTCAGCGCTTTTTTTGAAGGAAGCGATAACGCTGCGGATGCTTACCGGAGCAGCACTGATTCTGGCTGGCGTTTTGATTGTGGAACTGAAACCGAAGAAAGAAAAAATGAACCAGTCTTTCGGGAAACTGGATATCCGGGATTGAGTAGAATGTGCATCAACTGAAGTGGAGGACACAGGGTGGAATCCTATTCTGATTCACTTCCCTGTGTTTATTTTTTTGAATTTGACGATTCTGGATATTACGGGTATGATTAAGATGAAATTTTTTACTGAAAAGTGGGTGAATATATGGCAACGTTAAGAGATATCGCTAAAAGGACAGGATTTTCGATCACCACCGTTTCACGTGTGTTGAATAATGATCCAACTCTGTCTGTTCCGGAAGAGACGCGTGATCGGATCTACGAAGTAGCGACAGATTTGGAATACCGCAAAAAAGTCTCTCGGCCACTCGTCAAAAATATCGCGCTTTTGTATTGGGTTTCCGATATGGAAGAATTGCAGGAGGTGTATTTTAAAACCATGCGTACAGAGTTGATCCGACAAGCGGATAAACAAAATGTCTCGGTGACTGTATTCAAAAGGTCCCAAGGTATCGAGATGATTCCGCAAGACATCAACGGTTTCATTGCAGTGGGTTCGTTCAACAATAAGGAAATCGCTTATCTTGAGACTCTGACAGAAAATGGCGTGTTTTTGGACAGTTCGCCGTATTCGGACATTTATGATGCTGTTCGTCCGGACTTGGATTATATTACCCGGAAAGCAGTCCGTTTTTTCAAGGAGAAAGGCCATAAGGAAATCGGATTTGTAGGCGGTACCTATGTGAATCCAGATACCCATTTGGACGAAATGGATATACGGGAACGATCTTTCCGCGATGAGATGCAACAACAGAATATGTTGGATGAAGCGCACATCTATATCCGCAGGGGATTCTCATTGGAAACCGGGTACCAGTTGATGGATAAAGCCTTGAAGGCAGGCAAAAAACTGCCAAGTGCCATCTTTGCGGCTTCGGACCCCATTGCGGTCGGTGTGCTGCAGGCTTTGAATGAGCATCACATTCGTATTCCGCAGGATGTCAGTGTCCTCAGCATCAATAATATCTCGGTTGCAAATTATGTTTCGCCGCCTTTAAGCACATATGCCATTGATATGAAGGAACTTTGCCATACTGCAGTTTCCTTGCTGTTGGAGCAGCTGATCGATAAAAGAGTCATCACAAAAAAGGTACTATTGAACGCTTTTCTTATCGAAAGGAAAAGTACCTAGTCTTACAGATAAGGCGCTTTCGAACATCTGAATAGATGGGAGGAAGCGTCTTTTTTTTGCACAAACAAGTAAAATGTTTTACTAAATAATGAGTGAAAGTTTGTTTACTTTTTTTAGTTCGTTTGGTATTATAATTTCAGTAAAGCGATTACATCTAATAGAGGAGTGTTTCGGATATGAAGAAGAAAGCCTTATTTTTATCACTCAGCAGTGTAGTTTTATTATCTTTGGCAGCGTGCGGTCCAGCCGAGAGTAATTCGGATTCCGCTAATGCAACGAATTCGGCTACTGGCCAAGAGGGGAATTTTGAGGGTCAAACCTTGGTCGTGTGGGAAGACATCGACAAATCAGTTGGTATCGAGGAGGCCATCGCCGAGTTTGAAAGTGAATACGGTGTCACTGTGGAAGTGACCGAAAAAGCATATGGAGGTCAATTGGAGGATCTACGCTTGGACGGACCTGCCGGAACGGGACCGGATGTATTCACGATACCAGGAGATCAAGTCGGAACTGCTGTAGTTGAAGGCTTGCTTAAAGAGTTGACAGTAGAAGAGGATGTTCAGAATCTCTATACAGATGTAGCTTTGGAGTCGCAGATGGTTGACGGAAAGCTTTACGGCTTGCCGAAAGTCGTCGAAACGACCATTCTCTATTACAACAAAGAGCTTATTTCTGAAGCGGAAGTCCCTACGACTATCGAAGGCTGGTATGATCTTTCGAAAACTGCGACGAAGGATGGCCAATACGGCTTGTTGGCGTTATGGGATCAGATCTATTATGCACAAAGCGTAATCGGCGGTTATGAAGGCTATATTTTTGCCAAAGATACAGACGGGAAATATGACACAGCCGATATCGGTTTGAATACCGAGGGTGCAATCGAAGCGGCTTCCTATATCCAAAAATGGTATGAAGAAGGGCTATTCCCATCCGGTATGATCGGAGAGCAAGCCATCAATGTGTTGGATTCCTTATTCAGTGAAGGGAAAGCGGCGGCTGTGATTTCAGGGCCATGGAATTTGGAGCCATTCTCAAGTGCCGGTATTGACTACGGCATCCTGCCTTTGCCGGAATTGCCGAATGGAAAACCGATGAGTGCATTTGTGGGCGTGAAGAGTTACAACGTGAGCAGTTATTCAAAAAATTCCGAATTGGCGGAATTGTTCATCGCGTTCATCACAAATGAAGAAAATTCGCTTCGCCGTTACCAAACAACCAAAGAAGTACCGGCCGTGAAATCTCTGGCTGAAGGGGATGCCTTGGCGGATGATCCTGCAGCCCAAGCAGTCGCACAGCAAAGTCTGCATTCGGAATTGACACCGAATGTGCCTGAGATGAATGAAGTTTGGTCTCCTATGGATGCGGCACTACAAACCATCGCTACCGGAAAAGCAAAACCGAAGGAAGCATTGGATCAGGCAGTAGAAACGATCGAAAATCAAATCGAAGCGAACCACGGCGGACAATAAGGAATCCGGCACATAAAGAAAATGAGGTGAGAAATATTGAATCATAGTAAAACGGCAGCTGTCCTCTCTCTCTTACCGGGAGGGGGGCAGTTTTACAATAAACAGTGGCTTAAGGGCCTGCTCTATCTGATTGCGACAGTAAGTTTCGCCTTTGCTTTTGGAGATCTTTTGAACATTGGATTATGGGGCATCGTCACCTTAGGAGAACAAATCCCGCGCGATAACTCGGTGTTTTTATTGGCTGAGGGCATTTTGGCAATCATCATCCTTTTCTTTGGAGTGACCCTTTACTGGTTGAACATACGTGATGCCTACAAGAATGGCGAAAGAAGAGATCGTCAACTGCCGGTCACCTCTTTAAGAGAGAGCTATCTCAATCTGGTTGAGCAAGGATATCCCTATGTCATAAGCGGTCCGGCAATCCTGTTGCTTATTTTTGCAGTCATCTTCCCGATCATGTTCAGTTTTGCGTTGGCTTTCACCAATTACGATCTATACCACAGTCCGCCGGCGCATTTGTTTGATTGGGTGGGATTGAATACCTTTGCAAATATTTTCACTGTCGATATTTGGCGTTCCACTTTCTTTGATGTGTTGGGTTGGACCGTTGTCTGGACATTGTTGGCTTCTACATTGCAAATCACCATCGGAGTATTTTTGGCTATATTGGTGAATCAAAAGGATTTGAAGTTGAAACGCTTCATCCGCACCATGTTCGTTTTGCCCTGGGCAGTGCCCGGGTTTGTGACGATTTTGGTGTTTGCCGGCATGTTCAATGATAGCTTCGGAGCAATCAACAACGATATCTTGGCTTTCTTCAGTATCAGTCCGATCCCTTGGATGACCGATGCGTTGTGGACAAGGGTAGCTCTGATCCTTATTCAAGGTTGGCTGGGTTTTCCTTATATATTCATCGTCACGACCGGCATTCTGCAGTCGATTCCGGAGGATCTTTATGAAGCAGCAGTTATTGATGGGGCGACGTCATGGGATAAATTCATGAACATCACGCTGCCTGTGATACTGACTTCGATGGCACCGACGTTGATTACGCAGTACACCTTCAACTTTAATAACTTCAATATCATCTATTTGTTCAATGGCGGAGGACCAGCGACTCCCGGCTCTACGGCGGGGGGGACGGACATTCTTGTGTCTTGGATCTACAAATTAACGATGCAGTCCAGCCAATATGCTTTGGCTGCAGCGCTCACGATCCTGTTGTCTGTTTTTGTCATCGCGATTGCCATGTGGCAGTTCAGAAAATCCAATTCGTTTAACCAAGAGAGGAGATAAGTATGAAGACGACAAAAAATCGCAGATATGCACGCTTATTCTTTTCCTACCTGATCATTGCATTCTTTGTTGGGATCATTGCCTACCCTCTTTTGTGGACGGTGGGCGCCAGTTTTAATCCTGGGAACAGCCTGATCAGCACAAGTATGTTTCCGGAAAATCCAACACTGGACCATTATCGGGAACTCTTCGCCGGCAAGAAAAGCTTGCCTTATGGGACCTGGTATTTGAATTCCCTTAAGATCAGTCTTTTCACGATGATCGGAACAGTCATCAGTGTGAGTCTGACGGGTTACGCATTCTCGAGATTCCGTTTCAAAGGAAGGAAAAACGGGCTGACGCTGTTTCTGTTGCTGCAGATGATTCCGCAATTTTCGGCCTTAGTGGCGATATTCGTTCTGGCGCAGTTGTTGGGGCTCGTCAACAGTCATGTGCTGCTGATTCTTTTGTACATCGGCGGACAGATTCCCATGAATACCTATCTGATGAAGGGCTATATGGATACGATCCCGTATGATCTGGATGAAAGTGCACGAATCGATGGCGCGAGTCACACAAAAATATTCATCGACATCATTCTGCCGCTTTCCAAACCGATGATTGCAGTGGCGGCCATGAACGGTTTTACCGGTCCTTTGGGTGATTTCGTCATTTCCTCCACGATATTAAGGAAGACAGAAGCGTATACGTTGCCGATCGGACTCTATAATTTAGTCAATGACGTGATGGGGGCCAGTTACACAACGTTTGCGGCAGGTGCCATTTTGATCAGCTTACCTGTAGCAATTATCTTCATACTGTTGCAAAAGAATTTTGTATCCGGTCTGACCGCAGGCGGTACGAAAGGTTAATCTTATTAAAGGAGTTTTCGACTATGGCAATGAGAAAATACGTCACCAAGAAGAAACAATTTCTTCATGGTGGTGATTACAATCCGGATCAATGGCTGGATCGACCGGATATACTGGCGGAAGATTTGGAATTTATGCGTCTTTCCAAAACAAACACATTTTCCTTAGGGATATTTGCATGGAGCGCTTTGGAACCGCGTGAAGGCGAATATGATTTTGGTTGGCTGGATGATCTTTTTGAAAAAATCCATAACAATGGTGGCAACATCATTTTGGCCACCCCAAGTGGGGCAAAACCAAGCTGGATGGCAAAAAAATATCCGGAAATCCGTCGGGTCACAAGCAAACGCGAGCAGGAACTTCAAGGGCGGCGGCATAACCATTGTTTCACAGCGCCTGTTTATCGTGAAAAGACGGCCCAAATGAACCGGAAATTGGCTGAACGATATGGGCAACATCCGGCTTTGTTGATGTGGCATGTTTCGAATGAATACGGTGGAGAATGCCATTGCGATCTATGCCAAACTGCATTCCGCGGCTGGCTGAAAGAGAAATACGGAAATGATCTGGAAAAACTGAACCAAGCTTGGTGGACCAGCTTCTGGAGCCATCGTTACCAAGAGTGGGATGAAATCGAATCGCCTTCACCTTTGGGGGAGCATGAGATGCACGGCTTGGTTCTCGATTGGCGACGTTTTGTCACGGACCAGACGATCGCTTTCTACGAAAACGAAGCGAGCCCCTTGCGAGAATTGACGCCTGATGTGCCGATCACGGTCAATTTTATGGCGGACACCGACGAGCTGATTCCATTCCAAGCATTGGATTACAGCAAATTCGCTGAACATGTCGATGTCATCAGCTGGGATGCCTACCCGGCTTGGCATAAAGAAGGCGTCACGACAGCGGATTTGGCGATGCGGGTCGGGTTTGTCGATGATTTGTATCGGTCGTTGAAACAACAACCCTTCCTCTTGATGGAATCAACCCCTAGCGGAGTCAATTGGCATGGTGTGAATAAAACAAAACGCCCCGGCATGCATCTCTTGTCATCCATGCAGATGCTTGCGCACGGATCGGACAGCATTCTGTATTTCCAATGGCGAAAATCACGCGGGTCATCAGAAAAATTACATGGTGCGGTAGTGGATCATGACCGTGATCCAAACAATCGTGTCTTCCAGGATGTGACGGAGGTAGGGAACGTGCTGGAACGACTCCAACCTGTTGCCGGCAGCTTCCGTGAGGCAGAAGTGGCTGTCCTTTATGATTGGGACAATCATTGGGCTCTTCAGGAAATTCAGGGCTTCAGCAAGGAAACGTTGCGTTATCCGCAAACGGCGCAAGAACATTACCGCTATTTCTGGGAACAGGATATTCCTGTGGATGTGATCACCGAGAAACAAGATTTTTCGAACTATAAAGTGCTGGTTGCGCCGATGCTGTATATGTTGCCGATAGCCATGCAGGAGCGCTTGAAAGCCTTCGTGGCCGCAGGTGGAATGCTGGTGACCACCTACATCACAGGTATTGTGGATGAAAATGATTTGACTTATTTAGGCGGCTGGCCGGAGATCATGCAGGAAATCTGCGGAGTAAAATTGGGAGAAACGGATACTCTTTATCCATCCGATAGCAATCGGATAACCTATGCCGGGCAGACTTTTGAAGTCAAAGATTACGCTGCTTTGCTTAAGGTAACGGATGGCGAAGTGCTTGCGACCTATCAGGATGATTTTTATAAGGATACGCCAGCTGTGACGAGACATAGCTTTGGAAAAGGCCGAACCTACGTGATAGGTGCCCGCACGGAACAAGCGTTTCATGAAATGGTTTACAGAGAAATTACCGAAGAAGCAGGAATCGGGGCACCTTTCGCGATTGAACATGAGAAGGGCGTTTCTGTACAAGTACGGACTGCGGATGAGGAAGCATATGTATTTGTGATGAACTTTACGGAAGAAGAACAGACGATCCTTTTGCCCTTCGAACTCGAAGACATGCTTACGCAGCGGAAAGAAGACGGACAAGTCAGATTGGAAAAGTATGCTGTAAGAGTATATGTTCATAAGGGGATATAAATTGAAAGAGGCTGGGATGCGTTGATCCCAGCCTCTTTCAATTTTCTGTCAGGAAGACTTAAGCCTTCTTTTGCTTGTGACTTGCTTATTGTCAGGCCTGTACTTCAAACTTATAGATCGTTTCAGCCGAATAAACTTCACCCGGTCGGAGTACAATATCGCCGAAGCCTTCTTGATTGATGGCATCAGGCAATGCCTGCGTCTCCAAGGTGATGCCAGCGTACTGGATGACCGGACTGCCGGCAATCGTGTACTTATCGATAGCGCCGTTGTGCATAAAGATCACGACACAATCCTGATCCGTATACATTTTGACGCTTCGACCGGATTCTGCATCGCTCAGGACCGCATCAGGCTTTCCAGTATCGTGCTGCAGCAGGAAAGGGTGATCGAAACCGGCAACTTTTTGGGTCTGTGGGTGGCTCTGTTCAGCGGCAATCGCAAGTTTTCCTCCGTCGCGGAAATCAAAAGGGGTCCCTTCCGCCGGCAGCAACGCCCCGGTAGGAAGATTTCCGTCGCCCAATTCGGCAAAAACCGCGCTGTTCAGTTGCAGCTCGTGCTGCAGAATCGGCTTGTTGATGTCTCCGCTCAGGTTGAAATAGACATGGTTGGTCGGGTTGAACAAAGTTGGTTGATCCGTCGTTGCCCGATAATCAATTTTCCATTCGTTCTCAGCAGTAAGCGTATAGCTGACCGTTACCGAAAGTGTCCCGGGATAGCCATTGGCGCCGTCCGCATCGGTAGTCGTGAAATGGATGCTGGCTTCATCAGCGGAAGCCTCGATTTCCGCATCCCAAACATGCGTGTCCAATCCGGCGGGGCCACCATGGAGTTGATTTTCTTCCTCGTTCACAATCAATTGATGCCTTTTTCCATCCAAATCAAATGATCCCTTTGCGATGCGTCCGGCAATCCGGCCGATTGTGGCTCCGTAATACGGGCGATGCGTCACGTAATCGTCCAATGAATCCATCGCCAAAATCACATTCTCACTCTTTCCGTTTTTGTCCGGCATTATCAATTCCGTGATGGTGGCGCCATAGGTCATTGCTGTAAGGGAGATGCCGTTGGGATTCGTCAAGGTATAGGCAACGACATCTTTTCCGTGAGCTTGGCCGAGTATTGTTTCAGATACTTTCATTATTTTTCCACTCTCCTAGTTGCGTAGTTGCAGATAGATCAGTCAATCCGCTATTTTTTTAAAGTATATTATCGTCTCCTTTTCATTGTAAGCGTTTAAATTTCGTAAAGCAACAAAAAGAGTAAAAAAAATTTCAAATTAAGTAAATATTTACTGAAGGCGTTTGCCCATCAGGGAAATGTTGAAATTCAGAGGAAAATGCCAGAAAAACGTGATTCCGCCAACTGAAAGCGTTATAATAGGAAAAGGTGCGAGCGTGCTCTTTCAGGACAAATCGGATGGATATCAAATGTACTCCGATGATGGCGACGCACACGAAAACTAACTAATTGGAGTGAGAAATTTATGCTAGTAGGTGGAATTGAAGCAGGCGGAACAAAATTTGTGTGCGCCGTCGGAAACGAAAATAATGAGTTATTGGAACGGGTTGCATTCCCGACGACTACGCCGGAAGAAACATTGGCGCAGGTATTTGCTTTTTTTGATCGTTTTGACTTAGCTGCAATCGGAATCGGTTCCTTCGGGCCGATTGACGTCAATAAAGACTCGGAAACATATGGATATATTCTTTCTACACCAAAGTTGGCGTGGAAGGATTTTGATTTTCTTGGCGCTATGAAGGAGCGTTATGCAGTTCCGATGGGGTGGACGACGGATGTGAATGCCGCTGCCTTGGGTGAATCCGCGTTAGGTGCCGCTAAAGGATTAAAGAACATGATGTATATCACGATCGGTACGGGCGTGGGCGCCGGTGCGATCGTGGACGGAAAAATTTTGGAAGGCATCGGTCACCCGGAAATGGGTCACATACTGGTGCGTCCGCACGAGGCTGACCATTATGCCGGGTTCTGTCCATATCATGGAAATTGCCTGGAAGGCATGGCAGCTGGTCCTTCAATCGACGGACGACTAGGTAAAGCCGGCAAAGATGTTGCGCCTACCGATGCGGTCTGGGATTACATCGCTTATTACATAGGTCAAGCTTTGGAAGCCTACACGGTTATCCTGCGTCCGGAGCGCATTGTCTTGGGCGGGGGTGTCATGAAAGTGCCGGGGATGCTTGATAACATCAAGGCTAAATTTACGACGCTGCTTGCCGATTATGTGCCGGTTCCGGCAGTCGATGATTACTTGGTGACGCCAGGATTGATCGATGATGCCGGCATCACCGGGGCGCTCATTTTGGCGAATGAGATGAAAGGGTAAACGATAACCGATCAGACCGAAAAAAGGGAGAGTGTATTGGATGAAAATCAGATGGGCAATACTTGGAACAGGGACTATCGCAACGGAGTTCGCTTCCCATTTTCAAGCGGACAATGCGGAATTGGTCGCGGTAGCCTCCCGATCCAAAGAAAAGGCACAAGGATTTGCCGAACAGTATGGTATTCCCGCTTATTATGACGATTATATGGAACTGCTGGCGGATGAGGCGGTAGACGCTATTTACATCGCCTTGCCGCACAGCCATCATCATCAATGGATCAAGGCCAGTCTGGAAGCCGGCAAGCATGTCCTTTGCGAGAAAGTCATCACAGTCAACAAAATCCAGTTGGATGAACTTGTCCAGTTGGCTGAAGAAAAGGGGCTCTATTTAGCCGAGGCCATGACCATTTACCATATGCCGCTTTACCGCAAGCTAAAGGAATGGATTGCAGAGCAAGACTTAGGACCATTGAAGATGATCCAAGCCTCTTTCGGCAGCTTCAAGGACACGGATCCATCTGTTTATTATTTCAATAAAGAATTAGCGGGTGGCGCGTTATTCGATATCGGGACATATGCCTTGTCATTTGTCCGTAATTTCATGACCAGCAAACCGACTGAAATCATGACGATGGGCAATTTGCACGAATCTGGTGTGGATGAATCCTCAGCAATCATTCTGCGGAATGCTGAAGCAGAACTTGCGACGGTATCCTTGACTTTCCGGGCGAAAATGCCGAAACAAGGGGTAGTCGCCTATGAAAAGGGATTTTTAACGATTATGGATTATCCGAGGTCGACAAAAGCTATCTTCACTTCTTATGATGGAAAAGTAAGCATCATTGAAGCTGGGGATTCTGCGCAAGCCTTGAACTATGAAGTGGCTGATTTCAGCGAACGCATCCTTAATGGAGCAAAAAATGAAACGCTCACTTACACCGTGGACGTTCTGGAAATCATGGATAAGGTCCGCAAAGACTGGGGTCTAGTCTATCCATTTGAGTAACTAACAGAAACAGGCTGTCTCTCAAAAAAAAGGCAGCCTGTTTGGTGCGTGTGCTGACCGGAGGCGTGCGTGTAATCGCGTTGTTTCCCAGCTTCGGTTAAGGTTTGCTTCGCCGGAGCAGGCACGAGATGGGGGGTGCGTACCTCCGACGAGCCCTCGTTCGTCGGAGGACAGCCTGCGTCCGCATGCTCAGCTCCGGCAAACATTATCTCACAGGAGGAAGACGAATACCGAAGAGCGCAACTCCGTCGAGAAGGGCGCTCACCGGAGGAGAGCACCAGCTCCCGTTAAGGTTTGCTTCGCCGGAGCAGGCGCGAGATGGGGGCTGCGTACCTCCGACGAGCCCTCGTTCGTCGGAGGACAGCCTGCGTCCGCATGCTCAGCTCCGACAAACATTATCTCACAGGAGGAAGACGAATACCGAAGAGCGCAACTCCGTCGAGAAGCCCCCTCGCCGGAGGAGAGCACCAGCTCCCGTTAAGCTTTGCTTCGCCGGAGCAGGCGCAAGATGGGGATGCGTACCTACGACGAGCCCTCGGTCGTCGGAGGACAGCCTGCGTCCGCATGCTCAGCTCCGACAAACATTTGGACTGTCAACACTTTTTCGGACAAAAATAATAAGGTGTCAAAAATGATTTGAGGGTATACACGGCTGCCATTGACACGGAGCCTCTGGCGG
>NZ_FOQC01000012.1 GCF_900113645.1 Trichococcus flocculiformis
TTGGGTTGGTCGGATGGGAACACTTTCGTGCCGCTTGCGTTCTCTTTATTGAGCTCAGAAAAACAATCGAACCGTTTCCAGGAAATCAACCCGACCATAGATAAGCGCACCGTGGGTTACAAGCGTCGGAAGGAAGCCGTCAAAAAGTCAACAGAAGCGCTGTTCGACTTGCTTGATGATATAAATCCGCTCCAACTCTGCGCTCGAACGTTACTTTTCGATAGTTGGTTCGCATTTCCAAAAGCAATCAAGCGCGTGGTTTCGGAGTATCCACTCGAGGTAGTCTGTATGCTGAAACGTATGCACCGCGTCTACTACACGTATGAAGGGCAAAAGTATACACTGACCCAGTTGTATCAAGTTGTGCGCAAAAAACGTGGTCGTGCCAAGATCCTCGCATCTGTTGTCGTCAGCTTGGGACTGGACGATAATGAAAAAGAAATTCAGGCCCGTATTGTCTTCGTGCGTGACCGAAATCGCTCCAAAAATTGGCTTGCAATCTTGTCCACGGATATCAATCTGCCTGAAGAAGAAATTGTGCGTCTCTATGGCAAACGCTGGGATATCGAGTGTTTCTTCAAGGTGGCAAAGTCACATCTGGCGCTAGGAAAAGAGTTCCAGTGCCGCAGTTACGATGCGATGGTAGCCCACACGACAATTGTCTTCACCCGTTACATCATGCTCGCCCTTCGTACACGCGAAGAGCAGGATCCCAGGACCATCGGTCAGCTGTTCTTCTTGTGTTGTGATGAACTGGAGGACATCCGCTTTGCAGAGGCGATTCTATTGGTATTTGACTGTCTGAAGGCTTCCCTGACAGAAGAACCTGTCCTGTCCGAAGAAATGGTGGAGTCACTTCTGGATAGAGTTTTCGATAACTTACCAACTTTCTTGAAACGAGCATTCCCACAACCGGAAAAGCAGCTTCCAAGTGCTTTAGCGGCATAATATTATAGCTGGAAATGTTGATGTATCAAGTCTATATGGTCTTTTTTAGTGTGCGAAAGTTGAGTTTATAATAAATACAGCTTATTTTTATATAGTGGATAGTATAGCAGAACTGGCTGGAAAGTGTAAGGAAAAGATTAGAAAATAATGTGGAAAAAAATCTGAGCATATGGGAATAATGGATTCACGTTCTGGTTTTTTGCGAGAACTTGCGTCAAGTATCTTTTCCGCTTAGAATAAAAGGACTGCAATAAGGACAGAAAGGAAGAGGCTGGATGCGATTGGACAAACTGCTCAGCGAATGCGGCTACGGTTCGCGAGGACAAGTGAAAAAATTGATCAGAAGCAAACAAGTCAGCATCGACGGGGAAATCGTGCTGGCGGAAAACCGCAATGTTGATCCGCAACTACAGACGGTCATTGTTTCGGGGAAAACGCTGACGAATCGCACCAATGTCTACTATATGCTGCACAAACCGGCTGGCGTTGTGACGGCGGTATCCGATGAAGGCAACCGCACCGTCATCGATCTGATCGATCCGTCCGACCGCAGACCGGGTCTCTATCCTGTGGGACGACTGGACAAGGATACAGAAGGGCTGCTGCTGATCACGGACAATGGGCAGCTGGGCTATCAGCTGTTGCTGCCGCATAAAAAAGTGACGAAACGCTACGAGGTCGTCGTGAACGAGCGCGTGACCGTCGCCGATCAGGAAGCCTTCGCTGAAGGAATCGTCTTCCACGGAGGGACGACCTGCAAGCCTGCCCATTTGACCATCCTCAGCCACGGAGACGACGAAAGCCGCGTGCTGCTGGACATCAGCGAAGGGAAATTCCACCAAGTGAAGAAGATGTTTCTTTCGGTCGGCAAAAAGGTCACTTACCTGAAACGCCTGACGATGGGACCGATCGAATTGGATAAATCGATTCCGCCGGGCAGCTACCGGCCGCTCAACGAAGCGGAATTGGAACAACTGAAGCCGTATTTCCGCTAGAAAGAAGGCAAATCAACCAAAAAGAGGAGGAGCTAATCAAAGCTCTTCCTCTTTTTGGTGTGCCATTGGTTTTTCCCTCGGTTTGGTCTGCGTCAACCGGTAGCTTTCCGTGATGATCCGGTCAGCGACCGGGAAGAGTTCTTCGGAGACGATCCGCAAGGTGATCCAATGGGTCTTGTTCATATGATAGGCAGGCATGATTTCCGGAATCGTCTCGCGCAGAAAGTCGTTCCGCTCGGGAGTATTCTTTACGTTCAGCCAAACTTCACCGTTCCGTTCATAGATGTAAGCGAAAGTTTTCCGGTTGCCTTCGTGGCGCATGACGGTCCATTCTGAGTCGCCGAACGGATAATCTTCGATGACATGCGCGTGTTCTTGGCAAAGGGCAATAAGCCGATCCCGGACAGAAATTGTTTCTTCCATGCTGATCTCCTTTCCAATTCATTTGATGCTATCTCCATTATATTCAATTTTTCCGAAAATGGCTCGCATCGGATCGAATCTATTGACATATGGATGGATAATGCGATAATAGATAGCGTGCTATGTATAACTGTTCGGAAAGGAGGAGACATTTTGATATCACGCGAGATGATGGGGGCCTATATCCCGATGCTTCATAACCAATTCAAGGAACAGATGAACCTCCTGGTGGGTAAAATCGATCTGACCACTTCCCAGATTCATGTGCTTTTCTATCTGAAGAGCCGTGGTGACGAGGAAGTGATTCAAAAAGACATTGAGGAGACTTTCAATCTTACTAATCCGACCGTGACCGGAATCATCAAACGGCTGGAAGCGAAGGGTTTCGTCACACGCACGATCAGTTCGAAGGATGCCCGCTCCAAGAGCATTCATCTGACCGAAAAAAGCATCGCCGCCTCAGAAGAGATGAAGCGGGCTATGCATGAAGCCAATAAAAAAGTTTTCGAAGGCTTTACTGAAGAGGAGCTGGACGTGTTGGAAGAATGCTTCATAAGGATGCTGCACAACCTGGAAGGCGGCTGCAGCCACCAACATGGACATGGACACGGGCATGTGCATAAAAAAGAAAACAACTAAATTTAGGAAAGAATAGGGAAAGCATATGAAAGTGATAATGAAGTACTTAAAACCTTTTGCCGGTACGATACTGGTCAGCTTGCTGATTTTGTTCGGTCAGGCGATCGGCGAATTGAGCCTGCCGAATCTGATGAGTGACATCGTCAACACGGGCATCCAGAACGGAGGCGTCGAACAGGAAGCGCCTGAAGCACTGCCGGCGGAAGGTTTCGCGCTTATGACATTGTTCATGGATGAAGAGGATAAGGAAACGTTCCAGGAAAGCTATGAGCTGATCGAGGGTGGATCGGCGGAAGCCGAGGCCTACAACGCAGAATTTCCGGAAAGCCAGGAAACGGATTTCTACGTGCTGGATGAAACCGATCCGGAACAACTGATCTCGTTGGAGAGCATCTTCAGCAAGGCAAGCTACAGCTTCGTGACGTTTATGCAGGAAATGGGCGGACAGCAAGGCGGTACCGCGGCAGTCGATGCCGAGAGCGGCTTCGAGAATGTCGATTTGGATCAACTGTACGCGTTGGTGCCGCAACTGCAACAGCTGCCACAGGAAGCGTTCACTGCATCGATGGATGTTGCCGATGCTGCCGAGCCGATGCTCTACAGCCAAATCGGGATCCTGTTCACGAAACTATTCTATCAAGATCTAGGAGCGGATATGGATGCGCTCCAAAACCAATACATCATGACGAAAGGCGCACAGATGCTCGCCATCGCAGTTGCGGTGTCTGTTGCTTCCGTAGCGGTCGCGTATTTCTCTTCGCGTATCGCCGCGAAAGTGTCCGGTCGGATGAGAAGGGATGTCTTCGCCAAAGTCGAAAGTTTTTCCAACACTGAGTTCGATAATTTTTCAACAGCATCCTTGATTACGCGCACAACCAATGACGTGCAGCAAATCCAGCAGCTGATCACTATAGGTATCCGCATGCTGTGCTATGCACCGATTTTGGCTACTGGTGGTCTGATCATGGCAATAGACAAGAGCGTTTCGCTGGCGTGGACGATCGCCGTTGCGGTTATTGCCCTTATCGGTATCATGATGTCGATCCTGTCGATCGCGATGCCGAAGTTCAAAGTGCTGCAAAGCTTGACGGACAGATTGAATCTGGTCAGCCGTGAGAATCTTTCCGGCATGATGGTCATCCGCGCTTTCGGGAATGAACCATTTGAAGAGAACCGATTCAACGACGCCAATGAAGATTACACCTATACAAACCGCTTTGTGCAGCGTTTGATGTCGCTGTTGATGCCTGCCATGATGCTCGTCATGAACGGTGTTTCGCTGCTGATCATCTGGTTCGGAAGCCAGCAAGTCGCTGATTCTGCCCTGCAGATCGGGGATATGATGGCCTATATCCAATATGTGATGCAGATCATCATGGCCTTCTTGATGATTTCAATGATGTTCATCTTCTTGCCGCGTGCTTCTGTATCGGCAACACGGATCGGGGAAGTGTTGGATACGGATTTGAGTATCACGGATCCAAACGACGCGCAACCGAGCTTAAAGAATGAAGGCCTCATCACCTTCAAGGATGTTTCTTATCATTATCCGAAGGCGAGCGAGAACGTGTTGAACAACATTTGCTTTACCGCTAGACCAGGCGAAACGACGGCAATCATCGGTTCGACCGGTTCTGGTAAATCGACATTGATCAATCTGATTCCGCGCTTCTATGATGTGACGGACGGCGCCATCGAAATCGACGGCATCGACATCCGCAAAATGACACAAGCCGATCTGCGCGCTAACATTGGCTATGTCCCGCAGAAGGGGATGCTTTTCTCCGGGAATATTGTATCCAACATAGCGTATGGAAAAGATGATGCTTCGACGGATGAAATCATGAAAGCACTCGAAGTCGCCCAAGCGAAAAACTTTGTTTCTGAGATGGAAGACGGCATCGAAACGGCTATTGCACAAGGCGGCGGCAACGTCAGCGGTGGGCAGAAACAGCGCTTGTCCATTGCGCGTGCATTGGTTAAAAAAGCGCCGATCTATATTTTTGACGATAGTTTCTCGGCGTTGGACTTCAAAACGGATGCGGCTTTACGTTCGGCTTTGGATGCCTACACGGATAACGCAACTGTCCTGATCGTGGCACAGCGGATCAGCACGATAATGGATGCGGAACAGATCATCGTTCTAGATAAAGGCAGGATCGTTGGGATAGGGACTCACGATGCGTTGATGAAAAACTGTGAGACTTATCAAGAAATTGCTAAATCTCAGCTTTCGGAGGAGGAATTAGCATGAGCGAAATGAAACAAAGAAGAACGCAAGGCGGACCGGGCGGAGGCCATGGTCCCATGGGTGGGATGAGCGCTCCGGTGGTGAAAGCGAAGGACTTCAAAGGCGGATTCAAAAAATTGGCCGCGTATCTGTCGCCGTTCAAATGGCTGATGGCAGTTGTCTTCATTTTGGCGATTTCGTCCTCTCTATTCGGGATTGTCGGACCAAAAATCATGGCTTTGGCCATCGATAAATTGGTCGCCGGCATCATGCTGAAATTCACTGGCGGATCCGGAGAAATCGATTTCGATTACATCGGTACCGTACTGTTGGGGCTTTTGGGCTTGTACGTGCTGAGTGCCACTTTCTCTTATCTGCAAGGGTTTCTGATGTCGGGTGTCTCCGCAAAAGTTTCCTATAAACTGCGCAAAGACATCATGGAGAAAATCAACAAATTGCCGCTGGCTTATTTCCACAAGAACAGCCAAGGGGACGTGCTTTCCAGGATCACGAATGATGTGGATACGCTGAATACCAGTCTGAACCAGAGCCTCACCCAAATCATCACGTCGATCACAACACTGGTAGGTGTTTTCATCATGATGCTGACGATCAGTTGGTCGCTGACACTTGTCATCCTTGGCGTGCTGATTGTGTCCATGATGCTCCTGATGCTGATCATGTCGAAGTCGCAGAAGCACTTCGCTAATCAGCAAAAATACTTGGGTGCGGTCAATGGCCATGTTGAAGAGATGTATGGCGGACATGTGGTTATGAAAGCCTTCAACGGGGAAGCAAAATCGGTTGCCGCTTTCGATAAAGAGAATGATCAATTGATCGAAGCCGGATTCAAAGCTGAATTCCTTTCCGGTTTGATGATGCCCTTGTTGAGCCTGATCGGAAATCTTGGGTATGTCGTAGTCTGCATCATGGGTGGTGCGATGGCGGCTGCCGGAAATATGACGATCGGGGATATCCAAGCCTTCCTACAGTACGTGCGCAACTTCACCCAACCTTTGACGCAAGTCGCGCAAGTGGGGAGTCAATTGCAACGGATGGTGGCTGCCTCTGAACGAATCTTCGAATTCCTGGAAGAGGAAGAAGAGACAGTGACCGAAGCAAAAATCGAAATGGCGACCGCTGATGTGAAAGGGAATGTCCGTTTCGAGCATGTCAAGTTCGGTTATGAACCGGATCATCTGGTCATCAAGGACTTCTCCGCTGATATCAAAGAAGGACAAAAAGTCGCGCTCGTTGGTCCTACCGGTGCCGGCAAGACGACGATGGTGAAATTGCTGATGCGTTTCTACGATTTGACGGGTGGAGCCATCTACATCGACAACCACAAACTTACCGATTTCACGCGCAGCGATCTGCGGACGGAATTCGGGATGGTGCTGCAGGATACATGGCTATACAACGGCACCATTATGGAAAACATCCGCTACGGGAAACTGGATGCGACGGATGAGGAAGTCATCGCTGCCGCGAAAGCTGCGCAAGTGGATCACTTTGTCCGGACATTGCCGGATGGTTATGACATGGTCCTGAACGAGGAAGCCAACAACGTTTCTCAGGGAGAGAAGCAATTGTTGACGATCGCGCGCGCCATCCTTGCCGATCCGCAGATCATGATCCTGGATGAAGCGACGAGTTCGGTCGATACGCGGACGGAAGTGCTGATCCAGAAAGCGATGGACACGCTGATGCACGGCAGGACGAGCTTCATCATCGCGCATCGTCTGTCAACCATCAAAAATGCCGACCTGATCCTCTGCATGAACAACGGGGACATCGTCGAACAAGGAACCCACGAAGAATTGCTGGCGAATGGTGGCTTCTACGCCGAACTCTACAACAGCCAATTCGACGAAGGCGAAGAAGTATAAGAAAAGCGAAACGGGTTCGCTCAGCCCTGATTAAGGAAACACTGTGACCTAATCGGTCAAGTGTATCATGCCTCTAAGTGATTGAAATCGCAAGAGTCATGACAATTTAGGAAATCTGGCCTCGCAACGTTCCCTACGGTCACCTTGTACTGGGACTCTAAGGGATGAATCCCTAAGAGTCCCATGCAAATGAGCATCGTAGAGCGCAATTGCTGAGAGACTTCCGAAACAAAGGAATCAACGTGACCGTACCGGTCAGTTGTATCATGTTTCTAAGCCATCAAAGATGGCAAGAACCATGACAAGTCGAACAGTATGTCTTGGTTCGCAGAGACAAGAGGTTCCTTATTCTTTTTTCCGAAGGGCTAACCCGTGCAGCTAGCCAATGCTTTGGGATGCATAGAATATTTTGAAACTCTATAAAACACCAACGGTGATGCACTTTTGATTCTATAAAAGTTCTCTATTATGACAATAAAACTGCATCATGCAGTCTAAAGAAGATGATCCCAAGCCGCAATCGGGATCATCTTCTTTATTTTTTTTGCCCAATTTCCAAAAAATAGTCGTTAAAGTGGATTTGTCAATACAGATTTTGAAAAATGCTTATCGAAGCGGTCCCAAATGGAAATTGGAGCATCCGCAAGAGGAGTCTAAACCATCAAGAAATGGCATCGTAAGGCACTTATCTCGGCGAGGATGATAGCGTTCACAAATTGTTAATAATAAAAGAGTTGTAACCGGTTACCTTTCGATGGTATTCTTTCCTTAGATCTTATAACCAGGTTTTATTAAGTCCGTTACGAATTCTTTTAATAGTAACGGAGTTTCATAATGTGATAACAAAATACTGTTTATAAGTTCTGGATTTTTAATTTGGAGGGGAATTTTATGTCAAAAAAGGATTCAACGGTTCTGAACGAAACGAAACTCAATCGAGCCAAACTATGGCAGATCGATCGTGTTATTCACTTTGAATAACTCATCAACAAATATTTACTTGTTCGCTTTTGGTTTTGTCGTCTACTATTCCACAGGTCTTTTAGGCTTAACCGCGTTGTTCGTCAGTCAAATTATGGGGTATATCCGTATCTTTGATGGGGTTATTGACCCGGCTATCGGAGTTTTGATTGATAAAACGGATACTAAATTCGGTAAGTATCGTCCCATTATGGTTTTAGGCAATCTTATTACTGTTATTTCATTCTTGGTATTATTCAATATTCATGGCCTCGGCGAAGGAATGAAAATTCCGATTTTCTTGCTTGCGTTAGTCGTGCATAAAATCGGTTATTCCTTGCAAGCGACGGTTACAAAAGCCGGTCAAGCAGCGTTGACAAGCGATCCAAAACAACGTCCTATCTTCAATATCGTTGATGGTTGGGTAACGACATTATTGTTTACGGGTGGTCAAATTGTTGTCGCAAACTTCTTAGCGCCAAAATACGGCGGTTTTACTCCGGAATTCTTCAAAGTATTTATCCCAGGAGTCATGGTCATCTCAGCTATCCTCGGAATTTTGGCAGTTATTGGTATTGCGGAAAAAGACAACAAACAATACTTTGGTATTGGTGAAAAAACGACTAAAACATCGTTCAAAGATTACTGGGCAATCGTCAAAGGCAACAGACCTTTGCAAATGTTGACCATGGCAGCAGCTTTTGTGAAGTTCAATGCGCAAATGTTCGGAGATCAAGTTGTATTGATGATCCTGTTTGGTATTATCTTCGGTAACTTTGGTTTATCAGGAACAATCTCGTTGGTGCTGATTTTGCCTAACCTTTTGTTCACAACCTTTGCGGCGACAATTGCGCAAAAAAGAGGATTGCGTTACTCCTATGTTCGGTACTTGCAAGGTGCCGTTGTTTCATTGGCCCTATTAGGCTGCTTGCTTTTCTTTGCGAATCCAGGGGACTTGAGCTTCTCTAACATATCGTTATGGACAGTTGCCTTCACAATCGTTTTTGCTTGTGCGAAAGGATTCACATCCACTCCATCAGGTTTGGCCTTGACAATGGCAGCGGATGTCTCCGATTACGAAACAAGTGTTTCCGGACGTTATGTTTCTGGAATGTTGAGTACGATGTTCTCATTGACTGACTCTGTAGCATCATCTTTCGCACCTATGTCGATCGGTTGGATCTTAGCCGCTGTAGGATTTGCGCAAGCTTATCCAACGGCTGACACGCCGCTATCTCCACAATTGCGCCTGGCTGGTATTGTAATGATTTCAGTCTTGCCTTTAGTTGGTACACTTATTGCTTTAACGTTCATGAAATTCTACCCATTGGATAAAGAAACAATGGAAAGCGTTCAAATTAAAATTGCAGCAATGAAACAATCTGACCCAAGTGATGGCGATGCAGAATTGCCTCAAGCAATCCCTAATACAATCCCTGCAATGAACGAATAAAACTTTTATTTTTGAGCAAAAGGAAAAATAATAATGTTAGCGATTTCGCGGATATAAAATTATAACCAATGAGTCTTAATTTCTGAATATGAGCCAGAAATTCAGACTTATAGGTGGTTTGAAATCATCTTTTGCAAAGGTTTTTTGTCAAAAACGGATATAGTTCACCAAGTAAAAGAGAGAAAAGAGGAAAATTTTATGGCAGAGGAAAAAGTTGTCAAGCAGCAAAATGCAGCAAACGAAATGAAAAGCAGTCTAACCCTGAAGCATAAATTGGGTTATGGTGCCGGAGATGCCGGTGGGGTTGCTACCCTGGTCTTGATCGGAACATTTATGAACCGATATCTTACAAACGTATTAGGCATCCCATTTGCAACGCTATCTATACTGTTGCTCGTTTGGAATATTTGGGATATGGTCAATGACCCGATGATGGGTACTATCATGGATAAGTCCTTCTCTAAGGCACATGGCCAAAAAGATAAGTTCCGTCCTTGGATGTTGCGCTCTATTCCTTTGATTGTTATCGGTCTTATTGCATTCTTCTCTGTTCCTTCAATGTTTGATGGTATGATGCGTTTAGTAGCTATTTTTCTATTAAAAGTTATCTACGAATTAGGTTACACTATGATGAACATTGCCATGGGATCCGTTCTTGGGGTAATGGCCATAAACGATAGAGAAAGAACTACTTTATCTTCGGCTCGTGGCATGGGATCAACAGTCGGTGGTCTGATCAGTTCAATGATTATACCGGTGATTCTTTCGCGTTTAGGTGAAAACACAACAGGTTATATGGTTTCAGGTATCTTCGCGGCTGTCTTAGGCGGTGCACTGATCTTCTTCCACTATTGGGGAACTGAAGAACGGAATGTTGCAGCGAAACTTGCCGCAGAAGAACAAACAGAACCGACAAAAGTCACAGATATTTTTGTTACATTAGCTAAAAACAAGGCGTTCTTATCACTATGTTTGCACTCGATTGTAATCGTTTTCGGTTCAACCTTATTCAATACAACGCTTCCTTATATTTATGGCGATGTATTTGGTGATATTGGTTTAATGGGAACTGCTGCTTTAATCGGTCAAGGGTTACCAGTAATACTGCTGCTTATCGCTCCATATTTGGTGAAATTCATTGGATCTACAGTTAAAGTAATCCGTACTTATTTACTATTGAGTGCCGCTATCTTTATTGGCTTGTACGTCTGGAAATTAGTGGGTGACTTGCCACCATTCCTATACATGGTTTCTGCCAGTGTCGGTATTGCTTTCATGCTGATGTCCGTTCAACTTCAATGGGGTCTTGTTTCAGAATCCATTGACTACAACGAATACATCACTGGCAAACGTTCCGAAGGTTCCATCTACGGTAACTTCTCGCTGACAAGACGTCTTGGCCAAATGTTGGCGCAATCCCTTGTTGTCTTGATGATTGGTTGGATTGGTTACAGCCAACAGGCCGCTCAAGCTGGTCAAGCGCAATCAGCTCAAGCTGTTGAAGGATTAGTTCTAATGAACCTTGTTGGTCCAGCCGTTTGTGCTTTATTATCATGGGTTTCATTCAAATTCATTTGGAACATTACTGATGAAACACGTGAGGCGATGACTTCAGCTCGTCTGGCAAGACTTGAGGAATTTGATAAGAAAAATGATGAACCAGAAGTATAATAGCGAGGTGCACTTATGAAATTAAGAAGTCACTTATTGAATGTTTTGGTCAATGATGAAGTGGAGGCTTACTTAAAGGAGAACGATGTCATCATCGTGCCTTTTGGACCAACCGAACTACATGGGGGCCTACCCTTGGATTGCGAAACAATATTGGCTGAGGGGATTGCCTTGTTGATGGCTGAAAGGACAAATTCACTTGTCCTTCCGCATGTGCCTTACATTTATTCAGGGGCAACCGCCTCAGGTAAGGGAACCATCCAATTGACCGTCAGGGAAAGTGCCGATATGTTGCATGGTCTGGCACAGTCTTTATTACGGTCAGGCTTCAAAAAGCAGATCTATATTAGCCTGCACGGCCCAGCCCATATCTCCATCCATCCGGTTGTGCGTGATTTCTTTGATGAAACAGGGGTAGCCATCCTCTATATTGATGGCATGATAACCGCCCAGAAATCCGGTGTCTTTTCAGATCCGAAAGCGATGATGCTCAATTTGGATAAGATGATTCTTGGGGCTTACAAGCTGCGTAATCGTTTGGATGATATTTTGCTGACATCTGATTATGCAGAGCCGGTTACCCAGACACCAGCGGTTTTCGGTAACCTGAGTGCCCAAGCCTTTCAATCCGGAGCAACCGGTTATTATTTCAAGGAACATTCGGACCATATGGCAACTTCTGCCATACCTGATGTTGAAACACGAGACCGCATGGCAGAAGAAGGACTGGTACTGCTTAATAAGATGGTGGATACAATTGATTTTCCAACTTTACTTAAGGAAATGGCGATTCAAGAAGATTATCTTGAAGAGGTTTACGAACGTTATCCACACGTGCCAGCTGCCTACAATCGACAAAAAAACAGTTGAATAGTTTCACAGACTGCTCCTCGTAATGTGGGGGCAGTTTTTTTTGTGGAATGCTCAAACCGATAAAAATGTTTGACAAGGTGAGAAACAGATGCTATATTTAATTAAATTTTAATAGAAGAGCGATGAAGAGAAGAGTACCTTTCGATCGTCATTCCAGAGAGCCCCGGTAGGTGAAAAGGGGTATGATGAAAAAAAGCGAAGATGGTCTCGGAGCAAAGCAATGCGGATAGTGTTGTTTCGGTTTGTGCACGATAGCGCACAAGAGTATAACAAGCGGGAGCTTGCGTACTTTTTAAGGTATGGATCGCGAGGTCCATACGAACATGGGTGGTAACACGAAGAGCTTTCGTCCCTGTATTTCAATCAGTTGGAATATAGGGACGAGGGCTTTTTTACTTTTTGCAAAATCAGAGAAATGAACAGAAGAGGCAACCTCGGCAAATCGGAAATGACCCAGAAGAGCAACTGCCATGCAAGAATATATCCAAAACCAGAAGGGAAAGATGACAAATGACAGAGAAAAATTACAGTTTTGAAACGTTGCAAGTACATGCAGGCCAAGTACCGGACCCCGTTACCGGAGCCCGTGCAGTGCCGATTTACCAAACTACCGCTTTCGTTTTTGATAGCGCCGAACAGGCTGCCGGCCGTTTCGCTTTGACGGATGCCGGGAATGTCTATACCCGTTTGACGAATCCTACGACCGCAGTCGTGGATGCACGCGTTGCGGCGCTTGAGGGCGGAACATCAGCGGTTACGGTCGCTTCAGGTTCTGCTGCGATCACGTACGCTATCCTGAATGTTGCGCATGCGGGTGACGAGATCGTCGCTGCCAGCACGCTTTACGGCGGCACCTACAATCTTTTCAGCGCGACTTTGCCAAATTTGGGCATCAAAACTACTTTCATTGATCCTGAAGATACGGCTAACTTCGAAGCAGCCATCACGGAAAAGACGAAAGCCATCTTCATCGAATCGATCGGAAACCCAAGCACCAATCTGATTGATATCGAAAAAGTCGCTGAAATTGCGCATAAGCATGGCATCATCTTGATCGTGGATAACACGTTCGGCACGCCTTACCTGATCCGTCCATTCGAATTCGGTGCCGATGTGGTGGTCCACTCCGCCACTAAATTCCTGGGTGGGCATGGCACAACTATGGGCGGTGTCATCGTCGAATCCGGTAAATTCGATTTTGCGGCCAGCGGAAGATACCCTGGCTTCACAACACCGGATGCGCATTACAACGGATTGGTCTATACGGATCTGGGACCGGGCGCGTTCACGACCAAAATCCGTGTGCAAGTGCTGCGTGATACGGGAGCCTGTATCGGCCCGATCGATTCCTTCCTGTTGCTGCAGGGAATCGAAACTTTGTCATTGCGCGTCGAACGCCATGTCGAAAATACCCGCAAGGTTGTCGCTTATCTGGCGAACCACCCGAAAGTTTCCTGGGTGAATTATCCGGAACTGCCGGATAGCAAATACAAGGCGCTTGCTGACAAATACTTCCCTAAAGGCGCCGGCTCGATCTTCACTTTCGGCATCAAGGGCGGCAAGCAAGCCGGCATCGAGTGGATCGACAAGTTGGAATTGTTCTCGCTGCTTGCGAATGTTGCCGATGCGAAATCGCTGGTCATCCATCCGGCCAGCACGACCCACGCGCAATTGAGCGACGAAGACCTCATTGCTGCGGGTGTTTCTGGAGACATGATCCGTCTGTCCATCGGGATCGAAAATGCCGATGACATCATCGCCGACTTGGATCAAGCTTTCGAACAAATCTAAAACATGCGAAAGCCGGTCTGTCAGAATTTGGGTTCTGACAGACCGGCTTTTTTCTGGGGGACATTAATCGGACAACGAGTGCCCAAACCAAACGGCGATTGTCCGATTCATCAGCGATATCGGACATCTTCTGAATTCCGTATGCCTCAAAGATACTCATTCAGCACCGACCAAGCTTCCAATTTTTCCGGCAACGATTTAACATGCTTGCCGCGCATGGGGCTGGTCGAGGGGAGCGGCAGGTAAACAAGTCCGGAGTGCTCATCCAGTCCGAAGTGCTTTTTGTAGCTGCGGTAAGCTTTTCCGCCGTTGAAGGCGATGGCTTTGATCTGGGGATGTTCGCGCAGAAGGGGCTTCAAGTCGTTCGGCTGTTCCTCTTTGATGGCCGAATCGAGGCTGCCTTCACGGTAACAGGAGTGGATGACATCCCAAAGGGCGATATGATGCTTTTTCAGAAGCGAAAGGCGATCCTCGTAGGTGACCGGATCCTCTTTCTCTAGCAGGGAGAAAATGATTTCCCAGAAATGGTTCCTGGGATTCCCGTAGTAGTGCTGTGCTTCCAGCGACTTCGCGCCGGGCATCGATCCCAGAATCAGGACCTTGGCGTCCGGATCGATGACGGGTGCCATCGAGAAAAGTTTATCGGATTGTTTCAGTCGGAACACACCCTTTCAAGGTTATTGTGCATCCATTCTACCAAAACCGTGCTGGAGCAGGAAACATTCGAGCTTGCCAAATTAAATAAATAAAACAGTTGACGGAAGCATAGCGATGCGTTAAAATAATCCCAACATTAAGAAATCGTTAGAAAAATCATTTCCATCTAATAAAACCGATAATCAAGAGGAGTACGCATCATACCTTGTTTCCAGAGAGTCGCCGCCAGTGAGAGTGCGATAGCGAAGGGGATGCCGAATGGACTTGAGAGGGTTGCCTTGAAAAGAGTAGGGGCAAACGGGGAACCTGATCCGTTAACAGACAGGCACATATGTTGGTATGTGAACGAGTGGGCGATTATTATCGTCAATTTGGGTGGTATCGCAGGAGAATGCAAGCTCTTGTCCCTTTAAAGGGGGACAAGGGCTTTTTTTGTACACAAAAAATGATGAGGTGAATGAAATGCTAGAGATAAAAGAGACGAAACAGACCGAAGAAATTCTCCCGCAAGACAGCATGAAAGCCGCTATCGATAAACTAGTGAAAAAAGAAGAGCTTTCCCCGCAGTTGACGAAGAACATCATGCACCAGATTATGAGCGGTCAAGCCAGTCCGGTCCAGATTGCATCTTACCTGACTGCTATGCGGATGAAAGGCGAGACGGCCGGAGAAATCAGTGCTTCCGCTGAAGTGATGCGTGATTTTTCAAATAAGGTGCAGACGAAAACAACGGCATTGGACATCGTCGGAACCGGCGGCGATCAAGCCTTCACTTTCAATATCTCAACCGTCTCTTCTTTTGTCATCGCAGCCGCAGGGATTCCGGTGGCGAAACACGGCAACCGCAGCTCCTCAAGCAAATGCGGCAGCGCAGATGTGCTGGAAGAATTAGGTGTGAACATCGAAGCCAGCGCACAGCGAAGCGAAGCGATGCTGGAAGAAATCGGAATGTGCTTCATGTACGCCCAAAAATACCATCCTTCAATGAAACACGCGGCACCCGTCAGGAAAGAAATGGGTGTCCGGACAATCTTCAACGTCCTGGGGCCATTGGCGAACCCAGCCAATGCGAATATGCAGTTGCTCGGCGTGTATGATGTCGCGCTGGTGGACACGATGGCTGAAGTGCTGAACCAATTGCAGATGGAAAGAGCTTTGGTGTTCGGTGGCAATGACGGTCTGGATGAAATAACTTTGACCACAACATCGGAAGTAGCGGAGCTCCGCGACGGCAAGGTCACCCACTTCACATTCGATCCGAAAGATTACGGCTTCGAGTACTGCACCAACGAAGATCTGGTTGGCGGGGAACCGGCTGAAAATGCCGCAATCGCCTTGGCTATCCTAAGTGGCGAAAAAGGACCGAAGCGCGATACAGTGCTGTTGAACGCCGGCATGGCCATTTATCTGGCCAACGACGATTATACGATCGCTGACGGCATCAAACGTGCAGCCGAACTGATCGACAGCGGAGCGGCACTGGGGAAATTAAAGCAATTCATCACTTCATCACAGGAGGCGACAAAATGATATTGGACGAGATCATAGCAGCGACAAAAATACGCGTGGAAAAAGCCAAACAGGCAATCCCATTGGAAGAAATGAAGCAAGCCGCCTTGGCGATGCCGATCAATCAGGATTTCCCATTCGAAAAGGCGCTGACCGGTGAAGGGATCCGTTTCATCTGCGAATGCAAGAAGGCGTCCCCTTCGAAAGGCGTGATTGTGGAGGATTTCCCATACCTCGAAATCGCCAAGGCCTACGAAGAAGCAGGCGCATCCGCGCTATCGGTATTGACGGAGCCCGATTTTTTCCAAGGCGAAAATCGCTTCCTGACGGAGATAAAACAGGCAGTATCGCTTCCGGTCATCCGGAAAGATTTCATCATCGATGCCTATCAGATCTATGAGGCGAAGTTCATCGGCGCGGATGCCGTACTGTTGATCGCGACCATCCTGAACGAAGAGGAGTTGGATGCCTTGCAACGCTTGGCCCGCGAACTGGGGCTTTCGGCCCTGGTGGAGGCCCACACCGAAGAAGAGCTCCTGAAAGCGTTGCGGACGAACCCAAAAATGATCGGCGTCAACAACAGGGACTTGAAGACCTTCAAAGTGGATATCCAACAGTCCATCAGGCTGCGCGCACTGGTGCCGGATGACATCCTTTTCGTGGCCGAGAGCGGCATCTCGGAAAGACAGCAAGTCATCGAATTGGAAGAGGGAAACGTCGATGCGATCCTGATCGGCGAAACGATGATGATTTCTCCAGACAAAAAAGGCATGCTGGACCGCCTGCGGGGAATCGGCTGATGGTTAAAGTAAAAATCTGCGGTCTGAAACGAGTCGAGGATGCTGAAATGCTGAACGAGCTACGCCCGGATTTTGCAGGCTTCATCTTCGCTCCCAGCAAGCGCCAGATATCGTTGGAACAGGCGCTGGAAATCAGGGCCGCCCTAGACGAAGCCATTCCGGCAGTCGGCGTCTTCGTCAACGAACCGATCGAAAACATCGTCGCAATCGTGGAGAGCCGGGCAATCCAGATCGTGCAGCTCCACGGCGATGAGGATAACGCTTATATAGAAGAGTTGGGCAAGTGGATCACACTTCCGATCATCAAAGCGGTTGCGGTCAAGGACGCCGCTGATGTCAAGAAGGCATATGCTGCCGATATTCTCCTCTATGACACATACCAAAGCGGTGTGGCAGGTGGAACCGGAAAGACATTCAACTGGGATTTGCTGAAAGAAGCGACGCAGCCATTCTTCCTGGCGGGCGGCCTGCACGCCGGCAATCTTGAGGGGGCCATCAAACAGATGCAGCCATACGCAGTGGACATCTCGAGCGGCGTCGAAACGGACGGCGTGAAGGATTTTGAAAAAATCAGAGCAGTAATGGAAATCATTGGGAGGTCAAAAAAATGACAAGTTATTTTGGAGCACATGGGGGACAGTTCATTCCCGAAACCTTGATGAACGCTTGTTTGGAACTATCGGAGGCTTTTTTCCGACTCAAAGAGGATCCGGACTTCAAAAAAGAATTGAACGATCTGTTGGACAACTACGCAGGCCGGCCATCCCGCCTCTATTACGCGGAAAAGATGACAAAGAACCTCGGCGGAGCAAAAGTCTACCTGAAACGCGAAGACCTGAACCACACGGGCTCGCATAAGATCAACAATGCGCTCGGCCAAGTATTGTTGGCCAAAAAGATGGGCAAGAAACGCATTATCGCTGAGACCGGCGCCGGCCAGCACGGCGTGGCGACGGCAACAGCAGCTGCGCTTTTGGACATGGAGTGCGTCGTCTACATGGGCGAAGAGGACACCCAGCGCCAAGCCTTGAACGTGTTCCGAATGGAATTGTTGGGCACGAAAGTGATTCCTGTGACAAGCGGCACTGCCACGCTTAAGGACGCGGTCAACGAAGCGATGAAGGATTGGGCTTCAACGTTCGAAGAGTCGCATTACTGCATCGGCTCGGTCATGGGGCCGCATCCATTCCCGACCATGGTCCGCGATTTCCAGAAAATCATCGGGGAAGAGACAAAAACTCAGATGGCCAAGGCGGAAGGCAAGCTGCCGGATGTCGTGATGGCTTGCGTTGGCGGTGGCTCGAATGCGATCGGGACTTTCTATGACTTCATCGGCGACGAAAGCGTGCGCTTGATCGGCTGCGAAGCTGCCGGCAGAGGCATCCACACCCAAGATACGGCTGCGACAATCGCGACCGGTACGCCGGGCATTTTCCACGGCATGAAATCCTATTTCTGCCAGGATGAATACGGCCAGATCGCTCCTGTTTATTCGATATCGGCTGGACTGGACTATCCGGGCATCGGGCCTGAGCATGCGGACCTCTATGACCGGGGCCGCGCTGAGTATGTTTCAGTGACGGATGACGAAGCTGTCGCCGCCTTTGAATACCTGGCGCGGATGGAAGGCATCATCCCGGCAATCGAAAGTTCACATGCAATCGCGCACGCTATGGTTTTGGCGCCGACGCTGGATCCCGAAAAAATCATCGTTATTTGTTTGTCGGGCCGTGGCGATAAGGACGTTGCAGCAATCGCAAGATACAAGGGAGTTGACATCCATGAATAAGATCACAGCAGCCTTTAAGCATAAAGCATTCATCCCTTTCATTACTGCAGGGGATCCAGACTTGGAAACCACGAAAACAATCATCAGGGAAAGCGTTGCGAACGGAGCGGACATCGTCGAAATCGGCATCCCGTTCTCCGATCCCGTTGCGGAAGGCCCGGCCATCCAAAAAGCCGATGAGCGGGCTTTGGCGAACGGTATCAATACCGACGATATTTTCCAAATGGTGACTGAATTGCGCACCGAAATCGATACGCCTTTCGTCTTCATGACCTACATCAATCCGGTGTTCGTCTACGGCATCGATAAATTCATGGCGCGCTGCAAAGAGACCGGCGTCGACGGCGTCATCATCCCGGACGTTCCGTTCGAGGAGAAGGGCTTCATCCAGGAAGCCTGCCGGGATCATGGCATCACCTACATTTTCATGGTGGCACCTTCCTCTGCGGAACGGATCGCCATGATCGCCAAAGAAGCTGAAGGCTTCCTGTATGTCGTTTCTTCCTTAGGAGTCACCGGCGTGCGCAGCGACATCACAACCGATATCGGCAGCATTTTGGCGGAAATCCGCAAAATCAGCGACATCCCTTGCGCCATCGGCTTCGGGATTTCCAACGCGCAACAAGCCAAAGCCATGAGTGAAGTCGGTGATGGCGTCATCATCGGTTCCGCAATCATCAACATCATGGAACAGTACGGGAAGGATTCGCCCAAACCGGTCGGAGCCTTCGTGGCGGAAATGGTGGGGGCCATCCGCAGCGGTAACTGAAGTCCTTAAACGTGAACCAGACCGCTTGTAGCAGTATAATGAAAGAAAAATACAGGCGGAAAGTAGTGATGGTGATGAGGAAAATCATTTTGATTCGTCATGGCGCAAGCGAGTGGAATTTATTGAACCTGTTTACGGGCTGGACGGATGTCGATTTGAGTGAACAGGGCGTTAGGGAAGCGAGAGAAGCCGGACGGAAACTCAAGGAAGCCGGGATTGAATTTGATATGGCGTTCACGTCCGTGTTGCAGCGGGCGATCAAAACGTGCCATATTGTTCTGGATGAAATGGATCAATTATGGATACCGGAAGTGAAGAGTTGGCGGCTCAATGAACGGCACTATGGCGATCTTCAAGGACTGAACAAACAGGAAACGGCCGAAAAATATGGAGAAGACCAAGTCCTGAAATGGCGACGCTCCTACAATACGTTGCCGCCGCTGATGGATCCGGATAATCCGCTGTCACCGGTCAGGGATCGACGGTACGCCAACCTGCAGAAGCGTGTCATTCCGATGGGGGAAAATTTGGAGACCACTTTGGACCGCGTCATTCCATTCTGGGAAGACCAGATCGCTCCGGCGTTATTGGACCGCAAGACGATTTTGGTGGCGGCCCACGGAAACTCGTTGCGGGCTTTGATCAAATATATCGAAGAAATACCCGATGATGAGATCATGGCCTTGGAAATTCCTACCGGGCAGCCGTTGGTCTATGAATTGAATGATGACCTGACGATTATCAGGAAATACTATCTTTAACAAAAAAGATGCGGCCAGGAATCGGAATCCCGGCCGCATCTTTTGTTGCATCATTTTTCTTCAGCCATCAATTGAAAGTTGAAACGGACGTCACTGCTGGTTCCATCTGGCAGGTAACATCTTTCCACGAAAGTCACCCGATCGGAATGGTCGATGAGGATCAGTGTCGTGGAGCGAGTGCCGTAGCGTTCCGTCCGGATGAAATTGGCGGAGACGGCGCGCAAAATCGGCAACGGCAGCGGCAAATCCGGCAGTTGATCATCCGACGGGGGAGTCCTGTCCGCCATGATGCGGAAGATGGCCTCTTCGTCCAACTCGGATGAAGAAGCCAGTTCGGCCATTGCCGCTTTGGTGAGGGTGACTTTTGGCCATGGTGTATCGAGCGTAGCGTTGCTGACGGCATGGCTGCCTGTTTGAATGATGCTGATTTCGTCCAAAATATTGTTGTAATGATGAAGACTGTCGCTTGAACCGATTAACAGGTTGAAGCCGTTGTAGTCGGTCCGCTGTTGCCTGATCTGCTCCAGGTAGCCCTCGGGTCCAATGTTGCCAGTCAAGTAATCCATCACCAAGTTGCCGCGGGACAATTTTTGATCGGATTCCTGAGTGGTTATCAAATAACTGTTGGTCACGGCGGCTATTCTGCCTTGTTTGGTGATCCCAAGCCAAGTGCCGCGAGCGCTCAAATCTTTCCCGGCCAACAGATCGGGATGATCCGGCCAGAAGTGCGCAGGCAAGGCAGGCCGGTCATATTGCTCGTCCCTATTGGCCACGAGCACCAATTTGTACACCGCATGTTGCCTGAGTTGTATCGAAATCAGACACATAGTTATTCCCCCAGTAAGATGATCTTGTTTTCACAAGTATAACACGCACCGAACGTTAGGCTGAAATGAAAAACCGCGTTGTTTAAGGTCTTTTGTCGGATGCTCGAACGCTTATGCCAAATTTCAAAACGCGCTGGATATGAGCTATAATAAGGATAAAGGAAATAGCATCACGCCAATCGGAATTGCAGCGAAAGGATCAACACTATTCGAAGGAGTTGTTTTAAGATGCTGAAAGATAGAAAAAAATATTGGGCAGTACTGTTGGCCAGTCTTTTTTTGGCAAGTTGCAACCAAACACAGGAAACAGCTGAAGACGAAAGTTCAACTCAAGCGACAGCGCAGAGCAGTTCGGCGGCAGATACCACGAGCAGCGACAAGGAAAACGTATCGGCAGAATCCACTGAAATCGGCGACCGTTTGGGTAAACTTTCAAAAAGCTACATAGAAATTATGGAAAGCGGCAATTACTATATGGCTTTTCGTTCCACTACAACATTTGAAGGTGAAATGATGGAATCTGAAACGATGATGACCGTTTCGGGCGACAGAACCGCGATGCAATCAAAATCCGCAGACACCGAAACTGCAATGGTGATGATGGACGATAATATCTATATGATCGACCACGTCAGTAAAACGGTTATTGTTATGCCCCAGACAACGGCTGAGGGTGATGAGACTCTACCGGAAATGCCGGAATCAAGCGAGCCGGTCGAGGTGGATGACATCGAGTACATCGGCAGTGGTGAGGAAGACGGCCTGGTGTACGAGGAATACCGCACTGAGGGCGGAACTCAGATATTCTATTATTTTGATGGCTCCGACCTGAAAAAAATCAAGACGATTGATGAGTCCTTTGAATCGATCATGGAAATTCTCGAATTGTCAGATAATGTTTCGGAGGATGCTTTTGAAATACCAGCGGATTATCAGCAAGTGACTTATTAGATGAGAAGATCAGATTATCATGTTAAGGAGGAGGGGACTATGCAGCTGCTATTGGAACAAATGAACGGATATGTGCTGGTTGCAGTGCTTGTCCTCTGTATTTTGGTGTTGTCAAAGGCGACGGATATTTTAGTTGATGAGGCCATTTCATTGTCTTTGGAGTGGGGGATGTCCGAACTGGTCATCGGCGCAACGATTGTTTCTTTGGGAACCTCCCTACCGGAATTAGCGGTGTCGATTTCTTCGTCCTTGAAGGGCAACGGTATTCTTTCTTTGGGTAATGTCATTGGTTCGACGATCGTGAATACCAGCTTCATTCTGGGGATCGGCGCGCTTTATGGTAGCATACCCGTCAACCGGAAGACGGCATATAAACATACTGTTTTGTCGGCGCTTTCGCTCTTGTTGCTTCTCTCTTCCTTGCCGATTTTTCATGCGGATGGACAAGGCAAGATACCACAGTGGCTGGGCATAGTTTTCCTTATGCTCACTCCGGTTTATTTCTACTGGACAGTGCGGGAAGGAAAGAAGTCGGATCAAGAGGCTATCATAGAAGAAGACAAGGAGAAAGACCTGTCGATTCTGGTCAAATTGATTAAATTGCTCATCAGTGCGGGGTTTGTGATTGCGAGTGCCTCTGTTTTGGTGAGTACGGTTGAAATCGGAGCTTTCCGGATTGGTATCCCTGAATCGGTCATCGCTTCCACGGTCGTTGCCTTCGGAACCGGACTGCCGGAAATAAGTACGACGATTGTTTCCGTAAAAAAAGGCTACGGCGCATTGGCGATGGGGAACATCATGGGGTCCAATCTGTTGAATACTTTGTTCGTTCTTGGTGTGGCATTAGGATTGACACCGGGAGGAATGGTCGTCAGTTCGGATTTCTATCAGATCCATTTTCCGGCTTTGGCTATTCTCCTGGCAGTTTTGGGGTACTTTTCCTACAACAATAAACGGGAAGTAATCAGCAGAAAAGAAGGGCGGATTTTGATTTTTTTCTATCTCGTGTATTTGATATGGAACTATTTTCTATAGAAAAAAGGTTCGCGATCCCCGCGGGGATCGCGAACCTTTTTGGTTATCGTTCTTCTGTACCGTTTTCGTTATCATTATCAGGAACATCCTGGACCACAGCAACGGTCGCGAAATCCTTAACGGGGGTAGAGCCGTTCACCAAGACAGGCTCTTCCTCTTCCAGCTCGAAAGGACCCGCCACTTCAGCAAAGTAACGATTGTACCGAATCTTGAACTTTTCGAGTACATGCTCTAGCAGTATTTTCAGCATCGCGAACAATGGCACGCCCAGAATCATACCGATTAAACCCAGAAGATTGCCCATAATCAACAAAACGATGATGATCGTCAACGGATGCATTTTCAAATTTCGACCCATGATGCTCGGTTCGATGATGTTGCCTTGGATGAACTGTGCCAATGCCCAGACGACGCCCATTTTTAGGAGCATGGCTGGTGAAGTGAAGGCTGCAACGAACAAGGCTGGTATAACGCCAATAGTGGCGCCGATGAAAGGGATGACCGCTGTCAAGGTAGCGATCAGGGCAAGGACGAAGGCATAATCCAACCTGATGATCAAGTACCCGACTATCAACAAAGCGCCCAGACTCAAGGCAACTAGCAACTGGCCTTGGACATAGGATCCGACCTGAAGCGACATCTGTCTGGATATTTTTTCGACATCATCACGAAAAACAGGCGGGACGTTCTTCATGACAAATGGTTTGAACTTCCCTTGGTCCTTCAGCATGAAAAAAAGGATGACCGGGAAAGTGACAGTCACGACCACTACGCTCGAAATTGTGGAAAAGATGTTCATAATTTTTTCGCTTGAATTACCGATCCAGGCCAGAATCATTTCAGGGATGCTGCCCACGGTGCTGTCCAACCAATTTTGCGCTTGTTCATAATAATCCTTGAAGGTGCTGTTTGCGAGCAGTCTGTCGAAATAGGCATTCATTTGTTCGATATAGGTAGGAAATTCATTGACCAGATTCGTCAGCTGATTCGATAAAATCGGAACCAAAAGCACAAATCCGTAGACCAACATAAAAATGAAGAGGACGAAGACGAGCGATGTCGCCATTCCCCGGTTGATTTTCCTTCTTTCGAGGAAGGTCACCAGCGGATTGAAGATATAATAGAAGACGATTGCTAAAATCACGGGTGCTACGACTGTTGAAAACATGATCTGCAGCGGTTTGAAGATGAAGGAGATGGTATCCATCGTGAAGATGAGTATGCCGATCAGAATCAGGGCGGACAGGATATAGATGATTGTCTTGCCGCCCAAAAAGGAGATGAGGCGCGTATCTTCGGGTATTGTTATTTTCGTTTCTTTCTTTTGCATATGCTGTCCTTTCTTATGCCGTAGCCGGATTTGGCCCGTATAGCGGCATAGCGGGTTTCTATTTTTAGTTTACCAGAGTTCCCTTTGAAATCCATACTGCAAAGGTCCTATTTCCGGGAAATTCTGTCATACGATTGCTCGTTTGAGTGGTCCCGGAATGAAATGTGTTAAAATGACAGAACAAAAAACAACACCAGAGGAGGACGGCAACAAATGAAATACAGCATCTATACACGCACAGGCGATAAAGGCAACACACGTATCGGAGGTGGCAAAGCTCTTCCGAAAAACGCCGAGAGGATCGAAGCTTTCGGCGCGCTGGACGGTCTGAACTCATGGTTCGGGCTAGTCGGTACGAAAAATGATTGCGGCGAGGACATCCAGGAGGACATGGCGCTCATCCAGCAGTTCCTGTTCGATTGTTCCTCAGATCTGTCGATCCCTAAAGGGCACCGGGAGTACAAGATCGCACAGGATCACATCGACTGGTTGGAGAAGAAAATCGATGGCTACAGCGAAGAGCCGGAGGAGACTCAGTACTTCATCATACCGGGCGGAACGGAACTGGCCAGCTGGTTCCACATTTTGCGGACGACGACCCGCGACGCGGAACGCCGGATCGTCACCTTCATGGAGCAAGAGCCGGAAGAAGTGAATCCGTTCGTCCTGAAGTTCATCAACCGGCTTTCTGATTATCTGTTTGTCGTGGCCCGGGTCGCCAATGCCCGCAAAGGCGTTCCTGACGTGCCATACGAGCGCAGTGAAAAAGTATTCCGTATTTCCGGTGAAGCGGGCAATTCCAAGAAGAAAACGGAATAAAGGAGGCCGCCAAGAATCGGCTTTCTCTCCGGTGAAGGGCACTTTTGCCGGAGAAGAAAATCCCAAAAACGCATAAGGAACCCGGCAGACCGCTGCCGGGTTCCTTATGCGTTTCATTCGTTTTAACAGTAAAAAATCAGCGTAATACCGCCGGCAAAGCTTCGATGAGATCCGAAGCCATCAAGCTGTATTCGGATTTTTCCTGGGCTGCGATATCCCCTGCCAAACCGTGGATGTAGACGCCCAATTTAGCCGCCTCGGAAGGGGCCAAACCTTGAGCCAACAAGCCGGCGATGATGCCGGTCAGGACATCGCCAGAACCGCCTGTCGCCATGCCGTTGTTGCCGCTCGCGTTGATGTAATGCTCATCCTGATGGGCAACCACAGTCCGGGCATCCTTCATGACAAAGGTCAAATCTGAATCAGCCGTGCAGAACGCCGCAGACCCCAGGAGGTCCGCTTTTATTTCCACCAAGTCCTTAGCCAAAAGACGCGCCAGTTCTTTCAAATGCGGGGTAAGGATGCTCCCCGCCGGAACGGCCTGCGCCACTGCGCTGATACGGGCACGGGAATCGTTCCCCGGTAAAGCTGCTTCGTTGAAACGATCGGAAAGGATATTCAAAGCATCCGCATCGATGATCAAAGGGATCTGGCTGTTTTCGAGAACCAAATCGACCACAGTGCGGGCTGCATCGGACCTCCCGATTCCAGGTCCGACAACAATCGCATCGGCGCAGGACACTGCGTCGATGATTTTCAGGCGTTCGCTCTCCTGATCCAATCCATCCGGCTGGTAAGTCGTCAGGATGGCTTCAGGCAGCTGCATCTGAAGGATGGCGCGGTTCTCATCCGGTGTGATGATCTGGACAAGACCTGCGCCGGAACGGTAGGCGGCTTTTGCCGACAAGAAGGCAGCCCCGCTCATGTTTGCGGATCCGGCGATGATCACGACCCGGCCGTAAGTGCCTTTGTTCGAATAGGCCGCGCGTCTCGGAAGCGAAAAAAGATCGCTCTCTTCATAGAACAGCACATTCGAAGAAATGACATCCATGGTGCTTGGCGGGAAACCGATGTCGCTGACGATCAATTTTCCGGTGTGCAAAGAACCTGGGTAAAGCAGCTGGCCGATTTTTTCGATCCCGAAAGTGATGGTCACATCCGCCCGGACAGCGGTCCCGAGCACTTGTCCATTGTCGGCTGAGATGCCGGATGGGATGTCGACGGCAAAGACATATCCTTGGAACGCGTTCATGAGTTGGATCGTCTCCGCGTATTTTCCTTCTGCCGGCCTGTCCAACCCGATGCCGAAAATCGCATCGACCAAGACGGTGTAGCCTTTGAAATTGATTTCGCTGATGTCATCCCAGATGACCATTTCCAGGTTTTCGATGATATCGAGTTGTTTTCTGGACTCGGGCGATAATTTGTCACGTTCACCGATCAGGAATACATCCACCTGGAAGCCGTGGTTCAACAAAATGCGGGCTGCCGCCATTCCGTCGCCGCCGTTGTTGCCTGAACCGCAGATCACGAGGATGATATCCTCTCCTGATATGCGTTCTTCCATGGCTGCGACGACCTCATTCGCTGCATTTTCCATCAGCACCATGGCTGGGATGCCGATTTCATCGATCGTAAAGGCGTCGATTTTCTTCATCTGTTGGCTGTTGACAAGTTTTTTCATTAAATATTCCTCCTGAACGTTGATGGATGTCATTCCATTTTCACATTTGCTATTATACCATTCTTAGTGCTGGAAAGAATACGGGGAGCCTGATATAGCTATATATAGGCGGAATCTAATGATTGTCTTAACAAGCCACAGCACTTTTGCACAGTAAATTTCTAAAAACTTAGGGAAAACAGTCATTCACTTTTTATAAGTAATGTGATAATCTTATCAAGGAACTCGAATAAGGGAGGAATGTAGGATGATCGAGCTGATTGCAACAGCCGAGTCAGTAGCGCAAGCCAAGGAATTGGTGGATTGCGGTGTAGATATACTATATATAGGAGAGGATGAGTACGGACTGCGTTTGCCGTATTCCTTCACCAGAGAGGAACAGCGCGAGATCATTGCCTATGCGCATGAGAAAGGCGCGCAGGTCAGTGCCGCGGTGAACGCGATCTTCCATAACGATCGGATCAACCAGGTGGCCGAATATCTGGCTTTCTTGCGTGAAGCGGAAGTCGACAGCATCACGTTGGGCGACCCGGGCGTCGTGCAGGTCATGCGGGAACAGGATTTGTTCATCCCTTACCGTTATGACGCACAAGTCATGGTGACTTCAAGCGGACAGATCAATTTCTGGGCGAAAAGGGGAGCGGTCGGTTCCGTGCTGGCCCGCGAAGTGCCTTTCGAGGAAATGAAGAAACTCATTCCGGGCGCTTTGGTTCCGGTCGAAGTATTGGTGTACGGTGCTACTTGCATCCACCAATCAAAACGTAATTTGCTTGAAAACTACTTCAATTTCATCGAGAAAGAGGAAGCGGTGAACAAAGAGCGCGGGTTGTTCATTTCCGAGCCGAAAAAAGTGGATTCCCATTATTCCATCTATCAGGACCGCAACGGAACGCACATCTTCGCCAACAATGATCTTGATTTGATGCCTCATCTGGGCGAACTGACGGCTATCGGTGTCTCGCAATGGATGCTGGACGGGTTGTTCACACCGGGAGAAAATTTTGTCGCAATCGCGAAGCTGTTCGTTGAGGCGCGCGAAGCCTTGGCGGAAGGGAACTGGACGGAAGCATTGGCGGAACGTTTGGATGCCGAATTGCATGCTTTGCATCCCGCCAACCGTGAGCTGGATAGCGGATTCTATTCCAAGGATCCTAACGAAGTTGTCTGATACTTTGATACTGAAAGAAAGAGAGTGTACACACACATGCGAACAATAACAAAGAAGCCCGAGGTCTTGGCCCCGGGCGGAACATTAGAAAAATTGAAGACAGCCATCCACTACGGAGCTGATGCCGTCTATATCGGTGGAGAAGCTTATGGATTGCGCAGCCGCGCAGGCAATTTCGACTATGAGGAAATGGCTGAAGCAGTCGCTTTTGCACATAGCCACGGTTCGAAGATCTATGTCGCCGCGAACATGGTCACCCATGAAGGCAACGAGGAAGGTGCAGGCGAATTCTTCCGCACAATCCGCGATATCGGCATCGATGCGGTGCTGATTTCGGATCCCGCACTGATGGAAATTGCGGTGACCGATGCACCCGGCTTGCCGATCCATTTGTCGACACAGGCTTCCGCGACCAATTACCAGACGCTCAATTTTTGGGCGAGCGAAGGCTTGGAACGCGTTGTTTTGGCCCGTGAAGTATCGATGGCAGAAATCCAGGAAATGAATGAGAAGACCGATGTCGAAATCGAAGCCTTCGTCCACGGGGCGATGTGCATCTCCTATTCGGGCCGTTGTGTCCTCTCCAACCACATGTCGAACCGTGATGCCAATCGCGGAGGCTGCGCGCAGTCTTGCCGTTGGAAATATGGCTTGTTCGATATGCCGTTGTTGGGACAACAGAACCCTGTAGGTGCCGGCGAAGAAGGCATCGAAGAGAAATTCTCCATGAGTGCCGTCGATCTGTCGATGCTGGAACACCTGCCCGACCTGATCGAGAGCGGCGTAGACAGCCTGAAGATAGAAGGGCGCATGAAATCGATCCACTACGTGTCTACGGTAGTCAATGTTTACCGCAAAGCTGTGGATGCTTATTGCGCCGATCCAGATCATTACGAATTGAAGCAGGAATGGGTGGATGAATTGTGGAAAGTCGCCCAACGCGAATTGGCGACCGGCTTCTTCTACAAAGATCCTACCGAGGATGAACAGCTCTTCGGCCAACGCCGCAAAATTCCGCGCTACGGGTTCGTCGGCCAAGTGATGGCATATGATCCGGAAACGCAGATGGCCACAATTCAGCAACGGAACAATTTCGGTGTCGGGGACGAAATCGAATTTTACGGTCCCGGCCTGCGCCACAATAAGCTGACTGTGGAAGCCATCTGGAACGAACACGATGAAGCGATCGACCGTGCACCCAATGCCATGATGATCGTGAAGATGAAAGTTCCTTTCGCGGTTGAACGTTTCGATATGATCCGCAAAAAGAAATAGAAAAAGTGTAAGCTTAAGATTTGCTTTTTTCGGGCTTACCGTTTATATTGATTAAGAACTGAATAAAAGTTTTTCCGTAAGGGAGTAACTAGCAGCTTTGCTGTGGCAATGCCAACAATAAGTAGATCCGAGAGGGTCTTCTGGTGTTGCCTTAAATAGTGAGACTTATGCCTAACGTTTCTTGAGAGAGACGTTAGTGCATAAGTCTCTTTTTTATTAGTTATTTGCGGAAAACAAGGAGGGAAGCGCGGCGAAAACTTGAAGCAGGAAACAGATAAGGGAGCAACGGCTGGTTAAAAATAGATATCCAATAACAGGGGGATTTCAGATGGAAAACGAAAGAACAACCACGAAAACGATAGCGGCAAAAAAGAATGCGGGCTACCCGCACAATAACAAACCTGGAGGGGATTCCTTGGCGGCATACCAGAAAAGCTTGGAGAATATTTTTGCGGAAACGGGCAGCACTAAAGAAGGTCTCGATGAACAGTCCGTCAAAACGAAGCAAGCGGAGCACGGGTTCAACGAATTGGAAACGAAGGAACGAGATTCGGTCCTGAAGTTGTTTGTTGAGACGTTCAAGGATGCAATGGTTCTGGTGTTGCTGGCTGTTGCTACCATTCAGATGGTGATGGGGCATGCAGCAGAATCATTGATTATCTTTGCAGTTCTGATGATCAATGCGATTGTCAGCGTCATCCAGACAAGGAAAGCAGAAGGCTCGCTGGATGCATTGAAAAGTTTGTCCGCTCCGATGGCAAAAGTTAAAAGGGCGGGTATGAGGCTGACCGTTCCTGCTAGGGAATTGGTCATCGGAGATATCGTCAGCCTGGATGCTGGTGATTATGTCCCGGCAGACGGTCGACTGTTTGAAGCGAGTGCGCTCAAGGTGGATGAAGGGATGCTGACCGGGGAGTCCATCCCCGCCGATAAAGAAGTGATGGATATCAACGGAGCAGTTCCGGTGGGCGATCGCT
Source organism: Trichococcus flocculiformis (assembly GCF_900113645.1). Lineage (GTDB taxonomy): Bacteria > Bacillota > Bacilli > Lactobacillales > Aerococcaceae > Trichococcus > Trichococcus flocculiformis. The sequence continues at coordinate 30,224 of NZ_FOQC01000012.1, forward strand.
CGAATATGGTCCATAGCGGAACGCTGGCTGTGTACGGCCGGGGAGAATTCATCGTCACCGCCATCGCCAACGACACCGAAATCGGTAAGGTGGCGAACTTATTGGATAATGCGTTGGCAAAGCAAACGCCGCTGCAAAAGAATCTGGAGCATTTCAGTAAAAAATTGGGTGTGGGCATCCTGATGCTTTCCGGACTTATTTTCGGAATCCAGTTCATCCGTATGATGGCGGAGGGAACGACGGATATCGGGTCCGGCGTACTGAGCGCCTTCATGTTCGCTGTCGCCGTCGCGGTTGCAGCGATTCCGGAAGCCCTGCAGTCGATCGTGACGATTGTCCTTTCGATCGGGACGAAAAAGATGGCCAAGAAACATGCGATCATCCGCAAATTGTCTGCAGTAGAAACGTTGGGATCGACCAGCATCATAGCCACCGATAAGACAGGAACTTTGACCCAGAATAAGATGACAATCGTCGACCATTATTTGGTGAACGGCCAATCCGGTAGTTTCAATGCTCATCCGCAGACCTGGTCATCCGATGAGCAGCGCTTGATGCAGGTCGCCGTCTTGGCTAATGATGCCAGCATCAATATGGACGGACACGAGGTGGGGGACCCCACGGAAGTAGCCATGATCGCCTTCAGCAATAAAATGAATCAGCCATACGATGAGCTAAGGAAAGCTTATCCGCGTGTGGCGGACTTGCCTTTCGATTCGGAACGCAAACTGATGTCGACGGTCCACACAATCAACGGGGAACATCTGTTGCTGACGAAAGGCGGCCCGGATGTGGTTTTCGGGCGCAGTACCAAAGTTTTGATTGATGGAGAAGTGGTGCCGTTGACGAATGAAATCCTTGAAAACATCAAGGAAAAGAATGAACATTTTTCGGATCGTGCCCTCCGCGTATTGGCTTTCGCCTATCGGCCGATGGAGGCAGCAGAGGCGCTCGATTTCGATGCGGAGCATGATCTGATTCTGGTCGGGCTTATGGCGATGATTGATCCACCGCGCGAAGAGGTTCATGGCGCTGTTGCGGAAGCCAAGAAAGCAGGCATCAAAACGGTGATGATCACCGGCGACCATAAAACGACAGCGCGCGCGATTGCCCGCGATATCGGCATTTCGGGAGAGGACGACCTTGCTTTAACCGGACAGGAGCTGGACAACCTAAGTGATCGGGAATTGGATGCTGTTTTGGAACGTGTATCCGTCTATGCTCGGGTATCTCCTGAGAACAAAATCCGGATTGTCCGCGCATGGCAGAATAAAGGTCATGTCACTGCGATGACGGGTGACGGGGTGAACGATGCTCCGGCTTTGAAGCAAGCAGACATCGGCATCGCCATGGGCAGCGGAACGGATGTCGCCAAAGAGGCGGCAGCGATGGTGCTGACCGACGATAATTTCGTTTCCATCGTCAGCGCGGTCGGAGTAGGCCGCAACGTCTATGACAACATCAAGAAAGCCATCGCCTATCTCTTCTCGGGCAACTTGGGGGCCATCATCGCCATCATCGCAGCGCTGCTGATGGACTGGGTAAATCCATTCACAGCCCTGCAACTGCTGTTCATCAACTTGGTCAATGATTCGATTCCCGCGATTGCATTGGGTATGGAGAAGGGCGAGCCTGATGTGATGAGTCGCAAACCAAGGGATCCAAACGAGGGCATTTTCTCCGGAGATACGCTCGTTTCTGTCATCTACCGAGGGATACTGATCGGGGGAGCCGTCATCCTTTCGCAATTCATCGGTATGGTTTATTCTGCCGAAATTAGTGTGGCGATGGCCTTCTCAACTTTGATCATCGCGCGTACTTTACAGACGTTTCCAGCGCGTTCTAATTCCCAGACCGCTATCGGAGCGGGTTTCTTTTCGAATAAATATGTCCTTTATGCTGTAGCTTTCTGCAGCACATTGTATGCGGCGACTTTGTTGCCAGCGGTGCGCGGCATCTTCTCGATACCGGCCGACTTCGGCTTGGTGCATTTCGGGATAGCAGCAGGACTGGCCTTGACCGCCGTCGCGTTGATGGAAGCGACGAAACTGATCATCAAACGAGTCAGAAACTGATGAATTCCTGAAATTAAAAAAAACGGCCGGGGAAATTGGATTCCCTGGTCGTTTTTTGCGATTAAAGCTATCATCAAGAAAAAAGGCGTTCTTTCGGCTGAGCCGGTACTTTGAACAGCAAGGCAATCACCGCAGCGAGAACCGTAAAGACGAAAAGGATCAAGTAGAGATAATTGAGCCCTACATTATCGATTACCGGACCCGCCATCAATTGGAAGAAGATGGTGCCGATGTTCCTGGAAAGCATGGCGACGACTGCAGTTCCTGTAGCGATCAGTTTCCGGTTCAGCAAGGTAGAGACCATCTTGAGGTTCAGCATGATGAAGGTTCCGGAAGCGAAAAACTTGGTCAATACGGTCGCTATCGAAAGCACTAAAAAGTCATCCGACAGGAAATTGATCAGATATTCCGTTCCTGAAAGGAACAAAACGGCCAGAAGCAGCTGTTTATTCGTGAAATGGTCCATGAAGCGGTGTGAAAAAGCCATCGCGATGACTTCCGCAAACAAGGCTACGGTTAAGGTCGTGCTGACAATTGCGACCGGGGCTCCCGTATCGGTCAAAAGCAGCGGAAGATAACTGGTGTTGACCGTGTTTGTGCCGAAAATGATGAAAGCCAAAAGCAGATAAGTGATGAAAAGTTTATTCTGGAATATATTTCTGATTGTATGCCCCCCGGAAATCTCTTCTTTCTTCTCGGCTGGCTGTTTTGAAGAGACAACTGGTTGCTCCGGTTTTGGCAACGTATAAAGGAACACGATGCTTGCGAAGTAGCAGGCGAGATAGAGAATAAAAATGGATTTTGGAGACAGAAAATCATAGATGATCCCTGAAATTTGTTGCCCGGCCGCATAGCCGATTGTTCCCCAGAGGCGAATTTGGCCGAATCTGTAAGGACTGTTGGCCGCGAGCACATCAAACAGAGGTGCGAGTCCCAAGGTGATGGCGTTCGCCAATCCGTAAACGAGCCCAAAGAGCCAGTTGCCTGTGAAGAAAAAGAGTCCCATGCTGATGACGGCTGAGATCAGGACGTAGATGGTCACCGTTTTACGGGTTCCCCATTGCTCGTTTGAATAACCGATCAGTCCTTGGATGATGAGTGCGATTATGTTTGAAAGGATCAGGATGAATGAAATTTCCGACCCGTTTTTTCCTATGTCGCGCATGTAGACGGTGATCAATGATGACAAAGCCGCCATGGACATAAAGTAGAAGATGAATAATATCACATATTGCTGATACAAACGCTCCTTAAAATACCCCATCGAAATGCATTCCTCCAATAAGTTCACTAGTATACAATATTCTAACACATGATCCGGTGATAAAGCTGTTTCTTTCTTAATTTGAAAAGTGCTTCGCAAATCTCACACCAATTCTCCATAAAATTGTAAAAAGCGTTCGAAATCGGCCGTGCATCAAGCTAGGGATGCGCTATAATGATAGACAACTATACTAACGGAAAGGTGATGTCTGCTGATGTATCCACAAACCCAAAAGAAAATCGCTGAAATGCTGAAAGGCAATGTTTTCCCAGGAGTGAGCTACACCTTCATCGACATGGACAAAACAGAAACGCGAATGGTCGGATCGGCGGCGATCCTGCCTGAACGGGAATCCTTACGGGAAGGCATGCTCTATGATGTGGCATCTTTAACAAAAGTGATCGTCACGACGACGCTGCTGCTCCAGCTACAAGAAGAAGGGGCAATCAACTTCGAAGATCCGGTGCAGGCGTATCTGCCCGAGTTCCCTTCTGCTGCGGTGACGATCCGCCATCTGCTGACGCATACTTCAGATCTGAAAGGCTATATCAAAAACCGCGATGCGTTGACTGCCGATGAACTCATTGCCGCCTTGATCGCCCTTACGCCAGGAGAGAATCTAGGCAAAAATGTGGCCTATACCGATACCGGATTGCTCCTTGCGGGCTTCATCATCGAGAAGCTGACCGGAAAATCGGTGGAAAAAAATTTTGAAGAACGCATCAAACGTCCTCTTGCCATGACGGAAAGTACCTTCCATCCGACCGATCCGATGCGCTGTGTTCCTACGCAGAACCACCCGACAAGAGGCGTAATCCGTGGCGTTGTGCATGACCCCAAAGCGCTGTCTTTGGGAGGACATTGCGGGAGTGCCGGCTTGTTCGCACCAATGAAAGATTTGATCCGCTTTTCCCGGATGATGCTGCATTTTGGGGAATGGGAAGGCCAACGGATTTTGCGTGAAGAGAGTATCCGTACATTGCTGAGGGATTGGGGGAATGTCCCGAGCCAGCCACGCTCTTTGGGATGGAATCTGATTCAGGAAGGGGAAGATTTTGTATTGTGGCACACCGGTTATACCGGAACGTTTATGATACTGGATCTGAACCAGCAAACAGCGTTCATACTGCTTTCGAACCGGGTCCATCTCAAAGACCACAGACCCGAGTGGATCGCGGTCCGCGACGAGCTGATCGCCATATATAGGAAGGAAGCCCGGAAGGAAACAGCAGAATAGCAAAAAAACGCCACTTTTAGGATGGCGTTTTTTTGCTGTCCTTGGATGGACAAAGTTCTTTAGAAAGTGGGCGGCGAAGTTGCAGCTTCACCGATCCGGTTCGGAGATCCAAAGAAAAAGAGTAGTTTCTCTCAGTAACTAAAGAGTATACAGTGATACTCTGAATATAGTATGACAGCTGATTAACATTTTGGATAGTATAAAATGAGAAAATTCACATGAAAACTGCTATTGAAAATTCCACTGACAATTGATAAGATAGTGAAAGCAAAGTCCTTTAATATGATTCAGAGAGATCATGAAGGGTAACAAATCACATACATTTGATACCTTAGGTCCTTTTGCAAATAAACGTCAAAAGGGTATTTTTTTGCCCAAAAACTAGGAGGAAAAGGTATGGCAATCAACCAAAAACCGTTATTATTGGACGTGGACGAAAAACCGGAAGTTCTGAAAGGCATTCTGTTGAGTTTTCAACACGTTTTTGCAATGTTCGGAGCAACGATATTAGTTCCGTTAATTTTAGGGATGCCCGTCTCGGTCGCTTTGTTCGCGAGCGGAATCGGCACCCTGATTTATCAGGTGGCAACAAAAGCGAAAGTTCCCGTCTATCTGGGATCTTCGTTCGCCTACATTACAGCAATGGCTGTGGCCATTGAACAAATGGGCGGGGACATCAAGGCCGCACAGACAGGCGTCATCATGGTGGGGCTTGTCTACGTCCTGATCGCTGGAATTGTCAAAATGCTGGGTACGAAATGGATCGACAAATTGCTGCCGCCGATCGTCATCGGACCGATGATCATGGTCATCGGATTGGGACTGGCTTCGTCTGCAGTAACCAATGCCGGCTTCGTGGCGGATGGGGATATCCGTCATATCATTGTGGCGATTGCAACGTTCCTGATCACTTCGTTCATCAACACGAAAGGGAAAGGCTTTTTCAAAATCATACCTTTCCTGATCGGAATCATCGGAGGATACGTCATCGCACTTTTCATGGGTCTGGTCGATTTCCAACCTGTATTGGATGCGAAATGGTTCGAACTGCCGGGATTCTATCTACCGTTTGAAACACCTTGGTTCAATTCTTACGATCTGTATTTCGGACCGGAAACATTGGCCATCATCCCAGTCGCATTGGTTACGATTTCTGAACATATCGGCGACCATACTGTTTTGGGCAAAATCTGTAACCGTCAATTCCTGAAAGATCCGGGTCTTTCCCGGACGCTTATGGGCGATGGTGTAGCGACTGCGGTTTCAGCTTTCATCGGTGGACCGGCGAATACGACTTACGGTGAAAATACCGGCGTCATCGGGATGACGCGCATCGCATCCGTTTCCGTCATCCGTAACGCTGCCTTCATCGCAATCGGTTTGAGCTTCTTTGGAAAATTCACTGCGCTGATTTCAACCATCCCAACATCTGTATTGGGCGGGATGTCCATTCTGTTGTATGGTGTCATCGCCAGTAATGGTCTGAAAGTACTGATCGAAGAACAAATCGATTTCAACCACGTCCGCAACCTGATCATCGCCAGCTCGATGCTAGTGCTGGGACTGGGCGGCGCGGTTCTGGATATCGCAGGCGTGGTTACCTTGTCAGGTACAGCATTGAGCGCTATTACCGGTATTGCGTTGAACTTGGTTCTGCCGCATGAAGAAGCGTATAACCCAAAACATCCGATTCATAAAAAAGAAGAGCACAAACATTAATGCAAAAAAGGCATCGCCGCTCAATTACAGAGCGGCGATGCCTTTTTTCTATTGGGATTTTTGGGCGCTTAGACCAAAAAAACTATGCGAACTATCAGTCGCCCCAGACTTCGTCAGCGATCTGTTTGACCAAAGCCAATTTCGCCCACTGTTGCTCTTCCGTCAGATTGTTTCCTTCTTCGGTCGAAGCGAAGCCGCATTGCGGGCTCAGGCATAATTGCTCCAACGGCACATACTTGGTTGCTTCAGTGATGCGTGCTTTGACTTCGGCGATATCTTCCAATTCCGGTGTTTTTGAAGTGATCAAGCCTAGGATAATTTGGCCGTCGCCTGTGTAGTAGCGCAATGGTTCGAACCCACCAGCACGGTCAGTGTCGTATTCCAGAAAGAAGCCGTCAAAGCCGGTTTCGACGAATAATTCTTTCGCAACAGGCTCATAAGCGCCTTCTTGCGAGTAGGACGAGCGGAAATTGCCGCGGCAGATATGCGTCGTGACGACCAGATCTTCAGGCAGACCGATCTGGATATTTTTGACGTTTTCAGTAGCGACGCGTTTCAATTCATCGTAAGTTTCCTGAGAACCGAAGATTTCCAATGCTTTGTCCGAGCAAAGGTCGCCCCAGAAAGTGTCATCGATCTGGATGTAACGGTTACCCAACGAGTAGAAGTGCAGGATGGTGTCGCGGTATGCTTGCTGCAGATCGGCAGCATACTCCTCCAATGTAGGATAAATTTCTTCATTGCGGAAACCGAGGCGGATCAATTGGTTCGGGCTCGGGATCGATACTTTCGCAACGGCTCTATCGCCGACTGCTTCAGCCAAGAAAGCATAGTCCGCAAAGAATGGATGTTCCGGATTAAAGGCGATTTTGCCGATGTTGCGGACGCTGTGGGCGCTGGTCACAACGTTGTGGAATTGTTTGCCTTGAGCCGCAAGGTAACCTTCAAAGCCCAAGAGGTTCTCAAGGAAATCGAAATGCCAATAAGAGCGTCGGAACTCTCCGTCGGTGATGCCTTTGTAGCCAAGCGCAATCTGTTTGTCGACGATGCGCGTGATTTCAACATTTTCGATTTCGCGCAGGGCTTCCTTCGTGATTTTGCCTTCAGCCAGCTCTTTGCGGGCTTTTTTGATGCTTTCGGGACGCAAGAAACTTCCTACGTGGTCTGCGCGGAATGGCGCCTTCGTTCTGCTTAAAGTTGTTTGGGTTGTCATGACATTTTCCTTCTTTCGTTTGTTTTTTTGTAAAAAAATACGTCCTTGCGCAATATGTTGCGCAAGGACGTATGAAAAATTCACCGTGTTACCACCTTGATTCAGAAAAACCTCTCGATTTTCCCCTTAACCAGTACGCCGCAACAAATCGCTGTTCCGGGATACTGTGATGCTGTAACGGGCATTCCCGTGGAGAGCTAAGGTTCTAAAAAGAGCGTTCGCCGTCCACTCACTCGAAGACCATTTTCCGGATAGCATCCCTGTCCTCTTCTCAACTGCCGAGGTTCTCTGTGCATTTCGTCCATCCGTACTTATCTTTTCAATGTGATTTTATTTTGAAATTTATATATATATAATAACAAGCGAATAAGAATGAGTCAAACCTTTTTTAATTAATTTTTCATTTTGGTGTATTTTCATTTCGATTCTTTCTGTTCAAGAAGGAAATTGCAATTCATACCGTGAGAGTATATACTTCATATAGATAGGTGTCTATATGAAGGCGTTAAGGGCGACAGAACGGGCCGGAGTGCCTCAAAAGACAGCAGGAAAAGAGGAACTGAATATGACGATTGAATACAAAATATACGCGAAATGCCTGAAAGTCTTATCGGACGAAACAAGATTGGAAATCATGGATTTACTGTCGGAAGGGGAAATGTGCGCCTGTGCGTTATTGGATCAGTTTTCGATCACACAACCGACTTTATCCTATCACATGAAAATGATGAAGGATTGTGGCTTGGTGGACAGCAGGAAAGACGGCATTTGGGTCAAATACTCCGTGAATCATGAAAAGTTGGATGAGTTGAAGGACTTTTTTCAGACCATGGCAAAACAAAACACCACTGTATAATTCATTCGAAAGCAGGGGATGGAAATGGAAATCAAAATATTGGGACCGGGGTGCCGGAACTGCGAAAAATTGCAAGTTAATGCAGTCGAGGCGCTTAAAAAGATCGGCATGGAAGCAACCATCATCAAAGTTGAGGACCCGAAAGAAATCGCAAAGTACGGCATTATGCAGACTCCGGGGCTGGTCATCAATGAAAAGGTCGTCTCATATGGGTGTATCCTGACGCCCAAACACATTGCAGAACTGCTGCAAAAGTGAAGAACAGAGAAAACACCTATCTTTGGATGAACAAGCTGCGAAACTGGGGTTCTGCTCCTGCATTATCGCAGCTTTTTTGAAGCCTTTCACTACCCAAAAACAACACATTGACACTTATCTATGTGTGGGCGTATACTGATATATAGATAAACATCAATGTCTTGGGTAGTAAAAATACAGACTAGAAGGTGCAATTCGTTATGGGAATTTTTCAATGGTTAAATGATCAGTTATTAAAAATGCAGTGGCTAAGCGATTTGGTTGGTATACTTGTCCGGGATGTCTTCGGATTGGACCTCGCCAGTAGGGTAGGCGGCAGCATCCATTTCTTCATCTACGACGTCATCAAAATCTTCATTCTGTTGTCGGTGCTGATTTTCTCGATTTCATACGTGCAAAGCTTTTTCCCGCCTGAGCGGACGAAGAAAATTCTAGGACGTTTTGATGGGATCACCGCCAATATTCTGGCGGCGTTGCTGGGGACGATCACACCATTCTGTTCCTGTTCTTCGATTCCGCTTTTCATCGGCTTCACCGGTTCGGGACTGCCGTTGGGTGTGACGTTTTCGTTCCTGATTTCTTCACCGCTTGTTGACTTGGCATCGATTATCCTCTTGGCCAGCATCTTCAACTGGAAGATTGCCATCGCCTATGTTGTTGTGGGATTGATCCTTGCGGTTGTCGGCGGAACTTTCATCGGGAAAGCGCACCTGGAGGACCAGGTCGAATCCTTTGTGTTCGGTAGCCCGACAATTGAACTTGAGGAAGCCGAGTTGACAAGGAGAGATCGTGTCGATTATGCAGTTGATCAGGTGAAGGAAGTCGTCCAAAAAGTATGGCTTTACGTGCTCCTTGGGGTCGGTATCGGTGCGGCCATCCACAACTGGATTCCGGAATCCGTCATCACAGCTCTGTTGGGTCAGGATAAATGGTATTCGGTATTGGTGGCAACATTCGTCGGGGTTCCGATGTACGCGGATATTTTCGGGACGCTGCCCATTTCCGAAGCACTTGTCGCAAAAGGGGTCGGATTGGGAACCGTGCTTTCCTTCATGATGGGCGTGACGGCATTGTCCTTGCCGTCGATGGTCATGCTGAAACAGGTCGTCAAACTGAAATTGTTGGGCCTCTTCTTCGGAATCGTGGCAGTCGGCATCATCATCATCGGCTATGTGTTCAATTTCTTGGGACCTATTTTTATGTGATCAAAAAAATAATAAACAGGAGGAATATCATCATGGAAATCAAAATTTTGGGTATAGGCTGCAAAAATTGCGTGAATTTGGCTAAGAACACGGAAGAGGCATTGAAGGAACTGGGGATGGAAGCAACCATCACAAAAGTGACCGACATGAAGGACATCGCAAAATACGGCATCATGCGCACTCCGGGATTGGTCATCGACGAAAAAGTTGTTTCCTACGGTAAAGTCGCCAGTACGGAAGAAATTACAGAATTGTTGAAAAAATAAGCAAGTTACCAAAAGTGCGGGAAGAGACACATTTATCCCCGCACTTTTTTTGTTTCATGTTGAATTTAGCATTGACTATAGATAGAAGAAAATCTATATTATAAGAGTACCAATATTTAAATGAAAACAACACAAGATTCATCTTCAAATAGAAAGAGAATGAGGAGATACGAAAAATGACAAACATCACTATTTTTGAACCGGAAACAAGCAGCAGCTTGTTCAGCAGTCAGGATGCCATGCGCATTGCAGCAGTAATGCAGGCCTTGGAGGGACTGGAGAATTACGAGGCATTGCTTTTTAATTTAACCGATGATGCGGATCAATTCACGCTCAACAAGGCCGTTAAAGAAAAAATCGAGGCGGAAGGCAATAGCGTATTGCCGATCACTGTTGTGGATGGAGCAATCGTGAAAAGCGGCAACTATCCGACCAACGATGAAATCACAAGCTACATCGGCGTCCGCTTCATTGAAGAAACGGAAGGTTCATGTGGTTGCGGCGGCTGTGGTTGTGGCGGTTCGGAGGAATTTGCCGAAGCGGAAAAAGAAGAAAAAGAAGAATCCGGCTGCTGCGGCGGCCATGGCGAAAAAGGCGGCTGTGGCTGCGGTGGACAGGGGCACCATCATCACCATAAACATGAGGAAGCTGCAAAAGCAACTAAGGGCTCGTGCGGTTGTGGGAATGGCGGATGTTGCTAGCAAAAATAAAGAATACTCGTGTCTCGGGTTACCTAGGCTCGAGTTTCTTTTTCCACGATAGATAGAAAAACTTCTATGTAAAAAGGGGATTCAGCAATCATGGATTATGAAAATTATGCAAAAGTCGCAAAAGCTTTGGCCGACCCGAAGCGTGTCAAAATTGTCGATATGCTTTCCTGTGGGGCCATGTGTGCCTGCGATATACTAGAACATTTCGATTTTACCCAGCCAACTTTATCCCATCACATCAATCTGTTGGTGAAGGCGGGATTGGTGACGACAGAAAAATCCGGCACGTGGCACTATTACGACCTGAATAAAAACGCCTTTGAAAAATTCAAGGCGGACACAGCGGAACTGACGGCTGATACACCGGCCTGCATCTGCGAACCTGTACGGTCAAAAGCGGTGTGTGCAATAGAAAAAAGAGCTGATCAGGTGACGCAAAAATAGAGCTGTAAAGAGCGTAAAACAATAAATGGGGGTATAATAAAATGAGTGGAAAAGAGCAAACAAGCATCTCGTTCTTCAATAAGTATCTGAGTGTCTGGGTAGCCAGTTGTATGGTGGTGGGGGTTTTGATCGGTAAATATCTGCCCGCCATACCTGAATTCTTCGGGAAATTCGAATATGCAAACGTCTCGATCCCGACGGCCGTGTTGATCTGGGTCATGATCTATCCGATGATGATGAAGGTGGATTTCCAAAGTGTCCGGGATGTCGGAAAAAATCCGAAAGGACTCTATGTCACATGGGTAGTGAACTGGTTGATCAAACCGTTCAGCATGTACGCCATTTCCGCGTTTTTCTTCTTTGTCGTCTTCAAGAATTTCATTACGCCCGAGTTGGCGACGGAGTACTTAGCTGGTGCGATTCTCTTGGGAGCTGCACCTTGTACAGCGATGGTGTTTGTCTGGAGCCAATTAACAAAAGGAAACCCAGCGTACACTGTCGTTCAGGTTGCGACCAATGATCTGATCATTCTGGTTGCCTTCGTTCCGATCGTCAAATTTCTTCTAGGTGTCAGCAATGTAACGGTGCCTTGGGATACCTTGATTCTGTCCGTTATCTTGTTCGTTGTGATTCCCTTGGTTGGAGGAGTCTTGACGCGGATCTTCGTCACAAAGAAAAAAGGCGTCGCTTATTTCGAGAAGGATTTTCTTTCGAAATTTGATGGCGCGACTACAGCGGGGTTGTTGTTGATGCTGGTCTTGTTGTTCTCTTTCCAAGGAGAGGTCATCCTGGAGAACCCGTTGCACATTTTGATGATCGCAGTACCTTTGATCCTGCAGACATTCCTGATCTTCTTCATTGCCTATCTTGCAAGCAAGGCCTTGAAGCTTCCACACGCAATCGCCGCACCAGCCGGGATGATCGGCGCATCGAACTTTTTTGAATTATCGGTGGCGGTTGCCATCGCGTTGTTCGGAATGGATTCTCCAGCAGCATTGGCGACGGTTGTGGGTGTCTTGACTGAAGTGCCGGTGATGCTGATTTTGGTAAAAATCGCCAATTCAACAAGACATTGGTTTCCGGAAAAAGAAAATAGTGCAGTGAATCCTGTAAAGGCGGTAAAATAAGCCATCTTTTAACTGAAAAGGAGAATGAATTATGAAAATCATCGTAATCGGTTCGGTAGCGGCGGGCACCTCCGTTGCAGCCAAAGCGCGCAGAAACACAGAGGAAGCGGAGATTGTCGTCTATGACCAAGGAAAGGACATTTCCTATTCTGTCTGCGGGATCCCCTACAAAATTGGCGGGGAAGTCGATTCAGTGGATCGCCTGACACCACGAGATGCGAAATGGTTCAAAAAGAGATATGATGTCTCCATCTTTACAGAACACAGAGTGACGAAAGTAGATCATGAAGCCAAAATGATTCAAGTTAAAGATCTGAAGACCGGCGAAGTCAAAGAGGACGCTTATGATGTGTTGGTTTTCGCGACAGGTGCGGCTCCGCTGACGCCTCCACCGTTCGATCAGGCTGAATACGATAATGCCTTCCACGTCCGCAATATCCAGGACCTTCGTGAGATTGAAAGTTACTCGGAAACGAACCAACCTAAAAAAGCGCTGCTCATCGGTGCCGGGTTCATCGGTCTGGAAATGACCGAACAGCTCGTGCATAAAGGCTGGGATGTTACTATCGTGCAGCTGGAAAATCAAGTGATGCCGTCGATGGACGCGGATATGGCTTTCCGGGTGGAAGAAGTGCTGATGGCCAACGGGGTGCATTTGCACCTCGGGGATACGGTCAAGACCATCGAAGGTAAGGGGACCGTCAAAAAAGTAGTGACGACAAATGGTGCCACCATCGAAACGGATATCGTCATCCTGGCTGCCGGCGTGCGACCGAACACTGAGCTCGCCAAAGAAATCGGCGTCACGATCGGAGCGACGGGTGCAGTTGCCGTCAACAGCAAAATGCAGACGAACATCCAGGATGTATATGCGGTCGGTGATGTGGCCGAAAGCTTCTCCGCCATTACAGGCAAATCGATTTACCGTCCATTAGGCTCTACGGCCAACAAGATGGGACGTATCGCCGGAGATGTGATCACAGGCGGAAATCTGGAACATCGCGGGGTGCTGGGTACCGGCATCTTCCGCGTATTCGATCTGCATGTTGGCCAGACGGGCATGACCGAAAAAGAAGCGAAGGCGGCCGGTTATGCCGTGGAAGTCCTATACAACATCAAGCCGGACCACGCCGAATACCTTGGCGGCAAGGAACTGATCATCAAGGCATTGGCGGATAAAGCCACCGGACGAGTCTTAGGCGCACAAGTTTTAGGATCGCAAGGTGTGGACAAACGGATCGATGTCCTTGCCACTGCCATCACTTTCAAGGCGAAAGCGGAAGACCTGTTCCATCTGGATTTAGCCTATGCACCGCCATTCGCAACGACAAAAGATCCTATCCATTATACAGGCATGGCATTGGATAACGCCTTACACGGAAATCCTTTGATGACGCCAGCCCGGCTGGTCGAAATGCAGCAAAAAGGCGAATCTATCCAGGTCATCGACACGCGTTCCGCCAAAGACTTCGAGAAGAGCCACGTCCAAGATGCGATCCACGTCCCGCTAGGGGAACTGCGCGCACGCGCCGGTGAGCTTTCCAAAGATATCCCGACAGTTACCTACTGCAACAAAGGTGTGACCGGAAATGCCGCCCAGAATATCCTGATCAATTTAGGCTTCAAGGAAGTCTACAACCTTTCAGGCGGCAACAAAAATTATCAAAGTTACCTCATAATGCTGAAGAGAAAAACTAAAAGGTGAGTCTTTGATTGTATGTGAGAAAAATGGAGAATCTCCGAAATGGATTCTCCATTTTCTTTGGATTAAAATCTGATTAGGGGTAGCAATTGTGAAAACGAGTGATAAAATGAAAAGTAAGTAAAATGTTGGGAGGATGAATAGATGAAGTATGATTTCGAAACACCCATCAATCGGAGCAATACAGGGTCCGAAAAATGGGCAGCCATGTACAGAAGCAATCCGAATGTGGGAAAGGATGTTTTTCCTTTTTCTGTTGCGGATTTGGACATAAAGACAGCGCCGGAAATCGTCGAGGGTTTGCAGGAATACATTGAAACAGCCGTAATGGGCTATGATCTGCCGACCGAAGACTATTACCGCGCAATCATCAATTGGATGGGAAACCGCCATGCTTGGGAAATCAAGAAGGAATGGATCATCTGTACACCAGGCATCATCGCGGCATTCTATTCCGCTATTCGGGCGTATACCGATCCAGGCGATGGTGTCCTTTACATGGGGCCGGTCTATTATCCGTTCATGAAGTCAATCAAAAATACGAAACGCAAGCTCATCAACAATTCTTTGATCCGCAACGGTGATCGTTATGAAATTGATTTTGAGGGTTTGACTGAGAAAGCCAAAGAACCGAATACAAAGCTGATGCTGTTCAGCAACCCGCATAATCCAGTCGGCCGCGTCTGGACCAAAGCGGAATTGGAGCGTGTCGTCGACATCTGTGCCGCCAATGATGTTGTGATTTTGGCGGATGAAATCCACCATGATCTGATCATGCCCGGCCATGTTTTCACACCGATGGCATCCATATCCGAATCAGCTGCGGACATCTGCATCACGGCAACCGCCGCCAGCAAGTCCTTCAATATCGCGGGCCTGCGCAATTCCAATGTCATCATTTCGAATCCGGAGCTCCACACGGCTTTCAAGATGGATATGGAAATGACCGGCATTGGCGGAGGAACCAATGTTATCGGCTTGAAGGCGACAGAGATCGCCTACACGGCAGCCGAGGACTGGTTGGAGGCGTTCAAAGCTTTGATCTGGCACAACCATGAGACGCTGAAGAAGTTCTTGGCGAAGGAACTGCCGGAAGTGACTGTCTTCGATCTGGAAGGCACCTACCTGCAATGGATGGATTTCAGTGCCTTTGGGTTGTCGCACAAGCAGTTGGAAGAAATCATGGAGCAGGAAGCGCAAGTGTTCCTGGATGAAGGCTACATCTTCGGGGACGAGGGTCGAGGATATGAGCGGATCAGTCTGGGGGCACCTACGAAAACGTTGATGGAAGCGATGGAGCGCTTGGTAACAGTCATGAAAAAATACCGGACACAAAATCAATAGAAAAACTGAGGGCTGTCTCGATTTTTCGAGGCAGCCCTAGAGTTTTGGTGGAAACCCACGGACAGCAGCGCGCTGCTCCCACTTCAGTTGATTTACTCCGTCCAAGCGGAATCCGGTTTTGCAAACAATAATATCTAAAGAATTTTATAAAATTATCCCAACCTAAGCATCCTTCATCCTTTCTTCACAATCGGATGCTATACTGTAGAATAAATAAAAGAAAGGTTGATGATACATGTTGTATCCATTCTTCGATAGCACCTATATATTGATCATCTTCGGCATCGCGGTTTCCATGATTGCTTCGGGATTCGTCAAGCGTACCTTCAATACCTATAACCAAGTGAAAAGCCAAAACGGATACACCGCTACGGATGCAGCGCGCTTCATCCTCGAACAATCGGGCATCCATGATGTGCGGATCGAACGCGTCCGCGGAGATCTGACGGACCACTACGACTCGCGCGCTAAAGTTTTGCGTCTTTCAGATACGACAGCCAACTCGACTTCGGTCGCGGCCATCGGCGTCGCTGCCCATGAAGTCGGACATGCAATCCAGGATCAAAAAAACTATATTCCGTTGCGGTTACGTGCCGCTCTGGTTCCGGCGGCTAATTTCGGTCAGACACTTTCCATGCCGATGATCATGATCGGTGTTTTCTCTGGCATGAACCAGACGTTCCTCAATTTGGGTATTCTTTTCTTCTCGTTCAGCTTCCTGTTCCAAGTGGTCACATTGCCAGTCGAATTCAATGCATCCGGGCGTGCTTTGAGAATTCTTTCGAATGGTGGCATCCTGAATGCACAAGAAGTGCCGAAAGCACGCAAAGTTCTTGTCGCAGCTGCCATGACGTATGTCGCAGCTGCCTTCATGAGTTTCTTGCAACTGCTCCGTCTGCTCTTGCTTTTCGGTGGCGGAAACAATGACGATTAGTCGTTAGGTACGCTAATTGTCCTAATTTCATCCTGAAAAACTGCTTAGGTCTATTTCAACGGGCCGGAGCAGTTTTTTTAGGTCCATGAACCTTTTGAGACTAGTCGTTACACTTGTTATCTTGGGGTTGCTATACTATAATAATCTTAGCATTTTGGAAGTATATATCAGAAAAGAATTCCAGACCAGACTCTGAAAATAGGAGCTAATAATGAATCCTGATAAACAATCTAAAGACAAACGTGTTTTAGCTACAAAGAAAAATCTTTTGCATGCGTTGATAACACTGTTGGAAGAAAAATCCATCGAAGAAGTGACTGTGAGGGAACTTACGAAACGTGCAAAAGTGAATCGGGGAACTTTTTATCTGCACTATGAAGACAAGCATGATTTATTGGAGAAAAATATCGATGCGCTGATCCAGGAACTTCAGGACAGAGGGAAAGCCATCACGAAAACGGCTTTGTCCGATGCTATGGAAACGGAGTTCAGACAAAAAACAGTTGAAGCGTTCACGGACATCTTCAGCTACATCAAAGAAAATGAACGCTTCTTCAGCGTTCTTTTCAACGGAAGAAGCAGCTATTCCTTTCCGCTCAAATTCAACACCTATCTGAGAGGACGTCTGGAGCAACAGGTCCAGACGAAAAAAAATGTCATTCCTTATGAACACTGGATCACAGCCGTTGCCTTCGCCTATCAAGGGATGATCTACTCTTGGGTGACGAATGGTATGAAAGACGCGCCGGAGCGCATGGGAGAGTATGGGTATTATTTCATTTCCCAAAGTGTGGTGGAGATAACCAGAGGAACGTGATCGTCATCTAACGAAGTATGTTTGCGTTTAGTGACAGTAGGAAATGTCATGGGAAGAGGTAACCTTGATTTGAATGCAGTCCAGGAAGTACCGGACCATTTGAAGAAGAGTAATAGTCAGTTGAGAAAGTAACTGAAAAAATAGAAAAAAACCGTACAGGCGCATGACTGTGCGGTTTTATAATGGGATAGGAATTTATAAAATTTTTTTAACTCAAAAGTGCATCACCGTAGGTGTTTCACAAGTTCGCAAAATGTTTCATGCATCTAAAATGATGTCCAGCTTTACGGGTTAGCCCTTCGGAAATTAGATAAATCTGTCCTATTGCGCTCTTCGATGCTCAGGCGGACAGATTTTCTAAATTTCTTTCAGGGCTGAACGAACCCGTTCAGCTTTTCTTACATACATTACTTTAGATGCTGGTTATGTTCAGAGGCTGTTTTAAGGGGCCTCTTTTCAGTGCGAAAAAATAGCAGATGCCGTAAAGGATGGCCAGACCCATCATCACATACATGCCGATTGCGTAAGAACCGGTCAGGTCGTAAACGGCTCCCCAAAGCGGGCCGGAGATGGACATCCCGATGGAGGGCGCCATGCCGAGGATGGACCAGATGCGCGGATAATCCGCGATACCGAAGATTTCGCTCACGATCAAAGGGGTCAACACCGCTGGCCCGCCTATCCCGAATGCGAGGATGAACATGACGATCGACAAGGCCAGGAACGATCGGGTTGTCGCAAGGAAGAACAAGGCAATCAGCATGCAGACAACAATAAGTGTAAGCGTGAAGGTCGAATCGATTTTGTCATTGATGGCCCCGACGGAAATGTTGGCAATGATCATACCGGTCATGACGAGCGAGAACAATGTGCCGACCTGTCCGTATGTGAAGTTCATCCCGCTGAAGTGCGCGGGTAAATGTTGCATCATTCCGCCTCCGAAAGCTGAAAGGAAAATGCCGATGAACAGGATATAAAACGGTTTCATCTTTCTGGCATCTTCATAAGTGATGGATAGATCGTGTATAGGTTGATTGCTTTCGTTGTAAGCGGGCAGTTGGTCACCATAAGCGTTCAGGCCTACAGTTCCGGGATTTTCCACCAGCAAAAAGAGTCCGTTCGGGACAGTCAGAAGCGCGAAAAGTCCTGCAATCAAAAAGTAACCCATGCGCCAACCGAAGTTATCCAGAAATGTCGGCATGATCATCGAAATGATAGCTCCCGCAAGTCCTCCAGAGGCATTCAACAAGCCCATCATCAATCCTTTTTTGGCGGTAAACCAATTGTTGATCAACAAAATCGCCAGAAACATAGTGATCGGCATCATGAACAAACCGAGGAAGATGCCTCCCAGATAAAATTGCCATAAACGAGTGGCGAATGCCAGCCACACAAATCCAAGCGAAACCCAGAGTCCTCCTCCAATAAGCAAGCGCTTTGCCCCAAATTTAGGGAGAAATTGTCCAATCAGAGGAAGTACGAAAACGCCGGTCAGAGTCGATAGGCTGATGTAAAGCGAAAAGGCACTGCGCGTGAAGCCTAATTCCGAAGTGATGGGCTCGACGAAGAAACCGACGGCATTCCCGGCAATATACATGGCCATGATCAAGAAGGCCGCAGAAAAGAAGGATAAAAAGTGGCGTAAGGTCATATGATAATTCCTCTCTACATCAAATAGGTCAAAGATGATTCTTGTCAGATTTCCGTATAACGAAAAGGCATCCTACAATACGGACTGTCGTTTCATGAAACCGAATACATGTATCTACATATAAAATGTTATATTAATAATTAACAAAAATCAATAGTGTGTCAAAAAAACGTCACATCTGTGAGGATGTGACGTCAGAAAGAGGCTGATTCTTTTTTGATTTGCGTTCCATTCATCCGAAACTTCATTCTTCAAAGTGCAGCTGCAGCTGAGGAACTTGGAAGAAATGCTGGAGTGCTAATGCGATTCCGCCCAAAAGAGCTCCATTTTGTCCGAGTGAGGACAAACTTACCGGAATGTTATGTCCGGATGTTCGGTTCAATTCCGTTTGGATTTCTGTCACACATTCCGGTAATGCACGGAAAAGATCGCCATTCAGATAGACTTTTTCAGGATCGAACAGGCTGACGACATTGCTGATTGCGACGCCCATATGCAGCACGAGATGTCCCACTACATTTTTGGCATCTTCATCGCCTGTCTTGTACAGGGCAATCAGGTCGGTCAAATGAAGTGAGGAATCGTTCTTCAGGTCTCTGATTTCCGCGACCAAAGCTCCCGTTGAGCAATATTGGTTCAGGCACCCCTGTTTGCCGCAGTCGCAAGCTTTTCCGAATGGATAGAGAATCGTGTGCCCCAGATTCCCGGCCAGACTATTTTTGCTGCGGAACAATCGGTTCTGCAACAAAATTCCGGAGCCGATGCCCTCGTCCAGATCGATACTGATGATGTTCCCCGGAGAGTGGGCGAATACCGCTTCGGCAATCACGGCCAGATTATTCTGATTTTCCAGATAGATCGGACAGTCGATAGCGTCGCTTTCCAGATGTTTGGCCGTCAGATGCTCCAACATTTTGTTAGTTGATGCTACTATCTCATCTTCATGCAGGAAGCCGTCGATTGACACTACAATACCTACGAAGCGAAACGGTGTTTTATTGAGGTTCTTCCTATGATAGAGAACGACTTCTTCGATGCTGTCGATGATATTGCTGGCCTCAACTTTTCTGACCAAATCATATTGGGCGACGATCTTGCCTTGCAGATTGCAGACGAGGGAAGAAATCTTTGTTTGTGTAATGGTCAAACTCATCGCGTATCCACCATTTGCATTCACCTTCAACAACACCGGTTTTCTCCCACCAACGATGGAACTTTGACCTGTACCGAGTTCGACGACAAGTTTTTCCTTAAGAAGTTTTTTGACAATTTCAGATACGGTTGCCTTGTTGAGTCCGGAATCATGAGAGATGGCCGCTCGTGAAGTATTGGGATGATTGATGATGGCTGTCAAAACGATGGTCTCATTTTGTTCCCGTATGGTGTTGCGGTTGACGATCATGGTGTGTCACATCCTTTACAGATTTTTTTGAGGTTTGGGCGCAAAAAAAGATGACGAATCTGAAAAAAATACAAGGATGGGCTATTTTGGAGCAAGGTAAAATGTGTTCCGGATAGTCGCTTGGACTCAGGAGTACCTTGTATAGAAGTCAGAAGCTTAGTAGTGAATGCGTTTACATAGTTGTTTAAAACAGGGTGGGCTCAATAAAGAGCGATGGTTGAGGGAATCAGTCGTTGCTGGCATACGTCTTTGGTTATATTTTAACGCTTTTCACTGGCAATTGCGAGGTTTGGATGACCTCCTAACCCAAATATCGCGCACTTTTTTTCAAGGAGGTCAAGAGGTTAAGCGTTTTCTAGATTGTGGCCTCTGAGTCATTGTCATTTAATTAGAAAATCGGTAAAATGAAAGGAATCACGGGAGGGGGCATATATCAGAATGTTGGGTTTAAATGGGATTGAATGGATGATGCTGATCATTGCGGCAATCATCATCGGTTTTTCGAAAACCGGCATACAAGGCGCGACAATTCCGGCGGTGGCGCTCGTTGCCATTCTTTTCGGCGGGAAGGCGTCAGCCGGAATCATGTTGCCGATGCTGATGCTGGGGGATTTGATTGCCATCTTTCAGTACGGCAAACAGGGAAAATTCAGGGATGTGCTGAAATTGTTGCCTGCCGCCGTAATGGGTATCGCTATAGGCGCCATCACGGGTAATTATCTTGATGACAGGCAGTTCAAAGCCTTATTGGGCATAGTTGTATTGATTTGCTTAGGACTTTTGATTTACAGAGAGATCGCCAAAAGAGTTTTGCCGCTTCCAAAAAATCCAATCTTCCATTGGATGGTCGGGGCTGTCAGCGGTTTTTCTTCGATGGTAGGCAATGCCGCAGGACCCATTTTCAATGTCTATTTGCTGTCACAAGATCTCACCAAGAATAAGATGATCGGAACGACGGCTTGGTTTTTTCTGCTGATGAATATTGTGAAGTTGCCATTCCATATCTTTATGTGGCGGACCGTCACTTGGGGAACACTACGGTATATGTTGCTGATGATTCCTTTTATCGCATTGGGGAGTTGGATGGGCATCAGATTCGTCCGGAAGATAAACGAAGTGTGGTACAAGCGCATCATCATGATCATGACCGCGATTGCGGCGATGCGTCTGTTCATTTAAAAAGAGACACCTTATGAATGGACTTTAGTCCCCTCGTAAGGTATCTCTTTTTTCTGGATTAAAAAATCTGACTGGATATTTCTGTTAATTAGTGCGATCTACTTCAACTTCATCAGCCGGATCGACTGGTCTGCGCAAGGCGCGTTGGTTGGTCCGGTGAAGGTGGAATGCTTCAAGGATGGGGACCAGTATCGAAGCGACGAGTCCACCCGAAAATCCATTGTTGTAGAGGTTTACGCCACCATGAAGATAACCGATATTCATGACTAACGTCAGATGCATGGCTCCGGCGATGATGCCCGCAATGTTCCCGTATCGGCCGGCCAACGGTGCCAAAGTTGTTCCGAACAGTGCTGAAATAAGGACGATTGTTGATTGATTGTCCTGATAGTTAAGTCTGCCCATCAGGGTGACCCCGATCAGAATCGGCAAGACATTCTTGACGTTTTTCCCGAAAGCGCCAAAGCCTATGACAGTAAAGATGCCACCCAGGACCGGACCATTGATTTCTCCACCCATCAACAGAATGTATGTCGTAGCCAGGAATCCTAGCAATGCCATATTGATGAGCGTCGCACCTAAACCGCCAAGTTCCAGGTAATCGGTGGACAATTGGCCCGAATGGCGCATGATCCGCTTCAGCCCATGGAAGCTCCATCCGTTGATCTGCAGGCCAATCAGGAACATGCAACTGAACAGTGAATACAACAGCACTGAAAATGGACCGTTATAGCCGCTGGCAAGGATATTTACCGTTTCGATTTCGAAGCCGAAATTGCGCATCAAAGAGATGAAGACCGTTCCGATGATGCCGCAGGTGAAGCCGACGTTATAGAGGCTGAATCCTCTTGTGAAGGTAACGAAATGATGCGCCAGTGGGGGAATCAGGAAGCCGGAAACAAAACCGGCGCCCAGCCCCAGAAACACACCATAGGGTTGACCGATGCCTAGGTTGAAGGAGAGCTCACTGACCAGCGGTGCCAAGGCTGTTCCGAAAAGGGCGGCCAGCAAAGATTTGTGTATCGGTACTTTTGTGACCCTTGCATAAGTGAAAGCGCCGATGCTGATGGGCATGGAGTTGAATAAGTTTTTGCCAAAAAAAGCGAATCCCGCAATCGTTAAAATACCGGCTATGACCGGACCGTTGATCTTTGCATCTGCCATCCGGACGATCCAGATGGCTTGCAGCGTCATCAGTGAAACGTTGAACAATGCCGATCCAACGTTCGTCAAAGCCATGTAGTCCGTCAACAGGTTAGCCGGAGAGGCCAAGATGGTAAGGTTGCCTTCATAAATTTCTCTTGGACTGTTGAATAAGAAAGCCACTCCGCCCATCAATAAGGCGAAGCCGGCCAATAAACCGTATTTTAATCGCTCGGAGAGTTCCTCTGCGCCACTCATAGTAGGCTGTCTTTTCTGTATCATAAGTGTCCCCCAATCTTATTGTTTTGAAACTAATTAATGAAAATGAAATATGGAAATTGCTGTTTGTCTTAAGGAAGTAAATTCAAGCTTATAAAATCATGTAAACGTTAACTTACATTTAATTATACAAGGCCAAAGCGACTCTCACAATATTTATTTTCAATTTTACTAAAATCCGCTAATATTCCAATAGTAAATACACAATTGGAACAATTTGTGCTGAATTTTTGGTAAAAAAGGAGATACCTGTTCAAAAGAGGCGTACTTTTGAACAGCTTCAGTCCGGATTAGTATACTTTCGGATATTTACCGCTACGATTTAGAAAGAGGATAATATCATTTAGGGGGAAGAAGTATGCTGATGATCGAATACATCGACTCTAACTCCGGTGAACGGTGCCTTCGCAGGAAATCGGTCAACATTCCGCTGGGATCATCCGATGAACGCAGCCTCGCCGAAGTTTCGGCTGGAAGTTACCGAAGAACTTCGGTGAGTGTGCGCCTCACCGGAGCAGCGCACTCGCATGGATTGCTATTTTTCGTAAAAATTATCATCTGTAAAAATAAAAAAATCCTTGCAATGGAATGTGTCCATTGCAAGGATTTTTTGATGATTTA
This sequence comes from Trichococcus flocculiformis, assembly GCF_900113645.1. Classification (GTDB taxonomy): domain Bacteria; phylum Bacillota; class Bacilli; order Lactobacillales; family Aerococcaceae; genus Trichococcus; species Trichococcus flocculiformis. The sequence continues at coordinate 53,670 of NZ_FOQC01000012.1, forward strand.
TTTTGCGCGTACATCTTTCATGGCATCCAGAACGGCCACATCTTCCGGCGAAATGTTAAAGTCAAGCTGCGCATTCTCGATGATGCGCGCTTCGTGCGTGGACTTCGGTAAAGGCAAGGTATCCTTCTCCAAGCAGTAACGGATGGATAATTGCGCCGACGTCACGCCGTATTTTTCAGCCATCTGCTTGATTTCCGGGCTATCCAGAATCGCACCTGTAGCTAAAGGTGAATAGGCTTCGACAACGATTTTGTGTGTTTGACAGAAAGCGAGCAGTCCTTTTTGGTCGCGGCCGATGTAGAAAGGAATCTGATTCGCCATCGGGACGATGTCGCAATTGTCCAGGATCGCTTGCAAGTCTTTGATGGAGAAGTTCGAAACCCCGATTGCGCGGATCCGGCCTTCGTCATAGAGCTGTTCCATGGCTTTCCAAACTTGGATGTTGCCTTCGGTGCAATCCTTGCCGATCTCATCCCATGGCCATGGCGCATGGATTAAGTAAAGATCTAAGTAATCCAAGCCAAGATTATTCATGGTTTCTTCAAAGTGCTGCAAGGCGCCGTCGAAATCTTTTACTTGCGCAGGCAGCTTGCTGGTCACGAACACTTCTTCGCGGGCAATGCCGAAGTCGCGGATCGCTTTTCCGACATTTTCCTCATTGTGATAAGCATGCGCCGTATCGATGTGCGTATAGCCATTCTTCAAAGCCATCGTCACCGCTGCGTAGGCTTCTTCGTTAGGGATTTGCCATGTCCCGAAACCGATGGAGGGAATCGTCACACCATTATAAAAAGTGAATACATCTTTGTTTGCCATTCAATAACCTCCTGTTATGATAACGTTTACTATTATTCAGTTTAGAGCAGTCAGCGGCAGATGTAAAAGGATATAGCTCGAAAATTCAAAATAGCTTAGAAATGGATAGGGGATACGGAAGAATTATTCCGGAATTTGTCTGCAAATATGCGATTGGATCTGGTTTCGTCATGTATGGCGACAATCGATGTCAGGGTTAATTTGATAACGCTTTTAAAAAACGGTATATTTTAGACAGGAGTGAATGTTATAATTTCGCCAAGGGGGAATGGCCATGAGCTTTGATAGGAATCAGTATTTACGTGAATTGGAGACGATCGTCAATATCGACAGTGGCAGCAGAAATCCTGCGGGTACACGGGAAGTGGCGGCGTTTTTGGAAGAGAAATATAGACAGCAAGGTTTTCTGACCGAGCTGGTTTCGGTCGGTCCGGAGGTGGGGCCGGTATTGGTGGCGACGAATGCTCAAGACGAACCCATCGATCTGCTCTTCATCGGCCACACTGATACTGTGTTCCTGGATGGCGAAGCGAGCAGACGGCCTTTCAAGATAGAAGGAGAGCGGCTTTATGGGCCTGGCGTCTATGACATGAAAGGCTGCAGCCTGTTGACGGCCTATCTGCTTGAAAACTTGCCTGGAAAACTGAAGCAAAGCCTCAACATCTGTGTGATCCACAATCCGGATGAGGAAATCAGTTCCTTTTATTCCCGGGAAGTGATCATCGAGAAAGCCAAAATGTCCAAGTTCGCCTTCGTCATGGAGCCGAGTTCAGCGGACGGTTCGATGATCAAGGAAAGGAAAGGCATCGAAAAACTGAAGATCCATTTCAAGGGCCGGCCCTCCCACGCCGGCGACGCTCCCCAGGAAGGGCGCAGCGCCATCAACGAACTGGCTCATTGGATCGTTCGCATGAATACTTTGATTGATTACGATGCCGGTGTGTCTGTCAATGCGGGCACAATCCAAGGCGGCAGCGTACCGAATGTCGTCCCCGAGCACGCCCAGATGGAATTGGACTACCGTTACTCAAATCCCGCAGACGTCACGGCCTTCTTTGATATGTTGGAGGAATTGCAGAGTCATGCAACCGAAATGGAGATCGGCATCAACATCGAAGTCATCGGCAAGCGTCCGCCTATGGTCGATGTGCCGGGAGCGAAAGCGTTGCGGAGCGTCTTCGAGGATGTCGGCAAGCAAATTGACACGTTCGTTTCGTTCAAGAAATCGGGAGGCGTATCCGACGCCAACTTCACAACCAGTGTCGGTGTTCCGACGGTCTGCAGCATCGGTCTGATCGGCGGCGCTTTCCATACCGATCACGAATATGTGGAGCTGGATTCCATTGTGCAACGCTTGGATCTTTTGACGGCAGTCATAGCAGAAATGAGCCGGCGGAAAATGTTCTGCTAAAGTACAGATCGTCTTTCCATTATGTGAGCCGCAACGATTCAGACAAGATAAACTATAAATAAAACAGCAACGCGAGGGTCCTTTTTCGGTCCTCTGCGTTGCTGTTTTTTTGGATGGGGCAGTGTTCCGCGGCGGAAATACTTGCTGAAGCACACCGGAAGAACAGCACTTTTGTTGTCCCAGATGCGATAATAAAGGTATAGGATTTCAGGCGTAGATACCGATTTGCGTAGACTACAGGCCGAGCAAATGAGTGATTGGATGTTTCTGGGGGATTAAGCAGAAGGGGTGGTAACATGGTGAAAATTGGTGAGAAGACAGTTGTGTCCGTAACGTGCCAAGATGTTATTCTGCAATTAGCTGAGCAGTATTGTTCTGAAGGGGAGTACCTTCATTTCGGGATGAAAGAGAATCCGAAAAAATATGTATTGGTGACCGATGAAAAAATATATCTGATCAAATCCAAAGCCAAGGCTGAGGACAAGCATAAAGAGGATGTGTTCAGCATCCAGTACACGCAGATGCGAAAAGAGGAATTAAGGATGAAATTTGATGGCTGGTTTGTGGAAATGTCCACCCACTCCGCCGCAAAAAAAGAGCCTCACTTTCATGTCGTTCTGGACAAAATCCAAGGCTTGCATCCGGGTGAAAAAGAGAACTCCTCAACAAATTCGCAACCCGTTTTGCCGGATTATCTGGATGCGGAGATCAACTGCTTAAAAGAAATATTGGCGGAAGGCCTCATCACGCCGGAAGAATACGAGAGCGTGAAGGACAGACTTTCAGAAATGTAATCATGCAGTAGGTTCCGCGGAGTCGCGATACAGAATATAATAAGAAAAACCATGGAGCTGCCTCGAGGCAGCTCCATGGTTTTCTTGTGGAATTGAAAACCATGGGCTAGGCCCATGGTTCCGGAGAGCTTCCAGCGGTGTATTAAAAAATCCTCGCTAAGTGCTAGAATATATTTGGTTCGCCAACCAATATTCATGACTTAGGAGGATTCTTTATATGTCTCAAGACAAAAATAGTTTAGCACATACCATTTGGAATTGTAAGCATCACATAGTTTTTGCGCCCAAATACCGGAGGCAAGCAATTTACGGAAAGATAAAACAAGATATAGGAGTCATACTTCGGCAGTTATGCGAAAGAAAAGGTGTAGAAATAATCGAAGCGACCGCCTGTGTGGATCACATCCACATGTTGGTAAGCATACCGCCCAAGATAAATGTTTCAT
>NZ_FOQC01000001.1:0-123092 GCF_900113645.1 Trichococcus flocculiformis
ACAGAGTATTCGTCTTCGGTTTTTCAAGATTGCCGGGAAACTGATCCACAGCGGAAGACGCATGATGCTAAAACTCAGTACCCATCATGTCTATCAAGACGAATTTTTTCATATCTTACGGCAAATTCAATCCTTGTCTTGGTGAGATCCCGCTAATTTAAAAAAATCGTTCGAACAAAGGGATTAGTATGCCCAAAAACACAATAACAATCGCACTCCGTGCTTCTTTTCGTCTCTAAGAGACATTTTGAAAGGGAAAAAATAACAACTCTGCCAAAAATCCAATACTGCAGATGAAATAGGGTTATTCATGTCAAAGTTTCGGGTAGTATGAATAATTCAGGGTGATATTACATGACGAAAGATGACAAATACAAACTGACGGCTTCTGGGACAAAGTTGTTAAAAGTGTTGGTAAATCCAGATAGTTTAGGTAAATGTGTAACTGAGTGTGCAATCTCGCTAACGTGAATTACGGAGATGCCGAAAGCAAAATTGCGTTGGGCATAATTATAGCTGCATCCAAAGATGGCTTGAGCAACGAGCTGACTTTTCAGCCGGTTGGATGCCGCATCCAGAAATGGATTGGGCTGTTAGTCAAAAAAGACTAACAGCCCAATTTGTTCGGAACTGACTAGATTCGGTCTAGGGAGATAGGCCGCCCTAAAATGGGGCACCCTTTAGTTGTCGTACATTTTTGTTCGATAGCTAAAGGGGTTGCGAATGTGAGCATAAATGCCTATATGATTAAATCGAAAAAAACATACCGCTAAGCGCGTTTTGATATTTGATATATAAATTGCTCATAGGCGGGTATTTCTTTCGATGTGGAATATTTGGACGGTCAATGCGATGGAACTACAGGCGAAAGGTTAGCTATCGAATTCAGTCGCGATATGCGACGGTATTATTTGATCTCGGTAACGATTTGTTAATGGTTTCAGGGGACTGTAACGCACCGACCCCTTTTGATTATGAGGTAGCGCGATCACCTGACTAGGCATTCCCCCAGCTCAGAACAGCAGCAGGATGACGCCCTAAAATGGGGCCCCATAGTAGGGTTACCCAAAATTGGGGAGACCTAACAAGGTGTCGTTAATTCTAACAGAATGTTCCATGGGTTGCGGAATATCACGCAGCCTTAAAGATCGGTCAAAAACTGGATAGATTTTTCTGGCCAAACCTTTAGCTCAAACAGGAGAATGTGTGTTTTCTGGTATAATTAAGGAGTAAGTAAGAAAGGTGGTGAACAACATGGAAACATCATATAAATTGGTAGATAGCGTAGACGAGGAAGGGAAATCGATCCTTGTATTTATAAACCCGAATAACCCTAGTAATATCGAAGTAGTCAATCCAAGAGACATTAACAACGAACGAACAAGGTAACAAAAACTGAACAAGCTGATTCTACGTATAAATGCACATCTATTTTCTTGATACTGCATCCAGCTGAATATGTTCAAAACTTCCGTTACTCCTTAATGGATAGCGTTTTTTTATTTTGGGTTGCGGGAAATTACGCAGGGTTGCACAAAACTATGCCGGCCTCTAAAGAGAGTCGTGGTTCCAGATGATCTTGGATGCGAGAGGGTGCTGAAATTTCAGCAAGCCCAAGAGAGGTTACCCAAAACTGGGGAGACCCCGGAAATTTTTCCGACAAGTTCCGTCGCGAAACGCGACTGATCTTTATTCCAGTTTTGGAAGAAAGTGAACCGGCTCAAAATTGAGCGGGTTGCGGACAAAAGTGTCTGTCACTGAAAGGGTGACCCAAAATTGTCCTACCCTAATGCACCGAATTAGTGCACTAGATTCGACCTGTGAAAAGCTGAGTACCTGAAATGGGTATGCAGATATGCTCAAAACTGAGCCGACCTTACAGATGCCTCCAAAATTGGAGAGGTCTATCATTTATTGGTCGATCTTTTTTGAACAACCAACCCGCGACCTAACATAACGTTACCCCAGCCGTTTGAAATAAGATGCCGTTAAAATTAACGAGATCTAAAGTTCAGCCGAAAATTCGGCCGAACTAACGGAATCGCAAAGCGCGACTGCATCCAGGAACCATCTCAGATTTGAGACGCTGAAAGCCGAAAGCAGAATTGCGTTGGGGTGTCCAAAATTGGACAGGCCTAAGCTATCGTACAAAAATGTGCGACAGCTTGCAGAGCCGAGCTGACTTTTCAGCACGGGTCATATTAGATTGGGCTAAAGCCAAAGTTGGCTTTCAGCTGGACAGAACGAAACGTTCCCAACTGTATCTATGAGTCCTTAAAATAGGGAGTCATGCAATGATCGGGCCTGCATAGTTTTATGCCACCCCTGCCGTCGTTTAAAACGACGTCGTCTTTTGGCCAGAACTAACGAACCCTGTCAAATTTGACGAAGTTCAGATCTGGTGGCGTAAAATTGCGCTGGGAGTATCCAAAATTGGATGGTCCTATGAGGCCCTGAAATAGGGCGGCCTTCACAAGCTGAGTCGGTGTTTCACCTGGTCTGGGTGTCGGTGATCTGCAGACCCCTTTTGAATTGCTGTAGTTAATTGGAAAGGCGTCTCATTTTGGCTATTGTTATTTATTTGTATTTTGTCACTAGTGTTGCATAAACTTTTAAAGTGCTTTCCATAAATTACTTTCGGGAAAAAATGCAAAAAAATTCTTATGCTTACGCAGAAAGATGACTTTCTCCAGATTGTAATAATAATGAACTATATCAATGTATTTTTATTTCTTCCTGTAGTTGCAAGCGTCCCTTTATTTTGATTCGGTCGGTTTTCCCCGAATCCTAGTCTCCCAAAGCTCACTAGCTTTCCATAGGAAAGCGAATAGATAGCGCTGGATTGTCAGGGCAGAAAGATCAGAGTGTGTTTCCAACTTTACCAGATAGGTGAGAAGCTGCGCCATCAAAGCAAGATAGATTTGGTTTTTTAGGCCATTTTCTTCCTGCGTGAAGAATTTTTTGATAGTCGTCTGCTGCTTTAGTTGCTTGAAAAACAGTTCTATCTGCCAACGAGAACGGTACATCTGACTGATTTCTTCCGCTGACAAATCGAACCGATTGGTAATGATGCGCAGCCTATTCTCCTGTGTATCCGTTACTTCCACTAAACGATACGGTTCTGTTAGATATCCATTCTTTCCGCCCAAAACGACCATCTGATCTTGGAGGATGTCTCCTCCCGGAGGGACCTCGTATTCGGACATTACATGTACAAGGGTATTCTTCTTGATGCGAGATACGAAGAAGAATCCACCATAGGAAAATTTATCGAACAACTCGAAGTCCATATACCCCCGGTCAAAGATATAGGTGGCCAGCTTCTCGTCAACCACGATTTCCAGTTTATTGACATCATGCACGGAAGCATTCGTGAGGACTGCCTTGTCTGGGTAGGCGTCGCCTTTCCCTATATAAGCGAGACGGAGGTGCAATTTTATGCCTGACTTGGTGCTCCGAAACTCGGCCCAAGGATAGCGGTTTTTATTCAGAGAGACAGTTGTCGAATCGACGATGAACGCTTTAGGAAGCTTGTCATTACGCTTATTTTGGTTAGCGAGAGCTACCAAAAAGTAAAATATTTCCTCCAGAATGGCAGAATCAATCCCACGGATTTTCCGAGAAATCTGTGAAGAACTGAGAGACTCTAAACCAATCGCGGCTTGAAAGTCTGGGTTCAACAGGGAAGCTTGTATATCCCGGAGACTGGCTCTTTGGCTGTATACAGCATTGAGCATCAACTTGAGAAAACGGTCAAAAAAAAGTTTTTTGACATAAGCATCCGTCGGATCGATTTTTTCTTGAAGTCCTACTGGTAGATTTTCAAAAGAGACAGGTTCAGTCCATTTACAAAATGAAGTTTTTCCTATATGCTTATCCATAGTAGTCGTCCTTTATAGTGGTCTTGGATAAGTCATCTTACCAACCATTGTAAAGGACTTTTTATTTTTGTCTAAAAATTCGGTTTGTTTATTTTTTAATGCAACACTAGTGGTATTTTGTTAATATAAAAATAAACAATTCATACTTTTGAGGAGTTGCCTAGTGGAGAATGCCATAGATAACCAAAAAATTACATTTAAAATTGCTGGAAATGAGTTGCAAAAGGAAGAAGGCTACAATCTAAGGTTTATTTTAGAATCTCTTTCCAGTTTTGAAACTTTGCTGGATAAAACCTATTTACATTTTGAAAATAAAAGTAGAATGTCTGAAAATGATAAAGAAAATTTAAGTATCAGATTGGTTGAGGTGAGGGAGGGGTCTTTCATTGCTGATTTAGTTATTCAGATGAGGGATCTAGCCTTGCCGATTGCTCCGTTAGTAGCAGAAAATTCCGAGCATATTTGGAATGCCGTTAAAACATCTTATTCTTATATTAAAACAGTACTAAAAGCGCGAGAGGAGGGGAAAGAAGTGGAGTTGAATATGGATAATACTCAGCAAGGTATTCAAGTTGTAAATACAGGTTCGGGGAATGTTACGATCAATATTAATCCAGAGATTCCACCTCTTGCGTCGAAACTTGCACCAACATTTTCGGAAATGGCCAAAAAAGTTGATGGGGAAAATGTATCCTCAATTCAATTTTCAAGTGAAGATCATGTTGAGGTGACTTTCACAGAAGAAGAAAAAGTCCTCTTTAAAAAAAGAAATTATTTAGACGAAACCGTTTTTGAATTAAGTGGGAAAATTACGGGATCGTATTTTAGTTCATTATCTGGTCAGATTCAAATTTTAGAGAATCAACATGGAATTCCTGCAGGTGTATACCGGTTTAAAGCAACTGAGAATTTTCGTGATGAGGATCAGTGGAAAAGTATGTATTTAGAGGAAAAACGTTATTCATGTCAAAAGCGTATATCTCTTGATCCAACAAAAGGGTTTGAAGAAAAAGTAGAAGAGCTGCAGATTCTCGCTGTAATTGATGATGTTTAAATAGATGCAATAAAACTTCTGCCCCGTGGTTTTTAATGTCTAAATCCACGTCTATATGCACGTCTATTTGATTCTTATCGTTTAGCATTACTTATTCGGTTGAAATTTTATCTTCTATAATATAAGCAATTTTTTTGTAGTCGGTTGGAATTGATTGCAATCGCCACGGATATACCCATCGTCTCCATCAAATTAAATTAACAGACCCTAGGAAATTTGATACAGAGCCATTTCTGTGTTTTCTAAGGTCTGTTTTTTTGATCATGCAATGGATCATGTAAGACTAAAAATTCATATATGCATAAATATTCATAAGCACGGGTGTATCAATAACTCAAAGAGGCTAGCTAGAGGGAAGAGATGAAATGATGAGAAAAACAAAATATTATATAACAACGAGGACGAATCGGAAAAATTTCCTTTTGAAATACGGTGACTGGATGTTTAAGTATGTTCCGGAGAGCAAAACCTGGGAAGCATCCGATTATTGGTACGAAGAAATCATCATGAACGCTTCTGCAGATTTTGAGGAGATAACCGAGGAGCGCGCGAAAGAGATAATCGCGGACGACGGTGTCTTTTAAATTTGAACACAAAAATGAGTAGCTAATTTTTAAAATTAGCTACTCATTTTTGTGTTCAAAATAAAGTGGAGCAACCTCTAAGGAAACTCCATATTACAATTATTGGCAAAAAGGGGAGGCGGGGGCACAGAGCGGTTTAAGTGTGTGTGTATATCCGCGAATGGAACTTTCCAAACTGCCACGCGCATCACAACCGCGAGATAAACGCTCGCTGGACAAGCTATGGGTGTTCCCGGAAGATCGGTATTTCAATGCCGATATAGTTCGCCTGTTTATTTTTGCTTCTTTTTCAAGTACTCCGCACGTAATTTTTCAAGTTGTTGCTTTTTGTCAAATTTGGCAGGCGTCTGTTTTTCATGATACTTCGTCACAGCTGCCTGACCTTTGTAATCCAATTGGTATTTTCCCATTTTGTTCACCTACTTTTCTCGTCCTTGAAGATAATCTCTTCAACAAATAGATTATACCTTATTTTAGTGGAGTTAACCTTATTACTTTATTGTCACTGAATATAATGAATTCACTCTACTGAAGTCGGTAGGTGGTCGGCTATCTAAATGTTATTTTTTTGTCCAAGCCTATTTCTGCTGCAGTCCAATCGAAATATACAGTTGTCGTGACAATTGGCTTTATTCGTAGGGCTTCCAGTTTCAAAAAGTAGTTGACATTATTCCCTGCAGAACGTAATGTGTGAATAATATATTATATTTGGATGAAGAGAGGATGAGGATTCGGGTGAAGAAATCGGTTTTGACTTTCCGCAATGCCAAGCAGAAGAATGAGCGTTTGACGATGCTGACTGCCTACGACTATTCCACTGCCAAACTGATCGATGCTTCGGGCATCGACTCGGTACTGGTGGGGGATTCGTTGGGGATGGTGATGTTGGGCTATGAAGACACCTTATCGGTAACGATGGAGGATATGATCCACCACACCAATGCTGTCGCCAGAGGGGTAAAGGACGCCTTGGTCGTAAGCGATCTGCCGTTCATGTCTTATCAGACATCCGTCTATGATGCGGTCGTCAATGCCGGCAGGCTGATCAAGGAAGGCCGGGCACAGGCAGTCAAACTGGAAGGTGGTCTTGAAGTCTGTCCGCAGATCAAGGCAATCGTGGAAGCTTCCATACCAGTCATGGCGCATCTCGGTTTGACGCCGCAATCCGTCAATGCTTTCGGTGGATTCAAGGTCCAAGGCAAAGATGAGGAAGCGGCGCGTAGTCTGATCGAGCAGGCGAAGGCTGTCGAAGCGGCTGGCGCCTTTGCGGTGGTGCTGGAATGCATCCCAGCCAAATTAGCTGAGTTGATCACAAAGAGCATTTCGATACCGACCATCGGCATAGGCGCGGGGAACGGATGCGACGGCCAGGTGTTGGTCTATCAGGACATGCTGGGACTCTACTCCGATTTCACGCCGAAATTCGTCAAGCGTTATGCAGAAATAGGGCCGCAGATGGAGAACGCCATCGAAGACTATATATCTGAAGTGAAAAGCGGCGCGTTTCCGGCAGCGGAGCACACCTTTGCGTTGTCAGATGCGGTCATCGAAAAATTATATTAGAGGAGTAATCACGAATGAAGATTGCAGCAACGGTTGAAGAAATCCGCAGTGCCGTGAAGGCCTGGAAAAAGGAAGGTTTGTCGGTTGGCTTTGTTCCGACGATGGGCTATCTCCATGAAGGCCATCAAAGCTTGATGCAGAAAGCCGTCAGCGAAAATGATCGGGTGGTCGTCAGTATTTTTGTGAATCCGATGCAGTTCGGTCCATCCGAAGATTTGGAAAGCTATCCAAGAGATCTGGAAAAGGATGCCTCTTTGTGCGAAGCCAGCGGAGTGGACCTGATTTTCCATCCCGAGCCGAAAGAAATGTACCATCCCGATTTCAGCAGCTTTGTGGATATGCATGGTCTGACGGAGAGTCTATGCGGGAAAAGCAGACCGGCCCATTTCCGGGGCGTCTGCACAGTCGTGACAAAGCTATTCAACATCGTGCAGCCGGACTGTGCCTATTTTGGACAGAAGGACGCCCAACAATTGGCGGTTATCCAGCAGATGGTCCGCGACCTGAATCTGGACGTCACCGTCATCGGCTGCCCGATCATCCGGGAAGCGGATGGATTGGCTAAAAGTTCGCGCAACAGTTACCTGTCAGCAGATGAGCGTAAGGCCGCACTGGTGCTGAGCCAAGCGCTCGAAGTCGCCAAGCAGTTGCTTGCGAACGGAGAACAGAATGCTGCCAAAATCCGCAATGCGATTTCGGAAACGATCCAAGCCGAACCGATCGCGAAGATCGACTATGTGGAGTTGGTGGATGCGCGCACGCTGCAGCAAGTGGACACTGTCGAGCGACCTGTATTAGTGGCTTTGGCGGTATATATCGGAAAAACGCGTCTGATCGATAATTTTATCACGGAATAAGTGGGGGGAAAAACAATGCAACTCAATATGCTAAAAAGTAAAATACACCGCGCCGTTGTTGTCCAGGCGGAGCTTTCCTACGTGGGCAGCATCACTGTCGACAAGGATCTGCTTGACGCCGCAGGGCTGATCGAATATGAGAAGGTCCAAATCGTCGACATCGACAACGGTGCCCGGTTCGAAACTTACGTCATCGCAGGCGAACGCGGCTCGGGCATGATCTGCTTGAACGGTGCCGCTGCCCGTTGCGTTCAGGTGTCCGACAAAATTATCATCATGGCTTACTGCATGATGGATGAACAGGAAGCGAAGGAACACAAACCGCTGGTGGTGTTTGTCGATGAGCAGAACGCCATCACAACAGTCACACGCTATGAAGAGCATGGCAGACTCAGCATGTAGGCTTGTCTATATAGGAACAAAAAGAAGCGCAACCGCATCCGGCCAATCAGCCCTGATGCGGTTGCGCTTTTCCTATCTCACGGATTGCAGCGTAAATTGAATATCTTTGATGGAGAGTTGCAGTTTTTCGTATTCCTCATCATCCAGCGGCAAAGGGATCTGTTTCTCCAAGCCGTTCCTGCCGATGATGCAAGGCATGCTGAAGGCCGCTTCGCCGTGGCAGTTGTATAAGCCATTGACAGTTGCGGTCACAGGGAAGATGCTTTTCTCGTCTAGCATGACAGCGCGGGCCAAGGCCGCTGCGACTTCCCCGATGCCTGAATTGGTCCAGCCTTTCCAGTTGAAGACATCAGATGCCGTGTGGACCACTTCTTGGCTGACGAATTCCTGGTCCAATGGTATCGCGGGCATTAATAAAGCATCGCTTTGGGAAAGGGTGAGCGCACCCACAGTCGTGCTGCTGAAAGCCGGGAAGGCGGTACTGCCGTGTTCGCCCATGATGTATCCGCTGACGTTCTTTGGATCGACCTGATAGTGGGCAGCAACAATCTGACGGTAGCGGAAAGTATCCAAAGTCGTTCCGGTGCCGAAAATCTTGCCTTTCGGATAGTTGAACTCATTTTCGGCGATGTAGGTGATTGTATCGACCGGATTCGTTATCAGGATGATGATGGCATCTTTTGTGTACCGGGTGATGCCTGTCATGATTTTGCGTATTTCAATGGCATTCTCTTTGCCCATCAACGCTCTTGGCGGCATATCTTCACCCGGGCGCGGCTTCTCACTGACGCCCGCGGAAATGATGATGATGTCGGCATCGGCGCAATCCGCGTAATCGCCGGCGTATATTTTACTGTTTGTCCGGTAGCTGGCGGCCAACGCATGGCGGTGGTCAAGAGCCTCGCCTCTTGCCGTGTCCTTGTTGCTGTCGATCAGGATGATATCGGAAAATAAGTTGAGGTGACTGCAGTCGGTCAATACCTGGGAACCGACATGGCCGACCCCGATGATGGCTAATTTTGTCTGGATCATAGGTCACATTTCCTTTCGTTTTGAGATGTTGTCATTTATGGCTTGGTGCATTTCCGCAACAGAATAGAAGGTTGGCTCCAGCACCATTTTTTCATCCTCCTGCTTGCGGCGATGGTTGTACCACAAGGTAGTCCAACCGGCAGCCTGACCGCCGATGATATCCGTTTCATACGTATCCCCGATGAAAAGCAGCTCGCCGGGAGTTGCGTTCAAAGACTCCTGAACATGCGCGAAGGCTTCGGCATAGGGTTTTGGGCAACCGATATTTTCGGAAATGAAGATGCGTGCTGGCGGCACCCATCGCTCCAGATTCAAGGCGTTGAATTTTTTCATCTGGTGTTTTTCAGGACCGTTTGTGAAGACGGCAATTGGTATATTTCTATTTTCCAGTTCATTCAAAAGCCGCTCGATACCGGGACTCAACACAATCTCCCCTTGCCTTTTTTGATAGGATTTCTGGAAGTGCATCGCTTCTTCGGCGGTGAGCGGAAGACCCAAGTCGGCGAATGTATGCTGTGTGCGCATGATGTGTGACTCGGCTAGCGTCAGCTCCCCGCTGGAGAATAGGTCGAAGGCGTTGTCACAATGCTCGCGGAAAAGAGCGAAGCTGGCTTCGTTACTGTAGTTGTTCCTAAAGCTGTAATCTGCCAATGTTTGGAAGAACGGCCTTGATGTGTCGTATAGGGTATCATCCAAATCGAATAGAATAGTAAACATTATTGAAACAGTTCCTCCCTTTTGTTATTAAAGTCAGTATAGCATCCAAAATCGGTATTTAAAATGAAATAAAACAAGGACAGCCAGTGCGTGAAGGGTACTGGCTGGCTTAGCAAAGCTCTTTTTGTTGCAAATTAAAATTACGTACAGTATAATAGCATACAATAATGTCATACGATCATACAATAATGGAAGAGGCTGCGGACATCAAGAGTAAAATGCCCATTTGAAAGGGGTGTTCGCCGAAATACAGCATTGGCTGTGTTGGGGTCAGGATTAAGAATCCTGGCACTGTCAGAACGATTTGCCCAAAATCGTTTGTGGAGTACTTTCGGTATTGCGGGCAGAAGGAAGCTGGATTATAGGGCCTTTTGCTTTATAGTCTATTTTTTTGCACAAAAACGGACTGAATTATCGTTGTTATGACGCTCTATGGGTAGAAAGGTGGACAAAAACGTAGTTGGACAAGAGGGTTGTTTAATTTTTTTGAGCATGTAAATAGGACTATAAACATTAGGAGGAACTAGAGATGAAAGTAAAAACATGGAAAACAACAATGGCGGCTTTGATGGGTTTGTTTATTTTAGCGGGTTGCGGTAACGGAACTACTGAGGATTCATCGGCAGCAGATGGTTCGGCTGAATCGGATGCATTCGTAGTCGGAATGGAAGCGGGATATCCGCCTTTTAACTGGACACAAAATGATGACAGCAATGGCGCAGTGAAAATTGATGGCGCTGACGGTTACGCAAATGGCTATGATGTTCAGATGGCCCAAAAAGTGGCGGACGGCTTAGGCAAGGAATTGGTCATCGTCAAAACAGAATGGGATGGTCTGGTTCCGGCATTGGTTTCATCTAAAATCGATGCAATCGTTGCAGGTATGTCTCCGACAGATGAACGCAAAGAAGCAATCGATTTCTCGGATTCCTACTATACAACTGAATTGGTAATGGTCGTAAAATCTGATGGGGCTTATGCAAATGCAACAACTTTGGCTGACTTCGCTGATGCAAAAGTCACTGCACAGTTGAACACGTTACACTATGGCGTCATCGATCAGATTGAAGGCGTGCAAAAGCAACCGGCAATGGATAGTTTCACATCTATGCGCGTCGCATTGGAGTCAGGCACAATCGATGCTTATGTCTCGGAACGCCCGGAAGCAATCAGCGCTTCAGCAGCCAATTCAGCTTTTAAAATGATCGAATTGGATCAAGCGGATACGTTTGAATTATCCGTGGCTGATTCAGAGATCGCAATCGGCTTGATCAAAGAAAGCGAATTGAAAGATCAGATCAACGAGATTCTGAGCGGTATCACCGAAGAAGAACGAATCCAAATGATGGAAGAAGCAATCAAAAACCAACCATCAGCTGAATAATTCTGGTGGATGGGACATCAAAAAGGGGCATAAATTAAATGGAGTTTAGTTGGGTTATCCGCATCATCGAAGAAAACTGGAGACAGTTTTTATCAGGTGCGTGGACAACATTATATATAGCTTTAATCGGGACCATCATTGGGTTGGGAATCGGTCTTATGATTGGTGTCATCCGTACGATTCCGGTTGCTGAATCGGGATGGAAAAAACATGTGTACAATATGGTGAATTTTTTGCTGTCATGCTACATCGAAATTTTCCGTGGTACGCCGATGATCGTTCAAGCAATGGTCATCTATTATGGCGCGGCTCTGGCGTTTGATATTGACATGAACCGTATCTTCGCAGCGTTGCTTATCGTATCGGTCAATACAGGTGCTTACATGTCGGAGATTGTCCGCGGTGGAATCATTTCCATCGACAAAGGGCAATTCGAAGCAGCCCAAGCAATTGGGATGAACCACCTGCAAACGATGCGCAATGTCGTCATGCCTCAGGTCATCCGGAATATCTTGCCGGCGACAGGGAACGAATTCGTCATCAATATCAAGGATACGTCCGTGTTGAACGTCATCTCCGTTTCGGAATTGTTCTTTACGACCAAATCGATTTCCGGAAATAATTTCCGTTATTTCGAATCATTCTTCGTGGCTTCACTCATTTACTTCGTCATGACCTTCACGGTGACACGCATTCTGCGTGCCATCGAAAGAAAAATGCAAGGCCCTGATAATTATCAGATGATGGGTGCGGGTCAAGACCAATTGACTACACCAGAATTAATGGCTCGCAAAAAACAAGCAGAAAGAGACAGAGCAAATTAATTGCCACGGGAGGAATCATTTGATGGAAAAAGTAATCGACGTACAGCATCTGAAGAAGAACTTCGGTCAGCATGAAGTGCTGAAGGACATCGATTTCAGTGTGAATAAAGGGGAAGTTGTTTGTATCATCGGTTCATCAGGGTCCGGTAAATCGACGCTATTGCGCTGCATCAATCTACTTGAAAAACCGACAGCGGGAGAAATCATCTACAACGGCGAGAACGTTTTGGACTCGAAGCATGATATCTTCAAGTACCGCAGTAAATTAGGGATGGTATTTCAGCAATTCAATTTGTTCAACAATTTGGATGTGCTGCATAATTGTACTGTAGGACCTGTGAAGATTCTGAAAAAGTCCCAACAGGAAGCCGAAAAAATCGCCATGGGTTATCTGGAGCAGGTCGGAATGGGTAAATTCATCAATGCCAAACCGGAGCAGCTGTCAGGCGGCCAAAAACAACGCGTTGCCATCGCCCGCGCGTTGACGATGGAGCCGGATGCGCTATTGTTCGATGAGCCGACATCGGCTTTGGATCCGGAGATGGTGGGCGAAGTATTGAAAGTCATGAAGGATCTTGCCAACAGCGGCTTGACGATGATCGTCGTGACGCATGAAATGGAGTTTGCGAGAGAAGTTTCCGATCGCGTCATCTTCATGGATCAAGGCGTCATTCTGGAGCAGGGAGCCCCTGAAGAAATCTTCTATCATCCAAAAGAGGATCGGACGAAGCAATTCCTGGAGAGATATCTTACAAAATGAAAAAAAGAAGAACGGTTCTGCACTAAATGCAGGTCCGTTCTTCTTTTTTATTCATTTCTTCCTATTCGATGATGATGACATCGTCTGCAGCTGCAAAGGGTGCCTGTTCATTGATGTGATCGTAGAACATAACGCCGTTAAGATGATCGATTTCGTGCTGGACAACAATGGCTGTGTATCCTTTGTAGCGCGCTTTGTGGGTCACACCTTCGGCATCCTGATAGGATACCGTAATGCGGCTGTGTCTGACGACAAATCCCGGAACTTCGCGGTCCACTGAAAGGCAACCTTCTCCGCCCTTAAGGCAGGCGCTTTCGATGGAGTGGCTGATGATTTTAGGGTTGAACATCACTTTAGCCAATTCAGGAGGATCATCTTCATATTCCCCTGGTATCAGCAGCGCAATGATGCGTTTGGATACGTCGATTTGCGGCGCCGCCAAACCGACTCCTGCGCGCAAGTTGAGTTGCTCGGCGATTTTTTCGTCCTGACTGTTCGAAAGGAACTCCATCATTTCTGCGGCGACTTTCCGATCCTCCGCAGATAAAGGGAAAGCGACCAAGTCGGCTGACTTCCGCAATGTAGGATGACCTTCACGGATGATGTTATCCATAGTGATCATGCATGCATTCCTCCTTTTACTGGTTTTTATATTGAAATGATTGGACTTGCAAACTGCAAAACACTTCACGTTACATAGTACACGTTTCGAAAAAAAAAAGCTAGACTCATCTTTTCTCTTGTAATATAGAATGGGTATGTGTAAAATAGAAAAATGAAAAAATGATTACACAATGGTGTGAGGTTTTTTTAACTCTATAGCGAAAGAAGAGATGATTTTTATGACAGCTGCTAAAGATTATATTGAAAAAGTCTATAAAAAGGTTGAAGATAGAGGCCCGCATCAAAAAGAATTCTTACAGGCGGTAAGAGAGTTGTTCGATACGATCGAGCCTGCTTTGGAAAAAAATCCGCACTATATAAAATGGAACATTCTTGAAAGAATGGTGGAGCCTGAACGCATCGTTTCCTTCCGAGTTCCTTGGATGGATGATAAAGGGGATGTTCAAGTCAACAAAGGATTCCGCGTCCAATTCAATTCGGCTATCGGACCCTATAAAGGCGGTCTGCGCTTTCATCCTACCGTCAATGAGAGCATCCTGAAATTTTTAGGTTTTGAACAGATCTTCAAAAACAGCCTGACCGGATTACCGATCGGCGGCGGAAAAGGCGGATCCGATTTCGATCCTAAAGGCAAATCCGATGCTGAAGTGATGCGTTTCTGTCAATCATTCATGACTGAGCTGCAAAGACATATCGGCCCTACGCTGGATGTTCCTGCTGGCGATATCGGTGTTGGTGGACGTGAAATCGGTTATATGTACGGCCAATACAAACGCTTAAACGGTGCTGAAACAGGTGTTCTTACCGGTAAACCAGTCGTCATGAACGGAAGTTTGGCGCGTACAGAAGCGACTGGATACGGCTTGGTGTACTATACACAGGAAATGCTGAAAGCAAATGGTAAATCGTTTGCCGGTCAAAAAGTAGTTGTTTCCGGAAGCGGAAACGTAGCTATCTATGCTATCCAAAAAGTTCATGAATTTGGCGGAACTGTTGTAGCTTGTTCCGACTCGAACGGTTATATCTACGATGAAACAGGTATCGATGTCGAATTGCTACAGGATATCAAAGAAGTTCGTCGCGAAAGATTGACGGTCTACGCTGCCGAAAAAGCGACAGCGGTATACAAAGACGGCAGCGTCTGGGACTTCGATCTGAAATATGATATTGCCTTGCCTAGCGCTACGCAAAATGAAATCGATAAAGACCAAGCTGAAAGATTAGTAAAAGCTGGCGTTTATTGTGTCAGCGAAGGCGCGAACATGCCGAGTACGTTGGAAGCTGTGGAAGTCTATGCGGACAATAATATTTACTATGGTCCGGCTAAAGCGGCCAATGCAGGGGGAGTCGCCACTTCGGCACTCGAAATGGCACAGAACAGTGCTCATAGCCATTGGACATTCGAAGAAGTTGACGGTAAGCTACAGGCTATCATGGCAAACATATTTAAGACAGCTGAAAAAACAGCTGAAGAATATGGCATACCGGGAAATTATTTGGCAGGCGCCAACATCGCGGCGTTTGTGCAAGTTGCCGATGCCATGATTTATCAAGGCTTAGTGTAATAAAGCGCAGTACAAATTCAAATAAAAAAGGTCATTTCTTAAAATTGAAATGGCCTTTTTTCTGTTCATGAGATGAATGAGGAGTTATTTTAATCAAATTTTCATAGTGATGAGATTGTGATTTCATGAATGAATGGAACAACTGGATATGATCCGAGAAAAGATAAAAAATCAACTGTGAAAAACGGAAGAAAATCGATATTTAAA
Organism: Trichococcus flocculiformis; assembly: GCF_900113645.1. Classification (GTDB taxonomy): domain Bacteria; phylum Bacillota; class Bacilli; order Lactobacillales; family Aerococcaceae; genus Trichococcus; species Trichococcus flocculiformis. Next base: position 15,455 of record NZ_FOQC01000001.1, read on the forward strand.
AAGAGGTAGTTGTAACGAATGGACTGTTATACTTTTGAAAGCCCATGCCATCAATGCTTGCTGTTTTGTGTAACAACAGTTTTGTTTTGGTTATAATACAGAATCTTTGTATCTGATTGCGACAATCTGTAAACATACATAATAATGATGTTTCAATATAAAACAAAATAGCGTGATTTTATCCTCGTTAAAAAATGAACAATAAAGAATTGCTAAACGCTTACAATTAAGCAGTGGTGGATTTTCTGTGCACAAAAAATGAAAACTGTCCTTTTACCTTGCATATATCTCGGATGCGTGGTAAATTATTCATGTAACAACTGTGAATTGATACAGTTGAAATCATCTGTATAAACCTCATCCAAAGAGATGAAATATCAAGGGAATAGAGAGGAAAGTGTTAGCATGGCTACAAAACAAACAAAAATCGACATTGACGCATTACTAAGCAGCACGAACACAGATTTTCGCATGGTCCAAATCATGGACGAAGAAGGGAATATTGTAAACCCTGATCTAATGCCAGATCTTTCTGATGAACAATTGGTTCAATTCATGACAGATATGGTATGGTCCAGAATTTTACATGAACGTTCAACTGCGTTGAATCGTCAAGGTAGATTAGGTTTCTATGCGCCGACAGCCGGCCAAGAAGCGAGCCAGCTAGGCAGTATTGCAGCAATCGAAAAAGAAGATGTATTGTTGCCTGGTTACCGCGATGTTCCTCAATTGGTCAAGCATGGATTACCATTGACGCAAGCTTTCCTTTGGTCGAGAGGTCATGTGGATGGCAATAAATATGCTGACGACATCCAAGCTTTACCACCGCAAATCATCATCGGCGCACAATATGTGCAAGCTGCAGGAGTAGCATTGGGATTGAAGAAACGCAACAAGAAAAATGTTGCCATCACATATACTGGTGACGGCGGAAGCTCGCAAGGGGATTTCTATGAAGGAATCAACTTTGCCGGCTCCTACAAAGCACCTGCCATCTTCTTCATTCAAAATAACGGATGGGCGATTTCAACGCCTCGCCACGTGCAGACCGCTGCTCAAACTTTAGCGCAGAAAGCTATGGCTGCCGGAATCCCTGGTATCCAAGTCGACGGGATGGACATCTTGGCTGTCTACGCGATAACCAAAAAAGCAAGAGAATATGCTGTTGCCGGAAATGGGCCTGTCTTGATCGAAACAATCTGCTACCGCTTCGGTCCGCATACTTTATCAGGTGACGATCCGACACGTTACCGTGACACTGCCGAATTGGAAGGCTGGCAAGCAAAAGATCCATTGATCCGCATGCGCAAATTCTTGACGGCAAAAGGTCTATGGTCTGAAGAAAAAGAAAATGAAGTCATCGAATCAGTCAAAGAAGAAATCAAAGATGCCATCAAGGAAGCTGACCAAGCTCCTAAACAAAAAGTATCTGACTTCTTGAAGAGCATGTTCGAAGAACCAAATCAAACTTTAGCAGAACAAATCGCATACTACGAAGCAAAGGAGACTAAATAATCATGGCACAATTAACTATGATCCAAGCCATCACTGATGCGCTTGCAATTGAACTTGAAAACGATCCAAACGTTCTGATCTTCGGAGAAGACGTTGGTAAAAACGGCGGTGTATTCCGTGCGACACAAGGACTTCAAGAGAAATTCGGCGAAGATCGCGTGTTTGATACTCCTTTAGCTGAATCCGGTATCGGTGGTTTGGCATTCGGTCTGGCCTTAGAAGGTTTCCGTCCTGTCGCGGAAATTCAATTCTTCGGTTTTGTATTTGAAGTAATGGATACAGTTGTAGCGCAAGCTGCACGTACACGTTACCGCATGGCGGGCACGCGTAATCTGCCTATCGTTTTCCGCTCTCCTTTCGGTGGCGGAGTGCACACACCTGAATTGCACTCGGATAACTTGGAAGGCTTGATGGCCCAATCACCAGGTTTGAAAGTGGTTATCCCTTCGAACCCATACGATGCAAAAGGTTTGTTGATTTCAGCTATCCGTGACAACGATCCCGTTGTCTTCTTGGAGCACATGAAATTGTACCGTTCATTCCGTGATGAAGTTCCTGAAGAAGCGTACACGGTTCCTATCGGCAAAGCTGCCATCACAAAAGAAGGATCTGACGTGTCTGTTATCACTTACGGCGCAATGGTCCGCGAAGCTATCAAAGCTGCAGAAACACTTGAAAAAGAAGGCATTTCGGTTGAAGTAATCGATTTGCGGACGGTTGCTCCACTTGATATCGAAACGATCATTGCCTCAGTTGAAAAAACAGGCCGTGTCGTAGTTGTCCAAGAAGCGCAGCGTCAAGCTGGTGTAGGCGCAATGGTCATGTCCGAAATTTCTGAACGTGCAGTGTTATCGTTAGAAGCTCCTATCGGACGTGTAGCTGCTCCAGATACTGTCTTCCCGTTCGGCCAAGCAGAAAACATTTGGTTACCGAATGCTACTGATATCGAGAATAAAGTAAGAGAAACTTATCATTTCTAAGAGCTGAAAGCTTGGACAAATACAATTCCATATCCCATAGAATTGTATTTGTCCGCTTTTGTGCGTCGGAAATCAAAAATAGACAAATGAAGGGAAGTTAAGAAAATGTCTTTTAAATTCAAGTTGCCTGCTCTAGGCGAAGGTATCATGGAAGGTGAAATCGTTTCTTGGTCAATCAAAGAAGGCGACACCATCAATGAAGATGACACATTATTAGAAGTTCAAAATGATAAATCAGTCGAAGAAATCCCATCCCCAGTATCTGGGAAAGTTTTGAAGATTGTTACACCGGTAGGTACGGTTGCGGTCATCGGAGATGTATTGGTGGAAATCGACGCTCCAGGTCACGAGGATGAAGGTTCTGCAGCTCCTGCACCAGCAACAGCTTCAGCGGCATCAACTCCAGCAGCACCTGCAGCTTCAACAGGCGGACTGTTCCAATTCAAATTGCCTGCTCTAGGCGAGGGTATCATGGAAGGCGAAATCGTTTCTTGGCCTATCAAGGAAGGCGATATGATCAACGAAGATGACACCTTGGTTGAAGTTCAGAACGACAAATCTGTTGAAGAGATCCCATCTCCAGTGACAGGTAAAGTTGTCCGCATCGTAGCGCCAGTAGGTACAGTTGCGGTCATCGGTGATGTATTGGTTGAAATCGATGCTCCAGGCCAAAACGGTCCGGCTTCAGCAACACCAAAAGCAGCGGCAGCACCTGCAGCAGCTTCAAATGCACCAGCCTCATCAGGCGTAGTTGAAGCAGCAAATCCAAACAAACAAGTCTTGGCTATGCCGTCTGTTCGTCAATACGCACGCGAGAAAGGCATCGACATCACTTCGGTTGCGCCGACTGGAAAAGGCGGCCGTGTACTGAAGGAAGATATCGATAACTTCAGCGGAGTAGCTCCAGTGGCAGCAAAAGCAGTAGCTCCAGCAGTCCAAGCTCAAGCTTCAGCACAAGCAGCAGTCCAAGCGGCTCCTGTAGCAGCTGCTCAAGCAACACAAACGGCAGCACCAGCTCAACCATTCTCTTCCAATATGGGCGAAGCGGAAACACGCCAAAAGATGTCTCCGATGAGAAAAGCGATTGCGAAAGCAATGGTCAACAGCAAGCATACAGCGCCTCACGTAACCTTGTTTGATGAAGTTGAAGTGTCCAAATTATGGGATCACCGCAAGAAATTCAAAGATGTTGCTGCAGCGCAAGGAACAAAACTTACTTTCTTGCCGTATGTCGTTAAGGCTTTGGCAGCGACTGTACGTGACTTCCCTATCCTGAACGCTTCAATCGACGATGCTGCACAAGAAATCGTATTGAAGAACTACATCAATATCGGTATCGCTACAGACACAGACAATGGTCTATACGTGCCGAACGTTAAAGATGCAAATACAAAAGGCATGTTCAAAATTGCCGATGAAATCAACAACATGGCTGCTCAAGCCCACGACGGCAAACTGGCAGCTGCAGACATGAGAAACGGTTCTGTAACTATCAGCAATATCGGTTCTGTTGGCGGCGGATTCTTTACGCCAGTCATCAACTACCCTGAAGTGGCCATCCTAGGTGTTGGAACGATCGCGCAACAAGCTATCGTCAATGCAGAAGGCGAATTGGCAGTCGGTCGCGTTATGAAACTTTCATTGAGTTTCGACCACCGTATCGTTGACGGCGCAACTGCTCAAAAAGCAATGAACAACATTAAGAGATTATTGGCTGATCCAGAATTATTATTGATGGAAGGGTGAAAATAGACAATGGTAGTAGGCGATTTCGCAGTTGAATTAGATACAGTTGTTGTTGGAGCGGGACCTGGTGGCTATGTAGCTGCCATCCGCGCTGCACAATTAGGACAAAAAGTAGCAATCATCGAAAGAGAATGGATCGGAGGCGTTTGTTTGAACGTCGGTTGTATCCCTTCAAAAGCATTGATTTCTGCTGGACATCATTATCAAGAAGCTTTGGATTCTTCTGTTTTCGGCATCACAACTGAAAATGTGAAACTGGACTTCTCGAAAACGCAAGAATGGAAAGACAACAAAGTCGTCAAAACATTGACTTCCGGTGTCGAGTACTTGCTGAAGAAAAACAAAGTTGAAATCATCCGTGGAAATGCATTCTTCAATGACGGAGAAACATTGCGTGTCTTCACCGAAGATGCAGCACAAACATATACTTTCAAAAATGCGATCATCGCTACCGGTAGCCGTCCGATCGAAATCAAAGGTTTCAAATTTGGCGGACGCGTTATCGATTCCACTGGCGGATTGAATTTGACTGAAGTTCCTAAGAAATTAGTCATCGTCGGTGGCGGTGTCATCGGTACTGAACTGGGCGGAGCGTACGCTAACCTAGGTGCTGAAGTGACTATTCTTGAAGGTTCTCCGCAAATTTTACCGACATTCGAAAAAGATATGGTCAAATTCGTTGAAAAATCATTCCAAGAAAAAGGTGTCACAGTCGTCACGAAGGCAATGGCTAAAGAAGCCATCGACAACGGAGACAGCGTAACCGTTAAATATGAAGCGAACGGTAAAGAAGAGGTTATCGAAGCTGACTACGTAATGGTTACTGTCGGTCGCCGTCCGAATACGGATGACTTGGGTCTTGAAGTAGTCGGAGTTGAAATGACTGACCGTGGTTTGGTCAAAGTCGATAATCAAGGCCGTACAAATGTAAAACACATTTTTGCGATCGGCGATATCGTTCCTGGTGCTGCTTTGGCTCATAAAGCCAGCTACGAAGCTAAAATCGCGGCTGAAGCAATTGCGGGACATCCCTCTGCAATTGATTACCGTGCTATGCCAGGGGTTGCCTTTACGGATCCTGAATTAGCTACTATCGGCTTCACTGCTGCCGAAGCAAAAGACAAAGGTATGGATGTCAAAGCATCCAAATTCCCATTGTCAGGTAACGGACGCGCATTGTCATTGAACCAGACAGAAGGCTTTGTTCGTTTGGTTACGACAAAAGAAGATAACGTTCTTGTCGGCGCGCAAGTTGTCGGTGTGAATGCCAGCGAAATCATTGCTGAGCTTGGGTTGGCGATTGAAGCCGGAATGAACGCAGAAGATATCGCGTTGACGATCCACGGTCATCCATCCTTATCCGAAACAATCATGGACGCTGCCGAATTGGCTTTGGGCATGCCGATCCACATCTAATTCCAAAATAGTAACAGGTAAAGAGAATCCGGATCCGGATTCTCTTTATTTTTTTTGTCAGGTATAATATAGTAGAAACAAGAATAGATGGAGGGAATAAGATGCAACATTATGACTATCCGTTCGAAGTGGAGTGGTCCAAAGAAGAGATTGTTAAAGTCATCTCCTTGTGGAATGCTGTCGAGCGCGCTTATGAAAGTGGAATCAGTAAAGAGGATTTTATGCAAGCTTACCGTGAATTCAAAACGGTGCTGCCTTCAGTCGGGCAGGAAAAGAAATACGGCAATCAGTTCGAGAAAGAATCGGGTTATTCTTTGTACAAAGTGCTACAGGAAATAAAGAAAAGTGAAAAGAATAAAATCTTTCTAGGGGAGCGTTAAACGACTGGATAAGTCGCGGGTAGAGGAGCGGTAGAAGGGAGGAGCCGGATGGATCAGATCGATAGAAGGCATAGCCTGATCAAGTCTTGGTTACATGAAGCTGCAGACTTGCTGCGGGAATCGTTCAACAAGGAGCTTGAGATTAAAGAAAAAACATCGCGAACGGATCTGGTAACAAACATGGATCGGGAAATCGAGGTGTTCCTGTATGAAAAAATCACTGCGCATTTCCCGGATGAGCGTATTTTGGGAGAAGAAAGCGTAGGACACGATATACAGGATCTGGATGGAATTGTCTGGATCATCGATCCAATTGATGGCACACTTAATTTCATCAAGCAGCGAGCGAATTTTGCCATCATGATCGGCATCTATAAAGACGGTGTTGGTCATTTAGGCTATATTTATGATGTCGTAAGAGACGAGCTCTATTTTGCGATACGCGATAACGGGGCTTATTGCAATGATCGTAGACTGCCGCGGGTGGAGGATCTACCGTTATCGGAAGGGCTGGTCGCAATCAGTAATCGATTGGTTGTTTCCGATGCGGACGAAGCGCGTAGAATCGCCAGAAACAGTAGTGGGTTGCGCGTCAATGGCTCTGCCGGACTGGAAACGGCTTGGGTTGCTTCTGGAAAATTAGTGGCTTATATCGCGCCTTCCTTGGCACCGTGGGATATAGCGGCAGGGTTGGTCATAGCTGAAGAGGTAGGTTTGGTCTATAGACAAGTTACGGGAGAAAAAATAAATCTGCTCCAGAATAATGCGGTAATTGTAGCCAATAGCTTTGCTTTCCTGGAAATTCAAAATGAATGGCGCTTCATTTTTGGACCTCATTCAGTATAAATTGAAGTGGACAAGATACAGATCAGTGTATTTTGTTCACTTTTTTTGATTGACGAAAGATGTTAGAATTCCTCACATCAAAAGGCAAGGGTTATGCGATTCTATTATCATATGTTGAAAAAAGATATTATTTTTCTCAGAAAGAGAATGAGACTAAAAATAATAAATGTGAGAAAGATGATTAAAATGATAAAAAAATGAGTATATGAGAGTTTTTTTAATGTTTTTTAATGAGAACGAATCTCATTTTGGTATCGGCGGAAGGTGGTTCTCTCATTTTTCTAATGAAAAATCTTACAAATCTATGTAAGGTTTCTCCGATTGTCAGTGCTTGTCTGCGGTATTTTTTTTAGCTAAAACATTTACATTTGATTAAATTATGGTTATAATCTTCGTATTAAGTGAGATGTATGTGAAACAGATGATAAACGGGGGTAATAAAATGTCGGATTTTAATCAAAATGCCATAGCTTCTTTTAGTTTGCATGGTCATCAATATGACTACTATAAATTAAAAAAATTAGAAAATAATGAAAAAATAAAAATTTCTAAATTGCCTTACTCGATTCGAGTTCTTCTGGAATCGTTGTTACGTCAAGTGGGAGAAAGCGGCATCAAAGAAGAACATGTTGTCACTTTATCTAACTGGAGTGCAACGGAAACGAATGAAGGCGAAATACCTTTCAAACCATCCCGCGTTATCCTTCAGGATTTCACAGGGGTACCGGCAGTCGTTGACTTGGCTTCATTAAGAAAAACGGTTCATGATTTAGGCGGAGATCCAGCGCTCATCAATCCGGAAGTGCCTGTTGATCTGGTCATTGATCATTCTGTGCAAGTTGATAACTTCGGGTCACCACAAGCCTTGATCGCGAACATGAAGATGGAATTCCTGCGTAATCAAGAGCGTTATCAATTTTTGAGTTGGGCCCAAAAAGCCTTCGACAATTACCGGGCTGTGCCGCCCGCTACCGGTATTGTCCATCAAGTCAATATTGAGTATTTGGCGTCAGTCGTCACGGAAAAAGAAATAGACGAAAACAGAAGCTTGGTTTTTCCTGATACATTGGTGGGTACGGATTCCCATACGACTATGGCGAACGCTCTAGGAGTATTGGGTTGGGGAGTCGGCGGAATAGAAGCGGAAGCCAGCATGCTTGGCGAGCCTTCCTTCTTCCCGGTTCCTGAAGTAGTGGGTGTACGTTTCATCAATTCGCTGCAGGAAGCAGCAACCGCAACTGATCTGGCCTTGAAAGTGACTCAGACGTTGCGCGAAATGAAAGTAGTCGGCAAATTTGTCGAGTTTTTTGGTCCTGGGTTATCTTCCATGACTTTGGCAGATCGTGCGACCATTGCCAACATGGCACCTGAATATGGTGCGACTTGCGGCTTCTTTCCGGTCGACGATGAAGTGCTTAACTACTTAACGCTGACAGGCAGAGATGAAAAGCATGTTTCTATAGTAGAAGCATATGTTAAGGCAAACGACTTATACTACCGTGTCGAGAATCCGGAGCCGGAATATACTACAGTCGTAGAAATAGACTTGAGCACAATCGAGGCCAATGTTGCAGGTCCGAAGCGTCCACAAGATTTGGTACCTGTGTCAAAATTGAAAATAGATTTCCAGAGATCATTGATTGCGCCAAAAGGCAATGCCGGATTTGGACTATCCGAAGAGGATGCACAAAAAGAAGTTTCATTTGTCCTCGATGGGGAAGAAGTGAAAATGAAGACGGGAGACGTAGCGATTGCTGCAATCACAAGCTGCACGAACACATCTAATCCATATGTAATGTTGAGTGCCGGATTATTGGCGAAACGAGCAGTCGAGTTGGGGTTGAACGTGCCGAAATACGTCAAGACTTCGTTGGCTCCAGGATCCAAAGTAGTTACCGCCTATTTGGATAATGCTGGTTTACTTCCTTACCTGGAAGAACTGGGCTTCAATACTGTCGGGTACGGTTGTACGACATGTATCGGAAATTCAGGGCCGCTTTTGCCGGAAGTGGAAGAAGCAATCAAAAACAGTGATTTGTTGGTTTCTAGCGCACTGAGCGGAAACCGTAACTTTGAAGGGCGGATTCATGCTTTGGTCAAAGCGAACTATTTGGCATCACCGCCATTGGTAGTCGCTTATGCGCTGGCTGGTACGATGAACATCAATCTGAAATCCGATCCGATCGGAAACGGTAAAGATGGTCAACCCGTCTACTTGGCTGATCTGTGGCCGGAAAGACATACTGTGGAAGCGATGATCCGAGATTTTGTAACACCTGAGATATTCAAAGCAGAGTATTTGCATGTTTTTGATGATAATGCTGAATGGAACGCAATCGAAACAAATGATGATGCTTTGTACCAATGGGAAGAGGGATCGACTTACATTGCAAATCCGCCATTCTTCAACAATTTATCGCCTGAACCAAAAGCGATTGAATCCTTGAAGGAATTGGCAGTTTTGGGTAAATTCGGTGATTCGGTTACGACCGATCATATTTCTCCAGCAGGAAGCATCGGAGTCAATACACCGGCGGGGCAATATTTGTCTTCGAAAGGTTTGGGAGTCCGCGATTTCAACTCATACGGAGCTAGACGTGGAAACCATGAAGTAATGATGCGTGGAACGTTAGCAAATATCCGTATCCGCAATCAATTGGTCCCTGCCAAAGAAGGCGGTGTCACTATCTACTGGCCGACAGGTGAAGAGATGAGTATCTTTGATGCATCCGAAAAATACCGCGAAGAGAGTGTTGGGCTGATCATCCTTGCCGGTGATGATTACGGAATGGGTTCATCCCGTGATTGGGCTGCCAAAGGTGTCAAGTTGCTCGGGGTCGAAGCGGTCATCGCGAAGAGCTATGAAAGAATCCACCGTTCGAATCTTGTCATGATGGGCATATTGCCTTTGCAATACCAAGCGGGTCAAGATGCAGAAAGCCTCGGGCTGGACGGATCGGAAAAAATTACGATTGATTTGAACGATAGTGTCGGTATCCATGCTGAAATTCCTGTGACGGCAGTCAAATCAGATGGTCAAGAAATCAAATTCACGACTATTGCCCGTTTTGATTCTGAAGTGGATATGACTTACTACCGTAACGGAGGCATCCTGCCGATGGTAATCCGTAAAAAAATGGGGCTTGCTTATTAAGCAGCAAGCCATCCAATTTGCTGAAGAGAGGTTTTTGAGAGGAGAGAAAAATCATGGAAGTACATAAAGGATTAGCAGATGTTGTCGTATCAGAAACCTCCCTAAGCGCAATTGTTGAGGGACAATTATCCTATTCAGGATATAATATCGACGAATTAGTGGAAAAAGATGCATCGTTTGAGGAAATCATCTTTTTGTTGTGGAATTCAAGAATGCCTAGCCGTGAAGAATTTGCGCAGTTGCAGCACGATCTTCACACGCATATGGCCTTATCTGAAAGTGTCATTGCTTGCCTGAAAATACAGTGCCGTCAGAATCTGCACCCGATGAGTGTCTTGCGTACGACGGTCTCACTATTGGGCGTATTCGATCCGTATGCGGAAGATATGGATGAACGTTCTGTCTATATTCAAGCAATCTCGATACAAGCTAAAATTCCGACGATTGTCGCCGCATTCGCACGATTACGCAAAGGTTTGGATCCGATTGCGCCTCGCGAAGACCTTTCGTTCGGAGCCAACTTCCTGTATATGTTGACAGGCGAAGAAGCGAATCCGGATTTGGTCAGAGCGTATAATCATTGTCTGGTACTCCATGCCGATCACGATCTTAACGCATCAACCTTCACCGCACGCGTTGCAGCTTCTACGCTGACGGATGTCTATTCGTGTATCACAGGTGCCATCGGAGCTCTCAAGGGTCCCTTGCACGGCGGAGCGAATGAGCGCGTATTCGATATGCTTTCCGAAATCGCTGAATCCGAAACCAGAGATGTTGCTGGCTACTTGAAAACAAAATTGGACAATAAAGAAAAAATCATGGGATTCGGTCACCGTGTCTACAAAACGGAAGACCCCCGCAAGAAACACCTGAAACGCATGGCAAAGGAATTGACCCAGGAATTTGGGAAAGAAGATTTATATGATCTTTCTTGCGAAGTAGAGGACTATCTGTTGCAGGAAAAAGGCTTGATTCCGAATGTGGATTTCTACTCTGCCACAGTTTATCACTGCTTTGGGATAGAACATGACCTCTTCACACTGTTGTTTTCGATGAGCCGTGTTGCCGGGTGGTTAGGACATGTATTCGAGCAGAAACGTGAAGCGACTTTGATCCGTCCACGTTCAAAATACGTGGGACCCGTTAATCTGACCTATATCCCTTTGTCTGAAAAAGAAACTATTGGAGGTACTGCGCAATGACAGTTGGCGAAAAAATTGTTATGAATGAAACAGGTTTGCATACACCTGATTTTCCGATCATCCCTTTCATCGAAGGGGATGGAATCGGTCCGGAAATTTGGCAAGCATCCAAAAAAGTATTTGAGGCTGCAGTTGAAAAGGCCTATGGCGATTCCCGTAAAATAGTCTGGAAAGAAGTGCTTGCGGGCGGAAAAGCTTTTGATTTGACCGGTTCATGGTTGCCCGATGAGACCATGGATGTCATCAGGGAGCATTTGGTGGCCATCAAAGGACCGCTGACGACACCGATCGGTGGAGGGATCCGTTCCTTGAATGTCGCTTTGCGCCAGACGTTGGACCTATTCGTTTGCTTGCGTCCTGTCCGATATTTTGAAGGCGTACCGACCCCTTTGAAACACCCTGAAAAAACTGACATGGTCATCTTCCGCGAGAATACTGAAGATTGCTATGCAGGGATCGAGTTCGAAGCACAAAGTGAAGAAGCGAAACGGATCATCGAAATTCTGCAGACCCAATTCGGTGTGGATAAAATCCGCTTCCCTGAGACATCGGCAATCGGTGTCAAACCGGTTTCGATCGAAGGTTCGGAACGGTTGATCCGCAGCGCCATCCAATATGCCTTGGAAAATGGCCGTACTTCGGTGACGTTGGTACACAAAGGCAACATCATGAAATTCACGGAGGGCGGTTTCAAGAAGTGGGGCTATGCTCTAGCGGAACGTGAATTTGGCGATAAAGTCTTCACTTGGGCCCAATATGACGCCGTAAAAGCTGCGGACGGCAGAGCGGCAGCTGATCAAGCTTACGAAGATGCGGTTGCGGCAGGTAAGTTGATCATCAAAGACCGGATCGCGGACATCTTCCTGCAGGAGATTTTGATGAACCCTGAGAACTATGATGTCATCGCGACCTTGAACCTGAACGGTGACTACATTTCCGATGCATTGGCTGCTCAAGTCGGCGGAATCGGGATTGCGCCAGGAGCGAACATCAATCAGAACACAGGCCATGCCATCTTTGAAGCGACTCACGGTACCGCGCCGGAATATGCTGGTTTGGATGAATTGAACCCTTCATCGGTGTTGCTATCAGGCGCTATGTTGTTCGATTACATCGGCTGGAATGAAGTCAGCGACTTGATCACCCGTGGCATCGAGAAGACGATTGCGAACAAAACGGTCACACGCGATTTCTATTACCTGATGAAGGATGAAGCTGCCCAAAAAGTCAGCTGCTCCCGATTCGCGGAACTGGTCATCGAAAACATGTAGGAACCCTTCGGAAAAGCAGAGGCATAATCACTCCGGATTATGCCTCTTTTTGCGGACAATTCCAGAAACGAGACAGCTTCTAGAATCCTTGCCGCCTAAAGACATCCATGGTGCAGTGGCAGCCGGAAGAAAAACTTTTTTAAGAAAGCCGTTACATTGAACTTTTTTCTTTCCAAATGGTTCTGGAGGTGATAGACTGGACAAGTTGATAGTTGTCTTCATGAGTTTTCAGCGGGTTTTCACCTATTCCGCAAATGAAAGCTGATGGGAAGTTCAAATTCAGAATTGTGATCGACTATATAATGGCAGTAGCGGTTGGCATATCAAACAGCAGTGAAAAACAAGTAAAATTTTGGAGGAAAACAACAAATGGAATTTAGAAAAGATATTCGTAATGTTGCAATCATCGCCCACGTTGACCATGGTAAAACAACATTAGTAGATGAATTGTTGAAACAATCGGATACATTGAACGCTAGAACTGAGCTCATGGAACGCGCAATGGATTCCAACGATATTGAGAAAGAACGTGGTATCACAATCTTAGCAAAAAATACTGCGGTACAATATAAAGGCACACGTGTCAACATCATGGACACACCAGGACACGCGGACTTCGGTGGTGAAGTAGAACGTATCATGCGTATGGTTGATGGCGTAGTGCTTGTTGTGGATGCTTATGAAGGAACAATGCCACAAACACGTTTCGTACTAAAAAAAGCTTTAGAGCAAAAACTTATTCCAATCGTTGTAGTAAACAAAATTGACAAACCGACTGCTAGACCAGCCGAAGTTGTGGATGAAGTCCTGGAACTATTCATCGAATTAGGCGCGGATGATGAACAATTGGAATTCCCGGTTGTTTACGCTTCTGCGATGAATGGTACATCAAGCATGTCAGACGATCCAGCTGATCAAGAAGATACAATGGACAACGTGTTCAATGCGATCATTGAACACATACCAGCTCCAGTTGACAATTCAGCTGAACCGTTACAATTCCAAGTAGCTTTACTTGATTACAGTGACTTTGTTGGCCGTATCGGTATCGGACGCGTATTCCGTGGCACAATCAAAGTTGGAGATCAAGTATCCTTACTTAAATTGGACGGATCATTCAAGAATTTTCGTGTATCAAAATTGTTCGGTTACTTCGGTCTGGATCGCGTCGAAATCGAAGAAGCAAAAGCGGGCGATTTGATTGCCATTTCCGGTATGGAAGACATCTTCGTCGGTGAAACGGTGACTCCTGTCGACCATCGCGAAGCTTTGCCGGTTCTGCATATCGACGAACCTACATTGCAAATGACTTTCTTGACAAACAACTCTCCTTTCGCAGGCCGTGAAGGTAAATGGGTTACTTCCCGTAAGATTGAAGAGCGTTTGATGAAACAATTGCACACTGATGTATCCTTGCGTGTTGATCCAACCGACTCTCCCGATGCTTGGGTCGTTTCCGGACGTGGCGAATTGCATTTGTCCATCCTGATCGAAAATATGCGTCGTGAAGGCTACGAATTACAAGTATCCCGTCCAGAAGTTATCATCAGAGAGGTTGATGGCGTAAGATGCGAGCCTTTTGAGCGTGTTCAAATTGACACCCCTGAAGAATATATGGGTTCCGTAATCGAAACGATCAGCCAACGCAAAGCTGAAATGCAAGATATGCAAAACAGCGGCAACGGCCAAGTCCGTATCATTTTCCTTGTTCCTTCACGTGGACTGATCGGTTACTCTACTGAATTCTTATCCATCACTCGCGGATATGGTATCATGGCGCATACGTTCGAAGCGTATTTGCCAGAGTTGCCAGGAAAAATCGGCGGACGCAGCAAAGGCGCACTTGTTTCTACTGAAACAGGCAAAACAACAACCTACGGCATCATGGGCGTTGAGGATCGCGGAACGATCTTCATCGAGCCTGGTGTGGATATTTACGAAGGTATGATTGTCGGCGAAAACGCTCGTGATAACGATATCGCTGTAAATATCACAAGAGCGAAGCAAATGACGAATATCCGTTCCGCAAATAAAGATTCTACTAACGTAATCAAACGTCCGCGTACATTGACGCTTGAAGAATCGCTTGAGTTCATGGGAGAAGATGAGTATTGCGAAGTAACACCTGAAAGTGTGCGACTGCGTAAACAAATTCTGGATAAAAATGAGCGTGAAAAAGCTGCTAAACGCAAGAAAAAAGCAGAATAAACCTATAACAATTTCTAAGAAAAGCTGAACGGGTTCGTTCAGCCCTGAAAGAAATTTAGGAAATCTGTCCTACTGAGCATCGAAGAGCGCAATAGGACAGATTTATCTAATTTCCGAAGGGCTAACCCGTGAAGCTGGACATCATTTTAGATGCATGAAACATGTTGCAATCTTGTGAAACACCTACGGTGATGCACTTCTGAGTTGAAAAAATTTATAAATTCCTATATGCTGAAAAAAGGTTTCGTGGCAATGGTTGCCACGGACCTTTTTCTCTTTTATCAGCCGGAATCGACTGGTTGTAGGCGACAGCCTATTTGTTTGGTATAATATACTTGAATGACCATATGTTTTTTGTATCGACCGCAAGAGCTGCGGGGGAGTTCATGATAGAATGCATTAACTTTTGATGGGAGGAATTAAAATGGATAGCATCAATAAAACAACTGCTTTGGAAATCTTGATGCAAGACGCTGAAAAGATCTACAAATTAATCAATAGCCAAAAAGAACACCTTTGTTTTGCGAACTGTCCGGCCTTTGAGGATGTGGTGGATACGCAAATGTACGGATTCTCACGTGAAGTTGATTACGCCGTAAAATTGGAGATCATCTCGAAGGAAGATGGACACAAGATATTGAGTGACTTGGAGGCTTCCTTGAACGCCATGTACACGAATTATTTTGATCAATCGAAAAACGATTCCGCCGACAAAGGGGTTTAGTTGTCCATATGATTAAAAATGCAATCAAGAAAAAATTCTCCTGTATGGATTGGCGCCTGCTGATTCCATACATCATCCTGTCGGGTTTCGGGATTCTGATGGTTTACAGTTCCAGCAGTTATCGAGCCATGACTGATTACAACAATTCGGAATATTTTTTTTATAAGCAAATCATTTTTGCTTCATTGGGTTTGCTGGGTGCGCTGATTGCTTCCTTTCTGTCCAAGCGAATATTCAAAAATGAGAAAACTTTGCGTTATGGTTTGAGAGTTCTTTTCGCCATATTGGCTTACTTGCTTTTATGGCCGGGTACCGCAACAAAAGGCGCGCGCGGCTGGATTTACTTCGGGACAATCGGGTTCCAACCTGCGGAATTCATGAAATTGAATCTGATTCTTTATCTGTCCTGGTTCATTTCCAAACACCAATCCCGCATCAATGCTGTTTTTTACGATACGATGAAGAAACCGCTCCTGATAACGGCGGCAGCAGTGATGATGGTGTTCCTGCAGCCCGATCTTGGTGGTGCTGCCATCATCGCCTTTATCTGTCTGGTCATGTTCCTCCACTGCGGCATCAAAGTCAAATATGGCATCATGACTTTCGGGGCTATCGGAGCGATATACGGACTGATCATCGTCGTGGTGAGGACATTCGGAAGCAGCATCCCTTTCTTCCATTCCTATCAGATAGAAAGGATCACATCATTCATCGATCCTTTTGCCGACATACAGGATTCCGGTTATCAAGTAGTGAATTCTTACTACGCTTTGAGTAGGGGGGGCCTTTTCGGTGTAGGCATCGGTGAAAGCATCCAGAAATCGGGCTATCTGCCGGAACCACACACCGATTTCATCTTGTCCATTGTAGGGGAAGAGCTAGGCTTGGTGGGAGTTGCGTTCGTTTTGGTGCTGTTTTTCTATATGGTCTATCGCATTTTTAAGAATGCGATCAAAATCAAAGATCCTTTTGCCCAACTGGTCTGTACCGGGATCGGTACGATGTTCCTGATACAGGGAGTCATCAATGTCGGTGGTGCGACCGGCTTGATGCCGTTGACTGGAGTCACTTTTCCGTTCGTCAGTTATGGCGGATCCAGCTTGTTGGTATCGGCCGTTTCGATTGGACTGGTCAACAATATGTACATCAATGATCAGATTTCCAAACAACCAAAATAAACAATAAAAAGAGCCGATTTTCGGCTCTTTTTATTTGAGTGGTTGCCCCGGTGGATAAACGTCCGGAATGCTTTTTGTATCTGACAAAAATAGAGTATAATAGTAGGTACCATGGTATTCTTTACCATATTCAACAATCAGAATTCACAAGGAGGGGTAGGCGTGAAATTTTCCATCAAAGTAGTGTCATTGTTCATTGTATTTATATTCATAGCTTATGCACTCCCTCTTTATTTGGACAATGATGAACGTATTGCGCCAACTTCAAGCATCGCGAGGAACGAGCAAACGGCCATTGATGAAAATGAAGGGTATCCTTTGCCGGTTACCGGCTATGAATCCTACATCGGTCAATCTATTACAGCCTACACAGCGAAGCACGGGCAGCCGAATCGCATTGGAAGAGCCTATGATGACAGTGAATGGTGGGTATTCGGGACAAATGCTGCGGACTATATCCAGATTGGTGTCAAGGAGGATGTCATCCGCTCCCTGTATATTTTGGGAAGCAAAATCGAAACGGGTATGTACACAATCGGTATGACCCAGGATAATGTACTCGATGAGGGTTATCTGGCAAGAGATTTTCATCTTACTGTCGGTGATACGCCTTATGAGTTAGCTCTATCGAAGCAACAAAAAGAAAGTACGCCGTTGATTCAGTTCGAGAACGACAGCTTTGTTATTTTGCTGTTTGATGATGTGACGAAGACAGTTTATGGGATGTATTTCCTTTCGAATGAGGCATTGTTGGATTTGGAATATTATTCTGTCGTTTCGGAAAAGGCATACGAAGTCGAGCATGATGACTGGGAGCGAAACATGGCTGCGGATTTGGAAAATATCCTTCAAATCAAAAGTATATTGGGCATATTGCGGGAGCGCAGGGGACTGACGATGTTCGAGGAATCCGAAGAGTTGATTATCGCTGCAAACGAGCTTATGCCGAGTGAAACAGACATCAATGATTTTACGGCAGCCTTCACTTTATCGGATCAACGCATCGAAAGAAAATTAGTAGATGTTGTCCCGGATAGACGAACGGCCTTTGTTTTTGATGATGACTGTTACAGTGTTCCCGCGCTTTTCCTGAAGGCTCTACAAGTGGATAATGTGATTTTCGACGACTATCTGACTCGTTACGCCGTCACAAGCAATGAGCACTATCAGTTGATCCTATTGAGCGAACAGCCTATCGAACCCTAAATAACGGTTGAGTCGGCTGCATTTTCGAGCTATACTACAAAGTAGACGTCATCAACATACACGAGGCAGGAGAATCAGATGATAATCAATGAAGAATACTTCGCGTTGGAAGACCAAGTACTCCAGCTGGTGGAAACAATCTGCAGCGGAGAAACTATGGCATCTTATAAGGAAGCAAGGCGACTTCTTTCACAAAATAAAGCGGCTAACGCCAAGATTAAGGCATTCAATGAAGCGAAAGAAGCATACGAGAGGGTAGAAGCCTATCCTGATTTTGCGCCGGATTATGCTGAAATAAAACAGCGCGTTTACCAAGCCAAACGAATCATGGACTTGGATGAATCAGTCTATCGCTTTCGGACAGCGGAACGCGAATTGCAATTGCTTTTGGATAAAGTTTCCGAGCGGTTGGCGCATGCCGTTTCACCAGATATATTGGTTTCTGCAGGAGACCCATTTTTTCAATCAGGGGATTCTAACATGCCTGCAGCTTGCCAGATACATATTTCCAGTAGGGGGTAAACATATGAGCTTAGAAGTGACCAAAAGGCAAGGCATCGTCGTCTGGGTCTATACCTTGAGACAAATCAAAAATTTAAAGAGATACGGTTATATCCATTATGTTTCCAACAGAATGAAGTATGTCCTGTTGTATGTCGACCAAGAAGAGGCGCAAACCACGGCCGAAAAATTGAACAGTCTGCATTTTGTCCGGAAAGTGGAAGTGTCGCATCGTCCTGAGATCGACATGACCCTGAAGAATGCTCTTCCTGACAGGAAAGATCGTAATAATCCTGAAGTGGAATACCACGAGTCGACTTTTGAAACAAAGACTTATTCTTTTTAGTGGTGATCGGAAATAAAAAATACTTTTTGTAGGTGAGTGCAGATGCGGGTTATCGCAGGAGAATATAAAGGACGCAGATTAAAAAGCGTTCCTGACAGCAATACGCGGCCAACAACGGATAAGGTAAAAGAGTCCTTGTTCAACATCATCGGTCCATTTTTTGAAGGCGGAGTCAGCTTGGACATGTTCGCGGGCAGCGGGGGCTTATCGATCGAAGCAGTATCCCGCGGGATCGATCGAGCGGTGTTGTTCGAAAAGAACCGAAAAGCACTTGATACGATCAAGGAAAATATCGCAATCACGAAAGAAGCGGAGAAATTCACTATTTATGCAGGTGATGCGCGGAAAAATCTGCGTGTCTTCGCGGTGGAAAATCCGAATATACAATTTGCGCTGGTCTTTCTTGATCCGCCGTATGCTGATGAAAAGACAGTTGCTGACATCAATGAAATGATCGCCTTGCAATTGGTCAATGAAGAGACCGTATTTGTCTGTGAAATGGCAAAAGAAAATACGTTGCCTGAACAGATCGGCCCGTACGGAAAATGGAAACGTGCCGTTTATGGGACCATCGCTATCGAAATGTTCGACTACAATCAGGAAGGGTGATCCCATGAAAAAAACAGCGCTATTTGCGGGGAGTTTTGACCCTTTGACGAACGGGCACATCGATACGATTTCGCGTGCAGCGATTGTTTTCGACGAAATCGTTGTTGCAGTATCGACCAACACATCCAAGCAGTCTTTATTTGACGGTGAGGAAAGAATCCGGTTGGTCGCCGAAGCTTTGCGTGACTTTCCGCAGGTCCGCGTCGTCCGCCATACCGGGGGGCTTACCATTGAAATGGCAAGGGATGTCGGCGCCTGCGCGCTTTTGCGAGGGGTGCGAAACGTGAAGGATTTCGAGTATGAGCACAGCATTGCCTCGATGAACAAGTTGCAGGCCCCAGATCTGGAGACGGTGATCCTGTTGTCTTCGGAAAACTATCGCTACCTCAGTTCCAGCCTGATCAAGGAAGTCGCGATGTTCGGCGGGGATGTATCCACCTTGGTGCCGGCCAACATCAACGCCGCTATCCTTCAGAAATTCCAGGACAGCGCGTTCAAGGGTAAAAAAATATCGGAGTGAATCGAGTATTTGCATAAGGTTGGAAGAGGAGCCGTTGGGTTCTTTTCCCAACCTTTTTGTTTTGGTGAGCAGATGGATCATTATTTCGGACGGCTGAATGTTTCTGCGTCTTTTTGCGTATGTTGTCAATGGATGCGAAAGGAGGGATAGTTTGGATGCTATTCGGGAATGGCTTGCTTGTCATAAACAGGAAGTGATCCGGTTTGCCGTCTTGTTTATGTTTATCGCCCTATGTCTCTTTGGCTTGGGCAGATTGATATACGGCAGCACGGCAGGAACCGACACAGGGGAGCTGCTGTTGGATGAAACCTACCTGGCGGTAAGCGCTGCTGAGTCTAATCAGTCGCCAGAGCAGCCGGAAGAGTCGGAGCCGGTCCAGGAAATTATCATCGTCGACATCAAAGGGGCCGTAAAAAATCCGGGTGTATACCGGGCTGAGGCCGATATGCGCGTCATTGACATCATTGATTTGGCGGGTGGCTTGAGTGAAACGGCTGATGCCGACACAGTGAATCTATCACAGCGTGTTGCGGATCAGATGGTCATCTATATTCCTGCTGTCGGGGAAGAAGCGGATCGGCCGATTACGGTGGCGGAAAATCCGCTGGCCGAACAAGAGAGCGGAAATGGGGTGGCTGGAACCGAGAAAGTGGACATCAATACGGCGGATGCGGTATTGCTGCAAACATTGAATGGCATTGGTGAAAAAAAAGCCGCGCTCATCATCGCGTACCGTGAAGAGAACGGCTCTTTCCAGACGATCGAGGATATAATGGAAGTTTCAGGAATTGGTGAAAAAACCTTCGAGGGGTTAAAAGATCTAATCACGGTCGGCGCAAAATAAAATTGAATCAAGAGAGCAGCTCTTGTATACTTAATTTTATATATGGATGGAGGTAACTACTGCATGGAAAGAATTCCTTGGAATCAATATTTTATGGCACAAAGCGTATTGCTCTCGCTGCGGAGCACATGTAAACGCTTGGAGGTCGGAGCCACAATCGTCAGGGACAAGCGCATCATAGCCGGAGGATACAACGGGAGTGTTTCCGGCGATGTGCACTGTATCGATGAGGGCTGCTATGTCGTGAATGGGCATTGTGTCCGCACTATCCACGCGGAAATGAATGCAATCCTCCAGTGCGCCAAATTCGGCGCCCAGACAGAGGATGCGGAAATATATGTGACGCATTTTCCTTGTCTACAATGCACGAAGATGATTTTGCAGGCTGGGATCAAGAAAATCTACTATTTGGAAGACTATCACAATGACTCCTATGCCATTCATCTTTTGGATGCAATGGATATTCCTTATGAACAAGTCCCCCTCGATCCGGATTATTTTTATCAATTACTGAAACGAAAAGATCAACAAGATGATGACTCTGCTGCTTGTTGCGGTCATCATGACTGACCATTAAAGGCTATCTGCTTTTGCCTGCCTTGCTCGTCTTCCCGATAACTATAATTGGTTTCGACAAAAATAATTATTTTGCATGGTTACTGCTAATCGTTATGTTTGTTCGTCTCATTTTAATGCAAGAAAAGAGTCTGAATATTATTGCTGGCGCGGTTGTGATCGCAACACTTGCAAGCTTGTTGCTCCATTACTGGTCAAATGCATCTGAGTTCACTTATCCGGAAGCGGAGAGAATCAGAACGGCTGCGCTCCAGTTGGACCCGAACGATATGCGGATCAACGGCGATTTGTTGACAGGGGAAGCCTTGTTGCAATCGGAAGACAAGGAAGAAACCGTTTATTTCTATTACACGATCGAAACGCAAGAGGAGAAGTTCAATTGGGAACAACAGCGATTTCCCCAGCAGGTCGTTGCCACAGTCCGGCTGGAGGAGCCGGAAGCTGAACGGAATCTGCACCAATTTGATTTTGAGGATTATCTGAATGCGAAAAGCATCCATTGGGTCGTCACGGTCGAAGCGATGCAGTTCCGGAGCGAGGATCGTTCTTTCCGGGCCTGGCCAAGCAGCATCAGGAGATCCATCATCTTGATGTTGGAAAAGTTGCCTGCTGTCCAGACGACCGACTACATCCAAACCATGTTATTCAATCAGTCGCATGCTATTGCGGGGGACACTTTGGATGCCTATCGCGGGATCGGTTTATTGCATCTTTTTTCCATCTCCGGTATGCATATCCAGCTCTTGTTGACCCAGGCGCGCTTTATCCTGCTGCGGATGAAAGTCAGCCACGAGACCACAAATAAGCTGCTGGTTGTGTTTCTGCTCGCTTATGGCGTATTGACCGGATGGGGAATCGGTGTCTTCCGGGCTATCTGCACGCATTTTATTCTTTTGATGGGGAAAATCACTGGGCATCGGATTGAAGCGAAGGATGCCTTTGCGCTTACGGTGATGATTGTTGTTTTATACAATCCGCTGCTGATTTATTCGGCAAGTTTTCAATTGAGCTATCTTTTGGCCGGAGTATTGTATTTCGTGGCTCCGGTCAGCTCGGAATGGGAAATGAACGGGCTATTGAAGGACGTCTGTTTGACGGCACTGATGACATTGGCGTCCTTTCCGGTCGTCGCCTATCATTTTTTTGAGGTTTCGTGGCTCGGGATTTTTGTGAATGTGATCTTTTCGTTCTTTTTTTCTTGGTTGCTTTTTCCGCTGTTTTGGTTGTTGTTCTTTGTCGTGCTTTTTTTTCCGGGAACTCCGTTGCTGGGATTGCTTTGCACCGTGTCCGATAGCTTGCTCACCTTGCTGGAAAACTTCGCTGGAGCAGCCGCGGATTTGGATTTCGCGTCATTGGTTACTGGAAGACCACCCGCTGTTTATTTTGCGCTGGTCTGGATCGCTTTGATTCTGCTCTTGCTGAGCGTTGAAAAGAAACAAAGGGATATCCGGGTGCTCGGTTTCCTGATGGCGGCGGTCGGTTTGTTTTTTTTCGCCCATCAGCTTGATCCTTCCGGAAAAGTCGTCATGCTTGATGTGGGGCAGGGGGATGCCATTTTGATCATAACGCCTTTTCATCGTCGGGCTGTGCTTATAGATACGGGTGGCATGCTGACTTTTGAAAAAGAAACCTGGCAAGTCCGAGAAACAGCGACCACCGCCG
The DNA here is from genome assembly GCF_900113645.1 of Trichococcus flocculiformis. GTDB lineage: Bacteria > Bacillota > Bacilli > Lactobacillales > Aerococcaceae > Trichococcus > Trichococcus flocculiformis. The sequence goes on from NZ_FOQC01000001.1 coordinate 38,339, forward strand.
GCGAAAAGCTTGTGTCGATCATAAAAGCGGAAGGCGTGAAAAAATTGGACAGGGTCTTTCTGACGCATGCCGATCAGGATCATGTCGGTTCGTTGCGGGAACTAGCCGAAGGGTTGCCGATCGATGCGGTTTATTTCCCTAAAGGAGCGGAGGGGAATGCGGCTTTCGCCGCAGTGCTCCTTGAACTGCAAAGCCAGCATCAAGTGGGTCTCTTCCCTTTATTGGGCAAGGTCGATCTAGAGATTGATGCCGATTTTGTTTTTCACATCCTGGCACCTTTAGCGCCGGGTGAAGGCGGAAATGAGGATTCATTGGTCATCCAAACCAGCATAGGCGGTTTGGATTGGTTGTTCACAGGCGATCTCGGAGAAGAAGGTGAAGAGGTGCTGATGCGGACTTATCCTGATCTGAAGACCGATGTCCTGAAAATAGGTCATCACGGTAGCGCAACATCCAGTTCGGAAGGTTTCTTGGATCATGTCCAACCTGAATTGGCCTTGATATCGGCTGGAAAACAGAACCGGTATGGACATCCGGATGCGCAAATACTGGAACGTCTGGAATTGCGGAATATCCCTATATTTCGTACGGATCGACAGGGCGCTATCCACTTTTTGTATGGGTCAGAAGAAACAGAATGGCGAACCATTTTGGAGAACAAAAAATAAAAATGATGAATGGTGGTCCAAACGTGAATTATACAACGGAGATGTCCAAAATAAAAAAAGGTCAGCTTCAGCCGGTCTATTTATTTTTGGGCAAAGAAGATTTTTTTATAGAAGAAGCGAAGCAGCTGTTGCTGCGTACGGTGGTTGACGAAGCCGACAAGGATTTGAATGTCGGCATATTCAATATGGATGGGACGTTGTTGGATCGGGCTCTTGAAGATGCGGAGTCGCTGCCTTTTTTTGGGGAAAGACGTTTGGTCATTATCGAGAATCCGCTCTTTTTGACGGCCGAAAAACCCAAAAATGGACTGGAACATGATCTTGGTTGGCTGGAGAGCTATCTGGAGAATCCGGCGCCTTCAACGGTTCTGGCTATTTTTGCGCCTTACGAAAAATTGGACAGCAGAAAAAAAATAGCAAAACTTTTGACGAAGAAGGCTGTCACTGTGGATGTTTCTCCATTAGCGGAGAAAGAAGCCCGTAAATTTTTAGGGGACATGATCAAAAATGAAGGTTACCAGATGAACCGCGACGCACTCGAATTATTTTACGAGCGGATCGAAAATCAACTGTCGCGGGGAATGAGAGAGTTGCCCAAGCTATTTCTTTCTGGATTTGAAGACAAAAAAATCACCAAACAAATGGTGATCGACTTGATTCCTCGAAATCTGGAACAGAATATATTTGAATTGGTGACACAGGTTCTGAACAAGAACACGTGTCTGGCTATCCAGATCTATCGGGATCTATTGCTCCAAAAAGAAGAACCTATCAAAGTCAACGCTATCCTTTTAGGGCAATTCCGGTTGTTGCTGCAAGTGAAGCTGCTTTCAAAAAATGGGTACCAACAAACCGACATCACCAAAGTATTGAAGGTCCATCCTTATCGTGTGAAACTTGCTTTCCAACAAGTGAGGCACCTATCCGAAAAAGTCCTGGCGGATGCTTTTCAGGGATTGGTCGAGACGGAATACAACATGAAGACAGGGCAAGGGCTGAAGGAAATACAATTTGAGTTATTTCTGATCCGCTACGCAAACGCAATGCCCAAGCAGTGAAAAATCATACGAAAAAGGCCGAAGACGGACCAGCTAAGCGGGTCTGTCTTCGGCCTTACGTTTTGAAGTCTCTTAAATCAAAAAATTATTTTGCTAATTTTTTAGTTAAACGAGAAATGTCGCGAGACGCTTTGTTTTGATGAATTAAGTTTTTAGAAGCTGCTGAATCGATAGATTTAACTGCTGCCTTCAATAATTCTTCGCTATTTTCAGCGCCTTCTGCTACTGCAGCTTCAAATTTCTTGATAGCTGAACGCATAGCGCTCTTTTGAGCGTTGTTTTTTAGGTTAGCTTTTTCGCTAGTGCGAACACGTTTGATTGCTGAATCGATATTTGGCATTGGGTTCACCCCTCTTTCCTTATTTCTATAACTATTAGGCTGTTTTGCCAACATGCCATATTATACATAATTTTGAGGGGTTGTGCAATAAAAAATGAAAGAGATTCCCTTTTATTCCTTGCGACACGGAATTTCTGTACACATATTTCGTAATTTTTGCGTCAGAATCAGCCAAGGCCATGGTAAAGACTCCAGAGTGTACGAAAGTATGTTTGGGTGGTAAAATAATTGTAACAGTGAGTGAAGAGGTGAATCAGCTATTATGAAAGATCATTTTGAATTAGTTTCCCCATACAAACCAAGCGGGGATCAGCCGGAAGCCATCAAAGAGCTTGTTGATGGGTTGAATCTGGGCAGACGGGCGCAAACGTTGCTGGGTGCTACGGGGACCGGCAAGACTTTTTCGGTAGCAAACGTCATCCAAGCAGTGAACAAGCCAACGCTCGTCATAGCGCATAATAAAACGCTGGCAGGTCAACTGTATGGCGAATTGAAGGAGTTTTTTCCGAATAACGCCGTCGAGTATTTTGTCAGCTACTATGACTATTATCAACCCGAAGCGTATGTTCCCTCGAGTGACACTTATATAGAGAAAGAATCCAGCGTAAACGATGAAATCGATAAACTTCGTCATTCTGCCACCAGTTCCTTGTTGGAAAGGCACGACGTGATTGTGGTCGCTTCCGTTTCCTGCATCTATGGTCTGGTGAACCCGTTGGACTACAAAGAGCATACGCTATCGTTAAGGCAAGGAATGGAGATGGAACGGAATGAACTATTGCGCAGGCTTGTTGAAATGCAGTTTGAACGCAATGATATCGATTTTCGGCGTGGAACGTTCCGTGTGCGCGGGGACGTTGTTGAAATTTTTCTGGCATCCCGCGACAACGAGGCCATTCGAGTCGAATTTTTTGGTGATGAAATCGATCGGATCAGAGAAGTGGATGTGCTGACCGGAGAAATCAAGAACGATGTCGACCATTTTCCTGTTTTCCCAGCCACTCACTTTGTGGCGAATGAAGAAAAAACCTTGCATGCCGTCGATATGATTCGGGCAGAATTGAAAGATCGCCTGAAGGTGTTGCGCGCTGAAAATAAACTATTGGAAGCCCAACGGTTGGAGCAACGCACCAACTACGACATGGAAATGTTGATGGAAATGGGATATTGCAACGGAATCGAAAATTATTCCAGACATATGGACGGGCGTGCTCCCGGAGAACCTCCGTATACGTTGCTTGATTTTTTCCCGGATGATTATTTGACCGTCATCGACGAGTCGCACATCACGATGTCTCAAATTCGCGGCATGTACAACGGAGACCGTTCGCGAAAGGAACAGTTGGTGGCATACGGCTTCCGTCTCCCGAGTACTTTGGACAATCGCCCATTGACGTTGAAGGAATTCGAGGAGCGGGTCAACCAGATCATTTATATTTCAGCGACCCCTGGCCCATACGAGTATGAACAAAGCCCATATGTTGCCCAACAGATCATCCGTCCCACCGGTTTATTGGATCCGATTGTGGAAGTGCGGCCAATCAAAGGTCAGATCGATGATCTGATTAGTGAAATCAATTTGCGCGTCGAACGGAATGAGCGGGTCTTCATCACAACTTTGACGAAGAAGATGTCCGAAGATTTGACTGATTATCTGAAGGAAGTCGGCATCAAGGTAAATTATCTGCACAGCGAAATCAAAACGATGGAGCGAGCGGAAATCATCCGTAATCTCCGTTTGGGAGAATTTGATGTGTTGATCGGTATCAATCTGTTAAGAGAAGGGCTGGATGTTCCCGAGGTTTCGCTCGTTGCCATCTTGGATGCCGATAAAGAGGGTTTTCTGCGCAGTGAACGTTCACTTGTTCAGACAATTGGTCGAGCAGCAAGAAACGAGAACGGAAAAGTAATCATGTACGCAGACCGCATAACAGATTCCATGGAGCGGGCGATTAACGAAACCAACAGGCGCCGTGCGACGCAGGAAGCCTACAATGTTAAGCATGGTATCACGCCAAAAACAATCATCAAAGAAGTGCGTGATCGCATCCGTATCTCTCACGCTCCTGAAGAAGGCGACGGTGACGTAAGCATTCTAAGCATCTATAAAGCAATGACGATGGAACAACGCCGCGAAGCACTCGATCAACTGGACCGGGATATGCGGGAAGCGGCAAAAGCCCTCAATTTTGAAAAAGCTGCCGAAATCCGTGATATGGTACTGGAGCTGAAAGCCGAATACAAAGGATTATAAAAAAAGTGATTTTCACTTGCAATCGGTAAGGAATTACGATAAAATAATCCTTGTATTATATATACGACCTTCAACTTGGTTAAACGATTCACCAACGTTCTACTCAGTTAAAGGTAACTTTATGAAAGAGGTGAAAAAAATGGCAATTTCAAAAGAACTTAAAAATGAAATCATCAAAGAATACGCTATTCACGAAGGAGACACTGGATCCCCTGAAGTGCAAATTGCAGTTCTTACGTATGAAATCAACCACTTGAACGAGCATGCACGCGTTCATAAAAAAGACCACCATTCTTACCGTGGTTTGATGAAAAAAGTTGGACACCGTCGTAACTTGTTGGCTTACTTGCGCAACAAAGACGTTGCACGCTACCGTGAACTGATCCAAAGATTAGGTTTGCGTCGTTAATTTCGTGGCTAAGACATATTAAGCGAGATTCCACTGTGAATCTCGCTTATTTTTTGGGATTTTTCGGACAATGAGTGCAAAAATGCTGAGCAATCAGCTATAATGGAATGAGGCTCCCGCTCTACAGACCGCTACTATACAAATGTGAGCTTATAAGCGTCGGTAGGTTGACATTTGTTTAGTAGTTGGTAGATGGGAAGCATCGCAAAAGGAGAATGATAACATGTCAGAAAAAAAAGTGTTCCAAATGGACTGGGCAGGTCGTTTGCTGCAAGTCGAAATCGGCCAATTGGCTAAGCAAGCCAATGGTGCGGTATTGGTCAGATACGGGGATACTGTCGTATTGACGGCTGCTGTCGGTTCAAGAGAACCAAAAGATACCGATTTCTTCCCATTGACTGTGAACTATGAAGAAAAAATGTATGCAGTCGGTAAAATACCTGGAGGATTCATCAAGCGTGAAGGTCGTCCAAGTGAAAACGCAACATTGACTGCACGTTTGATTGACCGTCCGATTCGTCCGATGTTCCCTGAAGGGTTCCGCAACGAAGTGCAGATCACAAACGTTGTTATGTCCGTTGAACAGGATTGCGCACCGGAAATGGCTGCCATGTTCGGTTCTTCATTGGCATTGGCGATTTCCGACATTCCGTTCTACGGACCGATCGCTGGAGTGAATGTTGGCCGTGTAGACGGCGAATATGTTTTGAATCCAACCGCTCCACAAAATGAAGCATCCGATATCGAGTTGACCGTAGCCGGTTCGAGAGTTGCCATCAACATGGTTGAGAGTAGCGCTGCGATGGTTAATGAAGAAGATATGCTTGGGGCATTGATGTTCGGCCACAAAGCAATCCAGGAATTGTGCGATTTCCAAGATAAAATCGTAGCCGAAGTCGGCAAGGAAAAAATGACCGTCAAGCTTTTGACTTTAAACCCTGAACTTGTGGCGGAAGTGACCACTGCTTACGGTGAAAAAATGACGACAGCCATCATGACAGAAGAAAAATTGGCTCGTGAAGCCGCTATTGAAGATGTGAAAGCTGAAGCAATCTTGTTCTTCAACGAAAAGTATCTGGATGACGCCAACTTTGCTCAAATCTCCAAAGAAGTACGCCAAATCGTGGAAGACATGGAAAAAGACGAAGTGCGCCGTTTGATCACAGTCGACAAAATCCGTCCAGATGGCCGAAAAATCGATGAAATCCGTTCATTGGCTTCCGAAGTCGGCTTATTACCGCGCGTACACGGTTCCGGCTTGTTCACGCGTGGACAGACGCAAGCGTTGTCTACTTGTACATTGGCTCCACTGGGCGAACATCAGATCATCGACGGCCTTGGCATGGTCGACAGCAAGCGATTCATCCACCATTACAATTTCCCGCAATTCTCGGTCGGCAGCACTGGTAGAGCAGGAAGTCCTGGACGCCGCGAAATCGGCCATGGTGCTTTGGGTGAACGTGCGTTGAAACAAGTTATCCCGACAGAAGCTGAGTTCCCTTACACAATCCGTTTGGTTTCGGAAGTATTGGAATCCAACGGGTCCTCTTCACAAGCAAGCATCTGTGCCAGTACGTTGGCAATGATGGATGCGGGTGTGCCGATCAAAGCACCGGTAGCGGGTATCGCGATGGGCTTAGTGATGGAAGGCGAAAACTATACAGTTTTGACGGACATCCAAGGACTTGAAGATCACTTGGGCGACATGGACTTCAAAGTTGCCGGAACAAGCGAAGGTATCACTGCGTTGCAGATGGACATCAAAATCCAGGGGATCACAGAACAAATCCTGACTGAAGCGTTGATGCAAGCGAAGAAAGCGCGGATGGAAATCCTTGCTGAGCTGACCAGCACGATTGCAGCCCCACGCGAAGAACTGTCCCAGTATGCTCCGAAGATCGAAATGATGCAAATCAAACCAGATAAGATCAAAGTCGTCATTGGTAAAGGCGGAGATACAATCAACAGCATCATCGAAGAAACCGGCGTGAAGATCGACATCAATCAAGAAGGTAACGTGAGCATCGCTTCAGCTGATACTGCGATGATCGCCCGCGCTAAACAAATCATCGAAGAGTTGACGCATGAAGTCAAGGTCGGTGAAATCTACGAGGGTACTGTAAAACGTATCGAAAAATTCGGTGCATTCGTTGGAATCACAAAAGGCAAAGATGGCATGGTCCATATATCTGAATTGGCTAACGAGCGTGTCAAAGAAGTTGAAGATGTCCTAGCCATCGGAGACAAAGTGAAAGTCAAGGTCATCGAAATCGACAGACAAGGCAGAATCAATCTTTCCCGTAAAGCGTTATTGCCTAAGGAAGAAAAATAAACTGCTGGTTATAAATTGAAACGGTTCAGAACACTCTTCTGTAAAGAAAAACTTCTAAAGGCTGTTTTGAAGCGGAAAAACAGGCACTCCCCCACAAAGGGAATGCCTGTTTTTTGTTGGCGGTAGACTTGGGCCAGATAAGTGATAAAAAGCTTGCCACAATTATTCTAATAATCCTGACTTGTAGAGTAATATTGATTAATTATAGATTTTAATATTAAATCAATGAATTTTTTTCATAAAAGCGTTATTATAAGGTAAAGAGAAATATATTTTTACGCCAACAGTAAACAGATATATTTTTTACCTATATCGTCCTCGTTAATGTAAGCGCTTTTAAATTTTTTGTGTAGTTCGTGAAGCTTCTGTGTAAGTTTTTGTAACAAAGAATGGTATCATCAATATTATCGAAAAACCTGTTGCTCAATCACAAATAAGCACAAAATCGATACTCGGACAGCGCGAAGAAGCAGAGAAATCAAACGGAGCAAGCAGCAAAGTGGCTGATCTGGTTCCATTTGACAGAAGGAAACAACAATAAAACAGTAAAGGATGAGTGCAATGGTGCCAGAATCTATTTTCTCGCAGGGTCAAATGCCGACGCTTAAAGAAGTGTTGGCTTCAAGGGAACAACGTGCCTTTTTTGAAGAGGAAATCAGCAAGACGAACGCAAATCAGACATTGATCTCCCTTAAATGCAATATTCCTGGACCCGTTAAATATAATGCCATCGTAAGACAAATTTCTGAAATCGGTATCCAAGAAGTTAAAAATGCAATCCAAAAAAATAAGTGGAAAGTTACTTATGAAAAATTGATGGATTTGGATACAGGACCAGAGTACTTTGTTGTCGTTGATACCTATCCAACAGCCGTGAAGCAAGCCGCCATCATGATAGAAGACGGCAGTTTACTCGGGCAGCTGTTCACGATCAATGTATTCTATCTCGAAGAAGGCAAGATGATCGAGGTGCAGCGAATGGAAATTGGCTATGAACCGAGAAAGTGCATGATTTGCGGGGATGAAGCCTTCGAATGCGAAAATAAGAATGTACATACCAGGGAAGAAATCCAGAAAAAAATCGAATCCATTCTGCAGGAGGATGGGAGAGTCCGTTTGGATTAATAGCCTTATTAATACCCGTATTTCCGTTTTAGACAAATAAAGGCATAGCTTATGAGCGTCTAAACGGATAAAACTAAATCAGTATCCATTTCGCATTCCAATCAGAGACCTTCGATAAGGACTCTGATTGGAATGTTTTTTACGTAAATAAAAAATAGATTAAAAAATTCTAATAAAGTGTGGTAAAATGCTTAAGTGAAGGATCTTTAAATCCTAAAAAATAGGTAATACAGAAAATGAATGAGTGAGGGATCAATGATGAAAGAGTATAATGTTGCCATTGTAGGTGCTACGGGTGCCGTTGGAGAAAAAATGCTGGGCTTGTTGGAGAATGCTTCTTTTCCGATAAAAAGTCTGAAGTTGTTGGCTTCTAAACGTTCTGCTGGGAAAGTTAAGACATTCCGAGGACAGGAACTGCAGATTGAGGAAACGACTGACGAGTCATTTGAAGGCATCGACATTGCATTATTCAGCGCTGGGGGTGGCATAACGAAGCAATTCTCCCCTGCCGCGATCAAAGCTGGAGCCGTTGTCATCGACAATACGAGTGCTTTTCGTATGGATCCGGAAACGCCATTGGTTGTTCCTGAAGTGAATCCGGAAGACTTGCGCAAACATAAAGGACTGATCGCTAACCCAAACTGTTCCACTATTCAGATGGTGGTAGCTTTGCAACCACTCCGTGAAAAGTTTGGTTTGGATCGTGTCATCGTTTCCACGTATCAAGCGGTAAGTGGCGCAGGATTGCATGCATTGGAAGAATTGAAAGCTCAAACCCAAGCAGTCCTGAACGGTGAAGAGCCGGTTGCGAATATTTTACCTTGTGGTGGCGATAAGAAGCATTTCCCGATCGCATTCAATGCTTTACCGCAAATTGATGTGTTCAGCGAAGGCGGCTACACGTATGAAGAGTGGAAAATGATCAATGAAACTAAAAAAATCATGGGAGACAACGAAATTAAAGTCTCTGCTACCTGTGTGCGTATCCCTGTAATGTCCGGACACTCGGAATCCGTCTATTTCGAAGTGGACGACAAAAACGTTTCTGTCGCAGATATCTGGGAAGTGTTGAAAGATGCTCCAGGAGTTGTGCTTCAGGATGACACAGCTAATCAAGTTTATCCCACAGCACGTGAATCAGTCGGAAAGAATGAAACATTTGTCGGACGTATCCGTAAAGATGTGGATGTCGACAATGGTTTCCATATGTGGGTTGTTTCCGATAATCTATTGAAGGGCGCTGCTTGGAATTCTGTGCAGATTGCGGAAAAAATGATTGAAATGGGTCTACTGTAGAACCTTTGAATAACGGATGAGCAAAGCCTCGTCAACTGAAGAATCGGATATGACTGGGCCTGTCAAAGGATGGACTGGGAAGGGTGTTTGGTTAAACCTCGTTCCCGTTCCGTTCCTTTTGGCAGGTCTTTTTTCGTGCAGAAATTTATTTTACATTTTAACTTGTAGAGTGCTTCAATGTAAGTGTTCCACACACTTGCAAAATGTTTGATGCATCTAAGATATTGTCTAGCGGTCCAAGCCTGCCTCTCGGAAATTAGATAAATCTGACCCATTGCGCTCTGCGATGCTCATTCAGGGCCAGATTTCCTAAATTTCTTTCGAGGCAGACCGGGCTTGTCCCGCTTTTCTCACACTTTCAGAAAACCGGAACAGAAACTGAAGCAAATGCTACAATTTTGCCGATAATCATGTATAATGTAACAGAGAGGATATCGGTCACGTTTAGCCGGATGCGAAGAAAACGCATTCGCTTGTAGACTCTGAAGACAATTCGGCAAAGTAGCTGCGCTGATTTTCAGGGACGAAAATACGGAGGAAGGCATTCAAACGATCAATATAGATAACAGCATAGAAAGCTGAAAAATAAGAGGTGGTACAATGAGTAAAGTAAGAATAATTTCTCTCGGAGGTGTGAGAGAAAGCGGTAAAAACATGTATTTAGTGGAAGTGGACGATTTAATTTTTGTATTGGATTGCGGTCTTCTTTATCCGGAAAATGAATTATTGGGAATTGACGTCGTCATCCCTGATTTTAGTTACCTGGAGGAAAACAAAAATAAGATAGCGGGTATTTTCCTGACGCATGGTCATGCGGATGCCGTAGGAGCATTGCCTTATTTGTTGCAGAATATCGATGCACCCGTGTTCGGTACAGGATTGACGATTGCGTTGGCTAAATTGGCGGTCGATTCCACCGGATTGGCTACGGGATTTGAGGATTATCACGTTATCGATGAGAACACCGAAATTGAATTCGAAAACACCAGTGTCCGGTTCTTCAGAACCACGCATACCATCCCTGATTCTGTAGGGATCTGTGTGAAGACGGAAGAAGGCAGTGTCGTCTATACAGGTGATTTCAAGTTTGATCAAAGTGCATCCCCGATGTATCAGACCGATTACGGCAAAATTACGGATATCGGAGAAGGCAGAGTATTGGCGCTGTTGAGCGATTCCGGTGATGCCGAATCGACTACGGAAAACGTCAGTGACCGCAAGATTGAAGAAGAAATGCTGGATACTTTCATCAACGCTGAAGGCCGTATCATCGTCTCCTGTGTTGCAAGCAACATTTTGCGCATCCAGCAAGTTTTTGATGTCGCTCTCCAAGCGAATCGTAAAATCTTTTTGACAGGACCGACTTTGGTTGAAACAGTCGATGTCGCCATGAAATTGGGGAAACTGGTCTTGCCGACTCCAGATCTGCTTGTGAATGTGAAGAACATCAATGATTACCGTGATGGTCAAGTGTTGATTCTGGAAACCGGCAACAGTGGGGAACCCTTGGAAGCTTTGCAGCGGATGTCCAAAGGCAGACACAAGCAAGTGAACCTTAAAGAGGGTGATTTGGTTTATATCACGACTACACCTTCAACAGCTATGGAAACGACAGTCGCAAAAACCAAAAATTTGATTTATCGTGCCGGTGCGTCCGTGCGTGAAATATCAGGAACATACAAAGCATCCGGACATGCTTCGCCGAACGATCTGAAATTGATGATCAACCTACTGAGACCTACTTATTTCGTGCCTGTCCAAGGTGAATACCGAATGCAAGCTGCACATGCCCAATTGGCGAATGAAGTCGGCATTCCGTTCAAAAATATTTTCATCCCTGGTAAAGGTGACGTGATCGAATATGCCAAAGGCCGTATGCACATGACGGGACAGGTCCCAGCCGGGAATGTTCTGATCGATGGGATCGGGGTTGGCGATATCGGCAACATTGTCTTGCGCGACCGTAAACTATTATCGGAGGATGGGATCTTCGTGGTCGTTGTGACGATCTCCAGAAGATTGAACAAAATTTTGTCGGGTCCGGAAATCGTTTCGCGTGGTTTCGTCTATATGAAGGCGAGTGAAGAGCTTGTCAAAGAAAGTTCGAATATCGTCCGGGAAGTAGTGGAAGATAACCTGCACACGAAAGACTTTGATTGGGCCAAGTTAAAACAAGAGATACGTGATTCGTTGAGCCGTTATCTTTTTGAAAAGACGAAGCGCAAACCGGTCATTTTACCGATCATCATGGAAGCATCCAATTATCAGAAGAAGAGCTGATGCCCGTTTGCCGTAAAGGCAATGAAACGGATCGTTGTTGAAAAGGAGAGATTCATCTTTATGGGTTCTAATAGTACGAAGGCTTGGATCGAGGCAGCTCTGTTTGCTGTCCTCGCAATCGCCTTGGCATATGTGGCCATGCCATTTGGAGAATACACTATTGTTTTTGCTTTGTTGCCGTTGCTTTTCATTTCTCTCCGCAGAGGAATATTGCTTGGACTGGTTTCTGGAATACTGACCGGCCTCGTTTTGTTTGCGCTCAAAGGAGAGGGAGCGGATGTTGCTGCAGATATCCTGAACCAAGCCGCACCGTTCGTTTTCGTGGGCATCGCCGGTTTTTTCGCGAAATTCACGCAACGCACATTGAACAATAAACGTTTCCCGAATGCAGCCTTGAATATAGTGACGGCATCCTTTTTCGGAACGCTTGTCTATTTTGTCTGGGTGCTGATCTCGGACATATTCCTCAGTGAGGAAGCAGTTCCAGCTGGTGTTTCTGCTTTTGCGCATTTTCTTCCGGAACAAGCGCTATCGTTTGCGGCAACTTTTGCCGTCAGCGCAGTCGTTCTGGTGTTGATTGCAAAATTCGCTCCTAAAGCGTACATTCCAAAAGGCAGCCGTTTCCTGAGCAGAAAAGAAAAATCGAAACTATTAAATGATTAAAAAATAGAAGGCGAAGGACGGATTTGAATTATCCGGTCTTCGCCTTTCTGTTTTTGTGGGCTCGTGTGCTATGATATGTAGGTAACATGTTTTGTCATTTTATTGATTTGGAGTGGTCTTATGGGTATTTGGTCAATGATATTTACGGCAATCATCGTTTTAAATACAATTGGTGCAATCATCACCGTCTTTAAAGAAAAAAGAGATGTCGCTGCCACCTGGGCCTGGCTGTTGACGTTAAACCTCTTGCCGGTGGCGGGTTTCATCATCTACCTCTTTATAGGGAAAAAGATGTCAAAAGAAAACATCTATGATATGCGCACGCAAAAAAGCTTGGGCATGTCCCAGTTGGCGAAGGTCCAGATTGAAATGTTGGAGGATGAGGATCTGGCGCAAGGTTTGGTCGAAACCGACTATGCACAAAAAACAGCTATCCTGTTCCTGGAAAGTGATGAATCCATTTTGACGAAAGGGAATAAAGTTGAAATATTCAAAACTGGCACAGATGTTTTCGATTCCCTTGTGCAGGACATCTATAAAGCAGAAGATCATGTGCATATGCTTTATTATACTTTTCGCTCGGACGACTTGGGGAAGCGGATTCTGTCGGCGTTGGAAGACAGGGCGGCAGCTGGAATTGAGGTTCTGGTCGTTTACGATGCAATGGGCTGCAGAGGGAATGATCCGAGATTTTTCAATAATCTTGAAAAATTAGGCGGAAAGACGGAAGTATTTTTTGGTTCAAAAATACCTTTCGTTAATTTGCGGATGAACTATCGGAATCATCGCAAAATAATGGTAGTGGATGCAAAAGTTGCTTATCTCGGCGGGTTCAATATAGGCGATGAGTATCTAGGGAAAGGGGAACTCGGCGAATGGAGGGATACGCATATGAAAATAGAAGGCAATGCAGTCTTGACGCTTCAGAGCCGTTTCTTCATGGACTGGAATGCGGTTGCCAAAGAAAAGAACAGGAAAGATTATGCAGAAGCCTATTTCCCGATCGCCGATAAAAAAGGTAACACGGCCATGCAAATTGTGGCAAGTGGACCGGATGACGAAGATCAGACGATCAAGATGGGTTTCTTGAAGATGATCAGCCAAGCTAAAGAATCCATTTATATACAGACTCCTTATTTTATACCTGACGAGAGTCTGCATGAAATGCTCAAAATCGCAGTCCTATCCGGTGTAAAAGTCAAAATCATGATACCCTCGAAGCCGGATCATCCTTTCGTCTATCGGGCAACGGAGTATTTTGCCAAAGACATCGTCGAGTACGGTGCGGAAGTCTATATGTACCAGAATGGTTTCCTGCATTCAAAGGTGATGGTGGTCGATGATGAAATTGTATCGGTAGGCACGGCAAATATGGATGTGCGCAGTTTCAAATTGAATTTTGAGATCAACGCTTTTATTTACGATCGTGACGTAGCTGAAGAATTAATCGCAAATTTTGATGAAGATCAGAAGAGTTGCATCCGTGCAACCCATGATTATTTCGCAAAACAGTCGAAGGGGCGGAAATTCAAGCAAGCTTTTTCCAGATTACTTTCACCGATACTGTAGACCGAAAGCGTATGGAAATTGATCGACAATCAGAATTCAGAAGAAAGGCCCACAAGCAGTCAAAACAAGCGAGAATGCAATTGTGTGAGATGCATTCTCGCTTGTTTCAGTTGTCATAGTTTTTTACGTTAATGACTTTACCTTGTGCTCCTGATTTCTATAGATGGGTATGCCACCAACTGATTGAATTTAACCAAGTTGGATAGCCAAGACTTGACTGATGTTCAGTAGATAAGTCACTTTTTTATCGGCAGTTGTGAACATGATTTGTCTTTTTGGAGTTACGCGGGAATTGAAAGAACCCCAAACGAGTGATCTGGTATACGATTTCGGTCCATGCTTTTCTTCAATCACGACATACACAGGGTTGTTATTTTCAAAAGCCTGGTTAGCAAAACGGATAACTTGATGAATCGGCATTACTTTGTCCAAGATGGCTTCATTGATGGAATGGACGGATGAGAGCGGGCGCAAGTATGATTTATTTGAAGGATTCTCATTATTAGTGGATACTGGGTAGATGTAGTTTTGCATGTATGTTCCTCCGAACGTGTGTTTGTCTTGTGTCTTTATTATAAGAACATCTGTTCTTGTTTGCAAGCTTTTTATTTTGCGATCGAACAAAAATTTGAGAGTGCAGATATGTAACTCCACCCACAATTATGTCATATCGGCCGAATATGCCCCTATTTCTTGCATTTTCGAGTAAAGTAGTAGTATGGAAAAGAACGTGTCGGGAGCACATTAATTTTGCAGGCGAGGGGAAAATTACATCTATTATCCGGCGGAATTATCGAAAAAAATAGGCTATATAAAAGACTCTCCAAGAAGGTTCTGGATCGGTGCAGCGTGCTTGGAGAGTGCTGTTCACAAAATGTTCATTTAATATTTTTGAAGAAATTTCAGAAAGTTTCTTCCTATTAATGAAACTGTAATGATTGTTGAAACCACTGGGAATTGCGTATAAATAGATTTGAACGGCCTTTACATTAACTGTATAATGAAAATACTGATCGGAAAGTTTTTTTCCTAAGGAGAATCAAATGAAGGACGGAGGTGGAATGAAAGATGCAAATATTTGATGAAGTAAAAAAGATTGAGCAGGAAGCAGCTGATCTGGAATTGGATTACCAGAATAAGCTACGCAAACTGGAACAGAACACGCAAGATAAAATAGGCGAAATGAAAAGGAATATCGAAAAGGAATTAGCTACTTTTCAATCCGAAGAACTTGCGAAAAAATCAGAACAACTGGCAATTCTTAAGAACGCTTCCGCAGAAAGTGAAAAATCGGAAATCGAGAAGTTGCAAACTCGGTTTAAAGCGAAAGAAGAAGAACTTGTGAATGCCGTAATTGGGGAGGTGATGAGGAAATATGGCAATCGCTAAAATGAAAAAAGTTACTCTCATTTCTTTTCACGAAAAAAAAGAGCAGTTATTGACGGCTATCCAGACATTGCAAAGCTTAGAAGTCATCGATTTGCCTGCTGCAAAAGAAAATTTACAATCCTTATCGCCTAAAGAACGAGAGTCAATTGAGCAAAACATCAAGAAAAACGAAAGTTATCTGGAGAATGTCACGGAAGCCTTATCTTTCCTGAAGTCGTATCTGAAGAAAGAGTCTTTGATCAAACAGTATACAAACCCTCGACAATCCTTGTCTTTGGAAGAACTGGAAAAGGCTGTGGGCGAATTTTCTTCCGACAAACTTCTGGATAAAGTGTTGGGTCTGAAAGCCGAACAAAAGAAACTCGAAGATGCTAAAAAACATCTTTATGAACAAGAGGATTTCCTGCTTTTATGGAAAAAATTATCATTCAATCCGAGAGATACAGCAGTATTTGAACACATCGCAGTCAAAGTGGGCACGATTCCTCAGACGCTCTCCAACGATTACATCACAAACGTGACTTCCAATCCCTTGGTCTATACGGAAGAAATCTTCCAGAACAAAGATTCATTTGGAGCGGCGATTTTCTATGATCCGTCACATGTTATTGATGTAAACGCTTTGTTGGACAGCAATCATTTCCAAGCTTTAACATATGAGTATGATTTGCCGCCTGCAGAGGCATTGGCCGATGTTCAAAGCCGCATACAGGATAACCGTGAAGCAAACAAACAGCTGTTGGCGGATCTTTCCGAAATGAAAGCAGAAGAGTGGCAGTTGATGCTACTGTCCGAATTTTATTATGCAAAACTGCAACGGATCAAGAGCCAACAATTATTGATCAATGAGAAACATCTCTTCGTAATCCAAGGATGGCTTGAGGAAGATAAAGTCAATGAAATCAAGCTGGCGCTGACTGATACTGTCGCAGAGAATGAATACGCACTAACGGTTGATGATGCTGACGATTCGGATGTTTCGGTCATTCCAACCGTTTTGAAGAACAATAAGCTCGTCACTCCTTTTGAGAGTATCACTGCCATGTACAGCTTGCCGAAATATGACGAAATAGACCCGACGCCACTATTGACGCCTTTCTATCTTTTATTCTTCGGAATGATGATTGCGGATGTCGGATACGGTCTGTTGCTCCTTATCGGAACATTGCTGGCATTGAAGTTCCTGAACTTCAATAAAGGTATGCGCACCAATCTTCTGTTCTTTCACATCCTGTCCTATCCAGCTATATTGTGGGGGTTGGTCTACGGCTCCTTCTTTGGTCTTGAACTGCCGTATGTGCTCCTGTCTACGAGCAATGACGCCAATACGATCTTGTTGATTTCGGTAGTGTTTGGTGTAGTCCAGATCATGTTCGGTTTGGGCATCAAAGCCTATCTGTCCTTGCGCGACAAAAATCCGCTGGGTGCGATTTCCGACAGTATCGGATGGTTGGGGATTTTTGTGGGACTCATCTTTATCCTGTTCGGACAGATGCTTATCCCGAGCCAGGTCCTTGTGACCGTCGGAGCAGCCGTCGCCATCACAAGTGCTGTCGCGATCGTGCTTGCTACAGCTATGGCATCGGATAACAAAGCGTTGGGTGCAGGTGCCGGGTTGTACAATTTGTATGGAATCACCGGTTATATTGGCGACATGGTCAGCTATACGCGACTGATGGCCTTAGGGGTATCAGGTGGTAGTATTGCGGTTGCCTTCAATATGATCATCGACTTCTTGCCGGTATGGGCGAGATTCACCATTGGCGCGGTGCTTTTCGTGTTGCTCCACAGCATCAATTTCGGCTTGTCCATGCTGAGTGCTTATGTGCATGGTGCTCGACTTGTGTTCGTTGAATTTTTCGGAAAATTTTATGAGGGCGGCGGAAAAGCATTGGAGCCGTTGAAAACAGAAGAGAAATATATTTACTTAAAAAATAAAAAAGAAGCTTAGTTACTGGAGGAATTATAAAATGGAAAATATGACATGGTTACAATATTTCATCGACAACAATGGTGGTATGATGTTCGCAGCTTTAGGCGTCGCTTTGGCTGTTGGATTGGCTGGTACGGGTTCGGCAAAAGGGGTTGGTATGACCGGTGAAGCGGCGGCTGCTTTGATTAAGGAACAACCGGAGAAATTCGGTAAATCACTGATTTTGCAACTGTTGCCAGGTACGCAAGGGTTGTACGGTTTCGTTATCGGATTCCTGATCTATCTGCAAATGGCTCCTGAAATGTCTGTTGCACAAGGTTTGTATTATCTGATGGCTGGTCTTCCTATCGCAATCACTGGTTTGACTTCAGGTATCGCGCAAGGCCGTGTATCTACAGCGGGTCTGCAAATCTTGGCTAAGAGAGAAGAGCACAACACAAAAGGGATTATCTATGCTGCCATGGTTGAAACGTACGCAATCCTAGGATTCGTTACATCATTCTTATTGGTATTGAACGCTTAATTCTCAAAAGCTCCAGAAGAATGAAAGAAAAAGTAAGGAGATGAGAAAGCGTGAAAGATCTACAATCCTTGTCTGAACAGATTCTGAACAAGACAAAAGCAAAAGGACAAAGCAAGCTGGAGGCTGCTGAAAAAATTTCTGCCGCAAAGATAGAAGAGAGCAGATTGACTCTGGTTGAACAACAAAAGGCGCGCAAAGCTGCCATTTTGAAAAAAGTTGGCAACGATTTTGATCGTGAGCAACAAACGCTGAAGAATAAAGAACGCAATGCTGTTTTGAAAGAGAAACAGGTCATCTTGAAATCGGTCTTCCAACAGGCTTTAGAAAAAATGAACACGTGGGATGAAACCCATTTTGCGCAATTCCTGAACGGTGTGCTTGCTCAGGCTGGCGATTCGAAAGCCTACAGCATTGTTCCGGGCGCAAAATCGATCGCCCACTTTAAAGGGAATGCGTTGCAGCAGCTGTTGGTCAAATATCCAGCTGTCAAGATTTCTGAGGAGTCCATTCCGAATAAAGCCGGATTCATCCTGCAGGAAGGCGGAGTCGATTACAACTATTGCTTCGATGATCTGATCGAAGATGTAAAGAACGACTTTGCAGCAGAGCTGGCGACTTTAGCATTCCAAGACGAAAAGTAAAGGAGGGGCACTATGCAAGAGATTGATTACAAAGGCGTCAATACGATACTTCGCACCTATGAATTAAAATTAT
Organism: Trichococcus flocculiformis; assembly: GCF_900113645.1. Taxonomy (GTDB): domain Bacteria; phylum Bacillota; class Bacilli; order Lactobacillales; family Aerococcaceae; genus Trichococcus; species Trichococcus flocculiformis. The sequence continues at coordinate 56,892 of NZ_FOQC01000001.1, forward strand.
TGGCGGAAGCGGATTACGATCGGATGCTGAAAGCCTCTTCTCTAAAAGATGCCTTGGATGTTCTGAAAGGTACCGGTTATGAGTTTGATGAGAAAGAAACACTGATGAATAAAAATTTTGAAGGTTTTCTCATAAAACACCTGGCGGAAGTCTATCAGGACTTGTTCAGCATCACGCCGGTTGCTGAGATTGTGGAATTATTCGCGTTGCGCTATACCTATCACAACCTGAAAGTGTTGCTGAAACAACGTTTTTCGGGTGAAGATCTGGAGCAGCTGTTGATCCCTATCGGCAAATATTCCATAGCCAGTCTGAAGAAATTGGTCGAAACCGGCGACGGCAACGACGAACATCCGATTCTGATAGAAGGGGTTCAAGAAGCGCTCCGCGATTTCGATGAAGGGCATCGTATCGAAGCGGCTACTATCTTTATGGACACTTATTATTTCAGGCATCTGCGTTCCATCAGCGACAAACTTCAACATCCGAGCATCGCGAAAATGGTAGATGGCATGATCGATCTCTATAACCTTTCGACCATTATCCGAAGTCTGAAACAAAATAAGCCCCGCGGTTTTCTCTATACGGTTTTATCCAGTTCAGGTTCAATTTCGAAACGCGATTTGATTGAAGAATCGATCAACGGACCAAGCGCGGTCATGCGCAAGCATTATTTCAGCAAAGAATACGGCGCGCGCTTATCCAATATGATTTCCGATACAACAAATGAAGTAGACACACAGAAGCTGGATAAACTCGTTGATGAACTGACCTATGAATTGATTGCGGAAGGCTTGTACCAACCGTTCGGTCCGATTCCTTTGTTGGGTTATCTGTTTGCCAAAGAGAAGGAAGTCACTAATATCCGCTTGATTTTGGTAGGCAAAGACAATCAGATAGAGGAACAAATATTGAGAGAAAGGATGCGACCTATATATGGCTCATAATATTGCAGTTGTGGGAGACAAAGATTCCATCCTTCCTTTTAAGATTTTGGGTTTCGCTGTATTTGCATGCCATAATGCCCAGACTGCCCGTGAAACGGTAGATCGTCTGGCGATGGAGAATTATGGGATCATTTATCTGACGGAAGAAATGGCAAAAGAAATACCTGAGACAGTGAGCAGGTATGACAGCAGAGTCCAACCAGCCATCATTCTGATTCCGAACCATAAAGGTACGTTGAATATCGGAAAAACCCGCATTCAGGAGAATGTAGAAAAAGCAGTTGGACAGAATATCTTATAATTTGGAGGGGACTTTTTTGAAAAATGGAAATATAATAAAAGTTTCCGGACCTTTAGTTATGGCGGAAGGAATGGAAGAAGCGAATATCCAAGATATTTGCCGCGTCGGCGAATTAGGATTGATCGGTGAAATCATCGAGATGCGCAATGATGTTGCATCTATTCAAGTTTACGAGGAGACTTCCGGTATTGGTCCAGGAGAACCGGTAATCACGACAGGAGAGGCTTTATCTGTTGAATTGGGACCAGGTATCCTGTCGCAGATGTTTGACGGGATTCAGCGTCCTTTGGATACGTTCCGGGAAATCACCCAAAGTAATTATTTGGTGCGTGGAACGGATATTCCATCACTGAAAAGAGAGAACGTCTGGGAATTCAAAGCTACGAAGAAAGTCGGCGATTATGTCGTAGCAGGGGATATTGTCGGTACCGTGCAAGAAACGAAAGTGATCGAGCACCGAATCATGGTTCCGTATGGCGTCTCCGGTAAGCTGACTGCCATTCAGGACGGCAGTTACACGTTGGATGAAACGGCTTATGTCGTTGAAACCGAAAATGGCCCGAAAGAAATGACTATGCTGCAAAGATGGCCGGTACGACGCGGCCGTCCTTTCAAACAAAAAATGAATCCACACACACCAATGGTTACCGGACAACGGGTCATCGACACCTTTTTCCCGATCACTAAGGGTGGAGCAGCAGCTGTTCCAGGGCCTTTCGGAGCAGGAAAAACCGTTGTACAGCACCAAATCGCAAAATACAGTGATGTGGATATCGTCATTTACGTCGGCTGCGGTGAACGCGGTAATGAGATGACGGACGTATTGAATGAATTTCCGGAATTGATCGATCCGAACACAGGTGAGTCATTGATGGAACGAACAATCCTTATCGCCAACACCTCCAATATGCCAGTTGCGGCGCGTGAAGCATCGATTTATACAGGCATTACGATCGCGGAATATTTCCGTGATATGGGTTACAGTGTAGCGATCATGGCTGATTCGACATCCCGTTGGGCGGAGGCCTTGCGTGAAATGTCAGGCCGTCTGGAAGAGATGCCTGGTGACGAAGGGTATCCAGCCTACTTAGGAAGCCGAGTAGCTGAGTATTATGAACGGGCAGGGCGAGTATTGGCTTTAGGATCGGAAGATCGTGAAGGAAGCATTACGGCCATTGGAGCGGTATCGCCTCCTGGTGGTGACACCTCTGAGCCGGTAACGCAAAATACATTGCGCGTCGTCAAAGTATTCTGGGCGCTCGATGCCACTTTAGCACAAAAAAGACATTTCCCATCCATGAACTGGTTGACTTCCTATTCCCTTTACAATACCGAAGTCGGGGAATACCTGAATAATGCCTTACAGACAAAATGGTCTGAAATGGTTCAGCATGCGATGAACCTTCTGCAGGAAGAGTCGGAATTGGAAGAAATCGTCCGCCTGGTCGGTATCGAATCCTTGTCCGAGAAAGACCGTATGACGATGGCAATTGCGGAATCGTTGCGTGAGGATTACCTCCAGCAGAACGCTTTCGATGATGTGGATACGTATACTTCCCGCGAGAAACAATTGGCGATGCTGGATATGATTCTGAGCTTCGAAACAGAAGCACGTGAAGCAATGCGTTTAGGCGCGTACTTCAATGAAATCATTGAAGGTACAGTTGAATTGCGTGATCGGATTGCTAGAAGTAAATACATCAAGGAAGATAATCTTGCCGAAATGGAAAACATCAAGGCGGATATCAAAAAAAGATTGCATGAAATTGTTGCGGAAGGAGGGATGACGCGCCATGCTTAAGGAATATAAAACAGTAACCGAAGTTGTAGGCCCGTTGATGGTTGTTGAGCAGATCGAGGGAGTCAAATTCGACGAGTTGGTTGAAATACAAATGCAAGACGGCGAAATCCGTCATGGTCAAGTTTTGGAAGTCAGCAAAGATAAAGCGATGGTGCAAATCTTTGAAGGCCCAAGCGGTATCAACATTAAAGACACGAAAGTCCGTTTCCGTGGAAAACCTCTTTCCATAGCTGTTTCTGAGGATATGGTAGGTCGGGTCTTCGATGGAATGGGGAATCCGATTGATGGCGGTCCGGAAATCATTCCGGAAATGAGCCTGGACATCAATGGTCAGGCGATCAACCCCGTTGCGCGTGATTATCCGGATGAGTTCATCCAAACGGGAATTTCGGCCATCGACCATCTGAACACACTCGTAAGAGGTCAGAAACTTCCTGTGTTCTCCGGTTCAGGTTTGCCACATAAAGAATTGGCTGCTCAAATCGCTCGTCAAGCGACGGTGTTGAACAGCGATGAAAAATTTGCGGTTGTATTTGCAGCAATGGGGATCACTTTTGAAGAAAAAGAATATTTCATGGAAGATTTCCGCAAGACAGGAGCGATCGATCGTTCCGTCATGTTCATCAATTTGGCGAACGATCCAGCCATCGAACGGATTGCCACACCTAAAATGGCTCTGACAGTCGCGGAATATCTGGCCTACGAAAAAGACATGCACGTTTTGGTCATCATGACTGACATGACCAACTATTGTGAGGCTTTGCGTGAAATTTCGGCAGCACGTCGTGAAGTGCCGGGTCGCCGTGGTTATCCCGGATACCTGTATACGAACCTTTCCACCTTGTACGAGCGTGCAGGCCGTATCATCGGCAAAAAAGGTTCGGTGACTCAAATCCCGATTCTTTCCATGCCGGAGGATGACATTACGCATCCAATCCCGGATTTGACGGGTTACATTACGGAAGGCCAAATCATTCTTTCACGTGAATTGAACAACTCAGGCATCAAGCCGCCGATCAACGTGTTGCCTTCGCTTTCACGTCTGAAAGACAAAGGTACGGGTGAAGGCAAGACAAGAAAAGACCATGCTCCAACCATGAACCAGTTGTTTGCGGCTTACGCAAAAGGAAAACAAGCTAAAGAATTGGCTGTCATCCTTGGAGAGTCCGCCTTGTCCAAGACGGACAAACTGTATGTGCAGTTCACAAAGCGTTTCGAAGAAGAATACATCAGTCAAGGGTTCTATACGAACCGCACAATTGAAGAGACTTTGGCTTTGGGCTGGGAACTGTTGTCCATCCTGCCGGTAACGGAACTTAAGAGAATCAAGAGCGATATGATCGATGAGTTTATGCCGAAGGGAGAGTGATCGTCCATGGCAAGATTGAATGTAAAGCCCACCCGGATGGAACTGTCCAACTTGAAATCGCGTCTGGTGCTATCCACCCGCGGCCATAAACTGCTGAAGGATAAGCAAGATGAATTGATGCGTCAATTCATCAATCTGATTCGCGAAAACAACATTCTGAGGGATGAAGTCGAAAAAGAATTGACCGCCTCGATGCGTTCTTTCGTGGTAGCGAAGTCGCTTCTGAATGAGGCTTTCATTGAAGAACTGTTCGCTGTACCCGCTACGGCGGTTGAGTTGGACATTCAAGAAAACAACATCATGAGCGTCGTCGTTCCCCAAATGAATTTTTCAATGGTTGATCAAGACGATAAATCCACAGATTTACAGTACGGTTACGTCAACTCGAACGGTGAACTGGATGATGCGATCAAAAAGATTGAAGACATCCTTCCGAAATTACTTAAATTAACGGAAATCGAAAAAACATGCCAACTTCTTGCCGATGAGATCGAAAAAACAAGAAGGCGTGTAAATGCATTGGAATACAAAATGATTCCGCAATTGCAGGAGACGATCCGTTACATCCAAATGAAGCTCGAGGAGAACGAACGGTCGAGTATCGTCCGCATGATGAAAGTCAAAGACATGGGCGTTTCTTGATGCTTCCAGAACAAGACAGGGATACCCTTGTCTTGTTCTTTTTTGACATATAGGAATTTATAAAATTTTCCAGAGTGAAAAGTGCATCACTGTAGGTGTTTCACAATTTTGTAAAATGTTTCATGCATCTAAAATGATGTCCAGCTTCACGGGTTAGCCCTTCGGAAAAAAGAATAAGGAACCTCTTGTCTCTGCGAGCCAAGACATACTGTTCGACTAATCTGCTGACGCAGAAAGTCTCTCAGCAATTGCGCTCTACGATGCTCATTTGCATGGGACTCTTAGGGATTCATCCCTTAGAGTCCCAGTACAAGGTGACCGTAGGGAACGTTGCGAGGCCAGATTTCCTAAATTTCTTTCAGGGCTGAACGAACCCGTTCAGCTTTTCTTGTCTTTCCGGCGCTTGTGAGAGGCGAGCGCATTCCATCCAAGGGGTGCAGTTGTTGGAAACGGTAACTAATAAAATGTTGGCGGAAGACTCCGGTAAAGGTTTTAACCTTGATGAAATTGTGTTAAACTATGAAATAATAAACAGAACGCCGCATTAGGCTGTACGATGCTATAATAATATAATTGGATGGTGGGCATTAAATGACAGAAAAAGGATTGTTGATTGTCTTATCCGGACCTTCGGGAGTAGGCAAAGGGACTGTGAGACAAGCAATTTTTTCTCGTGGTGAACGGGAGTTCATCTATTCGATTTCCGCTACGACCCGCAAAGCGCGTGAAGGGGAAGTGGATGGCAAAGATTACTTCTTCAAGGAAAGAGAAGAATTCGAGAGAATGATCGCCGATAATGAACTGTTGGAATATACCGAGTATGTGGGGAATTACTATGGTACGCCAATCGACTATGTAAGAAGAACATTGGACACAGGAAAAGATATTTTTCTGGAGATCGAAGTTCAAGGCGCCATGCAAGTGAAGGAACGGATGCCGGAAGGGATATTCATCTTTTTGACGCCTCCTGATATGACGGAATTGGAGTCACGGATCGTAAATCGTGGTACGGATGAATCGCCGATCATCAAACAAAGAATGGAAAAGGCTATTGAAGAGCTCAGTTTGATGCGGTATTATGATTATGCGGTAGAAAACGACACAGTAGAGAACGCGGTCCAGAAAGTGCTTGGCATCATCCAAAGCGAACACTTGAAAGTCTCACGGATTCTGGATACCATCTGTGCGGATGAAAGGGAGTAAAATAATATGATGTTATATCCTTCGATCGATAAATTGTTGGAGCAAGTGGATTCAAAATATTCAATGGTCATTCTTTCAAGCAAAAGAGCGCATGAATTGCATGGTCGCTCAGAACCTTTATTGGATCATTACCAGTCATACAAGAATGTCGGACGTGCGCTGGAAGAAGTAGTTGCCGGCGAGTTGGAAATCGATCCGAATTCCATCATCCCTGAAAGATAACCGAATAGGAATGAAAAAAGACTACTGTTTTTGAACTTCAAAATCAGTAGTTTTATTTTTTTGATGCCGAAAAAATCCGAGAAGACTTTATCGGTATAATTTAGTAAGATAGTGGTTAGAAAAAGGAATGGGAGGGTTTTACGTGCAAATTGCAAAAGTGATTGTGGATATACCTGCCATGCAGACCAATCGTCCCTTTGATTATGCGATCCCTCCTGCTATGGAACAAAAGTTGGGCAAAGGGATGCGCGTTGAAGTGCCTTTCAACACTCGCGTCATCCAAGGGTTCATAACGGAAATTTCTGATCACACCGATTTTGAAGGGGAACTGAAAGAAATCATCCAACCATTGGATATCGAGCCGGCATTGACCGAAGAGTTGCTGCTGTTGGGCGAGGAAATGGCGGAAACCGTTTATGCCTATCGGATCCATTGTTACCAGACGATGTTGCCGCCTTTGATGAAGGCGAAGTACGAAAAAGAAATTGAGGTTGTCGATGAATTGGACGAGGAGACTTTCTACGGACTTTTTCAAGGGAAAAGCAAAATGAGTTGGGAAGATGCCGTCGACCGCGGCATTTTGCCGCAACTGATCGAATTGAAGCGAGCCGGGAAGATTGAAGTCAATTACATCCTCAAAAACCAGGCGAAGGCAAAAACGGTGCAGGTTTATTATTCCGATCTGGAAATGGGCAGTCTGGAAGATGCATACCACAGCCTGAAAAAATCAGCCAAGCAACAGCAAGCCCTGTTGGCGGCAATCATGTCCATGAACGGAACTCCGCTGACATCGAAAGAATACAAGGAACAATTCGATATCGGGCCAAGCACGATCCGGACAGGAGTGGAAAAGGGGTGGCTTAAATCAGCGGACCGGGAAATTCTCCGGGATCCATTTAAGAATAGACAGTTCAAGCAAACGGGAGCGTTGCCCCTATCCGATGAACAAACGGCAGCTTTCCGGATGATGGCTGCCAGCATCAGAGAAGAACGGCACGAAGTTTTTTTGTTGCAAGGCGTTACGGGAAGCGGTAAGACCGAAGTCTATCTTCAACTGATTGCTGAAGTGATCAACCAAGGCAAGACGGCCCTGATGCTTGTGCCCGAAATTGCTTTGACTCCGCAGATGGTCAACCATTTCAAGAGCCGCTTCGGAAACCGCGTGGCCGTGATGCACAGTGCGTTGTCATCGGGAGAGAAGTACGATGAGTGGCGCAAAATTCACCGCGGTGATGCCGATGTCGTTGTCGGCGCGCGTTCTTCCATTTTCGCCCCGGTTCAGAATCTTGGCATCATCATTATGGACGAGGAACACGAGAGCACCTACAAACAGGACGAAAACCCGAAGTACCATGCCCGGAATGTAGCGATTTGGCGTGGGCAGCATAACCGTTGTCCGGTTGTTCTGGGTAGTGCGACGCCTTCATTAGAGTCGCGGGCCAGGGCACAAAAAAAGGTATACACCTTGGTCGAATTGAGAGGGCGTTTCAACCAACGCGCATTGCCTCAAGTCGAAATTGTCGATATGCGTGATGAGTTCAAAGCGAACAACCGCAGCAGCTTTTCCATGCTGCTGCAGGAAAAGATTACGGATCGGCTACAGAAAAAACAGCAGATTGTGCTGATGCTGAACAAAAGAGGTTATTCCTCTTTCATCATGTGCCGAGATTGCGGCTTTGTCCTTGAGTGCCCGAATTGTGACATCAGTCTGACTTTGCATATGGACAGCAAAACGATGAAATGCCATTACTGCGGCCACGAAGAAGCAATCCCCAACACCTGTCCGAAATGCAAAGGCCACAATTTTCGTTATTACGGAACAGGAACCCAGAAAATCGAGGAAGAACTGCAGACGCTCTTTCCGGAGGCGCGCATTTTGCGCATGGATGTGGACACCACCCGCAAGAAAGGCGGCCATGAGGCTATCCTCTCGGCTTTCGGGAGAGGCGAGGCCGACATCCTGCTAGGTACGCAGATGATTGCGAAAGGATTGGACTTTCCGAACATCACGTTGGTTGGTGTCATCAACGCGGATACTTCATTAGGATTACCTGATTTCCGGTCTTCGGAAAGGACGTTCCAACTGTTGACTCAAGTCAGCGGTCGTGCGGGCCGCGCCGAATTGTCCGGGGAAGTAATCGTACAGTCGTTTAATCCGGATCATTACGCCATTCTGTTTGCCCAACAGCACAACTACGAAGGCTTTTACCGTACTGAGATGTCGCTTCGTCATAAAGCAGGGTATCCACCGTATTTTTATACGGCGCTCATAACTGTCAGCAACCCCGACGAAAAGAAAGCGCAGAAGAAAATTTATGAAATCCATGAGATCCTTCAAAAAAAACTTGAGCCTGACACGATCATGCTTGGGCCATCAAAGAGATCGATCGCGCGAGTGAACAATCGGTATTATTTTCAGATATTAGTGAAATATAAACAGGAAACTAAACTACATCCGGCATTGAAACAGATTTTGGATGAGTCACAAAAAGAAAATGCACGCGGTCTCTATATTTCGATCGATTCAGAGCCGGTCAATTTCTTCTAGGAGGTATACAAATGGAAAAAATCATTTTTATGGGCACCCCGGAATTTTCAGTGCCCATTTTAGAGGCCTTATTGCAGCATGAGTATGATGTGATCGCAGTTGTCACACAACCGGACCGCCCGGTAGGCAGAAAGAAAATATTGACACCGTCTCCGGTGAAGGAAGCCGCGCTGAAGCATGGCCTGCCGGTTTATCAGCCAGAAAAAATTTCTGGCTCGCCAGAAATGGAAGAGCTGATCGCCTTGAATCCTGACCTGATTGTGACGGCGGCTTATGGGCAGTTTCTCCCGGTCAAACTGCTGAACGCTCCGCGTTTCCGCTCCATCAATGTGCATGCTTCTTTATTGCCGAAATATCGCGGCGGCGCACCGGTCCATTACGCCATCATCAACGGGGAAATAGAGACCGGAGTCTCCATCATGTACATGGAGAAGAAAATGGATGCAGGGGCTGTGTTGGCGCAGAGAGCCATCCCCATCACCGAGCAGGATGATGTCGGGACGATGTTTTTGAAGTTGAGCGAACTCGGCAAGAATCTTTTGATCGAAACGTTACCTGATTTTTTCCAAGGCAATCTCGTGCCGCAAGAGCAGGATGAATCCACAGCCACTTTTTCGCCGAACATCAAGCGCGAAGAGGAACGCATCGATTGGTCCAAAACGGCTGCACAAGTGGCCTTCCAAGTCCGTGGCATGCGTCCGTGGCCAGTGGCGCATACGCTTTTGGATGGGCAAAGGATCAAAGTATGGGCTGGACAAGCTGTCGAAAATAGTACGACCCATGACTCGGGAACAGTATTCGCAACAGACAAGGAAGCTCTCTATGTGGCATGTGGGGAAGGCACCGTCTTCAAAATGACGGAACTCCAACCTGCCGGGAAAAAACGCATGTCAGCGGCAGACTACCTGCGGGGCAGCGCCTGCGAAATTCATGAAGGCACAAGGTTTGAAACGGATGGACAATAAACTGAAAAATAAAATCAAACACACAGTCCGTTACCTGGCTGTCGATATATTGGAGAGCGTGGAGAATGAGGGTGCGTATTCCAATCTTCTGCTGAATAAAGTCATTCTATCCGAAAAGTTGTCGCCTAAGGATGCCGGCCTGTTGACCGAGATTGTCTACGGCGTCATCCAGCGGAAAATGACCTTGGATTATGGTCTTTCGTCATACATCAAAGATCCCAAAAAACAGCTTTCTTGGCTCAACAACTTACTGCGTGTCTCCGCCTATCAAATGGTCTATTTGACGAAGATTCCGGATCACGCTGTCCTTTTCGATGCCGTAGAAATAGCGAAAGTTAAGGGCCATGCCGGCATCGCCAGTTATGTGAACGGCGTGCTGCGGAATGTGCAACGCAATGGGCTTCGCGACTGGAAAACAATCAGCAACGCCAAGAAGCGCATCAGCGTAGGGGCCAGCATGCCGAAATGGCTCGTCGCTTATTTCATCGAAAGGATCGGTATCGAGGAAACCGAAAAGATGGCGTTCTCCTTATTGGAGGATCCGTTTGTCTCACTCAGGTTGCAGTCAAATGAAATCTCACGGGAAGAGGCTATAGGACTGCTCAAAGCGGAAGGTTATGATGTGGTCGCGAGTCCTGTTTCTCCTGTGGGCATCCGGATCCACGGTGGGAAAATCGTTGACTCCCCGCTATTCAAAGACGGCATGCTTACGATTCAGGACGAATCTAGCCAATTGGTCGCACCGGTCGGGGAACTGGAAAAGGATTTTCTGGTTTTGGACAGCTGTGCCGCACCGGGTGGAAAAACGACGCACATGGCCAGTTACCTCTCGGCTTCGGAAAACGGCAAAGTCATCGCTTTGGATATGTATGAGCATAAGATAAGCTTGATCAACCAAAATGCCGAGCGTCTGCATGTGTCCGATCGCATCGAAACCCATGTTCTGGATGCGAAAGAAGCAGTTCACGCATTCGCACCAGAATCCTTTGATGTCATTTATGTTGATGCACCTTGTTCGGGGCTGGGATTGATGCGCCGGAAGCCGGAAATCAAATATGTGAAAAATGCACAGGACTTTTTGGATTTGCATCAAGAACAAATTCTGATTCTGAACTCGGTCAGTTCGTTGTTGAAAAAAGGTGGACGTTTAGTATACAGTACATGTACACTGACTACAGAAGAAAATCAAATGTCTGTACGGACATTCCTTGAAAATCATGCTGAATTTGCAATTGTCCCGATACGCTCCGAATATTTGGATAAAAAATCTTTCACTGCTGAAGGATTCGTGCAAATTTATCCGCATGATTATGGAACTGATGGATTTTTCATCAGCTGTATGGTAAAAAGGTAAATGATAAGAAAGAATTGAGGGGAAAGAATGCAGATAGCCTTCAAAAGTGATAGAGGCCTAAATAGAGCAATCAATCAAGACTATGTTAGTTATTTCATGAATGAAGCCGGACAACCGCTCATGATCGTATGTGATGGTATGGGTGGCCATAAGGCTGGTGACGTCGCCAGTGAAATGGGGGTATCCCATCTGGGAGCAGCCTGGAAAGGGTCCCGTTTCACGAACAGCGAAGAATTGTCCCGTTGGTTGATTGCCAACATTCAGCGGGTAAATGATCTTGTTTTTCAAAAATCATTGGATTACAGCGATCTGGACGGGATGGGAACGACTTTGGTAGCCGCAGCCATCGTAGGCAAGGAAATCGTTTTTGCTAATATCGGGGATAGCCGGGCTTATGTCTACAGAAATTATAAACTCCGCCAAATTACAGAAGACCATTCTTTGGTGAATGAGTTCATCAAATCAGGTGAAATAACCCCGGAAGAAGCGCAGCATCATCCAAGAAAGAACATTTTGACGCGATCGTTGGGTGTTTCCAGGAAACTGGATATCGATATCATCGCCATGCCGCTTGTGCAGGGGGACCTGTTATTGCTATGTTCCGATGGACTGACCAACATGATGGATGATGAAGAGATCGCCCAAATGCTGAAGGAATGGCTTCCTCTTGAAGAAAAAGTCCTTTCCTTGGTCGATAAAGCGAATGCTGCTGGCGGCCTGGACAACATCACAGTGCTTTTGGCTGATTTTACGGATAGAGAGGGGGAACCGTTGTGGAGGCAGGAAAGAAATTAGGCGGCCGCTACAAAATTGTCAGGCATATCGGAAGCGGTGGGATGGCAAACGTTTATCTGGGACACGATCTGATTCTGGATCGGCCAGTAGCCATCAAAGTGTTGCGATTTGACTTCCGTAACAACACGGACGCTCTACGTCGTTTCCAGCGTGAAGCTCTCTCGGCCACGCAATTGATTCATCCGAATATTGTAGGTGTATATGACGTAGATGAAGAAGATGAATTGCAGTACATCGTGATGGAATTTATCGATGGCACGGATCTGAAAAAATACATCGACATCCAAGGACGTGTTTTGCCGGAAAAAGCGATCCATATCATGCACCAAGTTTTGTCGGCTGTGGCGTTGGCACATAAAAATCGGATTATTCACAGGGACATCAAGCCACAAAATATTCTGATCGATAATCAGGATCGCATCAAAATTACTGATTTTGGTATTGCGGTCGCGTTGTCGGAAACATCAATCACTCAGACGAATACGCTGTTGGGATCCGTTCATTACTTGTCCCCGGAGCAGGCCAGAGGCAGTATGGCCACTTCCAAATCGGACATATACGCTTTGGGCGTGGTGTTGTATGAATTGCTCAGCGGATCAGTTCCTTTCGATGGAGAGTCGGCTGTCAGTGTCGCTCTGAAGCATTTTCAAGAACCGATGCCATCCATCAGGGAAAGTCATCCGGAAATACCGCAGAGCCTTGAAAATGTTATCCTGAAGGCCACAGCCAAAGAACCGCTCGATCGTTACGCAACTTGTGAAGAAATGATGGCGGACCTTGATACCTGTTTGAGAGAGGAGCGTAGAAATGAAGCACCTTTTATGCCGGTATCGCTGTTGCAGGAAACCAAAGTGCTTACGCCTTTATCAGCTGAAGTAGTGGCTAAAGCGGATATCGAAAAAACGATCATTTCGCCACCACAGAGCGTTAAAACTGAAGCAATCCACGAATTCGAGCCAGGGCGAGAAGCAGCTGGAGGCAAGAAAAAACGAAAGAAGTGGCTATTTTTTCTTTTTACGGTGTTCCTCTTGAGCCTGATCGGCAGTTTTTTCCTTTTCTTTTACAATAACCAGGAAGCAGATGCCGTGACTGTGCCGGATGTGTCAAACATGGACCAAGCTAGTGCGCGCCTTGCTTTGGAAGATGTCGGGTTGGTATTAGGAAATATAACGGAAGAATACAATGAAGAAATAGAAGAAGATGCTGTCATTGAAACATCACCAAAAATCGGTTCATCCGTTGCAGCCGGTGATGAGATCGATCTTATCATCAGTCTGGGCGAGGAATTGTTCACTCTTCTCGATTATGAGGGCCAAGAATATGAACGTGTATTCGAAGACTTGCGTAAAGAAGGCTTTACGATCGAAAGGACTCATGAATTCAGCAGCGAAGTAGCAGAAGGCAATATCATCAGCCAAAACATTGAGCCTGGCACGGAGGTAAAACCCGGTGAAACTACGCTGTCATTTCTGGTGAGCGATGGAAATGAATCCTATACGATGCGCGATTTATCGGGATACACGAGAAAAAGCGTCGAGGATTATGCAGGGCAATACGGGCTTTCGTTGACGATCACGGAAGCTTATTCAGACACGATTGCAGCAGGTCTGGTTGTAAGTCAAAGTCTTGCCGGCGGATCTGCGTTTGTATCCGGTGATGCCTTGAGTGTGGTGATTTCAAAAGGCCCTGAAGAACCACAAGTGGTTTCCTTCAGCCGTACCATCACAATTCCCTACCTTCCGGCAGCCGTATCGGAATCCGCTTCTGAGAGCAACAATGGTCAAGGTAGTGAAAATGCCAACAGCAATGCGAATGTCAGCAGTACTTCCAACGAGCCGAACCATATAGTCATTTATGTGCAGGATGAAGATCATACACTCAGTGACGTATTCCGTGAGTTCGATATTTCAGCAGATGAAGTTGTGACATTAAACTTCCGCATTCTGGAAGGCAGCTCCGCTTCCTACCGGATCGAAAGAGATGGCGAAGTCATCAGCGAAGCTTCTGAATTGACGCAATAGAATTGTATAGGTTACAAAAAATGACAAACATCAAAATGGTTTGTCATTTTTTTGTAGAACAGTGTAGAATAGAGAGAAAGAATCAAACTAGGAGGCGTTGTCGATTTGCAAAAAGGACAAGTCAGGAAAGCAATAAGCGGATTTTATTATGTGTATGTGGATGGTCAAACGTATCAGACGAGAGGGAGAGGAAACTTCCGCGTAAAAAACATGGCTCCGCTTATTGGGGATTTTGTCGATTTCGAAAGTGACAACTTAACGGAGGGCGTTCTGTTGGATATCTACCCCAGGAAAAATGAATTGGTTCGTCCGACGGTGGCGAATGTCGATTGCGGTGTCATTGTGATGTCGGCGATCGAACCCGATTTTTCTTCCTATTTGGTGGATCGTTTCTTGGTTTACCTGGAAGCAAATAATATCATTCCCATCATCTACGTTACAAAAATAGATCTGTTGGACGACAAGGCTAAAGCTGACATGCTTCAGTATAAAACCTATTATGAAGCAATCGGCTATACGATGATTCTATCGGATTATCCGGATGCATCTTCTTCTTTGGATGAACTGGTCCAGACCATGGGTAAAGGGATGGCTGTTTTTATGGGCCAATCAGGCGCCGGGAAATCAACTTTGTTGAACCAACTGATGCCCGAATTGGATTTGTTGACAGGTGAAATCTCGACCGCTTTGGGCAGGGGCCGCCATACGACGCGGCATGTCGAGTTGCATCCGGTTGGGGAAGCGCTGATTGCCGATACCCCTGGTTTCAGTACAATCGACTTGATCGACATTGAAGCGGTCGATCTGCCTTCTTTTTTCCCGGACTTTGAAGCGCTGCGCGATCAATGCCGATTCGCCGGCTGCATGCACATCAACGAGCCGAATTGCCGGGTGAAAGAGGCTGTTGCATCCGGAGAAGTGGCTCCGTACAGATACGAACACTATCTGCAGTTCCATGAGGAAATTGTAGGCCGCAAACCGATGTACATAAAAAAAAATAAGAGATAAGGTGCGTGTGAACATGAAAATTGCTCCATCCATATTAAGTGCTGATTTTGCGAATTTAGAAAGAGATGTCAAGTTAGTCGAACAAGCGGGTGCCGATTACATTCATATTGATGCAATGGACGGTCAATTTGTCGCCAACTTAACTTTGGGTCCAAATATTGTACAGGCAATCCGACCGCATACAAAATTACCGTTGGATTGTCATTTGATGGTGAGTACACCTGAAAAATTGATACCGGCTTTCGCCAGAGCCGGTGCCGATATCATAACGATCCACGTGGAAGCTACTGACCATATCCATGGCGCAATCCAGATGATCAAAAATGAAAATATAGCAGCTGGTGTCGTCATCAATCCGGGAACAAGCGTAGAAGTCATAAAACCCGTTTTGGGCGATGTTGATATGGTGCTCGTCATGACTGTCAACCCGGGCTTCGGTGGCCAAAGCTTCATCGAAAGCACCTTGGGTAAAATTGAAGAGTTAGCTACCTTGCGCGAAAAACATGGCTATCATTACGAAATCGAAGTCGACGGCGGGATTACCCACGAGACGATCGTCAAATGCATCAAAGCAGGGGCTGATGTATTCGTAGCGGGTTCTTACATCTATGACGATGAAAATCCATCCGCTGCCATCAGTAGACTAAAGGATGCCTGCCACAATGCAGTCTGAGAAAGTTGTGATCGTGGTCGGTGGTGACCTGACGGATGTCGCAGCTTTGGTCCGCCGTTATGCGACAAGTCATCGGATGGTGGGCGCAGACCGCGGAGCTTTGAAGCTTGCCGAACTGCTCCCGCATTTTGATGCGGCAATCGGTGATTTTGATTCTGTTACCCCTTCAGAAATGGAAGACATCAAAAAGAAAAGTCTTGTCTGCCGTGTACTCCCGGCACAAAAAGATGAGACGGATACTGAGGCGGCTATTGCTTATGCGATTGAAATGTTCAATCCGGAGGAAATCATTCTTTTGGGAGCTTTCGGAGGGCGTCTGGACCATCTGATGAGTAATTTGTGGTTGGCATTCCATCCACTTGTGAAACAGATGACGGGTAAGGTCAGTTTAATCGACCGCCATAATACGCTGCGATTTTATCTGCCGGGTAATTATGTGCTAAAGAAAGAAGAGGGGAAAAAATACTTGTCGTTCATCGGCATGACTCCGATCAAAGCACTGAAGCTGACTGGAGTTGCCTATCCGTTGAACGGAAAAGATTACGAGTACCCGATAGCTTTGGTCAGTAATGAATTCAAGGACACAGAGATGACGTTTTCTTTTGGATCTGGCCTATTGGCGGTCATCCAAAGCTCTGATAAGCGCGAATAAGGAAAGTGGCCACAACAATTGCGGCCACTTTCCTTAATTTTAGGATGGGAAATAAAAAAAGATGAGCTGGAATCATGACATGGTCCCGGGCTCATCTATATTTTTATACTCTTTCAACTTTACCAGATTTCAAAGCTCGAGCAGAAACCCAAACTTTTTTAGGTTTTCCATCGACTAAGATACGAACTTTTTGTAAGTTTGGTTTGAAAGTACGTTTTGTGTAGTTCATAGCGTGGGAACGGTTATTACCTGAACGGCTTTTACGTCCTGTTACGAAACATTCTTTTGACATTTTCTTTCCTCCTTTGCTGTTACAGAAGCAAAGCTTCTTTCCAATTCATACACTTGATTAATTTATCATAATTTAAAAGTGAATGCAACTGTTTTAAAGGAAAAATACTTGACAGCTGTTTTTTTAATGATGTCATCACCAAATGTCTGTACTATGTTGTCATTGAAAAGGCACTAGTGCTGGATAAGAAAATTGGAAAACAGTGGGAAATCAATAAGAATTGCCGCAAATCGACCGTAAATGAGAAATTTAATCGCAAAAAGTTATTTCTTTTGTATAAAATATGCTATCATAATTTATAATTACGATTGTGTGCATACATTAAGGAGGCTATTATAAATGGCAGTTAAAATCCAAACACAATATGGAATGGTTGACTTATCGAACGACGTGATCGCTACGGTAGTGGGCGGAGCCGCGACAGATAATTATGGAGTTGTCGGCATGGCGAGTAAAAATCAAATCAGAGATAATATCAGTGAAATATTGAAAAAAGAGAACTACTCACGCGGTGTCGTTATTCGTCAAGAAGATAATGGAGTTGCTGTTGATGTTTATATCATTGTACTCTACGGCACTAAAATTTCAGAAATTTGCCGGAATGTGCAAACGCAGGTCAAGTACAACCTTGAAATGATGTTGGGATTTTCCGCAAATACAGTGAATGTGTTCGTCCAAGGCGTAAGAGTTTTAAAGGACTAAAGATTACAGATCACCATTTGTTATATGGTGAAGGAGGATTATAAGGTGAAGAGAACTGAATTAACAGCGGAAGACTTTAAGGCGATGGTCGCAATCGGCGCCGAACGCCTTAGCGAGAATGCAGAATATGTGAATTCTTTGAATGTGTTCCCTGTTCCGGACGGAGACACAGGCACAAACATGAATCTATCATTCACATCTGGAGCTGAACGCGTAAGGCTGTCGAATGCTGCGACAATTGATCAATTAGGAGCGGACTTGGCTAAAGGTTTATTGATGGGGGCGAGAGGGAACTCAGGCGTCATTTTATCTCAGCTATTCCGAGGATTTTCAAAAGCGATCGAAGGCAAAAAAACTTTGAGTACAATTGATTTTGCGGAGGCCTTTTCCCACGGCGTCGAGACAGCTTATAAAGCGGTCATGAAACCTGTGGAAGGCACCATTTTGACGGTTGCGCGCGAATCCGCAAAAGCCGGTATGAAAAAAGCAGAACATACGGATGACATCATCGAATTGATGGGAACAGTCCTCAAGGTGGCGCAGATTGCGTTGGATAAGACACCCGATCTGTTGCCTATACTGAAAGAAGTAGGCGTGGTCGACAGTGGCGGACAAGGGCTGGTGTACATTTACGAAGGATTTATGGAATCGTTGACCGGAGAAAAAGTGAAGTCAGCTGAAAAGGTTGTCTCACAAGCGGATGTCACCGAAATCGCTCACCAAGAAAATTATCATAACGTTTCGCACGCAATTGCGTCAGAAGATATTCAATTCGGTTATTGTACAGAAATCATGGTCAAATTAGGCGAAGGTGAAACCGTTACGGACACTTTTGATTATGACACATTCCGTAATCATCTGAACGAACTTGGAGATTCCTTATTGGTCGTAGCAGACGAAGAAATCGTGAAGGTTCATGTACATACCGAATACCCTGGGGAAGTCATGAACTACGGCCAAAAATTCGGCTCACTGATGAAAATAAAAGTGGACAATATGCGCATGCAACATGATGCAGTCCTTGAAAAAGCCGATACGCCTGCCAAAAAACTTGAAAAAATTCCTTATGGCGTGATAGCTGTTGCTGCCGGCGAAGGTGTGCATGCCCTGTTCAAGAGCATGGGTGTCACCACAATCATCAATGGCGGACAAACGATGAACCCAAGCACGGAAGATATCCTCAAGGCGATCGAAAGTACAAATGCCGAAAAAACAATCATTTTGCCGAACAATAAAAATATTTTCATGGCTGCAGATCAGGCTGCCGAAGTTTCTGATGCGGATGTTGTAGTAGTGGCTTCAAAAACGATCTCGCAAGGTCTGACAGCTATGCTTGCCTTCAATGAATCAGAAGACTTGGAAACCAATAAAGCCAACATGACTGCCGAACTGGAAAATGTTGTCAGCGGGCAGATCACGAATGCCGTGCGCGACACAGTCATAGATGGATTGGCCATCACCAAGGACGACTTCATGGGAATCGTCGACGGGAAAATCCTGACGGCCGACAAGGACAGAAAAGCCGCAACGATAGCAACCCTGAAAAAAATGATCACGGATGACAGCGAAATCGTGACCATCATTTTCGGGGCAGACAGCGATGAGAACGAAAGCAAAGAGATTGCAGCGGTCATCGAAGCGGAATATGACTTCTTGGAAGTCGAAGTGCAAGAAGGAAATCAACCGGTATACAGTTATCTTCTTTCTGTAGAATAATCTGAAAAAGCTGAACGAGTTTCTCTGTTCGGCTTTTCTTTTTCAAAAAACGGTTGATCTGAGAAATGTCCTGCTCCCAGAAGAAAGGAGGCGAACGGATGGAAGCGGAAGACAACAAGCAATTGGATATTTATGATCCAGTCGGGGAGTTGCCCCATGTAGGACCGAAGAGGGTTGAGGCGCTGCATTCGTTGGGCATTGATACGATCTATGATCTGATCACACACTTTCCTTTCCGTTATGAGGACATAAAAGTCAAAACATTGGACGAAATCGAAGATTCGGACAAAGTGACGCTGAAAGGACAAGTCGTGACGGCTCCGGTCGTCCACCATTACGGTTTTAAAAAAAGCAGGCTATCATTCAAATTAGCCATCGAAGATGCCATCATATCGGTTACCTTCTTTAATCAGCCTTACCTGAAACAAAAAATCATGCTTGAGGATGAGGTTGCGATTTTCGGTAAATGGGAACGCGCACGCCAAACTTTGGCAGGGATGAAGATCCTCGGCAGTTCGAACGGACAGGATGATTATGCCGCCATTTATCATGTCAACAAGACGATCAAACAGCAGACCATCCTGAATCTGATCAAACAGGCGATCGAACTTTATTCCTCGGTCATTCCCGAGATACTTCCGCAGCATTTGCAGCAGACTTATCACCTGATGACCCACAGGGAAGCCATCCGGGCGATGCACTTTCCCAAAAATGATGAAGAATCCGAGCAAGCGAGACGGCAAATCATCTATCAAGAGTTTTTCCTTTACCAAGTGCGCCTGCAGATGCTGCAGCGGAGCCGCAAAACGAATAACCGAGGCATTCCGATCCTTTATGACGTGGACAAGCTCAAGGGATTCATAGCGACTTTGCCGTTCGAACTTACGGATGGGCAAAAGAAGGTCGTCAACGAAATATGCCGGGATCTGCGCAAACCTTATGAAATGAACCGTCTGTTGCAAGGGGATGTCGGCAGCGGCAAGACGATCGTAGCGGTAATCGCCCTGATGGCTACCGTCCTGGGCGGATACCAAGGGGCTTTCATGGTTCCCACTGAGATTTTGGCGGAACAGCATTATCGCACCTTGCAGAGTCTGTTCGAATATACTGATGTCTCCGTCGCCCTGCTTACCGGCAGCACGAAGGCAAAGGACCGAAAAGAATTGTTGAACCGGCTTGTATCAGGGGACTTGCATATCCTCATCGGGACGCACGCACTGATCCAAGAAGATGTCGTTTTTGCCGACCTGGGCCTGGTCATCACCGATGAGCAGCATCGTTTCGGTGTCCAGCAAAGGCACAAGCTGAATGAAAAAGGGAACAACCCGAATGTTTTGTATATGACTGCTACGCCGATCCCGAGGACGTTGGCGATAACCACGATGGGCGAAATGGATGTTTCAGTGCTTGACCAGATGCCTGACGGCAGAAAACCGATCAAAACGATCTGGAACAAATCGGACAAGATCGAAAATGTACTTGAGTTCATTCGAAAACAGATGGATAATGGACAACAGGCGTACATCATCACGCCTCTGATCGAGAAATCCGAATCGCTGGATGTCAAGAATGCGGAAGATGTGCATCAAGCCGTGACGGCCTATTACAAAGGAACATACCAAATCGGTCTGTTGCACGGCCGTCTCAAGTCCGAAGAAAAGGATCAGATCATGCGCAGTTTCCAAAACAACGAGCTGCAGATCCTGGTATCGACAACAGTCATCGAGGTCGGCCTGAACGTGCCGAATGCGACAGTGATGGTCATCCAAGATGCCGACCGATTCGGATTATCGCAACTCCACCAATTGCGTGGTCGAGTGGGCCGGGGAGACAAAGAATCCTATTGCGTGTTGGTTGCCGATCCGAAAACCGATAACGGCAAGGAGCGCATGCGCATCATGGTGGAGTCGACTGACGGTTTCTACCTGAGCCAACGGGATTTGGAACTGCGCGGACCGGGTGATCTTTTCGGAAACAAACAATCAGGCTTGCCCGATTTCAAATCCGGAGATATTGTACGTGATGCCGTCATCCTGGATATTGCGCATAATGACGCTATCCAAATCACACGCGAACCAGACTTTGAAAGCAATCCAAACTACTTAAGTTTGCGGGAAGCAGTCGAACGCGAAAAAGAGAAGTTGAAGAGACTACAGTGAAACTAACAAAAGTGAGGGATACGATTTATGAAAATCGCTGTCGATGCGATGGGCGGGGATTTTGCGCCACAAGCAATAGTAGAGGGCATTTTAATGGCCAGCAAAGAATTTAATGATCTGGAGTTTTTGCTTTTTGGCGACGAAGCCAAAATACGTAAGGCTTTAGGGGATCAATATGCCGAAGGTGGAAAAATCACAATCGTGCATACGACCGAAAAGATCGAGAGCGATGACGAACCCGTCAAAGCAATCCGTAGAAAAAAACAAGCTTCGATGGTGCTTGCTGCTCAAGCAGTCAAGAACAAGGAGGCCGACGCTTTATTTTCGGCAGGGAATACCGGTGCGCTTTTGGCAGCCGGATTATTGATCATCGGCCGCATCAAAGGGATCGACAGACCTGGCTTGATGCCGATTCTGCCAGTCATCGGGAAAGAAAATGGACAATTCCTTTTGATGGATGCTGGCGCAAACGCTGACTGCAAACCGGAGAATATCTACCAGTTCGGCCTTTTGGGCTCGTATTATGCCAAGTTTGTGCAAGGCATCGAAAATCCAAGAATCGCTTTGTTGAACAATGGTGCCGAAGCAACGAAGGGCAGCGAACTATCCAAAAAAGCCTATGTATTGTTGGAAGAGGACTCTGAACTCAATTTCACAGGTAATATCGAGGCACGGGAAATTTTGCTTGGCGCTGCGGATGTTGTCGTGACGGACGGATTTACAGGGAATGCAGTTCTAAAAACAATGGAAGGTACGGCAATGTCCTTGCTGAAGTTGATCAAAACCCAATTGCTTTCAGGCGGTCTGAAGACTAAAATCGGCGGTATGCTGATCAAGGATTCCTTTTCGGAGATCAAAGATACGATGGATTATTCGAAGCACGGAGGAGCTGTGCTGTTCGGATTGCGGGCGCCTGTCGTCAAGACACATGGATCTGCGGACAAAGTCGCTGTCTACCACACAGTGAAACAGATCCGCAAAATCATCAGTTCCCACGTCATTGATGATGTCGTGAAGCACTTTGATGCAATGAATGACAAGTCCGTAAACCAAATCCAGCCAAAATAAAAAAATGTAGACAAAAGATTGGCATATGGGTAGAATAGATGTGAGCCTTTACAAAATATTTCCAGTAAATATTTTGTAATTGGTTATGGAACGATAATGGAGGTGTAACGCTTGGCAGATACAACTACTTTTGAGCGAGTAGCCAAGATGGTTATTGAACGATTCGGTGTCGATGAAGCAAAGGTTACGAGAGAGTTGACTTTCCAAAACGACCTTGGAGCAGACTCATTGGATATTGTTGAACTAGTTATGGAGCTGGAAGATGTCTTTGCTGTGCAGATTTCCGATGAAGATGCTGAGAAGATAATCACAGTAGGGGATGCAGTTGACTACATCGATTCTCAAAAATAAGGATCGCAATAATTTAACGACAAAAGCAACATTGACGGTTCTCCAATGCCAATGTTGCTTTTTTTTCAGGCCAAGATGGATGATTATGGCAGAAATATGAAATGAATTAAAAATGGATGAAATGGCGGTTGTTTTTGGATGTGCTTAAACGTATAATGTTAGAAGATATTTCCTCAAGTTTGTTATATAGGTATGAGAGGGGGCGCACGATGGGAAATGGAAGACCTTTGTTGGAGATAAATGCTTTGCATACTGCATTCCATATGCAGGATAACTATTATGATGCAGTCGACGATGTTTCCTTCAGTCTGGAAAAAAATGAAATTTTAGCGATTGTAGGAGAGTCCGGCTGCGGGAAAAGTACCCTCGCAACAACGATCGTCGGACTCCATAATAAGGTGAATACGCGGATTTCGGGAGAGATCATCTATCAGAACCTGAATCTCATCGATCTGAATGAGACGCTCTACAATCGCATAAGAGGAAACGACATCGGGATGGTTTTTCAAGATCCTCTATCGGCCCTCAATCCTTTGATGACGGTGAGCGAACAGATAGAAGAAGTGCTGCTTTATCATTCCAAGATGACAAAAGAGGAGCGTGAGCTGCGTGTGTGCGAACTATTGACCCAAGTTAAGGTGGATGATCCGAACGCAACGGCCGCTCGCTACCCGCATGAGCTGTCTTGGGAAGCGCGCCAGCGGGTTGGAATCGCCATCGCAATTGCTTGTGAGCCTCCAATCATCATCGCAGATGAACCGACGACTTCTTTGGATGTAACTGTGCAAGCTCGAATATTGGATTTATTGAGCGAGGTGAGGGACGAAACGGGTGCCGGAATCATCTTGATTACCCATGATTTGGGTGTCGTAGCCGAGATTGCGGATAGGGTCGCTGTCATGTACGCAGGGCAAATTGTTGAATCGGCCGGTGTTGTCGATCTTTTTACGGATCCAAAGCATCCTTATACCCGATCTTTGTTGCGCTCGATGCCGCAAATGAACGAGACGTGCGATCCGGATGCTGGAGAACTCTATGTGATCCAAGGGGATGTTCCATCTTTGCAACAGTTGCCAAAAAAGGGCTGCCGTTTTGCCGAGCGAATTCCTTGGGTCCCGTTTTCTGCACATGAGGAGTCACCAAAAATGCATGAGGTTTCCAAAGGTCATTTTGTCAGATGCACGTGCCATGAGTCCTTCCAGTTTGAAGGGGAGAGTGATTAAGATGGGACACTTGGAAATCAAAAATTTGAAGGTTCATTACCCGATCAAGAGCGACTTCTTATTCAAGAAAAAGAGCCTTGCAGCAGTTGACGGCATTAGTCTGTTGATGGAAGAAGGGAAAAATTACGGTTTAGTGGGGGAATCAGGGTCCGGCAAGTCCACAGTCGGAAGAGCGATTGTCGGGTTGGAGCGGATCACTGCCGGTCAAATCATTTATGAAGGCATTGACGTGACCGCTGCAATAAGAAAAAGAAAATCGCCCCACAAACGAAATATCCAGATGATTTTTCAGGATTCGAGTGCAAGCTTGAACCCCAAAAAATCAATCGGACAAATCATTTCCGAACCTTTGCATAATTTTGAGCAGTTTTCCCTGCAGGAGGAGAAGAAACGGGTCCTGGAACTACTGGAAATGGTAGGTTTGCCGGAAGATGCACTGCAAAGGTATCCTCACGAATTCACCGGGGGTCAAAGACAACGCATTGCGTTGGCACGAGCGGTTGCGCTGCGGCCAAAATTTGTCATAGCTGATGAACCCATTTCAGTATTGGACCTGTCCGTTCAGGCGCAAGTGCTGAATTACATGAAACGCATCCAGGAAGAGTACAAACTCAGTTATCTTTTCATTTCCCATGACCTTGGCGTCGTGAAACAGATGTGTGATGAGTTGGCAATCATGTACCGAGGAAGGTTCGTGGAATACGGAGACAAGCAAGACATCTATCGAAATCCTCAACATATCTATACGAAAAGACTCCTTTCCGCAATTCCGAATTTGGATCCAGGCAATCGGGAGTTACATAAGCGTCTACGGCGGGAAATAGAATCAGAATACGAACAAAGTATGGCGAGCTATCTGGCAAAGGACGGTCGTATCAGCGACTTGGTCCCATTTTCGGAAACGCATCGGGTTGCCGTTAAACCATCGAAGGGGGAGTGGTAGCCATGTGGAACAAAATTCTGAGACGCTCCTTGCTTATCATTCCGCAATTGCTGGCGTTCAGCTTGTTGGTGTTTGCGTTGGCACAATGGATGCCAGGAGATCCGTTGACTGGGCGCATCATCCAGGGGATGGATCAGGGCAGCATGACCGCAACTCTGGGTAACCCTTGGTATGTTCGTTATCTGCAGTGGATCGGGAATATGCTCAACGGGGATTTTGGCCTCAGTTATACCTACTTGATGCCTGTGGAAGTTCTGATAGGCGCGCGGCTGAGTAACACACTTTTTTTAGCAACGGTCTCTCTTTTGTTGTCTTACTTGATCGCAGTTCCGCTTGGCATTTATGCAGGACGTTCTAATGACTCCATGGGTGATAAAGTCATTCGGTTATTGAACAGCATCAGTTTTGCCTTGCCCATTTTTATTGTAGCCTTGGTGTTGGTTTGGCTTTTTGGATTCAAACTGGAATTATTTCCGACGCGGGGGATGCCGTTGTTGCCGGAATCTCAGAGTGCGATTGTCTCTATTTGGAACAGGCTCTATCACGTAGTCTTACCGGCATTGACTTTTGCCCTCTCGGCATCCGCAGGCAATATCCAACGGTTAAGATCAGGCATCATCGAAGCCAAACAAGAAGATTATGTACTGACAGCCCGCTCGAAAGGCGTTCCGGAGAGCATGGTTTATCGGAAGCACATTTTTAGGAAAGCGAGTATGCCGGTAACGTCTCTGTTCGGCTATGACATTACCGGTTTCATTGGGAGCAGTATTTTTATCGAGTACATCTTCTCCTACCCGGGGATTGGCCGATTGTTCATCAGTTCTTTAGAATCACGCGATTTCAGTGTCATCGTTGTCTTGTTGCTGACTTATGGGCTGGCTGCTTTGGTTGGCACCTTAGTATCTGACATCATTTTGACCATTGCGGATCCGCGCGTCAGGATGAGGTAGTAAAAGTAAAAAGGGGGGATATGTTGAATACGGAGGAAGAAAAGAAAGCAGGAAGAATGGAAGAGCTGAAGACGGAGATAGCTTCCTTTGCGGCAGGAGAGAACCGTTCGAGCCACGAAATGAATGAGGAAACAAGGACGGTTGTCGATTTCCGCAGTTTGCTGAAAGAATTCCGAAAAGATAAGTTGGCGGTTATTGCTTTAGGAACGCTCAGTTTACTCTTGCTACTGGTTTTTGTGGGATCCATTTTTTTTGATGCGAGCCAAGTCATGCAGGTAGATCTATTGAACAGGTACGCCTCACCGGGCAAAGGACATCTGTTGGGTACGGACGAAGCGGGACGGGATGTGCTGGGGCAGCTGTTGCTGGGAGCCCGCACCTCACTGATGGCGGGCACCGCTGTGACAGCCCTGAATGGATTCATCGGAATCGGATTGGGTCTGCTTTCCGGCTATTACGGCGGTTTATTGGATAGACTGCTCATGCGCTTTATAGATTTCATCATGGTACTCCCGGCAAGTGTGCTGGTTCTCGTGCTGATGACCACCCTATCGGAGTACAATCTCTTTACGTTCATTTTACTTATGAGCGCATTTAGTTGGGCAGGGAAATCAAAGGTTTTTCGAAACCGAACGCAATCTGAAACCAAACGTGACTATGTGCGGGCATCCAAAACAGCAGGGACAAACGACTTGCTGATCATGTTCCGTGAAATCTTGCCTAATTTTGGTTCACTTGTCATCATCAACACGACTATGTCATTGGCAAGGAATATCGGGATGGAAACAGGTTTGAGTTTTTTGGGTTTTGGGTTGCCGTCAACCGTGCCAAGCCTTGGCAATTTGTTACGTTATGCAATCTCTCCGACCGTCTTTGAGAACTACTTATGGGTATGGTTACCAGCATCCACATTCATCTTTGCAATGTTGTTGTGCATCATTTATGTCGGACAGGCATTGCGGCGTGCGGCCGATGCTAAACAAATGCAAGCATAATAAGGAGGATGAGAATGCTTAATAAAATGATTGTATCGTTCTTCTTGGCTGCGTTGCTGGGTGGTTGCGGAAATGAGAACATTCTATCGGAAACGGATGGGAACGTGTCCGATTCATCCGTTGTCATACAGGAATTCGACACTGTCATGAACAACGACGATCCTGCCATCACCGGAGGAATGTTGAAATACGCGCTGGTTGCTGAATCTTCCTTCCAGGGTATCTTCAACCCGGTTTTTTCTGAAGATTCTTATGACGAGGAACTAATGGGCTTATCACATGAATCCATCTTTTCTTATGATGAGGATTTCCAGCTTACCCAGGCCGGCATGGCCACTTTTGTTGTAAATGAAAATTTAAAAACAGTGTCGATCACTTTGCAGGATAATCTGAAGTGGTCTGACGGAGCGGCACTCACGGTAGATGATATTCTTTATGCCTATGAAGTAATCGGGCATCCGGACTATCCCGGTTCTCTTTATGGAGAGGCCTTTGCGAATGTTCTGGGCATGACCGAGTATCATGAAGGTACGGCTGATGCGATCAGCGGAATCGAAGTTTTGGATGATACGCACCTCACCATTGCTTTTAAAGAATTGAATCCATCCATTTTTCAGGCCGGAGGAGCCTTATGGAGTCAACCGCTGCCGAGGCACCAAATTGAAAGTATCCCTGTTTCGAAAATGGCTGGCTCCGCTCAACTGCGTGAACAACCTGTTGGGACAGGTCCATTTCGGGTCAAAGAAATCGTTCCGGGAGAGTCGGTCCTTTTTGAAGCCAATGAATATTATTGGAAAGGGAAACCGAAGTTGGATCATATCCTCGTGGAAGTTGTGGGTTCGGCGACGATTGTATCCGAAATGGAAGCGGGGAATTATGACGTCGCAATCATGCCGACGAGTTCTTACGAAACCTATAAAGATTTTGATAATATAACCTTGCTGGGCAGAGAAGAATTGGCGACAACCTATATCGGGTTCAAATTAGGATCCCGAGATGTTGAAGCCGGCGACAACAGCCTGAATCTGAGTTCCAAAATGGCGGATGCGGCATTGCGGCAAGCGATGGCATATGCGCTCGATAACGAATTTGTCGCTGCGGTCCTTTTCGATGGGCTGCGGCAACCGGCAAACGGTATGATTCCATCCGTATTCGAAGGCGTCAGTGCTGATGAGGCGGTTGGCTTCAGTTATGATCCGGAGAAGGCTGCAAGTCTGTTGGATGAGGCTGGCTATCTGGACAATGACGGCGATGGTTTCCGGGAAACGCCGGAGGGAGAGCAACTCGAAATCAACTTTGCGGCAGTTTCAGGGGGAGATGCGGCTGAGACCGTTGTTGCTTACTATATCCAACAATGGCAAGAAATCGGTTTGAATGTCTCGCTCGCCACGGGTAGATTGATTGAATACCAGAAGTTTCATGATATGCTTGCCTCCGATGATTCGTCTATTGATGCCTATCAGGCAACTTGGGACATAGGCATGGATCCTAATCCGACCGAAATGTTCAGCGGCACAAGTGCTCTCAACTACACCCGCTGGTCCAGCGAAAAGAATGATTTTTTGGTAGATCAGCTCAACGTTGCGGGTGCTTTGGATAAAAATGCGCGTATGCGGATCTACCGACAATGGCAGGCGTTGCTGTTCGAGGAAGCACCTGTCATCCCTACTTTCTGGCAGACACAGATTTTTGCCGTCAACAACCGCGTAAAGAACTTCAATATCCGTTATGGTGCAACCAGAGGATGGGAAACCATCGAACTGACATCGGAAGAACCTGTCCGGTAATGTGCATGCAAACAAAATTTCTTAAATGAGCAAGGGCCGGACTTTTGTCCAGGCCTTTTTTTTCAGCATGGAGGAATTTATAAAATTTGTTCAACTCAAAAGTGCATCACCGTAGGTGTTTCACAAGTTTGGAAAATGTCTCATGCATCAAAAATGATGTCCAGCTTCACGGGTTAGCCCTTCGGAAAGAAGAACAAGGAACCTCTTGTCTCTGCGAGCCAAGACATACTGTTCGACTTGTCATGGTTCTTGCCATCTTTGATGGCTTAGAAACATGATACAACTGACCGGTACGGTCACGTTGATTCCTTTGTTTCGGAAGTCTCTCAGCAATTGCGCTCTTCGATGCTCAGTTGCATGGGACTCTTAGGGATTCATCCCTTAGAGCCCCAGTACAAGGTGACCGTAGGGAACGTTGCGTGGACAGATTTCCTAAATTGTCATGACTCTTGCGATTTCAATCGCTTAGAGGCATGATACACTTGACCGATTAGGTCACAGTGTTTCCTTAATCAGGGCTGAACGAACCCGTTCAGCTTTTCTTAGTTACGGGTGGACTTTCCGGAAACTAAATTTTCGTGCTAATAGTACACATTTGTCGTATAATCAAAAAGGATGCTATTTTCAAAAGTACTTTGATAATAATGAGTCCATTCAAGGAAAGGAGGGAATGAATTGGAAAAAATAGTCAAACAAATAGCAACTGATTTCTCCATTGTTTTCAGGAACGAGAAACTTTTGCATGAAGCATTTACCCATTCATCTTATGTGAATGAGCATCGTCATCTGGCATTGCAGGACAATGAGCGGTTGGAATTTCTGGGAGACGCGGTCCTGGAAGTCATCATCTCCGATTATTTGTTTCATACTTATGACACGTGGCATGAAGGCAAAATGACCCGTCTGCGGGCGCAAATCGTCTGCGAACCTAGTTTATCTGCTTTCGCGAAGGATTGTCACTTCGACTCTTATATCCGTTTGGGTAAAGGGGAAGAGAATATGGGCGGAAGGCAACGACCAGCGTTGCTGTGCGATGTATTCGAAGCGTTCATTGGGGCCGTTTACCTTGATCAAGGAATCGAAGCCGCCAGAAAGTTCATTAGCCAAGTCATGATCACCAAGTTAAACGAGGATGCTTTTTCACATGTGATGGATTATAAGACCGGCCTCCAAGAAGAACTACAAAAAAACGGGGATGTGGATATCCAATATATTCTTCTGAGTGAAGACGGGCCCGCACATGCAAAACAGTTCGATGTGGAAGTGCGGGCATTCGGAAAAGTGATGGGTCAAGGTCAAGGCCCTAGCAAAAAAGCAGCTGAACAAAAAGCGGCACAAAACGCTTTGGAATCTCTAAAAAAATGAAAAGCAAGTTTCACCGGAAAGGATGTTTTCTTTGCATCTTGAAAGAATAGAAATGTCGGGTTTCAAATCATTCGCCGACAAAACCGTAATCGAATTTGATGAAGGTGTGACAGCGGTAGTAGGACCGAACGGAAGCGGCAAAAGCAACCTTTCTGAAGCTGTCCGTTGGGTATTGGGGGAACAATCCGCAAAAAATCTGCGCGGCAAAAAAATGGATGATATCGTGTTTGCCGGGTCGCAGACACGCAAGCCTGTCAACATTGCCGAAGTTACCCTCATCCTGAACAACGAGGACGGATTTCTGCCGCTGGAATTCAGCGAAGTAAGCATCACCAGAAGATACAACCGCAATGGCGACAGTGACTGTTTCATCAATAAAAAGCCATGCCGATTGAAAGACATAACGGAATTATTGATGGATTCAGGCATCGGAAAAGATTCTTTTTCCATGATTTCGCAAGGGAAAGTGGAACAGATTTTTCAGAACAAACCTGAGGACAGAAGAGTCATATTCGAAGAGGCTGCCGGAGTAGCCAGATACAAGAATCGTAAAACGAGTGCTGAACGAAAGCTGTCCCAAACGGAAGAACATCTGAATCGGGTTGAGGACATCCTGCATGAAATCAACAGCCAACTCGCTCCTTTGGAAATCCAAAGAAAAACAGCTTTGGATTTCCAGGAGAAAAAAACGTTATTAAGCGAGATTGAAATTGCTTTGACCGCTTCTGAAATTGAGAGGCTGAATGCGCAGTGGCAAATGAGCAAACGCGAGCTGGCTGATTATGACCGAAAAATCAGCATGGAAGAACAATCGCTTGCGGTCACGCAGGCTGCCTTGAAGAAACTCAAGCAAAAGCTGGATGCTTGCGACGAACAGTTGGAAACACTGCAGACCGGCTACGTAACAGTCATCCAGAAATTGGAACAGCTGGAAGGTCAAAAGCAGATTTTCCAGCAACGGGCAATGTACTCATCTAAGAATCAAGAAGAGCAAGCCCAAATCATCGCTGAAAAAGAGGCACTGATCAAGACCGAAAAAGCCAATCTGGCAGCTTTACGGACTGAACTTGCGGCGAAAGTGGAAGTAAGGAAAAATCTCTCTGAAAAAAGAGCGAGCCTTTTCGAAAAGGAAGCACAGCTGACGCAAAATAAGGCGGAGCTTGTCCAACAACTCCGGAATGATTACATCAACAAGCTGCAGGAACAATCCAGCAACCGCAACACAACCGTCCATCTTGAAAAAGAAATGACGCTCGCAACCGAACAAGAGCACCGTTTCCTTTCGAAAGGCGACGAACTCAGGAAGCATCTGCGCCAACTAAAAGCGAAACAGCAAGCGTTGAATGAGGAATACGTCACGTTTGTTGAAGAGAACGCCAATCTGGAATCGGAACTGCAGGACTGCAAACAGAATAGCTTCCAGCTCGTATCCAAACTCCAACAACTGAATGCGGAGTTGGATACCGTAACCCGGAATCTGCAGCAGGCGGAAGCAAGGCGTGAGAGCCAGCAGGAGTTGGACGACAGCTATGCCAGTTATTATCAAGGCGTAAAGGAAATGCTGCGGAGAAGGGAAAGTGTTCCGGGTATCCGTGGTCCCGTCGCCGAATTGATCCAAGTTCCAGAAAAATACACCTTGGCCATAGAAATTGCACTGGGAGCCACTATGCAGCACATCGTAGTAGCCGATGAACGCACTGCATCGCAGTGTATCGGCATTCTGAAAGCCCAACACTTAGGGCGCGCCACTTTTCTGCCGATGACAGTCATCCAGGGCAAGTCCTTGCCCGCGTCTGTGCGGGCGACATTAGAAGCCAGCCCCGGATATATCGGCATCGCGAATGAGCTGATCGGTCATGAGGAAATGTACAAAGCGATCGTCAGCAGTCTGTTGGGGACAACGATCGTAGCGTCAAATATCCAGGACGGCCTTCAGATTTCCAAAAAATTGCAGAGCCGTTATCGGATCGTAACCCTGGAAGGGGATGTCATCCATGCCGGTGGATCGATGACGGGTGGCGCGACGAGGCGTCAACAAGAAGCGTCCTTATTGGCCCGCAAAAATAATCTGAATAAGCTGACCGAATACGTGCAACAGCTGTCCGTACAATACAATCAGCTGAAACGGGAGCAAGAAAAATGGTCGCTGCAGCAACAAAGCTTGCAGGAACAATTAGATGACAAACGCCAAAAAGCGACAATCAAACAGTTTGAACTGCAGCAAAGGGAATCTTCCCTGCAGCAAGTGACAGCCGAAATTGCGACGAAAGAAAAAGAATCGGCTGCGCATGAATATGAAAAGCGCATGTTTTATGAAGAGCAAGAAGATAGACAAACGCGATTGGCTCAAGCCCAAAAAAATTTGCTTATCCTTAACAAAGAAATCGATCAGCTTCAAAAGGATATAGCGGAATCCAGCTTGAATGAAGAGGAACGCTTGAAACTGCTGCAGGACGTTCAGGTGAACCGCCAGCAAGCAGATCAGGAGCTTGCTGTCCTGCAAGAGCAGGAAAAGCAATTGCGGCGTGATGTGAAACGGTCGACCGAACGCATCCAAACGGAACAGGAAGCCATCAGCTCATTGAAGGGCAAACAAGATCAAGTCGCTAAGCTGGCCGATACGGAGACGCTCACCATCCAAGAGATCACAACGCAGCTGAAGTCCGCCAGTGCAGAAAAAGAGCGATTCGATGCAGAATTAAGACAATTACGGGAGCAAAAAAAACAAACCGAACAAAATCGTGCTCTTCAGGAAACCGAACAGAACGAAAAAAATAAAAACCTCCAAAAACTATGGAGTGAGCACGCCAAACTGGAGACAAACGCTGGACGCTACGAAATCGCCATCGACCACCACCTTGCGCACTTGAGCGAGGAGTACGGTCTCAGCTTCGAAGCTGCGAAACAAGACCATCACTTGACCCAAGAGCCCGAAGAGGCAGCCCGACAAGTTAAAAAGCTGAAAAAAGACATCGAGGAGTTGGGTCCGATCAATATGGGGGCGATTGAGGAATATGATCGCATTTCCGAAAGATTCATTTTCCTTTCGGAACAGCAAACGGATCTGCTTTCTGCCCGAGGGAATCTCCTGAATACGATGAACGAAATGGACGATGAAGTCCGGTTGCGTTTCAAGGAGACTTTCATCCAGATCAAAAAGCAATTCGAAAAAACCTTCCCGAAATTATTCGGCGGCGGCAAAGCGACGTTGGAGCTGACTAATCCGAACGACCTGTTGGAAACTGGAATTGAAATTGTGGCGCAACCGCCAGGCAAAAAACTTCAGCAACTCAGTCTGCTCTCAGGAGGGGAAAAAGCCTTTACCGCGATCGCACTCTTGTTCGCCATCATCGAGGTCAAACCGGTACCATTCTGTATTTTGGATGAAGTGGAGGCTGCCTTGGATGAAGCGAATGTGTCCCGTTTCGGGAAATACTTGGCGGCATCCACCGAATTGACCCAGTTCATCGTGATTACCCACCGCAAAGGCACGATGGAAGAAGCGGATGCATTGTACGGTGTGACCATGCAGGACTCCGGCGTATCCCGCTTGGCATCGGTAAAATTTGAAGATTACGAAGACATAGGTTAAGGGGATGAAGATAAATGATTAAATTGATAGCACTTGACTTGGATGGCACATTGCTGAATCCTGACAAAAAAATCAGTGAAGCGAACAAACTAGCAATCCATCGTGCCAGGGAAGCAGACGTGAAAATCGTCCTTTGTACCGGACGCCCACTCATGGGCATCAAAGCTTACGTGGACGAACTGGACTTGCTTCAAGCAGAAGATTACTCGATCACTTATAACGGCGGCTTGGTTCAAAAAAATAAAACATCGGAAATCATTTCCCAAAAAGTGCTGAACTACGGTCAAATCGTGGAACTCTATGATCTGAGCAAGGAACTGAACATCCCGATGAACATGCTGGATCTGGAATTCGTATACGAACCGGAATACCCGCAAGGCAGGGAGTCCTTGTACAAGAGCCTGCAGAGTTCAAGCTTGCCGTTCGTTGAGAAGAAAATCGAAGACTTTCAGGAACAGGATGCGTTCAATAAAGTAGTTTTTTGCATCGCACCTGCTGTACTGGATGAAGCAATCGCGAAGATACCGGCGTACTTCTACAGCAAGTATTCGATGATGAAATCGCGCCCGCTTCTGTTTGAAGTCATGCATCCTGAAGTTGATAAAGGCAACGGTATCGCAGCTTTATGCGATCATCTTGGAATCACTGCCGATGAGGTCATGGCTTGCGGAGATGAAGAGAACGATTTGGCGATGCTGGATTTTGCGGGTGTAAGCGTCGCGATGGGCAACGCACCAGATAAAATCAAAGAACGGGCTAGTTTTATCACGAAAACAAACGGGGAAGATGGCGTTGCACACGCCATCGAAACGTTCGTCTTTGCGTAATTTCAGACTGGCATAAGAGAGGAAGTGTTCAAATGGGATTATTCGATCGAATAAAGCGCGCATTTACAGGTGAAGATGTTGTTCAGATACCGGTAACTGAAGAAAATAAGATTGTCATCGATAAATTCGATAAAGGCATGGAAAAGACACGCAAAAGCTTTTCAGAGAAGATGAATGAACTATTCGCCGGTTTTCGGGAAGTAGATGAAGAGTTTTTTGACGATTTGGAGGAAACGCTGATTTCCGCAGACGTCGGGTTTGATATGACGTTGGCACTATCGGATGTACTGCGTGATGAAGTCAAGATGAAGAACGTGCGCACGGGAGAACAAGTGAAGAATGTCATCATCGAAAAAATGGTCGAAATCTATGAAAAAGGCCAGACGGAATTGCCTACCATCAAAATAAATGAAAATGGGCCGACCGTCATTCTTTTTGTGGGCGTAAACGGAGTGGGGAAAACGACTACCATCGGAAAATATGCTTACCAGTTGAAGAACCAAGGGAACAGCGTCTTGTTGGCGGCCGGGGATACTTTCCGAGCCGGAGCTATCGAACAGCTGGAGGTTTGGGGGCAACGTGTAGGCGTGCCGGTTGTGACAAGCGATGCAAAAAGCGATCCGGCTTCCGTCGTATATGACGCCCTGAAGCAAGCCAAAGAAGAAAATTATGACTACTTATTGATCGATACGGCAGGAAGACTCCAGAACAAAGTGAACCTGATGAAGGAATTGGAGAAAATCAATCGGATCATCGCAAGAGAAATACCCGGCGGCGCAACCGAAACATTGCTGGTGTTGGATGCCACGACCGGTCAGAACGCTTTGATACAAGCGAAGCAATTCAAGGAGACGACCGATGTCACCGGTCTGATTCTGACGAAATTGGACGGAACGGCGAAAGGCGGGGTCATCCTGGCGATTCGTCAAGAAATGGACATCCCCGTCAAATTCGTCGGGTTGGGTGAAGGCCTGGATGATCTGCAGCCCTTTGATCCGGAGCAGTATATTTACGGATTGGTAAAGGATCTGCTTGAGAAAAAATAAGGAAATAGATCGTCCTGCCTCGTAAGGCACGTTTCATAGTAAGTGCCGACAGAAGCATGGTCAGGCCGGCAATCGCATCGGGATTGCCGGCCTGATTTTGCTTTTTGTTGTGGTGACACTGCTTCAGTGCAATTTATGGTTGACTAAGCTTGGCAAAATCGGTAATCTAATGAAGTGTAAAGATTTTTTCTTGACAATCCGTACGAGAAGGAAGGTATTCTGATGGAACTGGAAAAAACCAATAATATGAATACTCTTTATGAATTCTATAATGTCCTGTTGACAAACAAACAGAAAGGCTATCTTTCTTTGTATTATGGTGATGACTATTCGTTGGGCGAAATCGCTGAAGAGTTCGAGGTCAGCCGGCAGGCAGTGTACGACAACATCAAGCGCACCGAAAAGATTCTGATGGATTATGAACAGAAGTTGAAGCTGGCGCAAAACTATAGACTCCGGAATAAAAAGTTGGATGAATTGGCGAATTACGCCGAAGAAAAATATCCCGACGACAGATCCTTGCAAAGGCTGATCGCAAATCTGGAAGAACTGGATGACAAAGATGAATAAACAGTAAGGAAGTGGAAAATATGGCATTTGAAGGATTGTCTGAGCGTCTCCAAGGCGCGATGACCAAAATCGGCAAAAAAGGCAAGATTACGGAAGCCGATCTTAAGGAAATGATGCGTGAAGTACGTCTGGCTTTACTGGAAGCCGACGTGAATTTTAAAGTAGTAAAAGATTTCGTCAAAAAAGTGAATGAGCGAGCGTTGGGCTCTGATGTGCTCGAGTCACTTTCACCGACACAACAAGTCATCAAAATCGTCAACGAAGAGTTGACGGAATTGATGGGTGGGCAGCAGGAACCGTTCCAATTTTCTGCTAAACCTCCAACCGTCGTGATGATGGTCGGCTTGCAGGGTGCAGGTAAAACCACAACTGCCGGAAAGCTTGCCAACTACATGAAGAAAAAAGAAAATAAGCGCCCGATGCTGGTAGCAGCCGACGTTTATCGCCCGGCAGCGATCAATCAATTGCAGACTTTAGGCAAACAATTGGATTTCCCGGTTTATGCGTTGGGAGCGGAAGCGAATCCGGTCGATATTGCGAAGCAGGCCGTTGAACAAGCCAAACTCGATGGCCGCGATCTGGTCATCATCGATACGGCGGGACGATTGCACGTGGATGAAGTATTGATGACAGAGTTGAAGAACATCAAAGCTGCCGTCAATCCTACCGAGATCCTATTTACCGTGGATGCGATGACGGGGCAAGATGCCGTCAACGTAGCAAAATCTTTCAATGAACAGCTCGGCATAACCGGTGTCATTTTGACTAAATTGGATGGAGATACACGCGGGGGGGCTGCGCTGTCAATCCGATCGGTAACCGGAAAGCCAATCAAATTTACGGGTCAAGGTGAAAAGCTGGAAGATTTTGAACCATTCTACCCTGAACGCATGTCTTCCAGAATTTTGGGTATGGGCGATCTGATGACATTGATCGAACGCGCGCAACAAGATTTTGATGAGACGAAAGCAGCAGAAATGGCTGCAAAAATCCGCGAGAACACTTTCAATTTCAATGACTTCATCGAGCAGATGGATCAGGTCACCAACATGGGGCCGCTTGAGGACCTACTGAAGATGATTCCGGGCATGAGCAATGTTCCCGGATTGGATCAAATGAAGATAGATCCGAAAGATGTAGCCCATATGAAGGCAATTGTACTTTCGATGACGCCCGCTGAACGCGAAAACCCTGAAATTCTTTCACAGAGCAGACGCAGACGGATCGCGAAAGGTTCTGCAAGATCATTGGCGGAAGTAAACCGTCTGATCAAGCAATTCAACGAATCCAGAGACATGATGAACAAGATGTCCAAAGGTAATTTTGCAGGTATGGAAGGCCTCCTAGGACAAGGCCCTAAAGGCAAAATGGGCAAGCTGGCCATGCAGCAAATGGCCAGACGGATGAACAAAAAGAAGAAAAAGAAAAAATAATTCCAAGTGTAAAGAGAAAACACTTTACAAGCAAATGGAAAACTGGTAATATATAAAAATGTGAGATATAGATATATGGAGGTGTTATATAAATGGCAGTTAAAATTCGTTTAAAACGTATGGGTTCTAAAAGAAACCCGTTTTACCGCGTCGTTGTAGCTGATTCACGTTCTCCACGTGATGGACGTTTCATCGAAAAAGTAGGTACATACAATCCAGTTGTTGAACCAGCTGAAGTTAAATTTGACGAAGAGTTAGTTTTGAAATGGTTAGCTGAAGGTGCACAACCTTCTGATACAGTTCGCAACTTACTTTCTCAACAAGGTATTATGAAAAAATTCCACGACTCTAAGTTAGCTAAATAAAAGGGTGGTTTAAATGCCTGAAATTTCAGATTTAATCCTGACAATTGTCAAACCTTTGATCGTCCACGATGATAAGATGTCCATCGAAATCAAAGAGACAAGTGAGTTCATGGAATATCATTTGCATCTTGATGCCGAGGATGTCGGCCGTGTGATCGGCAAACAGGGACGTGTCGCCAGAGCGATCCGT
Source organism: Trichococcus flocculiformis (assembly GCF_900113645.1). Classification (GTDB taxonomy): domain Bacteria; phylum Bacillota; class Bacilli; order Lactobacillales; family Aerococcaceae; genus Trichococcus; species Trichococcus flocculiformis. The sequence goes on from NZ_FOQC01000001.1 coordinate 94,967, forward strand.
ACAATTGTATACAGTGTCAGAACCAAAGGCACAAAACGTGTCCGCCTTGTGATCGAAGGGTCCGAATAATCTGCTCTAATTGCGGATTCGGTCGTTTCCGATTGGTGGATGCCTAACTTAATAGCGAATAGATAGAAGCGGATGATGATACAGTAGTAGCACTTATCCCTTCTATTTTATTATGTACAGAAATGTTGACAGTACGATTTATGTAAGGAGAGGTGAAAAATGGAAAAATTTTATGATGTCGGAAAAGTTGTGAATACCCAAGGCCTAAAGGGTGAAGTGCGTGTCATTTCCAGCACTGACTTTGCGGATGAACGCTACAAGAAAGGGTCTACGCTTTACCTGTTCCGCGACAACAGTGAGCCGATTGCTCTGAAAGTAGCCAGCCACCGGGTGCACAAGAATTTCAATATGCTGACATTCGAGGGCTACAACCGGATCGAAGAGGTCGAGCCGTTCAAAGGCGGAACCCTGAAAGTTTCGGAAGCGCAGTTGGGGGACCTGCCGGATCATGAGTTTTATTATCATGAAATCATCGGATTATCCGTCGTAAGTGATGCCGGTGAAGAATTGGGTACAATAAAAGAAATTTTGCCGTTAGGGGCTAATGATGTTTGGGTTGTATCCAGACCAGGCCAAAAAGATTTATTGGTTCCGTATATCGCATCGGTAGTGGAAAAGGTATCTTTGGAGGAAAACAAGGTTACCATCCACCTGCTAGAAGGAATGATGGACTGATGAAGATAGATGTATTGACGTTGTTTCCGGCGATGTTTGAAGGCCCTATGTCCGAGTCGATTATCGGAAAGGCCATTGAGAGTGGCCGTGTTTCGATCACTTGCACGAACTTCCGCGATTATTCCGAAAACAAACACAATTCCGTCGATGATTATCCCTTCGGAGGCGGCGCAGGCATGTTGTTGCGCGCGCAACCGATCGTCGATGCGTTGACGGACATCGAGGTTCATTCGCCCGAAACCAAAAAAAGAATTGTCCTTTTGGATCCGTCCGGAAAAACCTTCAATCAGGATCTGGCGGAGGAGTTCGCCGAGGAAGAGCACCTAGTCTTCATCTGTGGTCATTACGAAGGTTTCGATGAGCGCATCAAGCAGCATGTGACAGATGAAATTTCAATCGGGGATTATGTTTTGACGGGTGGCGAACTCGGCGCAATGGTCATGATCGATGCGACGGTCCGCCTCTTGCCTGCGGTATTGGGCAATGAACAGTCGAACAAGACCGATTCCTTCTCGACCGGTTTGCTTGAGCATCCCCAATATACGAGACCCCGCGATTTCCGGGGAGATGTCGTCCCTGAAGTGCTTTTCAGCGGCAATCACCAGAAAATCGCTGATTGGCAAGAAAAAGAATCTTTGCGCAAAACTTGGCTGAGACGTCCGGAAATGCTGGAAAAGATCACCTTGTCGAAAAAACAGCAAACCTGGTTGGCTGAAATTCTTCTCGAAGAAAAAGCTGACAATTAAGCGCAATCGTGCGCCTTGAAATTTAAACAATGTAAACGAGAAATACTTTACACGTCAAAAATATTGTGGTAGAATTTTACAGGTGAGCAGAGAGACTGCTCCATAATACGATATTCCGCTGTGCAGAAGGATTGTGTATGAATGTCGGTTGGAAGGAGAAAAAAACATGAGTCAATTACCATTGATCGAAGCAATAACACAAGGACAATTACGTAGTGATATCCCTGCATTCCGTCCTGGAGACACTGTTCGCGTCCACGCTCGCGTAGTCGAAGGAACAAGAGAACGTATCCAATTATTCGAAGGCGTAGTCATCAAACGTCGCGGATTCGGAATCAGCGAAACGTATACAGTACGTAAAATTTCCAACGGTGTCGGTGTGGAACGTACATTCCCATTGCACACTCCTCGTGTAGCTCAAATCGAAGTTGTTCGCTTCGGTAAAGTGCGTCGTGCAAAACTTTACTACTTGCGCGCATTACACGGAAAAGCTGCTCGTATCAGAGAAAAACGTCGTTAATATCCCGCATGACATATGGAAAGGTCTGGACTTCGGTTCCGGACCTTTTTTGTATAGTGCGATAAGCATAATTCTTGGGGGAAATGTGCTATACTTGTAGCACCATATACGAAAAGAGTGATAGTTTTGACGATATTAGCCGCGCTTGATCAAAAATTCCAAGAAAAAGGCATGCCACTGAAAAGTCATCCCATCCAAAATGGCCAGTATTTGTATCAAGGGAAATTCAATCTCGATAAGGACCATTCTCTGCCGTTCGGTGTAGTCATCGCCAAAGATGAGGCAGAAAGTGATTTTCAGATCAGCTACAGAAAATTAGCTTATCTGAATAATTATGCTGATAAAGTGAAGCTTTTGGAACTGATCAATGAATTGAACCAAACCAAGACTTTTTATTATACACTTTGCCTGGCGGGCGATGGAGAGATTTTCCTTCGGCTTTTGGGCCGCTCGACAACAGATGTCAAACCACTATATGAAATGCTTGTGATCGGATCGAACATCGCAAAGGTCATGACGGCAGAATTAAAAAGTAAATTTCCGTCGCTGGGAAGCGAATAAGTAAGGGCTCGAATGTCAGGCGGAAACTGCAGGAGGAAATATGAAACAAAAATTAATCGCTTTAGATCTAGACGGTACCACGCTCAACAATCAGTCGTTGCTGAGCGTTCGGACCAAAAATGTGTTGGCACGGTTGCAAAAAGATAACCATCTGGTCATGATCGCAACTGGTCGTCCATACAGAAACAGCAAAGAATTTTATGAGACACTCAAGATGACTACCCCGTTGGTGAATTTCAACGGTGCCCTATGCCATAATCCAACCGACAGTAATTGGCGTAATTACTACCATAAAACACTCAATAAAGATTTCGCGATGGATCTCATCGAACAGCGTGAAGAGATGGGCATCGATTTTATCTGCGTAGAAGGCAAGGAGACGCTTTTCGCATCCACCGCCACGTTGCCATCGAACGAATATTTCCCGAAAAATTTGCTGGCGACGCAGATCACTTCTAAGGACAAGTTGTCGGAAAATCCGACTTCCATGAATGTATTTTCCGAGGAACGGAATTTGCATGCTATCCGTGACCGGATTTTGGCGCGTTATGGGAATTCCATTGAAATCCGTACATGGGGCGGTACGATGCCTTGCCTCGAAATCGTATCCGCTGGTGTCCAAAAAGCGCTTGGCGTGGAAGTGGTCGCGAATAATTACGGTATCAAGCGGGAAGATATTCTTGCCTTCGGTGACGAAGACAACGATATGGAGATGATTCGTTTTGCGGGACATGGCGTTGTTATGCAAAATGGTATTGGGGCATTAAAGCGCATTGCAGATGATGTAACCACGCATACGAATCATGAGGACGGCTTGGCAATCTACCTGGAAAAATATTTTTGCCTGTAACAGCCGATCAGAGCTGAAAAAGAGGGATAAATGTGATTTTGATCGAAAGAAAAATCATAAATGATATACCGATTCTGGAAATCGTTGAAGAAGACAAGAAACAAGAAACGACTCCGCTCGTGTTCTTTTATCATGGCATCACAAACCAAAAGGAGAGAGGTTTGGAGCCCGGATATGCATTAGCCAGCAACGGCATGCGGGTGATCATCCCCGATGCCTATCGTCATGGTGAACGCAAAGAGGAAGCCTATGCTGGCGAACCGGCAGCAGAATTCTGGTCGGTAGTCCTGAAAAATATAAAAGAGCTTCCTGACATTGTGGAAGCCTATGTTGAAGCGGGATTGGCAAAAAGAGAAACTGTTTCGGTCACGGGCCTTTCGATGGGAGGCATCACGACCTGTATCGCTTTGACGCAATATCCATGGATCCATTCGGCAGCCTGCTTGATGGGCAGTCCGGATCCGATCGGGTTGTCCCATTGGGCCCTGCAGTCCCGCTGGGCGGAAGGTCTGCCTCCGCTCGATGACGAGAAGGTCAATGCGTTGATGGCGCCTTTTGAAAACCTGAGCCTCAAAGAACATCCGGAATCGCTCGTTGACACGCCGTTTTACATCTGGCACGGTACCGCCGACGAGAGTGTGCCGTACGAGCAGATGGAGCAGTTCGTCAACTCCATCAGCGGAGAAGCCTATGCAGATAACATTTGTTTCCGGTCGACAGAAGGTGCCGGACACCGGGTTCCTTACGCTATTTTTGAGGAAATGGCAGTATTTTTAGGTAACGTATATTCGCATTGAATTTCTATGCACAAACTGTTATTATCTAATTAATCCAGAAAGGTAAGAGGTGATTGCAATGACTGAAGAGACAACTCCCCAATTTTCGCAAGAAGAATTGGAAAGCATAAAAGAACGCGTCTTAGCGGCGCTTGAGCAAGTGATAGATCCGGAATTAGGAATAGATATCGTCAATTTAGGTTTGATTTATGAAGTGGAACTGGAACAGGATGGATTCTGCCTGATCAAGATGACACTCACAACGATGGGCTGCCCATTGGCGGATGTCATCACCGATGAAATTCATCGTGCTTTGAAAGACGTTCCTGAAGTAACCGAAACACAAGTGAAATTGGTGTGGTATCCTGCCTGGACGACAGACAGAATGTCCCGATATGCACGCATCGCGTTAGGGATCCGATGATAAGAAGAGCAACAAAGGAAATCACCTTTGTTGTTCTTTTTTTCGGGTTATCATTTGACCAATTCTGACCATGGTCGTATACTTGTCCTATGAAAGATATATCAATAGATTTTTTGAGGAGGTCCTAGCATGGAAATGGAAAAAATGACGACAGCCCTGCAGCAGGCAATCGCAGAAGCGCAACGTATCGCCATGGTGCGCAAGCACCAGACCATCGATGTCGCCCATCTGTGGAAAATATTTCTGCAGCCGGATAGTTTTGCGCGCAATTTTTATATCGATTCAGGAGTGGCAATCGATGCATTTGAATCAGCCGTTGATAAGGAACTGGATAAATCAGTGGTGATTGAGGGCACTTCCGTCCAGTACGGGCAAACATTCAGCCAGAATCTGTACAATCTCTTTCTGGAAGCAGACCGCAAGCGGTCGGAGTTGAAGGATGATTTCATCGCCACTGATACGGTGCTTTTGAGCTTGATGACACTGAAAAATCATCCATTGACCAAATTTTTGGTTAATCTAGGCCTGACGGAAAAAATCATCGCGGAAAAAATCAAGGATATGAGAGGGGGAGACCGAGTGACTTCGCAGAATCAGGAAGATCAGTATGAAGCATTGGAAAAGTATGGCATAGACCTCGTGCAAGCGGTGCGTAGCGGAAAACAAGATCCGGTAATCGGCAGGGACGAAGAAATTAGGGATGTCATCCGCATTTTGTCGCGGAAAACAAAAAATAATCCGATCCTGATAGGTGAACCTGGCGTAGGCAAGACCGCCATTGTGGAAGGTTTGGCTCAACGGATTGTGAAAAAAGATGTACCGGATAATTTGAAAGACAAAACAATTTTTTCGTTGGATATGGGCTCATTGATTGCGGGAGCTAAGTACCGTGGGGAATTCGAGGAACGCCTTAAAGCGGTATTGAAGGAAGTGAAGAAAAGCGACGGCCGCATCATCCTTTTCATTGATGAGATCCATACGATCGTCGGGGCAGGAAAAACCGAGGGAAGTATGGATGCCGGCAATCTGCTGAAACCTATGCTGGCCAGAGGCGAATTGCACTGCATCGGAGCGACCACTTTGGATGAATACCGTCAAAATCTGGAGAAGGATAAGGCCTTGGAGCGAAGATTCCAAAAGGTGTTGGTGAAAGAACCGACAGTTTCTGATACAATCAGCATCTTGAGGGGGTTGAAGGAACGGTATGAGATCCACCACAGCGTCAACATCCATGACAACGCTCTTGTTGCGGCTGCGACCTTATCCGATCGTTACATCACTGACCGGTTTCTGCCGGATAAAGCGATCGATCTTGTCGATGAGGCTTGCGCGAACATAAAAGTGGAAATGAATTCGATGCCTACCGAGTTGGATCAGGTGAGCCGCAAATTGATGCAACTGGAGATAGAAGAGGCGGCCTTGAAAAAGGAATCCGATGATCAGAGCAAGAAAAGATTGGCGGCTCTGCAAGTCGAGTTGGCTGATCTGCGCGAAGAATCAAATGAGTTGCGCATGAAATGGGGTAACGAAAAAGAAGAAGTCGAAAAGCTGCGTGCCAAACGGGAGGACCTGGAGGACGCGCGCAGACAATTGGAGGATGCCGAGGCCAATTATGATTTGGAACGGGCGGCGGTTTTGCGCCACGGCAGTATCCCTCAGATGGAAAAGGAATTGGCGGCTCTTGAAAAAGAAAATGCGACCCGAAGGAATAAAGCAGGCAATCTAGTCCAGGAATCGGTCACCGAGAACGAAATCGCGACAGTGGTGGGGCGGATGACCGGCATCCCTGTGACGAAGCTGGTTGAAGGTGAAAGGGATAAACTCCTGAAATTGGAGGAAACGCTGCACAAGCGTGTCATTGGCCAAGAAGAAGCAATAGAAAGTGTCACGAATGCCGTTTTGCGTTCGCGTGCTGGCCTCCAATCGCCGAACCGTCCGATTGGGTCCTTCCTTTTCTTGGGACCGACAGGAGTCGGGAAAACGGAGTTGGCCAAAGCCTTGGCGGAAAATTTGTTCGACTCCGATGAACATATGGTTCGGATCGATATGAGCGAATACATGGAAAAATTTTCGGTTTCTCGACTCATCGGGGCACCCCCTGGCTATGTCGGCTACGAAGAGGGCGGCCAATTGACGGAAGCGGTCCGCCGAAGCCCCTATACGATCATTCTATTGGATGAAATCGAGAAGGCGCACCCGGATGTCTTCAATATTTTACTCCAAGTATTGGATGATGGACGTTTGACCGATTCGAAGGGACGTCTGATTGATTTCAAAAACACCGTCCTGATCATGACCAGCAACATCGGGTCGCAGCTCTTGCTGGAAGGCGTCCATCCCGACGGCACCATTCCGGATGCTGTTGCGAATGAGGTCATGAAAGTATTGAAGAGTTCGTTCAAGCCGGAATTTTTGAACAGAATCGATGACACCATTCTGTTTACGCCTTTAAGCAAAGAAGATGTCAAAAAGATCATCGTCAAAATGGTTAAGGAGCTATCCAGCCGATTGGTGGATAAACAGATTCAGCTTTCTGTTTCTGATGAGGTGACGAGTTGGATAGCGGAAAATGCTTACGATCCGATTTATGGCGCGCGGCCGCTCAGAAGATTCATTTCAGCCGAAATCGAAAATCCCTTGGCGCGGGCCATCATAAAAGGGGAAATTCATGAAAATCAGTCTGTGACGGTAACTTTGGTAGGGAATCAGGTCGGATTCCAGACCATCGATTTCGATGAATTTCAACAATAATTTGACATGTCTACAAACAGAGAGGAAGTCCTGAAAGGGATTTCCTTTTGTTATTTCTGTATTTGCGGTAAAATGATAGTATAAATTTTCTTATTTTTATGCGTACGACCGTTTGTTGTTTCTTTCGGAACAAAGCAGAAGGAGGCGTTCATATTGCTGTTTTTGGTCATCGGATTTTTGTGTCTGGTTTTTATGCTGTTCACTTCGAAGTATTATCTCTTCGGAGCTGCGGCGATCCTGAGTTTTTTGTTGTATTTCCTGTATTTTGGTAGTGGGAACTGGCTGACGTTGCTACTGTTCCTGTTTGGAATCATGTTATTGGTTGTTGAATTGTTCATACCTGATTTCGGTCTTGTAGGAGTCGCGGGTTTCTTGATGGTCGTAGCCGGCCTGTTTTTGAACAATGAACGCATTTTGGAAAGTGTACTGGACGTAAGCTTGGCAATCATCATTTCCGGTGTGGCCACGTCAGTGCTTTTGAAAAAAGGTTATAAATTCTTGCCGGATCGCAGTAAATTAATTCTGGACACGTCTCTGAACCGGGAGCGCGGGTATTCGTCCAGCAAAGACTATTCCGAATTCTTGGGAATGATCGGAACAGCCACGACGACGCTGCGGCCAGCCGGAAAAGTGGCAATCGGAGGTGTGGTGCTCGACGTAGTCAGTGACGGAAAGATCATATTTGAAGGAAAACAGATTCGGGTTATCCAGGTTGAAGGGGTCAAAATTACAGTTAAGGAGTTGGATGAAGAATGACAGAAGGCTTGATAGGACTCATCTTTATTGCATTGTTTGTCGTACTGGTTTTATCTTTGTTTTTCCGCTTTGTGCCGGTCGGTCTATGGATCACAGCCTACTTTTCGGGAGTGAAAGTCAAAATTTCAAATTTGGTCGGGATGCGCTTGCGGCGAGTGGTTCCTTCCATGATCGTACAACCGATGATTAAAGCGACAAAAGCGGGGCTGGTCATTGATATAAATGAATTGGAGGCGCATCATCTTGCTGGTGGAGATGTCAATATGGTCATCGATGCGCTGATTGCGGCGCAACGTGCCGATATTGATTTAGGTTTTGAAAAAGCGGCGGCCATCGATTTGGCTGGTCGTAATGTGTTAGAAGCAGTGAAAATGAGCGTCAATCCAAAAGTCATCGAAACACCGATCATCGCGGGTGTTGCCATGAACGGGATTGAAGTAAAAGCCAAAGCGAAAGTAACGGTACGTGCCAACATTGAGCGTTTGGTCGGTGGTGCTGGCGAGGAAACAATCATCGCCCGTGTCGGCGAGGGGATTGTCACAACCGTCGGCTCTGCCAAGATGCATACTTCCGTCTTGGAAAATCCGGACTCCATTTCCCAAACAATCCTGAAAAAAGGGCTTGATTCGGGTACCGCTTTTGAGATACTGTCCATTGATATCGCCGATGTTGATGTCGGCCGTAACGTAGGCGCCAAATTGCAGGCGGAACAAGCAGAGGCGGATAAGCGGGTTGCGCAAGCCAAAGCAGAAGAGCGCCGCGCTTTTGCGGTCGCAGAAGAACAGGAAATGATCGCAGAGGTGCAAAGGATGCGGGCGAAAGTGGTCGAAGCCGAGGCGGAGGTGCCGTTGGCGTTGGCTGAAGCACTGCGCAACGGAAATATAGGCGTGATGGATTATTATAAAATGAAAAATATCATAGCGGATACTGAAATGAGGAGCAGCATTTCAGAGTTTCCGGCAGATAGAAGCGAACCGGAATGACTAGCCTAACCTTTCTTTTACCGATCTTGTTGCCGATTCTTTTCCTGGTGTTCTTTCTCTCTGTGCTCACATCGATAGTTAAACGGATAAACCGTTTGGCGGAGAATGCCAGACTTCGAGCTGGAACTTCCCAGGCAACTGTCTTGCCTCAGACAGTTCGCCAGTCATTTGATGGTGCCGGAAATGAGAATGCGAAGCAACTGATCAAAAAAATGGCTACATTGAAGCCTGAGCAGGTCTATGGCTTTTTTCAGGAGCGTTTGCCCGAAAAATATTTGCGGGAAGTCAGCCGGATTTTGACCCACAGAAATTGGCGGAGGGAAATCCTGATTTTCGTAAACCGCGAAAATTTGTGGGAGTTGCTGTTGCGGACGAATCCGTCAAAAAAAGGCAGCGACCACAATGGTGCGAAACCTGCAGCTGAAATCGATGGGGAAGAAGCGTTTACGGACTATAATATGGATCCTACCGTGGGGTTGGCTGATGACTTCACCGTCTTTTCTGAAGATGCTAAAGAATTGAAAACTGCTAAAAGAATGGAGAAATCCACTATTCAGAACAGGAAGAAACGTTCCAGCAATCAAAAAGCATTGATGCGAGCTGTCATTGCCAAAGAAATACTCGATAGGCCGGACTTTGACCGCTAATAGGAAAGTGAAGGAGACAGATGGATGCCCAGAGAAATCGGATTGAACACTTTAGCATACATGCAAAAAGCTGCAGACAATAAAGTGGAACAAAAAGAAATATTGAAGGAAATCAAGGAAATGGGTTTCCCTTTTGTGGAAGTCAGAAGAGAATACATTTTGTCCGGTAAAACGGAAATGAAGGAAATAGCCCAGCAAGCCGCTGACCTGAACTTGAAGGTGTTCTATTCCGTACCAGCAGAACTATTTACAGCAGGCGCGCTGAATGCACAACTAGGCAGCTATTTTGAGGAGGCCGCTCTTTTGAACGCAGTCCAGCTGAAACTGACTTTAGGGGAATTCCAAGGACTCACATCCGTGCTGGCTGAAAAATTACGGGAATTGTTAACGAATTTTTCAGTCCATTTGACAGTCGAAAATGATCAATCCATTGGGAAGGGCAGCCCTGATGTCCTGATGGCGTTTATTGCTGAAGCCCGTAAAGCATCATTGGACATCGGATTGACTTTTGACACGGGTAATTTCGTGTATATCGACATCGATCCCTTCGTTGCAGCGAATGCAATGAACGAAGCGGTAACCTATATACATATCAAAAATGTTGGCTATGCAGCTGAAGGGATCGTTTTGTCCGGGCTGGAAACCGGCTTGGTGGATATGCGCCGTCTTTTGTCGTGTTTTCCGGATTCAGTGCCGGCCAGCATCGAATATCCATGTGGAGGCGGCGAAGAAGCAACTGAAACCATGCGCGCTGACCGCAATAAGCTCCGCTCTTGGTGACGCACTTCGACTAAACCGTTAGGGACGTTTCGAGGGGTGGGTGAAAGTCATCCGTGAGTCGTGCGAATAACGAAAAAATGCAATCCGGAAGCTTCGGATTGCATTTTTTAATAGTGAACACAAGAAAATAGTGTGTGACTATGGTATACTGATTGCCGGATATCTATAAGAAAGAAGTGAATACATTGACTGAACCAGCGATTCGTTATCGCCTTATCAAAAAAGAAAAACATACAGGTGCGCGTTTGGGAGAGATCATAACGCCCCACGGTACTTTTCAGACACCTATGTTCATGCCGGTAGGCACTTTGGCCACCGTAAAGACAATGTCTCCTGAAGAATTAAAGACAATGGGCTCCCAGATCATCCTGAGCAACACGTATCACCTTTGGCTCAGACCGGGCTCCGATTTGGTGGAAGAAGCAGGAGGCCTGCATAAATTCATGAATTGGGACAGAGGGATCTTGACCGATTCAGGTGGCTTCCAAGTCTTCTCGTTAAGCCAGAACAGACAGATCACCGAGGCCGGCGTACATTTCCGCAATCATCTGAATGGTTCGAAAATGTTTCTGTCACCCGAAAAAGCGATCCACATCGAAAATCAGCTAGGTGCCGATATCATCATGAGCTTTGACGAGTGCCCTCCTTACAGCGAAAGCTATGATTACATCAAAGCGTCTGTCGAAAGAACGACAAGATGGGCAGAGCGAGGCCTCGAAGCCCACAAAAAGCCCGATCAACAAGGCTTGTTCGGCATCATCCAAGGTGCAGGTTACAAGGATTTAAGGCTGCAGAGCGCCAGAGAACTGATTTCTTTGGATTTTCCAGGTTATTCGATTGGTGGACTTTCGGTCGGCGAAACGAAGGAAGAGATGAATGGTGTGCTGGATTACCTGACGCCAGTCATGCCGGAGAACAAACCGAGGTATCTGATGGGCGTAGGTGCACCGGATTCCTTGATCGATGGAGTCATCCGCGGAATCGACATGTTCGACTGTGTGCTTCCGACTCGAATAGCGCGAAATGGTACTTGTATGACAAGCAGCGGCCGTTTGGTCATCAAGAATGCGAAATATGAACGGGATTTCCGACCATTGGATGAAAAATGCGATTGCTATACATGCAAAAATTATACACGTGCGTACATTCGTCATTTAATCAAAGCTGATGAAACATTTGGCTTGCGCTTGACCTCTTATCATAATCTCCATTTCTTGATAAACTTGATGAAAAATGTGCGCCAAGCCATCATGGATGATAATCTATTGGAATTCAGGGAAGCATTCGTGGAAGAGTACGGCTTCAACGTTGAAAATCCGAAGAAGTTTTAGATTTTGGGTGGTAGTCTAACTTAAAGTTTGGTAAAGTGGAGGATAGATAGAAATAATCCACAGATGGAGGAAAATATATGGATACAGTAATCATGATTGCCTTTTATGGGGTATTGTTCGGCGTAATGTATTTCATCCTGATCAGACCACAAAAGAAACAAGCACAAAAAACACAGGATATGCTGAGTCAAATCAAGCCAGGGGATAAAGTAGTCACCATCGGCGGCTTGCACGGAATTGTTGAAGAAATCAATTCTGCTGATAACACAGTCGTATTGGATTGCGAAGGGATTTTTCTGACTTTTGAAAAACGCGCTATTTCACGCATTTCGAAGGTTGCCACAATCACAACGGATGATGCGATTGTCGAAGATTTCACAGCAACAGAAACAGAGCAAACACAAGAAGACAATAACGAAGAGTAAAGCGATTTGATCCATCGGAAAGGAGGGGCGGCGATTGCCTGCTATATCAGAGAAACAATATGATCAATTGGAGCCATGGTTCAAATTGAAAGCAACTGAGTTCAATAAACTGGGCTACGAAAACATCCAAGTCGACGATATCTATCGCTATTTCAAGGAATTTTCTTGGAAGCATACTGTCCCTCCACATTATTACCAGCAGATCCGGGATATCATGAAAACGACGGTAAACCATTACTTTGATTTTGTTGCTTTAGAAGCGCAAGTCTATAAGGTCTCTTCATTAGATGAAATCAATTTTGATGATTTCCTATAAATCGTTTCCCGTAAAAAGCACAATACTGCAGAGTATTGTGCTTTTTTGAATACCTGATTTTCTAGCGATCGCTAGTAACCTTGATTTAGTTAAGCGGAACAAGGATGGATGATTCGGAATGCCGGGCAAATTTTCGTATAATGGTCTTGCGAGGTGATTGAATTTTTTGATGACATCATCAAGTCGGGACATTTTTGGTCCTGTGAAATAAACAAAAATTATTTTTAGCGCTCATATATGAATCTCTAATGACAAAAAAGAAGGTTTGGATTATTAGCAGGCGGATTTATTCGGTTCAGCGGTCTCGGAATGGCGCAAATTAATTAGATAGGGACGTCTAACGACCACGTCGTTTTTCGCTGCGGAAAAAAATTCAAAAAAATTTTTTTCGGATAAAATCCGAACAATGATAATTATTTCACAATAAGAAAGTTGAGATGAAGACTGTTTCCATAAACTATTTGTGAAAACGAGCAGAGGCATAAAAACCTATTGAACACGCTTACAATGGTTGTTTCGGAAATAAGTGAAAAATATCACATTTATCCGCTTTACAAACAAAATTCCATGAAATATAATAAGCATGTGAAAAGGATAACATATATTTTTAGGAGGATCTCACATGAGTAAAGAAAAAGTAGTTTTAGAGGAGAAAAAACCCATGATGACTGCCAAAGAAGAAATCAGCAACTACACTGCAAAAGCCCAAAAAGCTTTGACTCTGTTTGAAGATTATACCCAAGAACAAGTCGACCACATCGTCCACGAAATGGCATTAGCTGCAATGGAGCAACATATGCCACTTGCAAAAATGGCAGTTGAAGAAACAGGCCGTGGCGTTTATGAAGATAAATGTATCAAAAATATGTATGCCGCTGAAAATATCTGGCACTCAATCAGAAAAAATAAAACAGTCGGTATCATCGAAGACAACAAAGTAGATCAAATCATGAAAGTTGCTGCTCCTGTAGGTGTTGTTGCCGGTATCATCCCAACAACCAACCCAACTTCGACAACAATCTTCAAAGCGATGATCTGTATGAAAACAAGAAACCCGATCATCTTCTCTTTCCACCCAAGCGCAGAAAAATGTTCAGCTGCAACTGCAAAAGTTGTTTACGATGCTGCCATCAAAGCGGGCGCACCTGCTGACTGTATCCAATGGGTAGAAGGCGTATCAATGGAAAAAACAGCTGAATTGATCAACCATCCAGAAGTTGCTGTCGTATTGGCTACTGGTGGAGCTGCAATGGTTAAAGCTGCTTATTCTACAGGTAAACCAGCATTAGGCGTTGGCCCTGGTAACGTTCCAGCTTACATCGAAAAAACAGCAAACATCAAACGTGCTGTAAATGACATCATCGTTTCAAAAACGTTCGATAACGGTATGATCTGTGCTTCAGAGCAAGCTGCAATCGTCGACAGCGAAATCTATGATGAAGTCAAAAAAGAATTCCAACTGCACAACGTATACTTTGCTAAACCTGAAGAAATCCAACAATTGGAAGATGTCGTGATGAATGATGCCAAAACTGGCGTAAGACCGAATGTTGTCGGTATGCACGCTCGTAAGATTGCTGAATTGGCTGGATTGAACGTTCCTGCAAACACTAAAATGCTAGTCGCTGAATTACCAGGTGTCGGAGCAGAATACCCAATGTCAAGAGAAAAATTATCTCCAGTATTGGCTATGATGAAATCAGACAGTACAGAGCATGGTATCCAACTGTGCAAACAAATGCTTGATTTGGGTGGCTTAGGTCACTCGGCTGCACTGCATACTCGCCGCAATGACTTGATCGAGCGATTCGGAAAAGAAATGAAAGCTTGTCGTGTGCTTATCAACTCTCCATCTTCTCAAGCCGGTATCGGTGACCTGTACAACAATAACATCGCTTCATTAACTTTGGGTTGCGGATCTTACGGCAGAAACTCAGTTTCTCATAACGTTTCTGCATTAGATTTGTTGAACGTGAAAACTGTTGCTAAAAGGAGAAATAATATGCAGTGGATTAAATTACCAGAGAAGGTTTACTTCGAAGAAAATTCAGTTAGATACTTACGTGACATGAAAGATGTCGAAAGAGTCTTCATCGTCTGCGACGACGGCATGGTCAAATTCGGCTATGTGGATGTAGTCATCGAACAATTGAAGCAACGCAACAACAAAGTATCTTACGCAATCTTCTCGGATGTTGAACCTAACCCGACAACAAACACTGTAAACCGTGGTACTGAAAAAATGCGTGACTTCCAACCGGATACAATCATCGCCATCGGCGGGGGTTCTCCTATGGATGCTGCCAAAGCGATGTGGTTGTTCTATGAGCACCCAGAAAGTGACTTCTTCGGCGCTAAACAAAAATACTTGGATATCCGCAAACGTACTTACAAGATCAAGGATATGGAAAAAGCGAAACTTGTCTGCATCCCAACTACCTCAGGTACTGGTTCGGAAGTAACGCCATTCGCGGTTATCACAGACAGCGAAACACACATCAAATACCCATTGGCTGATTACGCATTGACTCCTGATATTGCTATCGTGGATCCACAATTCGTATACAGTGTTCCTAAATCTGTAACTGCAGATACCGGTATGGACGTATTGACGCATGCCATCGAATCTTTTGTTTCCGTATTGGCAAACGACTACACTAAAGGTTTGAGCTTACAAGCCATCAAACTGGTATTCGAAAACCTTAGAAACTCATACAACTACGGCGATCAAGAGTCTCGCGAAAAAATGCACAATGCTTCTACTATGGCTGGTATGGCCTTCGCGAATGCGTTCCTGGGTATTTCCCACTCGATCGCACACAAAATCGGCGGACAATGGGATCTGATCCACGGCCGTACGAACGCTATCCTGTTGCCGCATATCATCCGCTACAATGCAATCGATCCTCAAAAACATGCGTTGTGGGCTAAATACGAGTACTTCCGTGCAGACGAAGACTACGCTGAAATCGCTCGCTACCTAGGCTTCAAAGGCAATACGACTGCTGAGTTGGTCGAAGCTTTAGCGACTGAAATCACTAAATTAGGTCAAGACATCGGCATCAAGATGAACTTCCGTGATCAAGGCATCACTGAAGAAATGCTTGAACGCGATGCAGACCGCTTAGCTGAATTGGCATTTGAAGACCAATGTACAACAGCTAACCCTAAACAACCATTAATCTCAGAATTGAAAGAAATCATCTACGCAGCCTACAAAGGTTAAGAGAATATAATGAAAAAGCCGGGACGCGCTCCTGGCTTTTTTGCTTACAAAAAATAACTTGGCATTACGGAGTCCGTCGAAATATAAGGGCTTGTCCATCTTGCCCAATGGGTTCCGCTGATTTGTCGTCCATCATCCTTACTAGGTTTTCAAGCCTAATATATACTGAAATGGAAGGGCTTATTTTAAGTTTTAGCCTTGCAATCGATCCAATTAGTCGTATAATATGAAATATAGTTTAGGTTAACCTAAAAAGGAGGGGGCGTATGACGCCGCACAAAGAAGATTATTTGAAAGTAATCATGGAATTAGGTGGAGACAAACAGCTTGTCAATAATAAACAAATTGGGCAGGCCTTATCCGTTTCTGCCGCTTCTGTTACCGAAATGTCAGTCAAATTACTCAAGGATGGCCTGATCAGCCACATCCCGTATCAGGGTGTGCAGATCACCGAAAAGGGACAATTGATAGCAAATAAGCTGATTCGGAAACATCGACTTTGGGAAGTATTCCTCTCGGAAAAATTGGATTTTAATTGGGACGAAGTGCACGAAGAGGCCGAACTGCTTGAGCATGTATCCTCAGATCGACTCGTCGACAGACTGGATGCTTATTTAGGATTTCCTAAATATGATCCGCATGGGGGTGTAATCCCCGACAAAGAAGGGCGGATTGAGGTTTATGAAAGCAAACCATTGACCGAATTGGAAGTCGGTACCCGCTTTATCATCAGGGAAGTGGATGACGATCAAGAATTTCTGGCGTATTTGCTCCAAAAGAATGTAAAGTTAAGCGTACCTTATCTGCTGACAAATGTGGAGCCGTATGAGGGTCCTTATAGCTTTGAGACGCAGAATCATCAGTCCCACCAAATCAGTTTCAAAGCAGCAAGTAAAATTTATGTGCAATGAATCCGGCTAAAGTAAGGAGAACAGTATGCAGATTGGGATCTTGACATTTAAGGAGCCCGAAAATGATAAAACCAGGAAGATCATCCATGTGGATATGGATGCCTTCTACGCTTCGATTGAAGAAAGGGACCACCCGGAACATCGCGGTAAGCCGATTGTCATAGCGAATCACCCAAGAGAAACCGGTCGCAAAGGGGTAGTGACCACGGCTAACTATATCGCCAGGAAATTTGGAATCCATTCGGCTATGAGTGCGCAAAAAGCATTTGAACTCTGCCCTGAAGCGATCTTTATTTCTCCGCGAATGAATCACTATAAAATGATTTCCCGACAGATCAGAGGCATATTTGCGCGCTATACCGATTTGATTGAACCTTTGTCATTGGATGAAGCCTATCTGGATGTCACCCAGAATAAGCAGAATCTGTCGAGTGCGACTGTGATTGCCCGAAGAATTCAAAGGGAAGTCTGGCAGGAAACCGGTCTTACTTGCTCGGCAGGGGTTTCCTACAATAAATTCATCGCAAAGATTGCTTCCGATTATCAGAAACCGGCTGGCTTGACTGTGATCACACCGGACGAGGCCGCCCGTTTTTTATGGGAGTTGCCCATCGAAAAGTTTTATGGCGTCGGCAAGAAGACCGTCGAAAAGATGAAACTGTTGGGTATTCATGCCGGAGAGGATCTTTATCTTTTTGATCAAAGTGAATTGATTTCACAATTCGGCAAGCATGGATATGTCCTCTATCAACGGGTCAGAGGCATCGACAACCGAGCCGTGGAGCCCGAAAGGGAAAGGAAATCGATCGGGAAAGAACATACTTTTATACAGTTCCTGTCTGATGAGGATCAGGTCAGGGTGGAGCTGAAACAAATCGCTCAGGCTGTCCATGTTGCGCTGCATAACAGCAAGCTGCACGGTCGGACGATGGTATTGAAAATCCGCTACGCCGATTTCGATACCCTAACGCGCAGAAAAACTCGGGTCGATCATTTTTCCCAAGCTAAGGATATTTTTCAACACGCCTGGGAACTTTGGCTGGACCATGGCACCATAGAACGGCATGTACGTTTATTGGGGATCACCATCACTCAGCTCGATCCTATCCATTACGAGAACATCCAGTTGCCGTTATGGAATACAAAGCACTTATAGCGGAAAGTAGTTATTACATTATAAAGGGGAGATAAAAACCATGTTAGAGTCATTCAGTCAATTAAATCCAATCATGCAAGCGTTCATAGCAGGCTTGTTCACTTGGGGGTGTACCATCATCGGCGCCTCATTTGTATTTTTTTTCAAATCTGTTAACCGAAAAGTCCTTGATGTCATGAGCGGTTTCGCTGCAGGAGTCATGATCGCAGCGTCGTTCTGGTCATTATTGGCCCCATCCATCTCTCATGCAGAAGAGAATGGCTACGGAGTTTGGTCATGGGTCCCGGCATCAATCGGATTCCTTTTGGGGGGCATATTCCTGCGCATGACCGATAAAATCGTTCCCCATCTGCATTTGGGTGAACCGATGGAAAACCGCGAAGGGCCCCAGACACAGGCTTCCCGAAATCTGTTGCTGTTCCTTGCCATCACAATCCATAATATCCCGGAAGGATTGGCAGTTGGAGTGGGGTTTGGAGCGGTTGCAGCCGGTATATCCCAAGATAACACGTTATTGAGCGCCGTTGGATTGGCGATCGGTATCGGAATCCAGAACATACCCGAAGGATCTGCTTTGTCCATGCCGATCCGAGCCGATGGAAACAGCAGGCTGAAAGCCTTTAATTACGGCCAACTTTCTGCTATCGTTGAACCGATTGCGGCCGTTATCGGAGCCGCCGCCGTCATATCGATGAGCGCGATTTTACCGTATGCGCTCGCATTTGCAGCCGGAGCCATGATCTTTGTTGTCGTCGAGGAACTGATTCCGGAGTCGCAAACGAACGGAAACAGCGATATTGCAACGATGGGACTTATGGTCGGATTTACGGTCATGATGATTCTTGACGTTGCTCTAGGATAATGAAGTATACATTAAAAGGCCTTCCAAATAGAAGGCCTTTTAATGTATACAAAACAAAATGACATCGCTCGCTTGTAGTTGTATTAATACACTGTTTCATGATACGATGAACAATGAATAATACAGTTTTTATCAGATTTTTCTACAGAGAAAGGTGAGCAACCGCAATGAGGATATCTTTTCACGGGCAATCTTGCGTATGCATTGAAACAGCGGAAGGGAAGCATTTACTGATCGATCCGTTTATAACTGGAAACCCACTTAGCGACCTGGATCCGGACACGGTTCCTTGCGACGTGATCCTGTTGACGCATGGACACGGTGATCATATCGGTGATACAGAGCGGATCGCGCACAGAACACATCCGCTGATCATTTCGACAGTTGAACTAGCAGACTACTTTTCCGAAAAAGGATTCCGCACCCATGGCATGCAACCCGGAGGAGGGCATTCGTTCGATTTCGGCTATGTGAAACTGACGCAAGCAATCCATGGGTCGGCCTTGCCTGTCAATGGCTTGCCGTATACGTTTGGATTGGCAAGCGGCATCCTCCTGCATGCTGAAGGGAAGACAATCTATCATGCCGGCGACACAGCACTGTTTTCCGATATGAAGCTGATAGGGGAAGATTATCCGATTGATGTGACGTTTCTGCCGATAGGGGACAACTACACAATGGGGCCGAAAGACGCCGCCAAAGCAGTTACGTTTTTGAAACCCCGAATTGCGGTACCAATCCACTACAACACTTTTCCGTTGATCGAACAGGATCCGAATGAGTTCCTCACCCTTCTGGATGATGGGGTCGGCCTGATAATGCAACCTGGGGAATCCATTTCACTATAATTGAGAAAGTAAGGGAGTAGACTATGGCAACGAAACATGAGCAAATCATTCAATACATCGAAACGATGCCGGTCGGAGAAAAGCTTTCCGTCCGTACGATAGCTAAAAATTTGAACATGTCTGAAGGGACAGCTTACCGCGCCATCAAAGATGCCGAGAACATCGGATTGGTTTCAACAATCGAACGGGTAGGCACCATCCGGATCGAACGCAAATCGAAAGAAAACATCGAAACGCTAACTTTCGGGCAGATCTGTAAAATCATCGATGGTGATATTTTGGGCGGCAAGAAAGGCCTTGATAAGACCTTGAGCAAGTTCATCATCGGTGCGATGCAACGCGAAGCGATGGAGCGATACATTTCACCAGGATCGCTTATGATCGTCGGTAACCGGAATGATATCCAGGAATTCGCGTTGGAAAAGGGCGCAGCCGTCCTTATTACGGGGGGGTTCGATACAGATGAGAGCATCGTCCATTTGGCGGATCAGGTCGAAATGCCGATACTGCGTACGACCTATGACACTTTTACCGTAGCGACGATGATCAACCGCGCCATGACGGACCAGCTGATCAAAAAAGAAATTATGCTGGTGGAGGACATCTACACGCCGATTGATGAGACGAAATTTCTTTCATTGGATGATACTGTTTTCCAGTATCGCAACCTCAATACAGAAAGCACCCATTCACGGTTCCCGATCGTCAATCACAACATGCGACTTGTGGGCATCATAACTGCGAAGGATATCCTTGGAAAAGCAGATACGCTTTCGCTTGAACGGGTAATGACCCGCGATCCGATAGTCGCAAAAACGCACATGAGTGTAGCGAGCGTGGCTCACCGGATGATCTGGGATGGCTTAGAGGTGATGCCTGTGGTGAAAGATAACTTGCAGCTGCTCGGTATCATTTCCCGCCAGGATGTTATGAAAGCCATGCAACTTGCACAGCGTCAGCCGCAAGTAGGCAATACGATTGAGGACCAAGTCGTTGAAAACTTGTCTTTGATCAGCTCTGAAGAAGGGACTGCTTTGCCTTCCTATAATTTCAGAATCACACCACAAATGACGAATAGCCTGGGAACGGTGTCGTTCGGGGTATTGAGTGAAGTGTTGGCGAGCACGACCAAGAAAATCTTGTATACCTTACAGAAACGGAATGCATTAATCGAGCAGATGGACATCTATCATTTGAAGATGATACAGATAGACAGTGTCATTGAGATTCGTTCGAAAATGTTGGAGTTGGGCAGAAGATCCTCCAAACTGGATGTCGAAGTTTATTTAGAAAATTCTCTGGTCGGCAAAGCAATCGTCATTTGCCAACTGATGGAAAAATCCTAGGAGGGAAGCGAATGGAAAATCCGATTTATGCAGATATAGTCAACAAGATTCAAGCGTATGCCACCATCATCATCCATCGTCATCTGCGTCCGGATCCGGATGCGTTGGGTTCGCAGAATGGTCTCGCCAGTTTGATCAGGCAAGCCTATCCTGAGAAAAAAGTATTTGTTGCCGGCGAAAACGAAGATAGTCTCTCGTATCTCGGCAGTATGGACAGCATCCCAGATGAAGCCTACGAGGGTGCCTTGGTGATCGTCACGGATACCGCGAATCAACCAAGAGTCAGCGATAAACGTTATGTTAAAGGGGAGTATTTGATCAAAATCGATCATCATCCGAATGAAGACCCCTATGGAGATATTTGCCTTGTGGAGACCCAAGCCAGCAGCAGCAGTGAAATCATCGCAAAAATTTCCTTTTCAACTGGGGATAAGCTGCCGATGAATGACGCAGCTGCGCGTCTGCTGTATGCCGGCATTGTAGGCGATACCGGCAGATTTCTTTATCCGGCGACTACGGCAATGACCATGAAAATAGCCTCCAAACTGATGCAATTTGATTTTTCCGCGTCGGATATCAGTCAAATGATGAATACAAATTCTCTGAAAACAGCCAATTTATCAGGTTTCGTTCTGCAGAGTTTAACAATCAACGACGTTGGGGTAGCCAGCATTATCCTTTCCCAAGAAATTCTTGGGAAATTCGGTGCCGTCGACAGCGACACCGCACCGGTTGTCCCTTTGCCGGGCACCGTTGAGGGCGTTTTATGCTGGGGAATTTTTGTGGAGCAACCGAACGGGACCTATCGTTGCCGATTGCGCTCAAAAGGCCCGATCATCAATGAAGTCGCCAAACGGCATGGCGGAGGCGGCCACCCGCTTGCGAGCGGAGCGAACGCTAAGGATGAGTCGGAAATAAACGACATCATTTTGGAATTGGAAGAGTTGGCGATCGAATGGCAGAATACGCATTGATGCAGCAGAATTGAATCGAAAAAGGCCGGACAGAAGCGAAACGACGCTTTTGTCCGGCCTTTAGTTTTATTCGTTTTCCTGTTTTTCTTTATAACTTTGGCTCCAATTGAATTCAGTCCAGCTGAATCCGTCCTGCTCAAGCAAAGCATCACTTTCTTTTGGACCCATCGAGTGGCTCTCATAAGCGAAAAGGGTATCCGTACAATCTTCTTGGGCATCCCAAACTTTGCGGATTTGGTCAACGAAATGCCAAGATTGCGCGACTTCATCCCAGTGGGAAAAGTTTGTTGGATCGCCGTTCAGGCAATCCAATAAGAGGCGTTCATATGCTTCAGGGCTGTTTGCCTGCGTTTCTTCATCGTAGATGTGATGCATACGAATATTTTTCATCTCAGTTCCTTGACCGACACGCTTGGCGTTCAGGCGTAAGGAGAAGCCTTCCAACGGCGAAACATGGATGGTCAGCACATTCGGTTCAGCGATTTCGTCGACGCCTTCTGTAGGGAAGATATTCATCGAAACATGTTTGAACTGGATATGGATGTATGTCTCTTTAGAAGCCATTTGTTTACCGGTTCGGATGTAGAAGGGAACACCTTTCCAACGGAAGTTATCGACTAATATTTTGCCGGCCACAAAGGTTTCGGTTGATGAAGCAGGGTTGACGTTTGGTTCCTCCCGGTAGGCTTGCAAAGCTTTTGCAGGATTTCCGGCATACTGGGCCCTGATAAAGTTGCGGTTGACCTCTTCGGGTGTGTTGTACAGACGAAGAGAACGAAGAGCTTTAATTTTCTCGGAACGCACATCCTCGCCTTGCAAGGAAAGCGGCGGTTCCATAACTAACAAAGCAACAATCTGAAGGATATGATTTTGCACCATATCGCGCAAAGCACCATTGTTGTCGTAATAAGCGCCGCGTTCTTCCACGCCGACAGTCTCGGAGAGGGTGATCTGGACATTGTCGATGTACTTGTTGTTCCACAGCGATTCGAAAATCATATTGGAGAAACGGACCGCAGAGATGTTCTACACCATCTCTTTACCCAAATAATGATCGATACGGAAGATTTGATTTTCATCAAACGACTTGCGCAACTTCGTGTTCAATGCATCCGCAGATTCGAAATCCCGCCCGAAAGGTTTCTCTATGATCAGACGGTTGAACCCGTTTTGCGTAAGTAACTTCTGTTCTTTCAGTTTTTCGGAAATGGTGCCGAAAAACTCCGGAGACATCGCCAAGTAAAAAATGCGGTTCCCTGACAGTGAATACTTGGCATCCAAAGATTCGGACAAGTCCTTCAACTTGATGTAGTGTTCCGCGTCATTGACGTTGTGTGCGATATAATAGAAATGAGCAGCGAAAGAAATTGCATCTTCCTTATCCTCGATCAAATCTTTGATGGAATCCAAGACCACTTCACGGAAATGTACATCAGACCATTCTCGTCTCGCTGTTCCGATAACGGCAAAATTATCCTTGATGAATCCTTTTTTGTATAAGCGAAATAATGACGGATACAGTTTGCGGTGAGCCAAATCACCAGTCGCTCCGAAAATAGTGAACAAAGCAGTATTTTGGGTAATCATTACATGCCCCCCTTTAGTATTATGATTAGATTTTATTCATTATATCATTATACTATTATCATTTAGCCTTGGCAACGAAAGAAAGTGTCTGTTTTCATGAGTGTGGTATGTTCTAGAGAGTGTTTTCGCATAAGTTTGTAAATATGTTGCCAATAAATTTATGGATCCTCCTTTCACATTCTTATTTGAAATTAAGGTTTAAACCTTCTGGATGTGTTATAATGGTAGGGCATAAAATACGCAGAAGAAAAACAAGAGGTGTAAACGTGGAATTTAAAGACTTTCAATTGAAGCCATTTTTGCTGGAGGCAATCAGCAAATTGAATTTCAAAGAACCGACAGATATCCAAAAACAAATTATCCCGATCATTCGGACTGGTAAGAGTGTCATAGGCCAATCGCAAACAGGAACAGGAAAAAGCCACAGTTTCTTGCTGCCTTTGATCGATGCCATCGATCCAGCAAAAAATGAAGTTCAAGTTGTCATCACTTCACCTAGTCGTGAATTAGCTGAACAATTGTACCAAACGGCCACCCAACTCATTTCGAATGCGCCAGAGGAAATCCGTATCGTCAGTTACGTAGGCGGTACAGACAAGAAACGTCAAATGTCGAAACTTATCAACAATCAACCGCACATCGTCATCGGAACTCCGGGCAGGATCCTCGATCTGGTCAACGAGCAAGCGTTGAAGATCCATACTGCATCCAAAATGGTCATTGATGAAGCGGATATGACACTGGATTTGGGCTTCCTGCATGATGTCGATCAGATTGCCGGACGTTTGCCGGAGAAACTGCAAATGCTGGTTTTCTCCGCTACGATTCCAGAGAAACTGAAGGGTTTCCTGAAGAAATACGTCGAAAACCCTGTTATTGTTCAGTTGAAACCGGAACACATCATTGCGCCAGCAATCGATAATCTGTTGCTGTCGACTAAAGGGCGAGCAAAAATTGATGTTCTGTACCAAGTGCTGACAATGGGAGAACCATATCTGGCGTTGATTTTTGCCAATACAAAACAAAATGCTGAGGAAATCGCTGATGGATTGAGACAACGTGGCATCCAGCCAGCTGTCTTGCATGGCGATGTTCCGGCTCGTGAACGCAAACGCATCATGAGAAGAGTTCATAATCTGGAGTACCAATTCATGGTGGCTACCGATTTAGCGGCAAGAGGCATCGATATCGAAGGCGTTTCGCACGTCATCAACTATGAATTGCCGAAGGACATGGAATTCTTTGTACACCGTACGGGCAGAACGGGACGCAGCAACTTAAAAGGAACAGCGATTACTCTTTACGCGCCGGGTGAAGAAAAGGCAATCGATGAACTGGAGAAGTATGGCGTTGTTTTCAAACCAGTCGCTATCGAAAAAGATCAGCTTGTTGAGACCTATGAAAGAAAACGCCGTGAGATGAGAAACGCTCCGAGTCAATTGGAACCCGATCACCGCATCCGCGGAATGGTAAACAAAGCTAAGAAACAAGTGAAACCTGGCTACAAACGTAAATTGAAAGAAAATATCGCCAGCCAGCAGAAGCGAAAAAGAAGAGCCAGCAAAACCCGCAGCCATGGGTAAAACATAAGAAAAGCCAAACGGATTCTTTAGTGGCTTACTTATGCAGCTTGCCAACAATATAATCAAAGAGGCCGCAGCAGATGATCGAAAGATCATCTTGCTGCGGCCTCTTTTTTAACATACAGGAATTTATAAAATTTTCCAGAGTGAAAAGTGTATCACCGTATGTGTTTCATAAGTTTGCAACATGTTTCATGCATCTAAAATAATGTCCAGCTTCACGGGTTAGCCCTTCGGAAATTAGATAAATCTGTCCTATTGCGCTCTTCGATGCTCAGTTGCATGGGACTCTTAGGGATTCATCCCTTAGAGCCCCAGTACAAGGTGACCGTAGGGAACGTTGCGTGGACAGATTTCCTAAATTTCTTTCAGGGCTGAACGAACCCGTTCAGCTTTTCTTAAGAGGACCAGTCGTCTCTGAAATTTGCGGGTTTCCTGCTAATCTTTGAGTGCTTTGTAGAAATAGAAAATTCCGATCAGCACGATTGCTTCATCCTGTACCAGCGGATAGAGGCCGAATCCGTTCAACAAGCTGAAGAACAGCACCGGAACAGCGGCTGCTACCAACGCCATCTTCAGGACTTCGCGGAAAAGGAGTTTTTTCCGCATAAATCCTGTTAATACATTCGCGAATAGCGCGATAATCAATAATGTAAGGAGTACACTGAATGAAGAAATAAAAAAACTGAACAAAAACATGATAACGCCGGAAAAGAACTGATTGCTCGAAAAATTATGCAACAATTTCTTGAAAGACTCGTCCGTAATGCCATCGGCCTGTTCATACGGTAATCTGAATGGGACATCTTGAGCGTAAAGGATGAAGGCTTCCTTAGAAAAGACAAGACTCAAAATCAGATCAGGCGATGCTATTTCTTTTTCGAGTTCTCTTTGTGTGTATACTTCCTGACTGTCGAAAGCCAGCAGGACGGTGTCCGTTTTATAGATAAAACCTTTATCCTTAGGTTCGTCCAACAGTAGGGCGCTGTCAGCAATAGTGAATGAAGGTATTTTGTCCGCTATCACACCCGCATCCGCCGAAAATTTTTCCAGGATGGCGTATCCATCCAGAAACAAGGGGATACTGACCGAAAGTGAGAGCAAGCAGAAGAGGAAAAAGGCCGAGCTCTTTTTTAACGTTTTGGCAGCCAGTAATTGTTTTGGCTCCATAAAACTATTTTTGACTAAACTGACGATTGAGATTGTGATCACCGCTTTCTGCATCATACTTACACAGTCTATCGAAAATGGATGCATTTAGCAATCACAAATTGTTACGGCTTCGAGGCATTATTTTTGATAAAGTAAGCAATTGATGATACAGTGAAGTCAGTCAGAAATCACCAAACAATTTTAGGAGGAATTTAACATGGCTTTTACATTACCAGCACTACCTTATGCGTACGACGCTTTGACACCATATATCGATGAGGAAACAATGCACTTGCATCATGAGAAACACCACAATGCGTACATCACAAACGCGAATGCAGCATTAGAAAAACATCCTGAGTTAGCCGACAAAACAATCGAAGAATTATTGGCTGATTTGAACAGCATTCCGGAGGACATCCGCACAGCAGTAAGAAACAATGGGGGTGGACATGCAAACCACAGCCTGTTCTGGACAGTTTTAGCACCGAATGCAGGTGGCGAACCTACGGGAGCTGTCAAGGATGGAATCGAAGAAGCATTCGGCAGTTTTGATGCCATGAAAGAAAAATTCTCCGCAGCCGCTGCAGGCCGTTTTGGATCCGGTTGGGCTTGGTTAGTAGTTTCTGATGGTAAATTGGAAATCACCTCCACTCCAAACCAAGATTCACCGATCAGCGAAGGCAAAACGCCGATTTTGGGTCTTGATGTATGGGAGCATGCTTATTACTTGAACTATAAGAACGTGCGTCCTGAGTACATCAAAGCATTCTGGAATCTTGTAAACTGGGATGAAGTCAACCGTCGTTTAGCGGCTGCAAAATAACCGAAAAAAGATATTGCAATCCAATCAAAGGATTCAGGGCACCCGCTCTGAGTCCTTTTTTCATACAGTCATAATATTGTGATGAGTGTAGAACAGATTTTGTGGATTTTTCAAGTGCGATTGTTATACTTTCCGGATAGTATCCATTAATATATATCTTGTAAGATGTATTTGTAGGATGAGAATAAATTTGGGAAGGAGACGCTACCGGATGGAAGAGTCTATTTTTGAAAGACCGCTCGAGGATCAGCTTTGTTTCGAAGTTTATCGAGCAGCGAGTGATTTCGGAAAAATGTATAACCGCGCTTTGAAAGAGTTCCATTTGACATTCCCTCAATATCTTGTGCTGTTGGTTTTGTGGGACGACAATCAGATAGTGATCAAGCACATCGGGGAGCGTTTAGGGATGGGGATCGGAACATTGAACCCAATATTGAACCGACTTGAGAAACAGGGTTGGCTCACAAAGGAACCGTCGCTTCTGGATAAGCGCGCTACCATTGTTTCCTTGAGTGAAAAAGCCGTCACTTCAAAAAAAGCAATCCATTTTGCTATTTTGTCCGAAGTGAAAGCCTGCAACCTGGAAGGTATTGATAGCTCGTTTTTGATGAAGCAGTTGAAGCTGCTCAACAGCGCTATGAGCCAGGCCGATACCGGGAGTGTCTAAATCAGGACAGTAATTAAATGTGAATAATCGAGTCATTTTTCATTCATTACACCACTTTACAAGTAATTAAAAACTATGTTTTTCTTCAGCCCATCGTTCATAAGCCTTTAGGATAGCCAGCGATTTAATCCTGTTTTCGATGGAAAGCACGAAAGTATAGAAAAATACTTCCTGCTGGATCGCCATTCCAATGAGTTGTTTCTTCACTTGAGAACTTTCCTCCTTCAAATGGGCATACCTCTCCTGTTTGAAGGGAAGAAGCTGAACGCAACTATAGGCAATGGCTAAAAAGTTGACGTAACTTTCAATTCCATTTTTGCTTCTGACCATATATTTACCGAAGGACCAGAAGGTCTTCTGTTCATAAAAGATAACTTC
>NZ_FOQC01000001.1:123102-212291 GCF_900113645.1 Trichococcus flocculiformis
TTAGAGCCCCAGTACAAGGTGACCGTAGGGAACGTTGCGTGGACAGATTTCCTAAATTTCTTTCAGGGCTGAACGAACCCGTTCAGCTTTTCTTACGTTTTTTTGGGGATCACTCCCAGTTATTGATTTTGTTTCCCAAACAGCTGCACAGCATACAGAAATTCTCCGTCATAATGGACACCGATGCCTACCTCACGGAAATCGGGATGAATCATATTGGCGTAATGGCCTTCGCTTTCCATCCAACCTTTGAACAAAAATTCGGCCATACTTGCTTCGTCCTTGAAATAGGTCGCCATTGCCAGATTTTCTCCGACCGTTTGATAAGGGTACCAGTAATCATCGGTCTGGATGACCGTGTAAAAATCGGTTCCATCCGGACGGGTGTGCGAAAACGATGTCTGGGTTTCAATGGCCCGGTGATCAGCCGCCGCTTTAAGCGTTTCGTTCTTTGTAAGGAGAAGCAAGCCTTGCTCCAGACGAAGCTCATTCAGTAAAACCATGACTTTATCTTCCACGAGGGTATAGTCGATTTCTTCAGGTCGGGTGAAAGGCGCTATGAGCAGGTCAATGCCTTCAGGGCTTGTCAGCACTTGAATTTTCTCAGCCACATCCGTTTGTACTGCTTGCTCGAGAAACAGGAATTTTTCGTTCAAAATATTACGGTTTATTCCGTATCCTACCAACAATGCTGCTATGCCAGTGAAAAGCAGGCCTCTAATGATTCGCATCCGCACCGTTCCTTTCAGATTTTCGGATAGTTTATTACTGGAAAAATATCCGGCAAATTCAAGTATGTTTCCATTATAGTCAATTCTCCGCACAATGTCCTGAAGAAAGTCTGGGATTCGTTTTTTGATTGATAATTTGCTAAAATGGGGGTAAGAATCGAAAGATGGAGATCTGTTGTGCGGATTGCGGGAGGGGGAATTCCTATGAATAAAAGGTTTGGATTGCTGCTTGTTGTCTGTGTCGGTGTTTTTGCTGCCTGTCAAAATGAATCTGAAACCGAAGATTCTTTGGTGAGCGAACAATCTTCGGTTTCTGCCGAAGCTGAGAAAAGTGTAACTAAAACGATCCTTTTTTCAAGTGGTGTTGAGGATGGAATCACCAGAGGCGATAAATATAACTATTTTGCGTTAGAAGGCAATGCTGAAGGTTATGATCAAGTGACCACCATCATCGAAGGGACGGCTGTCGACTATCGCGAGACGAACAACGTATGGGAATTCGATTATCCTTATCAAGGACCCAGTATTGAAACAGAAATCACCTTCACGACGGATACATCCGTCATATATGGCGATACTGGGATTAAACTGGCAGACCTTGCGCCTGAAAGTTATGTCACCATAACTTTCATACCTAATGAGAACCCAACGATAACTCCGCCTGCTTTTACGGTCAATGAGGGTGAAGCGCAAAACTTTTTGAGCGACGATTCCGGGATAAATGAGTTGGTGACGGTAACGGAAATCCGGGAAATAGATGCGCTGGAGGAACTCAACCCGCTTGGAGAAAAACTATTGGAAGTAGAAGTACAATACGTCAACAATGGCAGTGTCGATACCTACATCGCTCCCAACTATTTTTCGGCGCTTGATGCCGAGGGGAAAATTCTCCCTTTGCGCTACACCCATTTCTGGTTGCATACTGTCGCACCCGGGGAGTCCTTTACAGATAAGATTTATTTTGACATCACCAGTGAAGGGCCTTACGCGATCCAATTTTTTGATGGCGCTTGGATCGACAGCGAGGAAGTTGGCGAGACAGTCAATGATATCTAGCTGACTGAAGGATACCAAAAACTACGGTAAAACGTCCTATACAAGGAAACAGCCTTGTGCAGCTTAAGCTGTACAGGGCTGTTCTTACGTTTTCTGAGGTACGGCTGCAAAAATAGTGCGCTACTTTTAGGTACGGACAACCAAAACATCACACGGTGCATGACGGACCACGTAGTTAGAGACCGATCCAACAAAAGCCCTGGTGATCGCACCTTTGCCGGTCGCTCCGATGACGATAAGATCGATGTTGTATTCTTTCGGAAATGCTTCAGCGATGAGCGTCATTGGATTGCCGTTGGTTACAGACTTCTTGACTTCAATCCCTTCATTTAGGGCGAATGTCATCATTTCATCGAGGAATTCATATTCCATGTCCTTGTATGCTTCCGTCAATCTGGATTCATATTCAGGGCTAAGAGGAACATTTCTTGTGTCCTTAACGTAGATAAGGTGCAACGCGGCGTTATTACGTTTGGCAAT
The DNA here is from genome assembly GCF_900113645.1 of Trichococcus flocculiformis. Classification (GTDB taxonomy): domain Bacteria; phylum Bacillota; class Bacilli; order Lactobacillales; family Aerococcaceae; genus Trichococcus; species Trichococcus flocculiformis. The sequence goes on from NZ_FOQC01000001.1 coordinate 125,370, forward strand.
GGCAACAGCTTTTTTGAACGAATCTTCTGACTGACCTGAACCGTCAACGGGAACCAAAATATTTTTGTATTCTGCTAACATTTCTACCCGCTCCTTTTTTGAATTTGTTCAGAAAACGCTTCCTATACTCATTTTACAACAACCCTGTTTGAAAAGGAAGCCGGGAAGCGGTGACAAAAATTAGAATTATTTGGCAGAACTGTTAATCAGAAATGAAGCATGCTAAAATGAATTTACGAAAAAGAAAGGGTTGAAGGCGGATATGACGGAAACGAACCATGAACAGGAGATCAGATATTGCAGGCAGACGAAGGTGATTCAGACACATCACGTCTTTCCGTTCGATTCAAATTACCACGGTACTTTGTTCGGAGGCAAACTGATGAACATGATCGATGATTGTGCGGCAATTTCCGGAGAGCGTTTCGGTCGTACGACCAATGTGACCGCATCGGTGGACACATTGAACTTCATCAAGCCACTTCCTACTGGCCACTCGGTCTGCATCGATACGTTTGTTTCGGGAGCTGGGAAGACATCAATGGAAATCTTCACAAAAGTTACCGGAGAAAATCTTCGGACGGGTGAACGGTATTTGGCAGCGACCTGCTTTTTGACCTTTGTGGCGCTTCCTGATGGGAATGGGCAAAAGGTTTCTCTTCCGAAAATCGTACCGGAAACGGTCGAGGAAAAATTCATCAACAGCGGATATGAAGAAAGACGGAAAAAGCGAAGAGGCGATCTGGACTACCAAAAACAGCTACATGAACATCTCACGATAGAAATACCTTGGGCGGATTAGTACTTGTAGACAAAATAAGCGCGGCAAGCCTTGATTTGAAAAGCATGGAAAGAAATACATACAAATGATGGAGCAGGAGTGTGTCAACGTGTCGAAAACTAACGGAAAAGATTTATTGGGTCAGCCATTTTTGAATAAAGGGACCGCATTCACTTTGGAAGAACGAGCAACATTAGGGCTGGAAGGTTTATTGCCGACCGCAGTGCGTACCTTGGAAGAACAAGGGGAGATTGTCTATGCGCAACTGGGCCAACTGACTGATGCTTATTCCAAACAGAAGCATCTGATGAATATCTACGCCCAGAACCGCGTGCTTTTTTACCATGTCATCGGGAAACACGTGACCGAGTTGTTGCCGGTCATCTATACACCGACCATCGCCGACACAGTCATGAATTATTCGCGGGATTACCAAATTCCCCAGGATGCGGTCTACTTGGATGTGAATCGTCCGGAAGCGATCCGCACCGCTTTGCTGAACGGCTGCAAAGGTATGGATGAAGAAATCAAAATGATGGTCATCACAGATGGCGAAGGGGTGCTGGGCATCGGCGATTGGGGCATCCAAGGCATCGCGATTTCAATCGGAAAACTGGCTGTATACACCGTCGCTTCGGGATTGAATCCGCAACAGGTCTTGCCGATCGTGATTGATGCGGGCACAAACAACGAGCAGCTGCTGGAGGATCCGTTCTATCTCGGCAATAAGCACAAACGTGTGACAGGAGAGGCGTATTACCCATTCATCGAAAAGTTCGTTGAAGAGGCATCAGCGCTGTTCCCGGATGTGTTGTTCCACTGGGAAGACTTCGGCCGCGACAATGCCGCCAATATACTGGAGCAGTACCGCGATAAAATCTGTACGTTCAATGATGACATCCAGGGGACCGGCGTGATGATGGCGGCTGCGATGGATTCAGTGGTCCGGATCACCGATAAGCCGATCACGGAACACAAAATCCTTGTTTTCGGAGGCGGGACTGCCGGTGTCGGTGTATCCGACCAAATCCTCATGGAGATGGTGCTGCAAGGTGCCGACAGCCAGGAAGCCCGCAAACAGTTTTACATGGTCGACCGCTATGGGCTGGTCACTGATGACATGGCGGATCTTACGCCGGGTCAGCAAAAATATGCGCGCGCTGCGGCTGAGTTCTCCGCACCATTGAACGATTTGGCTGAAATCATCGAAGCGGTCAAACCGACCGTGCTGATCGGAACTTCAGGCCAAGCAGGTGCCTTTACGCAAGCGGTCGTCGAAAAAATGGCAGCATACAATGAACGTCCGGCCATCATGCCGATCTCGAATCCGACCAGATTATGCGAAGCAAAGGCTTCGGATGTCATTGCTTGGTCCGAGGGGAGAGCGTTGGTCGTTACCGGCAGCCCATCCGATCCGATCGCATACAATGGCGTGGACTATAAAATCGGCCAGGCGAACAATGCCTTATTGTACCCAGGTTTAGGCTTCGGGATCGTCATCGCAAAAGCCAAGACAGTGACGGACAGAATGCTGTCCGCTGCCGCGCACGGCATCACTTCCCTACAGAACTTGGATGAAGCGGGAGCAGCGATTTTGCCGCCGGTTTCCCAGTTGCGCGAAGCCTCGAAATTGGTTGCGGCAGCCGTCATCCAAGCAGCTATCGAAGATGGAGTAAATGGTGTTGAAATAACGGATCCGATGGAAGCAGTCGAAGCTGCCATCTGGAAAGCGGAGTATTAGGACAAAAAGCACGTCCAAAAACGGAAGAGCCAACAGGAAGGAACGGGATGAATGGAATATAGGATTGAACATGACTCATTAGGCGAAGTAAAAGTTGCAGCGGATAAATTATGGGGTGCACAGACGCAACGCAGTCTGGAAAATTTCAAGATCGGAATCGAAAAAATTCCGATGGAAGTCATCTATGCATTGGTCGAAATCAAGCGTGCTGCCGCGGCATCAAACCATGAAGTCGGCTTGTTGGATGAGACCGTTACAAAAGGCATCCTTTTGGCGGCTGATGAAGTGCTTGAAGGCAAATGGGACGATCAATTTCCGTTATCCGTATGGCAGACCGGAAGCGGCACGCAATCCAATATGAATGTGAACGAAGTGCTGGCGAACCGAGGCAACCAGCTAGTTGACGGCGGCATCCACCCAAACGACCACGTGAACAAAGGACAGAGCTCCAATGATACATTCCCGGCTGCTATGCACATCGCCGGCGTGCTATACATAAAAAATAAACTGTACCCGGCGATTGAGCAGTTGATCGGCACGCTGACTCGTTTGGAGCAGGAAAATGCAGCGATCGTCAAATTGGGGCGTACCCATCTGCAGGATGCGACGCCATTGACATTAGGCCAGGAAATCAGCGCATGGCGCGTCATGCTTGAAGAAACCATGTCCATGATCGAGGACTCCTTGAAATACATGCGCCAAGTAGCCTTAGGCGGCACAGCGGTCGGAACGGGGTTGAACGCGGATCCGATCTTCATCCAAAAAACGATCGAAAAGGTTGCGGAGCGTACGGGCGAGGCATTCGTTGGAGCAGAGAACAAATTCCATGCGCTGACCAGCAAGGATGCTTTTGTGCATACGCATGGGGCGGTTAAAGCGTTGGCGGCCAATTTCTACAAGATCGCAAATGATGTCCGTTGGCTGGCGAGCGGCCCGAGAAGCGGCATCGGCGAAATCAGCATCCCGATGAATGAGCCGGGAAGTTCGATCATGCCCGGAAAAGTCAATCCTACCCAATCCGAAGCGGTAACGATGGCCTGCATCCAAGTGATGGGCAACGACAGCGCCATCGGCTTTGCGGCTTCGCAAGGTTCGTTCCAGCTGAATACTTATATGCCGCTCATCGTGAACAGCTTCATGCAGTCTGTCCGCCTGCTTGCGGATGCACTGATCAGTTTTGATGAAAACTGCGCGAGCGGAATCAAGGCGGAACAGGATAAAATCAACCATAACTTGACCAATTCCTTGATGCTGGTGACTGCTTTGAACCCGTACATCGGTTATGAGAAAGCAGCCAAGATCGCCCAGAAGGCTTTTGTGGACGGCACTTCCTTGAAAGAGGCGGCTGTCGCGATGGGGCATGTCACTGCTGAAGAGTTCGATCAGTACGTGGATCCGATGAAGATGGTTTAATTTTTTCGGCGAAGTGCGGATCGGCAGGCAAGTCCAGTCGATCCGCTTTTGTTGTCTATTGTTTTGAAACAGGTCAAACACAGGAGGCCCTAAATATGGATATAACCTTAGAATTGATGAAGCACAGCACCCTGGAAGGTGATCGGATTTTTTTGCGGCCAGTCGGGTTGGCGGATGCTCCGGATATGTTCGAGTATGCTTCCGATGAGGAAACGACCCGATTTGTCTTCGAAACGCATCGTGATCGGGCGATGACGGAAGAGGCCATCGCGAATTACTTTCTGGCTGCGCCGGCAGGAAAGTATGCAATTGTAGTGCAGGACACAAAAAAGATGATCGGAACGATCGATATCCGTCCGAATGCGACTGACCGTATCGCAGAAATCGGCTACACCTTAAACAAGGCTTACCGCGGGAACGGCTATATGACGGAAGCAGGCAAGCTCATCACAGCGCTGGCTTTTGAAGTTTTGAAACTGGAAAAAGTCTTTGCGATGCATGACATGCTTAACCCGGCTTCCGGAGAAGTGATGAAGCGGATCGGAATGCATCCGGAAGGCGTATTACGCAGACATAAAGTCTTCAAAGGGCGTAGCTGCGATATGGCTTATTACGGAATTTTGAAGGATGAGTATTTTCAGCAAGCATGAGAAGACTGAACCGTAAAAAAGCATTGCTATTTCGGAGTTTTTTTCATACAATAGGTAGTGATTGAGCGTAAGGAACAGTAGATGGATGATGGGCAAAGAGAGTCTTTCCTAGGCTGGAAGAGGGACCCCCACTGATCCGTTGAACCTACCTGACAGTTTGCCATAGAAATATGGCCGGTTTTCTGCCGTTACCAGATGTTGAGTTGGGCTTTCGCAAATAATGAAGGCCAATGAAGGTGGTACCGCGGAAATACATCAGGAAAGTATATTTCGTCCTTGTTAAGGATGGATTATGCTTATTTTTTTGCAATCAAATAAAAATTTTAAAAATCAGGAGGAAAAACATGAGTACTTTACAAAAAGAAGATTTTTCGGCATGGTATATCCAAACCATCAAACAAGCTGATCTGATGGATTATTCACCTGTACGCGGCTGCATGATCTTCAAACCGGACGGCTATGAAATTTGGGAACATATCCAGGAAGAATTCAACGCACGTTTCAAAGAGGAAGGCATCCGTAACGCTTACTTCCCGATGCTGATCCCGGAATCATTCTTCACAAAAGAAAAAGACCATATCGAAGGCTTCAGCCCGGAATTGCCATGGGTAACGGAAGCTGCCGGCGAAAAATTGGAAGAACGCTTGGCCTTGCGTCCGACATCGGAAACGATGATCGGTACGGCTTTCGGTGACTGGATCAATTCTTACCGCGATCTGCCGATGGAAATCAACCAATGGGCGAACGTGTTCCGTTGGGAAAAGAAAACCTTGCCGTTCTTGCGCACTTCCGAGTTCCTTTGGCAAGAAGGACATACTGCCCATGCCGATGAAGAAGATGCGCGCCGTCGCACCATGCGCATGCTGCAAGTCTACAAAGAAGTCATCGAAGGCTTGTTGGCAGTGCCTGTCTACGAAGGGCAAAAAACGCCTTCAGAACGTTTCGCAGGTGCGGTGGATACCTACTCCGTAGAAGCGATGATGAAAGACGGAAAAGCGGTTCAGGCCGGGACTTCCCACTATATGGGCACGAAATTCGCGGAAGCATTCGACATCAAATACTTGAACCGCGATAACGAGCACGTTTATGCGCATACTACTTCTTGGGGCGTCTCCACACGTTTGATCGGTGCGCTGATCATGGTTCATGGCGATGACCAAGGATTGGTTTTGCCTCCTAAGGTCGCAGCAAAGCAAGTTGTCTTGATGCCGGTTGGCCCATGGAAGAAGAAACCTGAAATCGTGGAACGTCTGGAAGTATTGCAAAAGGATTTGAAGGCTGCCGGTATCCGCGTTCTCTTGGACGACAGCGATAACTCACCTGGCTTCAAATTCAACGAGTGGGAACTGAAGGGCGTGCCGATGCGCATTGAATTCGGGCCACGCGATATGGAAAACAACCAAGTCATGGTGAAAATGCGTGACCTTTCCGACAAAGTGGCGGTATCCTTGGATGAGATCATGGACTTCGTGCCGAAAGCATTGGATGACATGCAAGTCCGTCTCTTGGAAACAGCCCGCGAAAACCGCAAAGCCAATGAATACACGAACATCGATACATTGGATGAACTGAAAGCCCATATCGAATCCAAGCGAGCAGCTGGCGAAGTGCCTGGTTTCGTATTGGCAGGATGGGACGGCGAGCTTGAAACGGAAGCGAAAATCAAGGAAGAAACTGGCTTCACGACCCGCAACATGCCTTTCAACCCACCAGTCGAAAAAACAACCTGTATCGTATCAGGCAAGCCAGCCAAACACACAGTCTGGTTAGCAAGAGCATATTAAGAGAATGAAGGATGCACTGTGGTCGCAAGCGCCCAAGTGTATCATGGCTCTAAGCGATTGAAATCGCAAGAGCCATGACAAATCCCTGGTTGAAATCGAGCACTAAGAGGATATTACGAGAACGGCCGTTTTTTGGCCGTGACGTAATATCAGCTTAGGCGGAGATTTCTGGGATTCAGAACGCGTTTACAATAGGATACGATGAATTGCGTTTAGAACGGAATCACTGGAGCACCCAAGGATAAAATCTGTGTTTTTCAGATTTAATACTTGGGTGTGAAGTGGATGTCCGTTCTGCAATTCAGAGTTCAACTTAGAGCGTGATGATTCGCGTTTACAAAAGGATACGATGAATCCCGCACCAAAAAACAGGACCCACTCCATCAATTCGGAGTGAGTCCTGTTTTTTAGTAGGCATTACTTTTTATCTGCATCCTCTGGGTGCAGGTGCACGACGTTCTTCCCGCCCAAAATGTTTTTCACATCAGTCCGGCGTTTATCTTTTTGGGCTTCCACCAATTTCTTAGGTGTAATGTCATTTCCTTTGGGATCGACAACTTTTGAATTCAAAAGAATGTCGTCAAAAGAACTGCGGAAAGAGCGGAGATACTGTTGACGTAATTCCTTTTGCTCAATTTTTTCGGTTTCGGTCAGGCCATCCGCCGTTTTGGCTTTGCGGGCCAATTCATTGATTCTGTTCAATAGTTTTTCCATATATGTTTCTCCTCTCATGTGGAAGGAGATATCAGAAGTGTTTGTTGTACCAAGCTTTCGCTGCAACAACCTCTTCATTCGTCAGTGAGTGTCCAGCGTTTCCCCAATAAATGGCTACCTCACTGCCGGCTCCTTCTAGTGTCGCCTTCAATTCCATGCTTTCTTCCGGTGCGCAAAGCGGATCGTTTGTGCCTGCACCGATAAAGACAGGAAGGGAATGCAGATCAGGCAATTGACGATTGCGGAAAGGAACCATCGGATGATGAAGGATGGCTCCTTTGACCGCATCTTTGAAAGAGTATATCATACTCCCGGCGATATTTGCACCATTTGAGTATCCGATCGCTACGATGTTATTCCGGTCAAACCCATATTCTGCAGATGCATCATCCAAGAACGCAATCAATTCCTTTGTGCGGTATTCCAGGTCATTTTCGTCGAATACACCTTCTGCCAAACGACGGAAATAACGGTTCATTCCGGATTCGGTCACGTTTCCGCGCACGCCCAGCAAGGAAGCTTCCGGATCGATCGCCTCTCCTAAGAAAAACAGGTCGTGTTCGGTTCCGCCTGTGCCATGCAATAACAGCAGCAAAGGCCTTTCCGGATTCCCTTGTTTGAAAATATGTTGATGATTCATCTAAATCAATCCTCTCTGTTTATACGTTGCGGACTTCGAACGGGATGAGCCCTGCCGTCAAGGCCTCACGTCTGCTTTCGTACTGCGGCGGCAGCATCAATTTCTGGCCCATTGTTTCGCGGGGCTCATCAATAGCGACTCCCGGCGAGTCCGAAGCAATCTCGAATAGGATGCCGCCTTTTTCCCTGAAGTAAAGGGCTTTGAAATAATTGCGGTCCCGGACAGGAGTGGCATGTTGTCCTAGGGCGGTGACATGCTTCAGCCAATCGAGATGATCCGCTTCATCTTTTGCCCGCCATGCGATATGATGGACGGTTCCGACGCCCATGACACCAGCACCGACGGAGGTCATTTTAATGTCGACGGTATTGCCGAGAGCAGCTTCGGAACGGAAACGGATCAGATCATCTTCCTGCCCGATGCGTTCCAAGCCCATCACTTTTTCGACGACAGCTGCAGTTTCTTCGGGTGCCCCCGTCAATAGGACAGCTCCCGCAAAGCCTTTGATGGCATGTTCTGAGGGTACGCCATTGAAGGAATACGGATTGTTGTTTCCGTCTTCACGTTCCACCAATTCCAGATGTAGACCATTCGGATCATCAAAGTCCAGATACGTTTCCCCGAAACGGGTCGATTTATCGAACGGAATATTGTAATCGGCCAGGCGTTTTTCCCAGAATGACAGGGATCCGGCCGGAACTGCATATACGGTGATGCCGACCTGCCCATCGCCGATGCTGCCTTGGCGGGATTTGGCCCATGGGAAGAATGTGATGACGGTACCGGGTTCGCCGTCCGCGTTGCCGAAGTAAAGATGATAGGTTTCTGGATCGTCGAAGTTGACTGTCTGTTTGATCATGCGCATCCCGAGCACGCCTGCATAGAAATCGACGTTTTCCTGGGGATGACCCACGATGGCTGTAATATGATGGATTCCTGCTGTTTTCTTCATTATAAAAGACACTCCTTTATATTTTTTTGGGTTTATCAAATTCATTATCTCGAATTCGAAATAATAATAACACGAGGAAATCACGCTGTCAAATAGTAAGCGTGCAGTAGTGGGTAAATAAAAAGTTAAGATAGCAGTAAAATTTACCACGGGGCATATGCTATAATTAAACCTACAACAACAGAGGAATGAGGGGTAAATTTGCAGGATAGCAGCATCGACCAAGTCATACGGGATTTTGTCAGTAAAGGCATTGCGGCCCATCGCATCCATAGCCTGGATGAGCGGTACGCCATCAATCACTTATTGGGTTTATTAGGGATAGACGCTTATGATGTTCAAAAAATACCTTCCATTCCTTTGCCCAATTTGCTGGACTCACTGGATCGGATGGTCGGCTATGCGGTTGAAAAACATCTGATTACCGATGTTCCCGAAGAAATTGAAATCATGGAAGCGCAAATAATGGAACTGATCACACCTTTGCCTTCCGAGGTAAATAAGCGTTTTTGGATGCATTATGAAGAAGCACCGATGCGGGCAACCGATGAGTTCTATCGTTTGAGTCAAGATAATGACTACATTAAAACTAGGAAAATCGCAAGAAACAAACATTTTTCGTTCGATTCCAAGTACGGAAAACTAGAAATCACGATAAACCTATCCAAACCCGAAAAAACGCGCCAACAGATGGAGGCTGCGCGTGCGACGGAAGGCGGCAACTATCCTGTTTGCGCGCTTTGTATGGAAAACGAAGGATACAGAGGGAGAGCCGGTGCGGCAGCGAGAAGCAATCACCGGATTGTTCGCCTTCCTTTGTTCGGGGAGAACTGGGGATTTCAGTATTCGCCTTATTCTTACTACAACGAGCATTGCATCATCCTTTCCGAAGAGCACGTGCCCATGCATGTCACGGAAGAGACGATTGCGAACCTGTTGGAGATCGTGACGCTCTTCCCACATTACTTCATCGGTTCCAATGCGGGATTACCGATAGTCGGAGGTTCCATCCTCAGTCATGAACATTATCAAGGCGGGCGTCACCATTTTCCCATGGAAGCTGCCAAAGTTCTCCGGACCTTGGCTCTGGAAGGTTTTCCGGAAGTCGAAGCCGAAGTACTTTTTTGGCCGCTTTCGGTCATTCGTCTCCGTTCAGAGGATAGGGATGTGGTCGCTGCCGCTGCGTGCACCATTATGGAAGAATGGCAAAACTACAGCGATCCGCAAGCCGAAATCTTAGCGGAATCGGCTGGCATGCGCCATAATGCGGTAACGCTCGTTGCGCGCCGTGTCGGAGAAGCTTACGAGTTGGATGTGGTGTTGCGGAATAACCGGACAAGCGAAGCGTTCCCTGATGGCATCTTCCATCCGCATCCGGATGTCCAGCACATCAAAAAAGAAAACATCGGCTTGATCGAAGTGCTCGGCCTGGCAATTTTGCCGCCGCGATTGGATACAGAGCTCAACGAAGTTGCCGACTATCTGCTGGGGAAAACCGCTGATGTCGCCTCCTGCCATCGGGAGTGGGCCGAAGAACTAAAGCAGCAAGGGCCTTTCGAAGCAGATTCCGTCATGGAAATGATCCAGGAGGCAGTCGGTGAAAAATTCCTGCGCGTAATCGAAGATGCAGGCGTGTACAAGCAAACACCGGAAGGGCAAGCAGGCTTCTATCGCTTTTTGAGCACACTTGAAAATAAATAATGAAAATACACAGAAGAACGACGGAGGTGGAGTAAGTATGGCGACCATGAAGGACATCGCCGAAAGGGCAGGAGTCTCGACTGCGACGGTTTCGCGCGTGCTGAACCACGATGAGACGCTTTCTGTCGGCAAGGAAACGAAAGATCGGATTTTCGCAGCCGCAAAAGAGCTGAATTATACTAAAACGAAAAAAAAGAAAAGCAGGGAAAAGATCCTGCTGCTGCAGTGGTACACCCAAGAGGAAGAATTGGATGACCTCTATTATCAAGGCATCCGTTTAGGGGCCGAAGAACGTGCCGAAGCCGAAGGGTACGATGTCGTACGGGTTTTCCATGATGTGACCTTCGATATCGAAAAGGGCGTCATCGGCATCGTGGCAATCGGTAAATTCGGAGAGCGACAGGTGCAGAGGCTGATGGATTTCGGCAAGCCCCTGTGCTTCATTGACTCGGACCAATTCAAATGGAAACAGGATTGCGTCATTGTTGATTTTGCATCAGCGATGGAACAGGTCATTGCCGAAATGGACAGAGGCGAACACACCAAAATCGGATTTTTGGAAGGCAAAGAGCTGACGAACGACAAAGAAATGCTGGTCCGCGATCTGCGCTCGGAGCTGTTTCTTGCCGAACTGCGCAAGCGCGGCTGGTACCGGGACAAGTATCACCGCATCGGGAGTTTCAGCACTTCCTCGGGATACGAAATGATGAATCAGTTAATCAACGAAAACCGGCAACAGCTTCCGACTTTCTTGTTTGCCGAAAACGATGCAATTGCGATAGGTGCCTTGCGTGCTTTGCAGGAAGCGGATATTGCGGTACCAAATCAAATTTCAGTAGTCGGATTCAACGATAGCAAGGTCGCCAAATACGTCTATCCGACTTTGTCGACCATCCGTGTCGATACGCGCGAGATGGGCAACACAGGTGTATCCTTGTTGCTTGACCGCATCGCCTATCCGCGGAAAATAGCCAAAAAAATCAGCTTGTCCACTGAATGGATCAAGCGCGCATCGACAAAGTGATTCCACCAAGTCAATGCTGAACCGCTCTGAAAAAAGAAGAAGCCGCGCCAACAATCCGTTACAGGTTGTTGGCGCGGCTTCTTTTCACATCAAAAATGAGTCTTATTTTTTCCACTCATCGATTTTATCATTTGCTTTATCGGCTAAATCATCGACTTTGTCGCTGATGTCTTCTTTGATTTCGCCCGCTTTTTCGACTGCTTCACCGCGTGCTTGTTGGAGTTTTCCTTCGAGTTCTTTTTCTGGGTCGTCCACTAGGTCGCCGTATTCCTCTTTGATTTTGCCGACTACTTTGTCCTTCATGCCTTTTAATTTATCGCCCATACCTGAATCCATGATGTTTCCTCCTTTTGATTTCACACTGATTGGCTTCGCTTACTATAACCTATTTTAAAGCATTTATTATCAGAATCAAGCAATAGCCCTTGAGACCAACTGGGCATCCAGCGTCCTTCAGGAAGTATTTAGAAGGATGCATACTTTTTATCGCCTTGATTAAATGCTATACTAGATGAGCAGAATAATCAGGGAAAGGAGGCTATTCAGATGAAAATATTAGCCATTGAATCCTCAAACCAGACCATGAGCGCGGCTGTATGCGAAAATGGACGCTTGCTCGCAGAAGTCACCACCAACGGAAATCTTCAGCACAGTACCCAATTGATGCCAGCAGTGGATCATGTCATGAAACTTGCCGGATGGAAACCTGCCGATTTGGAATGCATCGCAGTCGCTAAGGGGCCGGGCTCCTACACAGGAGTCAGGATCGGAGCGACCATCGCGAAAACTTTGGCATGGACGTTAGCGATTCCTTTAGTGCCGATCTCCAGCCTGAAGGTTATCGCCGGCAATTGCGAAGGGGCTGCGCACAAGCTTGTTCCTATGATTGATGCGCGCAGGGGGAACTGTTACACAGCTGTTTATCAATTCGAGGACAATTTGTTGGTGGAACGGATTGCCGACACACATATAGCCAGCGAAGAGTGGTTCCAGCGCTTGTTGGCGGAAGAAGGCACTTATCTGTTCGTGGGAGAGGATGTCAGCAAATACCGCGAACGCATCGGTGAATTATTCAAGGAACGCGCGCTATTTGCTGGAGAATCACAGGCTTTACCGCGCGCGAGCGTGCTGGCCACACTTTCGGAATCCGCGACCGCGGAGGATCCGCACACCTTTGTGCCGTCCTACTTAAAAAAACCGGAAGCTGAAGAAAAATGGGAACAACAGCATCTTAGTAATCGGAGGGAAGACTACGTTGAGAGAGTGGATTCATCGATTTAAATCCATGTATAAGGAAATCCGATTTGATGTTCTGGCCAAAATCCATTCAAAGCGCGTTCTCTCCAATGAGAAAACCTATCTGCTGCGTAACCAGCTTCCTGTCAGATTAATGGTCGGCGAAAAACAGCACATTCCCGATATTCTTTATATCGAGCGGATGAGCTACGATGGCGCAACACCCTGGGGAAGGACCGCATTGGAGAATGATATATTGCAGAATCCCAAATCGCTGTATTACGTTCTGTATGAAGGGTATTCGCCCATCGCTTTTTTGGGTGCCAGATTGGACGGAAAAGATATCCATATCACGAATTTGGCGGTAGTGCCCGAATTTCAGCAGATAGGTGCGGCTACTTTGTTGTTGCGGGTACTGAGAAGCTTTGCAGACGAAAAAGGCGCCACCAGCATCAGTCTGGAAGTGAGGATGTCAAACCATCGGGCGAAGGCTTTGTACGCGGAAATGGGTTTTCTGCCTGAGCGTGTCAAGCAGCATTATTACCACGGTGATGGCGAAGACGCTTTAGAGATGGTATGGCCGTTAGCGGGAAAACAATCGGAAGTAAAGGAAGATGTTCATGCAACGCACGTTTGAAATCTGCGACCTGAAGGCGGACGCAGGCAAGTTGGAGCAACATGCACAGGGTTTGTACGAACTTACATTGCTGGCCAATGAGGGGCATTCCAGTTGGAAAGCTTCTTCGTTCCTGTCTGAACTGAAGGATAATCATTCCCTTTACACAGGCTGCATGGAAGAAAACAAGCTGGTGGGCTATATTTGTTGCATGGCGGTTGTGGATGAGGCATCGGTCAATAATTTTGCGGTAGCACCTAATCAGCAAGGAAGAGGCATCGGAACAAAATTGTTGCAGGAGATGATCGTCTTGCTGCAAACGCAGGGGATGGAACGGCTTTGGCTTGAAGTCCGTGTCTCCAACGAAGCTGCCTACAACCTGTACAAAAAAATAGGTTTCACAGAAATATACCGAAGAAAAGAGTATTATCAGAATCCGATCGAGGATGCCTACATCATGGAATTGGCGCTGACATCGGAAAATAAAGAGGAGGCGGAAGGCTGATGACGCAAACAGATGTGACCATACTCGCGATTGAGAGCAGTTGCGATGAAACGAGTGTAGCTGTGGTGAAAAACGGAAATGCAGTCCTTTCGAATGTTGTCGCTTCCCAGATCAAAAGCCATATGCGTTTTGGCGGGGTCGTCCCGGAAGTGGCGAGCCGTCATCATGTAGAGCAGATCACTCAAATCGTGGAAGCGGCATTAAATGAAGCGCAGGTAACTTTCGATGCCATCGATGCAGTTGCTGTGACGCATGGCCCGGGTTTGGTAGGTTCGTTGTTGATCGGTGTCAGTGCGGCGAAAGCTCTTGCTTTTGCCCATCAGAAACCGCTCATTCCGGTCAATCATATGGCCGGCCATATCTATGCGAACCAGTTGGTGACTCCGATGCGCTACCCATTGCTATCGTTGGTTGTCAGCGGAGGGCACTCGGAATTGGTGTATATGGAAAAGGACGGCTCTTTCGATATCATCGGCGAAACGCGGGATGATGCCGCGGGGGAAGCTTACGACAAGATCGGACGCATTTTGGGCTTGCCTTATCCTGGTGGAAAGAAAATGGATGAAATGGCTCATGAAGGTAAGGAAACGATGCATTTTCCGCGCGCTATGATCAAAGAAGACAATTACGATTTCAGCTTCAGCGGATTGAAAAGTTCCGTCATCAATACTGTCCACAATGCACGCCAAAAAGGGGATGACATCAATCCCTATGATTTGGCCGCCAGTTTCCAGGCAAGTGTCGTGGAGGTTCTGGTGCATAAGACGTTGCGCGCGGCCAAGGAAAAGAACATTAAGCAGCTGCTGTTGGCCGGCGGAGTCGCCGCCAACAGAGGCTTGCGTGAAGCTTTGTCGGCAAAAATGGCACTGGAGCTTCCGGAAGTCGAGGTAGTCATTCCGCCGTTGTCGCTCTGCGGGGATAATGCGGCGATGATCGGAGCTGCGGCTTACACCGAATACCAACAAAAACATTTTGCCGGATACGATCTGAATGCACATCCGGGCTTGGTTTTAGGCGAATAATAAAAGAGAACGCTGGCCGACTATGTCGACTAACGTTCTCTTTTTTTGACATACAGGAATTTATAAAATTTTTCAGAGTGAAAAATGCATCACCGTAGGTGTTTCACAAGTTTGGAAAATGTTTCATGCATCTAAAATGATGTCCAGCTTCACGGGTTAGCCCTTCGGAAAAAAGAATAAGGAACCTCTTGTCTCTGCGAGCCAAGACATACTGTTCGACTAATCTGCTGACGCAGAAAGTCTCTCAGCAATTGCGCTCTTCGATGCTCAGGCAGACAGATTTCCTAAATTTCTTTCAGGGCTGAACGAACCCGTTCAGCTTTTCTTATTCTTAATCGACCAGCGCTCGGCAGTAATCGGCATCGAGATCCGAAAAATCGGTGACGATGACGGAAGCCAACGACAGATCCTGCGGAGGGAACTCGAGATTACGGAAACCGATGCATTTGCAGCCGGCCGCATGTGCAGAGGCAACTCCGTTTTTGGAGTCCTCAATGACAACGCAGTTCTCCGGTTTGGCATTCAAGTTTTCTGCAGCATCCAGGAAAATATCGGGCGCGGGCTTGGAATGCGCAACGCTTTCCCCCGAAACAAAATAGCTGAAATATTTTTCGATGTCCAATGCTTTTACAGCCTTATGGATATCCGTCAAAGGAGAAGAGGAGGCGATTGCCAAAGGAACACCGGCTTCATGCAGACGTGCAATGAAGGGAATCACACCCGGTATCGGCTGCAGGCCGTCTTCATCCATCAGGCGATTGCGGATGACGTTCGCCCGTTCCACCAATTCTCCTACCGGGGCATCCAGATTGAATTCATTTTTCATTGTTTCCCACATGTATTCGTGCGTGGTCCCTTGGTAGCGGAAATGATACTCCAACTCGGTGTCCACTCCGAATTCCTTCAATAGCATACTTTCTGATCGCAAAAAGAATGGTTCCGTATCGATGATGACACCATCCATATCAAATAAAACGGCTTCCAACATATTCGTACCTCCATATTCCTATTATGCGTACTTGTTCGAGTGCAACTTAACAAAAGTTCCGGCATTCCTCAACTAAGACAGGAAACGCTTATCGGCTTCACTATTCATTCAGTTCCTCGAGAGCGGTTGTCTGATTTTCCCAATCCTGCATCAGCTCGTCCTGCCGTGCCTGTAGGGCGAGCAACTGCTGGTTGAACTGTTGGACTTTTTCATGGTCACCGTAGACTTCCGGTTCGGTCAATTGCAGCTCGATCGCAGCGATGGCCTCCTCGACGGTCGCCAATTCATCCTCCAAAGCCTCCACCTGCCGAGCCAGTTTTCTTTCCAATTTCAGTTTTTCCTTGGAAGAAACGTAATCCCCTTTTGCTCTCGAAAGAGGCTCAACGGCAGCGTTTGTTTCCGTGGCGTTTTCGGCCTGCTGCAAAGCTGCCAACGCCGCTTCTTGCTGTTTCTTTTCAATATAGTAATCGTAGTCCCCGAGGTATAATTTACTGCCCTCAGCGGAAAGTTCGACAATGTTTGTCGCAATCCGGTTGATGAAATAGCGGTCGTGGGATACGAAAAGCAGGGTGCCGTCATAATCGATCAAGGCATTTTCAAGCACTTCTTTGCTGTCGATGTCCAAATGGTTTGTGGGTTCATCGAGGACAAGGAAATTCTTTTGGTCCAGTGCCAGCTTGCAGAGCGAAAGCCTTGCCTTCTCGCCGCCGCTCAATGCCGGAATCGTTTTTTCGACATCGGCGCCGGAGAACAGGAAGCTCCCCAGGATACTGCGCACATCTTTTTCGTTCAGCGTGGGATGAAGATCCCAGATTTCGGCGAGAACGCTCTTGTTTTTGGAAAGGTTGCCTAATTCTTGGTCATAATAACCGAGATCGACATTGGCGCCGAGCTGGACTCTGCCTTTCAAAAGCGGAATCTCGGAAATGATCGACTTCAGCAAAGTGGACTTGCCGATCCCGTTCGGCCCGACGATCGCGATCGCCTGCTGTTTACGGATGTCAAGATTGATCGGATCAGCCAGGATTTTATCGGCATATCCGACAGCCCCATTTTCCAGCGTCAAGACGACATTTCCGCTTTCTTTTGCGATATCGAAAGAGAAGCGAGCGGAACGCTCATCGCCTTTCGGTCTGTCCATCCGCTCCATTTTTTCCAGACGTTTGCGGCGGCTTTGCGCCATTTTGGTCGTGGAAGCGCGCGCCAGATTGCGGGCGACATAATCCTCCAATTTGGATATTTCATCCTGTTGCTTCTCGTAAGCCTTCAATTCCTGCTCCAGGCGGGCGGCTTTCTCGGTCAGATAATAGGAGTAGTTGCCTTTGTAGTGCTGGATCTTGTGGCGGCTGATTTCATACACCTCCGTGGCGACTTTGTCCAGGAAGTATCGGTCATGGGAAACGATCAAAAGCGAGCCGTTGTAACCGATCAGATAATTTTCCAGCCAAGCCAGCGTATCGATGTCCAGATGGTTGGTGGGCTCATCCAAAATGAGCAGGTCGTTCTTTTCAAGCAGGATTTTGGCCAAGGCAAGCCTGGTTTTCTGGCCGCCTGACAATTGGGAAATCGGACGATCGTAATCTCCTTCGTAGAACTGGAATCCGTGAAGCACCGAACGGATCTCGGACTCATAGCCGTACGCGTTCTTTTCGTGCAAAGTATGCTGGAGATGGTCATAGCGTTCCAGAGCTTTTTGGTAGGCTTCTTCATCCTCGAGCAAGTCCGGATCCCCTAAAGCGACGGCGGCTTGTTCAGCTTCCTTACTTAATTGGATGAGCGGGGCAAAAATGGTCAACATTTCCTGCCAAATCGTGTTGGATGAATCGACCGCGCTATGCTGATCCAGGTAGCCGATCGTTACGTCCTTGCTCTTTGAAACAGAGCCGGCATCCGTTGCTTCGATGCCTGCCAAAATCTTCAGCAAGGTCGATTTGCCGGCTCCGTTTCGGCCGACGAGTGCAATACGCGAATGGTCTTGAACAGTAATTTGAATATTGTCGAATAAGACGCTCGCCCCAAAAAGGCGCGCCAAATTTTGTCCTTGCAGTAAAATCATATGTAGTGTCCTCTTTCTAAGCAAATGCTGGCATTTATCCCTTCCATTTTATCACAGCATGCATTGATTCGATAGGGACAAGCAAAGTTATTGCTATATTCACGTATTTGCACATGTGAAAAAATGTTGGCGACTCCGCTTACATTTGTTACAGTATTTCACATGTTGCTCAAAAAAGGCTTCACAATCAAGTCCGATTTCGAACAAATTAGTAGATTTTTCACAATCAGGTGATATAATAGGCAGTATGAAATGAAAGCTTAAGTATGTGAACATACTTTTTAAAGTTTGTCGGAATCGCACAAACACTATGAGTTACGAAATGAAAGAGGAAAGAAGAGGAAAAAAAATGTCGACGAATGATATTCCAAAAGCTACGGCAAGGAGGTTGCCGATTTACCACCGCTATTTGCGCTTTTTGCATAACGCTGGTAAAAAACGTGTTTCATCCACTGAGCTCAGTGAAGCAGTAAAAGTGGATAGTGCTACTATCCGTAGGGATTTTTCATATTTTGGCGCACTGGGTAAAAGAGGATACGGCTATGATGTCGAGTATTTGTTGGATTTCTTCAGCAAAACCTTGAATCAGGACCGTTTGACGAACGTTGCTTTGATCGGTGTGGGTAATTTGGGTCATGCCTTGTTGAACTACAACTTCCACGTAAGCAACAATGTGCGCATCAGTGCAGCATTTGATGTCAATGAAGGCATTGTTGGTAAAATCCTCAGTGGTGTACCGGTGTACCCCATGACGGATATGGTGGAGCAGTTGCGTATCCAACAGATTGATGTAGCCATTCTGACCGTTCCCCAAGAAGTTGCGCAGGATGCAACGAACCGTTTGACCGAAGCGGGCGTTCGCGGCATCATGAACTTTACCCCGATCCGTCTTTCCGTTCCGGAAAATGTCCGCGTTCAGAATGTGGATTTGACGAATGAATTGCAGACGTTGATTTATTTCTTGGACAATGATATCGGCTGAGCAAAGTCGGCAGTTGATGATAAGAAAACGCAAAAAGAAGGATGAGGCCGCCTCATCCTTCTTTTTTTCATTAGCAAGTAGGTATACATTTTGAACAAAGAAATGCATCACCAAGGGTGATTTAAAGGTCAGCAAATTATTTGGTGTTTCCAAAGTGATGTCTAGCGGTCCAAGCCTGCCTCTCGGAAAGAGAGGCAGGAACCCCTTGTCTCTTCGAGCCAAGGATACTGTTCGACTAACCTGCTGACGCAGGAAGTCTCTCAGCAATTGCGCTCTACGATGCTCATTTGCATGGGACTCTTAAGGATTCATCCCTTAGAGCCCTAGTACAAGGTGACCGTAGGAAACGTTGCGAGGCCAGATTTCCTAAATTTCTTTCGAGGCAGAGCGGGCTTGTACCGCTTTTCCTAGTTTTTGTCGATGCTGTTTTTGATTTTCAGGTAGGCGTTGAACATGCGAACGCCTTTTACGACATCACTCGTTGCGAACAGCACGCTGATGATGGCCATGAATCCCCACCCTGCAGTATTCACTGCGTCGACTGCCAGTGAAATGAAGAGGATTGCGAAAACAAAACGGATGATTACTTGAATTAATAGATTTTTTAAAGTCATGTTATTCCTTTCTTTTTCCTAAATAGCGGACTTCACGTGCCTTACGAAATGAGTTGGGAGAGAATCGGCAAAGCGGATACAGCATTCATCAACGCATGCGCAATCATCGGAGTGGCTATGTTTCTTGTTCTGTAATAAAGGAAAGAAAACCATAGTCCCAGAGAGCCATAAACCAAATAGTGCCCATCATTATGCGCAATCGCAAAAAGCAAAGCACTGATAGTGGCTGCGCCGACGATCCCGATTGCATCAACCAGATGTGTGACAATCGCTTTACGGAATACAAATTCCTCCATCACAGGTGCAAAGATGATAATGTTAAAAATAAAGAATGGATAGCGGTTTGTCAAGTCCAGCAATACTTCCGTATTTTCGGAAATTACGGGCATCTTGAACAAAAGATACTCCACGTTCATCGCGACGATCTGAATCAGGATAGCTCCCAAGAAGCCAAAGATTCCGATCGCGAGCGTTTTTCCGATTGGGGCGGCTGGTTGCTCTGTAAGGCTGTTTTGTGGTGTCCATTTTTTTCTGCTATTCCATGCTACCATAAGGACAGTCCCTAGGAAAGCGAAGAATAGCGAGAGATTCATGGCGGCTGCGATGCGATCTGCCTCCGGAATGAAAAAAAGTATAACGACCGGCAGAAGCTGAGAAGCGAGATAGATGAGAATGATCTGTATGGCTAACGTTGACCTGGAACGTATTTTTTTATTCATATATATAGTACCTTTCTGAGAGAACTGACGTCTTACGCTTGATAAACAGTATAGCATAATAGCGTAAAAAAATAGAATCAGAAAAAATCGGCTTCCCTCTTGCAAATTAATTGGAGATTGATTAATATAGAAATGTAACTTAGCACTCTGAGTTGATGAGTGCTAAAATGAACTTATTTTTGGAGGGATCATCTTGTTAAAACCATTAGGAAACCGTGTTATTGTAGAAGTTGCCAAAGAAGAGGAAAAATCTGTAGGCGGCATCGTTTTACCGTCGTCCGCTAAAGAAAAATCCCAAACCGGTACCGTTATTGCTGTAGGAGCAGGCCGCGTGACGGATAACGGCGTAACCATCGAAATGACCGTAAAGGCGGGGGATACTGTCCTTTTCGAAAAGTATGCAGGCACAGAAGTCAAATATGCAGGCACAGAATACTTAGTGATCAAAGAAAGCGACATCGTAGCAATCCTGGACTAAAAATAAAATTCATGAGGTGAATCGATAAATGGCAAAAGACATTAAATTTTCAGAAGACGCAAGAGCAGCAATGCTTCGTGGTGTGGATATCTTAGCAGATACCGTAAAAGTGACATTAGGACCTAAAGGCCGCAACGTTGTTTTAGAAAAAGCGTACGGTTCTCCATTGATCACGAATGACGGCGTGACAATCGCCAAAGAAATCGAATTGGAAGACCGTTTCGAAAATATGGGAGCGAAATTGGTTTCCGAAGTTGCTTCCAAAACAAACGACATTGCTGGTGACGGTACAACGACTGCCACTGTTTTGACACAAGCGATCGTTCGTGAAGGTTTGAAGAACGTTACAGCAGGCGCAAATCCGGTAGGTATCCGCCGCGGTATCGAATTGGCTACTCAAGCAGCCGTAAAAGGCTTGGCAGAAATTTCCCAAACCGTAAATTCGAAAGAGTCGATCGCACAGGTAGCTGCTGTATCGTCCGGATCGAAAGAAATCGGCGAATTGATTGCGGAAGCGATGGAGAAAGTCGGCAACGACGGAGTCATCACGATCGAAGAGTCAAAAGGGATCGAAACCGAGTTGGATGTTGTTGAAGGGATGCAATTCGACCGCGGTTACCTATCGCAATACATGGTCACCAACAACGACAAAATGGAAGCAGAATTGGAAGCACCTTATATCCTGATCACGGATCGTAAATTGTCCAATATCCAAGATATCTTGCCTTTATTGGAACAAATCCTGCAACAAGGTCGCCCATTGTTGATCGTTGCTGATGATGTTGACGGCGAAGCGTTGCCTACATTAGTATTGAACAAATTGCGCGGAACATTCAATGTAGCGGCAGTCAAAGCACCTGGTTTCGGTGACCGCCGTAAAGAAATGCTGCAGGACATCGCAATCCTGACAGGTGGTACCGTTATTGCTGAGGATTTAGGCTTGGAATTGAAGGATACTACCGTAGAACATTTGGGTCGTGCAGGTAAAGTTGTCGTAACCAAAGATTCCACAACCATCGTTGAAGGAGCCGGCGAAAAAGAAGCCATCGAACAGCGTGTTGCGGTCATCCGTGCGCAATCAGCCGAGACAACTTCAGAGTTTGACCGTGAGAAATTACAGGAACGTCTTGCGAAATTATCCGGTGGCGTCGGCGTCATCAAAGTCGGAGCTGCTACCGAAACTGAATTGAAAGAACGCAAACTGCGTATCGAAGATGCTTTGAATGCAACCCGCGCCGCTGTTGAAGAAGGTATCGTATCCGGTGGTGGTACAGCTTTGATCAACGTTCAAAAACGCGTTGAAGCGTTGGAACTGACCGGCGACGAAGCAACAGGTGCGCGCATCGTAGCGCGTTCATTGGAAGAGCCAGTGAGACAAATCGCTGAAAATGCTGGTAAAGAAGGCTCTGTTGTAGCCGATAAGATCAAAGGACTTGAAGTTGGTATGGGTTATAACGCCGCAACCGATGAGTGGGTGAACATGATAGAAGCAGGAATCGTGGATCCTACAAAAGTGACACGTTCCGCTTTACAAAACGCAGCCAGCGTAGCTGCCCTGATCCTATCGACAGAAGCGATCGTAGCCGACCGTCCAGCCCCAGCCATGGACCCAAGCATGGGCATGATGTAAAAAAACAGTGTGTGATGAATCCTGAGCTCAGAGTTTGAGCACTAAGAGGAAATCACCACCACGACCTGGTTTTGGTCGAGGTGGTGATTTCAGCTTAGGCGGAGAACTCTAGGATTCAGAACCGTTCTAACAGGATGTGATGATTCGCGTTTAGATACCCGTACGTTGGAACGAATCATGAAGGGAACCTCTTTTGTTCCCTACATGATTCGCTCCAACGTTAGTGGTGGCTGAGTTTTAGAACACGTTTATAAAGGATACGATGAATCCCGCTCTAGAAATCGAGCATTAACGAAAAAAAGGATCAACCAGCCAAAATCAGGCGGGATGATCCTTTTTTTGATATCCGGAAGTTTCCCGTGCTCCGTAGAACGAAGGCTTTTCCGGAGTTCGGGAAACATTTTGCTGGTTTTCTCCGACTAGGCCGGCTTCTCAGAAGTTGCGGGCGGTAGTTGCGAGTATGCTACGATGAGCGGGTGATTGACCGGAGTTAGGGCCGCATCAACTGTTCTCCTCTGGATAGCCTCACCGGAATAGGCTGCACTCTCTTTTTGTGCCTTCTGTTCTGTGAAAGCACCCATTTATGGTTTGGAAACGAAAAAAATATCCTTATGAAAAGCTGTCCCATCAAGGTTTTTGAATGGTTTTGAATGAAATTTAATGTTTTTGGAGGAAAATGATTGCTTTATTCCCGTGTAGGTGGTATATTTTTGTTCGAGAGGTGATAGAAAGTGCTTACAGATGAGCGGCATAAAATCATTCTAGACACTTTAGCCAGAGACAACATTGTAAAATTACAGGAGCTTGTTGATCAGACTGGAAGTTCTGAATCAACGATACGAAGGGATTTAAGCACTCTTGAAGAGGCTGGTTTCTTGGTTCGTGTCCATGGCGGAGCAAAGCGGAACTATAGCGTTTCCGCTGAGGACAGGATGGAAGATAAAACATCCAAAAACGTTCAGGATAAACAACGGATTGCTGAAAAGGCAGCTCAATTGGTAAGCGACCAAGACATTGTTTTTTTGGATGCCGGATCTACCACCTATGAGATGATTCCCTTTTTGAAGGGCAAAAGCATCCTGGTCGTCACAAACGGGGTACCGCATGCCAGCTTATTGGCGGATTTGCAACTCGAAACGATCCTTATCGGCGGCAAAATCAAGATGGAGACAAAAGCAGTCATCGGACCGGTCAGCCAAATGCAAATGAGGAATTACCGTTTCAGCAAAGCTTTTCTTGGCATCAACGGCATCGATAAGCAGTACGGCTTCACGACGCCTGACACCGAAGAAGCATCCATCAAACGCATTGCCATCGAGAATGCCGCACAAAGCTATGTCGTAGCGGATGCTTCGAAGTTCAAACAAGTCAGTTTTGTGAAGGTCTGTGATATTGAGGATTGCGGCATCATCAGCCACAATGTCCCGTCGGAAATCAAACGTAACCTGAAAGACAGTACAACTATTTGGGAGGCTGAATAATGATATATACAGTAACATTAAATCCATCCATCGATTACATCGTCCATTTGCCCGCTATCGAGTTGGGTGAAGTGAACCGCATCCAACAGGATTTCAAACTGCCGGGAGGCAAAGGCATCAACGTTTCCCGCATCCTGAATGAACTGGAAGTGGAAAACACCGCTTTGGGATTCCTTGGCGGTTTTACCGGAAAATACATCGAAGACTGGCTGGAAGCAGAAAACAGCAAAACGCACTTTACGCATGTGGATGAAGCAACCCGCATCAATGTCAAGATCAAGTCAGGAATGGAGACGGAAATGAACGGGCCGGGCCCGAATATCGAGCCTGCAATCGCCGAAGAATTCCTGAAACAATTCGATACGCTTGATCCGGAAAACGACATCGTAGTCTTAGCGGGAAGCAAACCTACAAGCTTGCCTGACGATTACTATCAGACCATCATCCGCAGATTGACGGACAAAGGCATCCCGTTCCTGATCGATACGACCGGAGAGGAATTGAAGAATGCCTTGCCGTACCATCCGTTATTGGTAAAACCGAACCACCACGAATTGGCGGAATTGTTCGATACTACTTTCGAAACCGATGAGGATATCTTGCCTTACGGGAAGAAGCTGCTTGAAGCTGGAGCGCAGTACGCGATCATCTCGATGGCCGCTAAAGGAGCAATCCTTTTCACTCCGGAAGGTGTTTACCATGGTACAGTACCAAAGGGAGTCCTTAAGAATTCAGTCGGCTCCGGAGATTCGATGATCGCTGGATTTGTCGGGACATACACGAAGACGCACGACCCGTTGGAAGCATTCAAAGTCAGCATCGCTTGCGGAAGCGCGACCGCTTTTGCCGACGATTTAGCCAAACGTGAAAAAATTGATGCTCTAGTCAAACAAGTCACTATCAGTCAGCTATAGGGAGGAGAACTTATTAATATGAAAATCAATGATATTTTATTAAAAGAATTGATGATTATGGATTTGCAAGGAACAACCAAAGAGGGCGTCATCGATGAAATGATCGCAAGTCTCTCCGCTAACGGCATCATCAATGATGTTGCGGTTTACAAAGAGGGCATCATGAAGCGTGAATCACAAACGTCCACTGGTTTGGGCGATGGCATCGCAATGCCGCATGCCAAAAACAAAGCAGTCGTGAAACCAGCTGTTGTTTTTGCTAAAAGTGCAGCCGGTGTGGACTATGCTTCGTTGGACGGTCAACCAGCACATCTGTTCTTCATGATCGCGGCTCCGGAAGGCGCAAATAATGTTCACTTGGAAGTTTTGGCGTCATTATCCCGTTTACTCATCAATCCTGATTTCACTGCATCATTGAAAAAAGCTCAGACCCCAGAAGAGGTGCAAGGGTTATTCGCAGCAGCAGAAGCTGCACGTGAAGCCAAAGAGCAAGCTGAAGCAGCTGCAAAAGCAGCCCCAGTAGCAGCAACCGAAACGAAAAAACCTTTTGTCATTGCGGTAACGGCATGTCCTACCGGGATTGCACACACCTATATGGCTGAAGATTCATTGAAACAAATGGCTGAAAAAATGGGCGTGGATATCCGCGTTGAAACGAACGGGTCAGACGGCGTCAAGAACCCATTGACTGCAGACGAAATCCGCCGTGCCGATGGGGTCATCGTGGCGGCTGATAAAAAAGTTGAGATGGCGCGCTTCAACGGCAAACACGTTCTGCAAAGACCGGTAAGCGATGGCATCAATAAAGCGGAAGAATTGATCACGAAAGCAATGCGTCAGGAAGCGCCGATCCTGAATGTCGAGGGAGATATCTTCGCTGTAAATGAAAGCGATGAGAAGCCTTCTATCATCGGAAGAGTCTACAAAGACTTGATGAACGGTATTTCACACATGTTGCCGTTTGTTGTCGGTGGTGGTATCCTGATTGCGATTTCCTTCCTGTTCGAAACTTCATTCGGTTCAGATAGTCCGTTGTTCATTTCCTTCATGGCAATTGGTGGAGCAGCATTCAGCTTCCTGATTCCGATTTTGGCTGGTTACATTGCAATGAGTATCGCAGATCGACCAGGATTACTCCCAGGTATGGCAGGCGGTTACTTGGCTGTGCAAGCAAATGCTGGATTCTTGGGCGGATTGATTGCTGGTTTCTTGGCCGGTTACATCATGGTTTATCTGAAGAAAGCCTTTAAAGGATTGCCTCGTACCTTGGATGGCATGAAGACAATTCTCTTGTACCCTGTGTTCGGTCTATTGATCACTGGCTTGTTGATGTACTTCTTGGTAGGTCCTGTCTTCTCCACAATCAATACAGCTATGATCACTTTCCTGGAAAACTTGGGTACGGGTAACGCAGTACTGTTGGGTGCTGTTCTTGGCGGCATGATGGCAATCGATATGGGTGGTCCTTTCAACAAAGCAGCTTATGCCTTCTCAATCGGTATCTTCACGGATACTGGCGATGGCAGCTTGATGGCAGCTGTAATGGCTGGTGGGATGATTCCTCCATTGGCAATCGGTATCGCAACCTTGCTTTTCAAAAACAAATTTACGGATATCGAACAAAAATCCGGTCTTTCCAACATCTTGTTGGGTCTGTCCTTCATCACTGAAGGTGCGATTCCATTCGCTGCAGCAGATCCGATGCGCGTTATCGGATCATCTATCGTTGGTTCAGCGATTGCAGGTGGTTTGACGCAGCTATGGGCCGTTTCGATCCCTGCACCACATGGTGGCTTGTTCGTAATCACATTGGCCAACCGTCCACTAATGTTCTTGTTGGCTTTATTGATCGGTACAGTCGTTTCAGCCTTGATGTTAGGTCTTTGGAAACAAGATAAGACACAAGAAGTCGTAAAATAAATTGAATCACTCATTTAGAGAACAGACAGGGTATTTCCCTAGCTGTTCTCTTTTTGCTGTTCGGAAAATAAGGCTTATAAATGAAAAGAGTATGACAGATAAATGAGAATAATGTAAAAAAATGGGATGATTTTCATGGCAGATATGCTATAATGCATATTGTTGAATAAACGAAAATGTAGATATCAGTTCATGCATAAAAGCAACGGATATTGAATCTGTATAAGGAGGTAAAAGCATGGCAG
This sequence comes from Trichococcus flocculiformis, assembly GCF_900113645.1. GTDB lineage: Bacteria > Bacillota > Bacilli > Lactobacillales > Aerococcaceae > Trichococcus > Trichococcus flocculiformis. The sequence goes on from NZ_FOQC01000001.1 coordinate 152,176, forward strand.
CAAAGGAATCAATCAAAAAAGTGGTTTTGGCTTACTCAGGTGGATTGGATACGTCCGTCATCATCCCTTGGTTAAAAGAGAATTACAACAACTGTGAAGTAATCGCCGTAGTAGGAGACGTAGGACAAGGTGACGACTACAGCCGATTGGAAGAAAAAGCGATCAACTGTGGCGCATCGAAATTGTATGTTGCAGACTTGAAAAAAGAATTCGTCGAAGAATTCATTTGGCCGACATTGCAAGCAGGCGCTAAGTACGAAGGACAATATTTATTGGGGACTTCTTTTGCGCGTCCGATCATTGCCAAAAGAATGGTAGAGATTGCGCACTTGGAAAACGCTGACGCAATCGTCCACGGGGCAACAGGGAAAGGGAATGACCAGGTCCGTTTCGAAGTCGGGATCAGAGAATTCGATCCGAACATCACCATCATCGCTCCTTGGAGAGAATGGGAACTGACTTCCAGAGAAGATGAATTTGCGTATGCTGCTGCACGTAACGTGCCGCTTCCGATTACTTTGGAAACAAACTACTCAAAAGATAAAAACTTGTGGCATCTATCGCATGAGGGCCTTGATCTGGAAATGACAGCCAATGAGCCTGATTACGATAAAATCCTGGAAATGTGTGTGACGCCTGAGAAAGCGCCTGACGAAGCGACTTATGTGACTCTGGAATTCAAGCAAGGCGTTCCCGTCAGTCTGAACGGGGAAGCAATGGACGGCATCGCATTGATTGAGAAATTGAACGTGATCGCTGGTGCGAACGGCGTCGGCATCATTGATATCGTGGAAAACCGCTTGGTCGGCATGAAATCAAGAGGCGTTTATGAAACGCCAGCCGGAACTGTGCTGTACCATGCCCACGACAAACTGGAACAACTTTGCCTGGACAAAGATACCTACCAATATAAACAATTGCTTGCCAACAAATATGCGGAGCTTGTTTACAACGGCTTGTGGTATACGCCATTGCGCAAAGCATTGGGTGCCTTTGTTGACGAAACGCAGCAAAATGTTGAAGGCTTCGTAAAAATGAAGCTGTATAAAGGCAATATCACTGATGCTGGCGTTGTCAGCGCGAAATCATTGTACAGCGAAAGCTTTGCAACATTCGAAAGCGACGATGTATACAACCATACCGATGCAGCCGGCTTTATCCGCCTGTTCGGCTTGCCTACATCGATCCGCGTGATGAAAGAGCAGGCTGAAGGCCAAGCGACACATGAAGAATTGAAGGACCTATTAAAATAATCAACCGGTATTAGTGTTTGTCGACAACTGATCCGCTCAGGAACGTCCACATCAGGCAATAGAAGCTGATGTAGACGTTCTTTTTCAGTTGTCTGATACTCCTCCCTTAATCATATGCGCTTGTACACGGTTGGAGGGGTGTTGTCTGTCTAAACTTTCATATCGCAAAAGAATAAACTATGATAAAATGAATGCATTCATATCAAGCAAGTCTAAGGAGGAGGAGATTAAGCGTGAATCAAACAGGTGAATGGAATAAAGCCCGTAAAATTATCATAGGCATCGTTGATATGCTGTTGTTCATCGGATCATTGCTGCTATCTTTTTATTTAAAATTCGGAACCGACATACCATGGATAAACTTCGACGCCTTTCAGGGAAGCATCGTCTATGTATCGGTGATCTTCATCATCGTCAACATCCTGTTCGGTACGTATATCTTTTATAACAAGTCGATCAGTGACTTCTTGTTCATCACGGTCATCGGAGAATTCGTCCTTTCATTGATCATCATGGCGCTGACTTTTGCCGGGCGTTGGTTGGCGTTCCCGCGGTCGGTCATCCTGATCAACTTCTTTGTGGGAACAATCATACTGTTCATCTTCCGCGTGATGGTATTCAAAATGTACCAACGCGTGAGCGGCAGCAAACGGGTCATGATTGTCGGGATGGAAAAGGAAGTATTCGCGGCAGTCGACAATTTTACGAATACAAAAAGCATACGCCATGTCGTGACACATGTTGTTTTGTCTGATTACTACGAAAATGTTCTGCGGCACCTGGAAGAAATGGATATCGTCTACTTAGCGAGTCAGATTGAGGAATCCGAAAAACTGAAAATATACGATTTGTTGACGAGCAAAGAGAAAAAGATGTTTCTGAATACCAGTTTCGAAAACTTGATCATGGTCAATCCGAATATGATGAATATCGAGGATGAAAGTATCATCGAAGTGTCCCCGTTCCGTATTCCGGCAGAAGATGGCCTTATGAAGCGGATCATCGATATCGCAGTTGCGCTCATCGGTATCGTCATTACCTCGCCGATTATGGCCGTTACGGCCATCTTGGTGAAGAAGAGTTCTGAGGGTCCCGTGTTCTACAAGCAGACACGCATCACCAAAGATGGCAAGGAATTCGAAATTCTGAAGTTCCGCAGCATGGGTGTGACCGCCGAGAAAGAGTCAGGACCGGTTTTGGCAACAAGCAACGATGTGCGCGTAACGAAAGTCGGTAAATATCTCCGCTCTCTGCGCATCGATGAGCTGCCGCAGTTGTTTAACGTATTGCTGGGCGATATGTCCCTGGTAGGCCCCCGGCCGGAACGTCCTTTCTTCGTTGATCAATTCAAGGAACTGAACCCGCATTATTATCTGCGCCACAATGTGCGTGCCGGAATTACCGGATATGCGCAAGTGTATGGGAAGTACGCTTCCGATTTCAACAGCAAGCTGAACTTCGATCTGATCTACATCAAGAAATATTCCTTGATACTGGATCTGAAAATCATGCTGCAGACCGTCAAAATCTTGTTTGATAAAGTATCATCCCGCGGAGTCGATGAAAGCGAACGGGAGATTCTGACCGAGCAAGAAATTGAAGCACGCGGCATCAGAGTCATTTATTAAATAGCAAACCATCCTGGCGGGCATTTTTCCGCCCGCCAGGATGGTTTTTTGTTTACGCAGAAATGCCGGTTGTATTTGCCGGAATGCGGGCCGATCACTATAATCAATCTGATGGATTTTGGACAAAAAAGCGGAAATGTGTGAGGAATTGCGTTACAATAGGTAAATAGAGCACTTCCTTCTGCTGTACCGCGACAGAATGCGGAGGCGTACGATCAAAGATGAAATGAGTGAGTTGGATGAGTTATGATTATAACGATGATAGTTTAGCTTTGCATACTGATTTGTACCAAATTAACATGATGAAAACTTATTGGGATGAAGGTATTACCGAAAAACATGCCATTTTTGAACTGTACTTCCGGAAGTATCCGTTCAATAATGGCTATGCCGTCTATGCGGGGCTTGAACGCTTCGTATCCTACATTCAGAACCTGCGCTTTACGGACACCGACATCGCCTATTTGCGTGAACATGTCGGTTACGATGAAGGTTTTTTGGAGTATCTGAAAAATTTCCGTTTCTCGGGCACGATCCGTTCCGCCTTGGAGGGTGATCTCGTATTCGCGAATGAACCGATCGTCCAGGTGGAAGGTCCATTAGCGGAATGCCAATTGATCGAAACAGCCTTATTGAATATCGTAAATTTCCAGACGCTGATAGCGACAAAAGCCGCCCGACTGCGCTATGTCTGTAACAATGAGCCACTGATGGAGTTTGGTTCCAGAAGAGCGCAGGAAATGGATGCCGCCATTTGGGGCACCCGTGCAGCCTATATCGCCGGCTTCAATGCAACGAGCAATGTCCGGGCTGCTAAAATGTTCGGTATTCCCGCCTCAGGTACCCATGCGCATTCGATGGTGCAGGTCTACCGCAATGATTATGATGCCTTTATGGCTTATGCGCATTCCCACAAGGATTGTGTCTTCCTTGTGGATACCTACGATACGTTGAAATCAGGTGTGCCAAATGCCATCAAAGTGGCGAAGGAAATGGGCGATAAGATCAATTTCCTCGGCGTGCGCCTAGACAGCGGAGACATGGCCTACATTTCAAAAAAAGTCCGCCAACAATTGGACGAGGCAGGTTTTACCGATGCAAAAATCTACGCATCAAACGACCTGGATGAACTGACAATCTTGAACCTGAAGATGCAAGGCGCAAAAATAGATGTCTGGGGTGTCGGCACCAAACTGATCACCGCTTATGACCAACCTGCGCTTGGAGCGGTCTATAAATTAGTCTCGATCGCGGATGAGAACGGCCAAATGGTGGATACGATGAAAATCTCCAGCAATGCCGAAAAAGTCTCCACACCGGGCAAGAAACAAGTATGGCGGATCACACGCAAGCGCGACGGTAAGTCGGAAGGAGACTACATTGCGCTTTGGGAAGAACAACCCGATCAAGAGTCGGAACTATATATGTTCCATCCTGTCTTCACTTACATCAACAAAACCATCACCGACTTTGAAGCGCGCCCTATTCTGCAGGATATCATCGTAGAAGGCAAACTTGTATATGAATTGCCGTCGCTCCAAGAAGTAAAAGCATTCTCGGAAGCGCAGATGAGCGGCTTGTGGGATGAATACAAACGTATCCTGAATCCGGAAGACTATCCGGTCGACTTGTCCCAGAAGACATACGATCATAAGATGGCTACAATCAAGGAAATCAAAAAGCAAATAAAAGAAGAAGCATCATTATTGGAAAGCACTAAATAACCAATCAGATCAATCAAGGGGGAATAGCGATGCGTCCATTACAAAAAGAAATTATTGCTGCTTTAAGAGTAAAACCGGAAATCGATCCTAAAGAGGAAATCCGCACCAGCATCGATTTCATGAAAGATTATTTGGCGGCACACCCATTCTTGAAGGCATTCGTTTTGGGAATCAGCGGAGGCCAAGACTCCACTTTGACGGGCAGATTGGCCCAGTTGGCGATCCAGGAAATGCGTGACGAAACCGGCGACGAAAGTTACCAATTCATCGCTGTGCGCCTCCCTTACGGTATTCAATTTGATGAACACGATGCTCAGGCTGCGCTTGATTTCATCTCACCTGACCAAAAATTGGTCGTCAACATCAAGGAAATGGCTGACGCTGCACTCGATGCGCTTGAGGAAGCGGGCCTTACGATCACCGACTTCAATAAAGGCAACATCAAAGCACGTCAACGTATGATCGTTCAGTTCGCGATAGCCGGCGACAGCAGCGGTGCTGTTCTGGGAACGGATCACGCGGCAGAATCCGTGACCGGTTTCTTCACAAAATTCGGGGACGGCGCAGCCGACTTATTGCCGATTTGGCGGTTGAATAAGCGTCAAGGTCGCCAACTATTACAGGAATTGGGTGCGCCGAAAAATCTCTATGAAAAAGTACCGACAGCGGACTTGGAAGAAAATCGTCCCGCTTTGCCTGACGAGGTAGCTTTGGGCGTGACATACCAGATGATCGATGCGTATCTGGAAGGAAAGGAAATACCGGAAAAGGACGCTGAAGTCATCGAAGGCTGGTACACGAAGACAGAACATAAACGTCATTTGCCGATAACAGTCTACGATAGTTTTTGGAAAGAAGCCTAATCTGCTCAGATAGTGGGGTTTTGCAGTGAAAATAAGTAAACGACTTAAAATGATGAAAGAAAAGCAAAAGCTGCAGTGCAAAAGCAGGGGGAATATCCTGCTCTTGCACTGCTTCAGCTTGTTGGTGACCGTATTCGTTGTCCATCTTTTTCTTCAATGGACTCAAAACGATCTGGACGCCGGACTGGTCGTGAATTTTGTATTCGCTTGGCATACCGAGAAGTTCTTGATCAGTACGGGCGTATTGGTGATGCTGGGTCTATGGCTTTGGGCGCTGGTAGGGAACATACGCTTGGCGAACGCCTTGCTGGTGCTGTCGGGAGGAATCCTCGGGATGGCGACCTATGAGAAGATGCTGCAGCGCAACGAGCCCGTTTATCCGAGCGACTTGAAGATGCTGACGGAGGCCACCTTCCTTTTGGAGATGCTGAACGGACGGACGTTGGCGGCATTGAGCCTGGTGTTCCTGCTGTTTCTGGCATTTGTGCTTTATTCCCTGCGTCAGGCCAAGTCCAAGAAAACCGTTAAATTGGGATGGAAATCGCGCGTGCTGATTCTGATAACAACAAGCATGGCGCTCGGCTATGCCGGCCAGTTCCAGCAGGAAGGCAACCTGCTGAAGAAAGCCTATGACCGGACGGCTTATTGGATTCCGTACAGCCAACAGATGAATTACTACAACACCGGCTTTGTTGCCGGCTTCCTATACAACCTTTCGGCTGCGCCAATGAAGCTGCCGGCGGACTATTCGCAGGAAAAAATCGATGTGTTGAAAGCAACCTATCAACAACTGGCTGACGAAATCAATACAAATAGAACGGTAGCTTTGCCTGAAACGAATGTCATCTACATCATGAATGAAAGTTTTGCGGACCCGCTTGAGTTGGTGGGCTTGGATCTGCAAACTGATCCCATTCCGTTCACAAGAGCTTTGATGGACACAAGCTATAGTGGCGAGCTGTTGTCCCAAGGCTATGGCGGCGGGACCGCCAATATCGAATTTGAGGCTTTGACGGGCTTTTCGATGGAACCTTTCGCCGCAAACATCACAACGCCGTATACGCAATTTGTGTCTTCCCGAGACAATTTCCCTTCCATCGTATCCCGTTTGGAACAGGCAGGCTTCAGGACTACCGCCATCCATCCCTACAATACGACCATGTACAAGCGGCTGGAGAACTATGAGGCTTTGGGTTTTGACACCTTCCTCTACGAGGACACGATGGCGAATACGGCAAAGTTGGACACCAATCCGTATATTTCGGATGCAGCAGCTTACGCTGAAATAACGGCTATCCTGAAAGCCAGCGCAGAAAAAGATTTTATCCACTTAGTGACGATGCAGAACCATACCCCTTACCAGGATAAATACACAGCTATCCCTTCTGCTGCTGAAACAGGTATAGCCAGCCAGTCGATCCGGAACTATCTGCAGGATCTTCAGTACAGCGATCAAGCTTTGGCGGAATTGCTGGCTACCCTCCAGGAGTGGGATGAGCCAACCATCGTTGTTTTTTGGGGGGATCATTGGCCAAGCGTTTTCGGCGAGGAACTTTACGCGCTGAATACACTTCAAAATATGCATGAGACGCCTCTGTTCATCTACAGCAATACGCAAGAAGTCCATAAGGATCTGGGGGTCACCAGTCCTATCTATTTCTTGCCGGAAGTGCTGGAATTGAGCAGCAGCCGTGTTACTGCTTTTGAAGCCCTGTTGATGGCGCTACAGGAACAGGTGCCGGCTTTTGAAAAGGCGCTTTATGTGAATGGCAACACCGGGGAATATGTCTCGAGCCGAGAGGGACTGTCCGAGCAGGCAAGAAGCCTGTTGGCGGATTATGACCTCATCCAGTACGACACGACCACTGGAAATCGATACGCGGAAGCAAATGGTTTTTATCGAATCGCCGATTGAAAAAGATGGCCGATTTGCATGTAGAACCGGAATCGCCTATGATTAAGGAAATATAGGATGAAAGGAGGGATCCGGTGAGTTTTTTTATATATTTTACGCTTCTTTTCGGTGCGACGATTCTGGCGAGTACGTTGTTCACCTATCTGTTCCGTGCGGCAGCGAGGCGGTTCCGCTGGATGGATAAACCTTCCGAAGCGAAAGTGCATATAAAGGAAACGCCGACTATGGGAGGCGTGGCTATATTTGCAGCTTATTGGGGCGCGTTTTTCCTTGGGGTTCCTCTGAGTAATCGTTCCGGTTTTGCGGAAGCCATGTTTTTGAGCTCGCTGATCATTCTTGTGACGGGTATCATCGATGATACTTATGATCTGAGGCCCTGGCAAAAAATGATCGGCATCCTCACTGCGGCGAATGTCCTCTATTTTTTTACAGACATTAAAATAGACAGCCTGACTTTGGATTATTTCGGAACAATCGAATTCCATGAAGCGGGTTACGTGGTGATGATGCTTTGGATTGTGGTCATCACGAATGCGGTGAATCTGATGGACGGGCTGGATGGTTTGGCGACGGGGACTTCGATCATTTCCCTCTCGACGATGGGTTTCGTCAGCTATTTTTTCACCTCGCATATGGGCATAACCGCTGTTGTCATGATCTTCCTTTTGGTCGCGAGTTTGTTGGGCTTTTTGCCCTTCAACTTCTATCCGTCTTCGATTTTTCTGGGGGATACGGGATCTTTGTTCGTAGGCTTTATGATCGCAGTGCTGTCCTTGTTCGGTTTGAAACATGCCACCTTCGTATCGCTGCTGATACCGGTGGCCATTCTCGGCGTTCCCTTGACGGACACGATCGCTGCCGTCCTTCGCCGGACTTTGCATAAACGTTCCATCAGCGCGAAGGATAAAAGTCACCTACATCACCGCTTATTGCTACTTGGTTTTACGCACCGCCAGACTGTTTTGGTCATCTATGCTTTGGCGATCATCTTTTCTTTGACCGCTATCCTGTTCCCGATTTCTTCTTTCTGGGGAACGATGGTTTTGGTAGTCGGTTTGATCTATGGAGTGGTGCTCTTCATTGCCTCCTTCAATTTGTTGGACAGCAACCGTTCCAAATTGCGAAAAATGTTGTATCGCCTGCTGAGGGAAAAGGACGAAAAAAACAAATGAACAAGCTATGAGAGCCTAGGTGGCTGTCATGACTTGTTCATTTTTTCGTTCAGATTCTATTCGATTTCGCCTTCATCAGCATCATTGTAGGCTGGAGAAATCGGACGCTCCACATAATCCTCTTCGCCGATTTCAAAGACAACACGGCCGTTCATCACGTCCGTAAGGGAGCTCTGAAATTGACTGATGTCTTCAGAAGGGATTCCGCACAAGAAACAAACTTGGTCGGTGTATTGTGCCTCAATCAGCGTGTACGCCGATTGCGCCAAGTAATTCTCTAATTTTCCGGATGCGGAATAGGAAACGATGCAGCCGACTTTAGTCTGGAGGCTGCGGACAACGATACCGATGTCCTTCAAGGCCGTCGATACCGATCGGCTGTAGGCACGGATCAATCCGCCCGCACCCAATTTTGTCCCGCCGAAATAACGGGTGACGACCGCAGCGACGTAACGCAAATCATTTTTCTTGAGTACTTCCAGCATCGGGACACCAGCTGTTCCGGATGGCTCGCCGTCGTCATGGGCGCGTTGGATTTCGTTCTGGTCGCCGATCAGGTATGCGGAACAGTTATGCGTTGCTTTCCAATGCTCTTTTTTGACGGCTTGGATGAATGCTTTGGCCTCGTCCTCGGAATGGACGCGTTTAAGGCTGCAGATGAAGCGTGAACCCTTGATGACGATCTCGGAAACGCCGCTCTTTGCGATAGTGTGATACGTTGTCAGCATAGCTATTATCCTCCAATAAGTTATTCAGTCCCATTTTACCACAGCAGCGGTAGGATGACAGCGCACGAACAAGGAAAGGGACTTTCCGAACATTTCCATTTGTGGTATTGTTAAAAGGAATAGACCAAACGGCCCCAGAGGTCGATGGAAAGGTGATCTGCGTGAAAGTTACAGATTTAATCGATGTACTCAAAATGAAGAAACTTATCGGGAACTTGGATCCCGAATTGAATATTGGAAAAATCAGTCAGGACTCCCGTGATATCCAATCAGGGGATCTGTTTATCTGCATCGACGGGACGCAAGTGGATGGCCACAATTACGTAGAGACAGCGGTCGCCAACGGTGCGGGTGTGATTGTTGCCCACAAGGATATTCAAAAAGCGGCAGCGAATGTCCCGGTTGTCTATGTTCCGGATACGGGTAAAGCGATGAGTCTGCTTGCGAATCACTTTTATGGTTATCCGAGTGAATCGATGAAAGTCATCGGCGTCACAGGGACAAACGGAAAGACGACAGTCACGTACCTTGTGGAAGCAATCCTTAAGGCGATGGACAAAAAAACCGGGTTGATGGGCACCATCGAAATGCATATCGGTGACGAGGTGCACAAAACGAAAAATACGACGCCCGACAGCATCACGATGCAAAAAGCCCTGCACCTCATGACAGAGCGGGAAACGGAATACTTCACTCTGGAACTGTCCTCGATCGCTTTGGAAATGGGCAGAGCATGGGGGCTGGACCTGGATGTCGCCGTCATGACCAACCTGACGCATGAACATATGGAATTCCATCACACGATGGCAGCTTATGCCGAAGCGAAAAAGTTGCTCTTCTCGCAACTGGGCAACGGCCGCAAAAACGGACGGACGAAAGCGGCGATACTGAATGCAGATGATGAAACGATCCACAGCTATCGCATCGCTACGGCGGCGGAAGTCATTTCTTATAGCGTGAAGGATGAGACAGCTGATTTCTTCGCGACGGATATCACCTACAGCCGCACCCAGACCCGCTTTAATCTGGTCGTCAATGGGGAGCGCTATCCGGTCGTAACGAATCTGGTGGGACTTTATAATGTCTCCAACACCTTGGCTGCGTTGGCGGCGGTCTATGCTTTAGGCATTCCTTTGGAGGATGCTACAAAAGCGGTGACGTCATTGGCTGGCGTAATAGGCAGGCTGGAAATCGTTCCTGGCGCGAATGACATCGGTGTCTATGTCGATTTTGCCCATTCGCCCGATGCGATGGAAAAAGTATTGGGCGTGGTGCGCGAATTCACGCAAGGAAGGGTCATTTCCGTTTTCGGCGGTGCAGGAGAACGGGAGCATGAAAAACGTCCGATTATGGCTCGCATCGGTACGGAACTCTCGGACTATGTGATCCTGACGACGGACGATACCGGGAAAGAACCGCAGGAACAAATCATCGCGATGATGCTGGCCGGCATCGAAAAGGACAATTATGAATACATCGAAAACCGCAAGGAAGCCATCCAACATGCCATCGCCATCGCAGAACCGGGAGATACGGTCATCCTGTTGGGACGTGGACATGAGGCTGACTACAACGATAGAGGCACAATGATCCGCCTGTTGGACAGTGAAGTGGCGGCTGAAGCGATTGAATTGCGCAATGAGCAGAAAGTTTGAGGATTCTATGAAAATTGCAGTAGTTACGGACAGTACCGCATATTTGACGGCTGAAACACGCCAACAGCACCATATTCACATGCTGCCGTTAGTCGTGAATATTGGAGCAAAATCGTATCAGGAAGAAATAGATTTGGCTGCAGAGGACTTCTACTCCTTGATGAAATCTGCTGAAGATTTCCCGAAAAGTTCTCAACCCGCAGTGGGTGCCATGCATCAGCTGTATGAAGAATTGGCAAAGGAACATGATGCAATCATCAGCATCCATCTTTCAAGCGGCATCAGTGGCACATACCAGAATGCTGCTGCTTTAAGCAGGGAATACCCTGAATTCAACATTCACCCTTTTGATTCTGAAATCAGTTGCTATGTGCAGGCAAGATTCGTTTTGGAGGCAGCAAGGCTGGCGGCTGTCGGTATCGGACCGGAGCAGATCATGGCGCGTTTAGAACATATGAAGAAACGTTCCCGTGCTTATTTTATGGTGGACGATCTGATGAACCTGCAACGTGGTGGCAGGCTTTCGGGTGGAGCGGCCGTCATCGGTTCCATCATGAAAATCAAGCCAGTGCTGCATTTTTCTGACAAAAAGATAGTTGTTTTCGAAAAAATCAGAACCAATGCACGGGCATTGCGAAGGATAGAAGAACTTTTGGGTCAAGCGGCTTCAAAGGCTGATTATCCGATTATCGCAACTGTCATCCATGGGAATATTCCCGAAAAGGGGCAGGCTTGGTTGGAACACCTCCAGCAAGAGTTTCCGGATATCCGGTTTGAATTGAGTTATTTCGGTCCAGTCATCGGGACGCACTTAGGTGAAGGCGCGCTGGGGTTGACCTGGACGGAAGATACCGAATTGAGCTATCCGATATAAGCAACAAATAGGTGCGGCAATCACACATTCATTCGGGAGGAAGGGCCAATAAGGTTCTGTCCTTCCTGTTTTTTTACAAAGCGGATAGCGGGGTGCAGTCGTGAAGGTATTCATCGGTGTCAAATTGCCTAGTGCCGTCAAAAAACAGTTGGTTGATTTCCAGAAGGAAGTGATCCGCGCCAGCATCAAAGGGTCATTCACGGATCCAAACAACTTCCACTTGACGATGCGGTTCATCGGGGAAGTGGACCCGGATCAGAGAAGTGCAATCGAAACGGGGCTGGCTCGCTGCGCTGAAAGTCAGCTGCCATTCTTGGTTGAAACGAATGGTCTGGGTTACTTTTCCAAAAGAAACAAGTGGATCGTCTGGCTGGGCACCAAAGAAAACAGCCGACTCCAGCAGCTCTACGAACAGCTGAACGATTCCTTGCTGGGGCAAAAAGTAGCAATGGCTGATGAGGTGGCGTTCATTCCGCACCTCACGCTCGGCCGGGGGATTGTATTGTGGCAAGAGTGGGAAGAGCTCAGCAAAGTTCCGCTGCCCCCGGATCAAAAAATAACCGTCGCTGCGCTGACGCTATTCGAAAGTGTTCGGCTGGACGGAAAACTTGTTTACCGCCCAATCGCTGATTTTCCTTTCGCCGGACAAGCTGCAGCAACTGACCGGATCGATTCCCGAGAGGAAACTGAAAAATCCTAAGCCGTTCCATTTCGCCGATCAGCGGAAGCGGAGCGGCTTTTTCTGCGTATGTTAATAAGGAAAGCGAAAGGGAGGATGATATGGACGGGAAGGAACTTTACGGCAGGGAATTGACGAGGAGCGAGTGCCGCAACGCCGAAGAAGCGCTGTTGATCCTGGCCGAGAAACGCCCCGGATTGACCAGCGCGAACGGGAAACGGATATGCAATCGCTGCGGAAACCAGGACCGGAAAAAAATGCTGGCCGCGCCTTGCGCTTGCGGCACTACTTGTTTTTACTGCTTGAGCTGCCTGAACATGGGAAAAATCAAAAGCTGCACAGTGCTCCATCATCTGCCGGAAATCAATGCTTTTGAACGGCCCATTGAGCCGATTCTGCAATGGCAGGGCCAATTGTCATCGGAACAGCAACGTGCATCGGAAGAAATCGTAGAAACGGTCCAGGCTGAAGAGACACGACTGATCTGGGCCGTCGCTGGTGCCGGAAAGACTGAGATGATTTTTGAGGGGATTGCAGCCTGCCTGCGCAAAGGTGGTAGAGTCTGTCTTGCCTCCCCGCGCGTGGATGTTTGTTTGGAACTGGCACCCCGGATCAAGCAGGCATTCCCGGCCGTTCCGATGGCCTTGCTGTACGGAGGCAATGAGGATGGTTACAGCTATACGCCGCTCGTCATCGCCACGACCCATCAACTGCTGCGCTTCCGCGAAGCGTTCGACCTACTGATCATCGATGAGATCGATTCCTTCCCGTATCACGATGATTTGGGCCTGCAGTTCGGGGCGCAAAAGTCCAGAAAAAAAGCGAGTGCGCTGATTTATTTGACTGCGACGCCTTCACAGATGATGCAAAACGACATCAAGCGAGACAAGTTGGCGGCGACAGTCTTGCCGGCGCGTTATCACGGCTTTGCATTGCCCGAACCGGAGTGTCTGTGGATCGGAGATTGGCGCAAGGCCATCAGTAAGAAGAAAATGGCCCCTTTCCTTAAGCTTATCCGCAGGCAACTCCAAACGGACAGGCGCTTTCTGCTGTTTTTGCCGCACATCCAGCTGATGGAAGAACTGGACGGTTGGCTGCGGGAGCTTTTTCCGGACAAGCAATTCACTTGCGTTTCGGCGAGCGACCCTGACCGCGAGGAAAAAGTAAAGAAGATGCGGGCCGAGGAATATGATTTTTTGATGACGACGACCATTTTGGAGCGCGGGGTGACCTTCAGGGATATCGATGTCATCGTGCTTGGAGCGGAAGATCGGGTCTTTACGGAAGCTTCGTTGGTGCAGATTGCCGGCAGGGCAGGCAGGCACAAAGATTATCCGACAGGCTGGGTCTGTTTTGCCCACTACGGTGAAACGAAAGCAATCCAGGGGGCGGTCCGTCAAATCCGCATGATGAACAGGGACGCAGGAAGAAGGGGGCTGCTGAATGGGACAATGTCTCTTCTGCCAAAATGAGATCCGGGAAGTATTGACGCTTCAAGAACTTTTCGGTTTCGGGAAAAAGAATCGCGGAAGGGTCTGTAGATCCTGCGAGGAAAAATTGCCGCGTTTAGCCGGGCAAACCGTATGTCCGGGCTGTATGCGGCCGCAAGCATCATCCGTGGACCTGTGCGAGGACTGCCGAAGATGGCGCAGCTGCTATCCGGAGCTGACGATTGCGCATCATGCCTGCTATGCCTATACAGGCATCGTGAAGGACTGGCTGCAACGCTACAAGTTCCAGGGCGATTATCGTCTTGCCGGTGCCTTCACGAATGATCTGCAGGCCCTCCAACGTACGCATCCCCAAGCGCTATTCCTGCCGCTGCCGATTTCAATCGCCAGTTATGAGGAGAGGGGCTTCAACCAATGCGAGGAGCTGCTGAAACAAGCAGGCATCCGCTGCGTACAATTCTTGGGAAACCAACATGCCGGTGAAAAGCAATCCGAAAAAAACAGACAGGAACGTCTATTGACGATGCAACCATTTTTATTGCTGGAGGGGTACGAAAAATATCTCCAGCAGGAAATTATCCTTTTTGATGACGTCTATACTACCGGAAGAACGCTCTACCACGCGAAAATACTCCTGCACAGGCATGGATTCAGAATGGTCCGTTCAACTACGATTGCAAGATAATAAATCATAAACGTTGAAATGTTAAGGCGCTTACATTATAATGAAGTTAAAGAAACCCCCTATGAGTGGTCCATAGGCGAGGGTTGTCTTTATCTGACGATGCGTCAGACGAAAGGAGAGAGTGCTATGTTTAAGTATAATGTCCGAGGAGAAAATATTGAGGTTACAGAACCGATCCGCAGCTACGCCGAGAAAAAATTAGGCAGACTGGAAAAATACTTTGGGAACGTGCCTGAAACAACAGCGCATGTCAACTTGAAAGTATATCCATTCCCAGCCGAAAAATCTGCTAAGGTGGAAGTTACGGTTCCGCTACCTTTCCTGGTTTTAAGAGCCGAAGAGACTTCTAGTGATCTATACGGAAGTATCGATTTGGTCGTGGACAAACTTGAACGCCAAGTCCGTAAGTACAAGACAAAGATTCACCGCAAATCCAGAGAGAGAGGATTTGATATCGGTAACGAGCCGAATCTGATCGAAGAAAAGATGGAAGACGATGAGAATCCACTTGAAATCGTCCGCACGAAACGTCTTTCCCTCAAACCGATGGACAGTGAAGAAGCTGTATTGCAGATGAATATGCTCGGACACAACTTCTTTATCTTCGAAGATGCTGAAACGAACGGCACAAGTATTGTGTACCGCAGAAAAGACGGCAAATTCGGTCTGATCGAAACTGACTAAATCTGAAAATAATGTCCCTCGCCCATAAACGGCGGGGGACTTTTTTAATCTTCGAGACTGACAGCGCTATAGACCGTGTCCTTCATTCATCCGTCTGCATTGTCCAACCGCAAATCCAGCGAGCGATAGACAATACAAGCTTTTGTTGATGGTGAGTAGTTCACATTAATTAAAAGTAATGATAGAATAGTAGAGATATAAGAATTATTTTTGCAGCAGCAAAGAATGACCTATACACGCATACATACCCAGTAAATATGATTGCTGGAATGAAATCAGACAGCAAGAGGAGATATAGAATGGCCAACTTTTTAAAGAAACTCATTGAGAATGATAAGAAAGAGCTACGTTCCTTGGAAGGAGTAGCAGATAAGGTCATTTCCTACGCGGATCGAATGGCCGCTTTGGATGATGAAGAGTTACGCGATCTGACCGAATCCTATAAGGAGCGCTACCAAAAAGGAGAGACTTTGGACGACCTTCTTCCGGAAGCGTTTGCCGTGGTCCGTGAAGGTGCAAAACGCGTCTTGGGACTGTATCCTTATAAAGTGCAGATCATGGGCGGGATCACCCTGCATAAAGGCAATATTGCCGAAATGAAGACCGGTGAAGGTAAAACCTTGACCGCAACGATGCCGGTTTACCTGAACGCCTTATCTGGCGAAGGCGTGCACGTTGTCACAGTCAATGAATATCTGGCAAGCCGTGATGCGGTCGAGATGGGCGAATTGTACCGCTTTCTGGGGTTGACTGTTGGTTTGAACACAAACGGTAAGTCATCGGAAGAAAAAAGAGAAGCCTATAATTGCGACATCACCTACAGCACCAATAATGAATTGGGCTTCGATTATTTGAGGGACAATATGGTCGTCTATAAAAATCAAATGGTCCAGCGCCCGTTGAACTTTGCGGTCGTGGATGAAGTCGATTCGATCTTGATCGATGAAGCCCGCACACCATTGATCATTTCCGGACAAGCCGAAAAATCTACAGCACTCTATAACCGAGCCGATTTCTTCATCAAAGGATTGAAAGAGAATGAGGATTACACAATCGATTTGACATCCAAATCGATCGCGTTGACGGATGAAGGTATCGAGAAAGCTGAAAAAACATTCCATCTGCCGAACTTGTACGATGTGGATAACACGCGTCTGGTGCACCATTTGGATCAAGCCTTGCGTGCAAACTATATCATGCTTGTGGACATCGATTATGTGGTGGAAGACGGAAAAGTAAAAATCGTTGACCAATTCACTGGCCGGATCATGGAAGGCCGCCGTTACTCGGACGGGCTTCACCAAGCCATCGAAGCCAAGGAAAACGTCGAAATCGAAAATGAATCGAAAACGATGGCCACCATCACTTTCCAGAACTACTTCCGTATGTACAAAAAACTGTCCGGTATGACCGGTACAGCAAAAACGGAAGAAGAAGAGTTCCGGGAAATTTACAACATGAACGTCATTTCGATTCCGACTAACAGACCGATCGTCCGTCACGACTATCCGGATTTGTTGTATCCTTCTTTGAAAAGCAAATTCAGAGCCGTTGTCGGCGACATTAAAGAACGTCACGCGAAAGGGCAGCCGATCCTTGTCGGTACCGTAGCCGTGGAAACATCCGAACTGCTTTCGCACATGTTGCGTCAAGAAAACATTCCGCACCAAGTTTTGAATGCAAAAAACCATTTCCGGGAAGCGGAAATCATCATCGGAGCCGGTCAACCCGGAGCCGTCACAATCGCCACCAACATGGCTGGTCGTGGTACCGACATCAAGCTGGGTAAAGGCGTCAAGGAATTAGGCGGTCTCTGCGTCATCGGTACCGAACGCCATGAATCACGCCGGATCGACAACCAATTGCGTGGCCGTTCCGGCCGTCAAGGGGATCCCGGCGAAACGCAATTTTACCTGTCACTGGAAGACGACTTGATGAGACGCTTCGGATCGGAACGCATCCAGCAAGTCTGGAGCAAATTGAATTTGGATGATGAAGCGGAAGATGTGGTCATCCAAAGCAAAATGCTTTCCAAACAAGTGGAATCCGCCCAAAAACGAGTGGAAGGCAATAACTATGATACCCGTAAAAACGTACTGGAATACGATGAAGTCATGCGTGAACAGCGTGAGATCATTTATGGGCAACGTTTGGAAGTCATCAATGAAACCGAATCGTTGAAGTATGTCGTGACAGCGATGATCAAGCGTGCGATTGCGCGTGTGGTCGAAACGCATACCATCGGTGAAAAGGCGACTTGGAATCTGCAAGGCATCCGTGATTTTGCCGGAGCTGCCCTTGTGCATCCCGACAGCATCAGTTTAGCCGAACTGGAAGGAAAATCTGCGCACGAAATCGAAGAATATTTGGTGGAACGCGCAATGGAAGTTTACAAGACAAAAGAGTCACAATTGAGTCCAGAACAAATTTTGGAATTTGAAAAAGTTGTTATCCTGCGGGTTGTCGACAGCAAATGGACCGATCACATCGACAATATGGATGAGCTGCGTCAAGGAATCGGCTTGCGTTCATATGCACAGAACAATCCGTTGACCGAGTACCAAACCGAAGGCTATGATCGTTTCCAGGAAATGATTGCGACCATCGACTATGACGTTACCCGGATTGTGATGAAATCAGAAATTCGTCAAAATCTGCAACGCCAATCCGTAGGCCAAGGCTCGAACATCATGCCGACGCGTGAGACAGTCGCTTCCCAAACGGAGCAACAGGAACAAGCACGCAGAGCACAGATCGCGGCAATGAGGATGCAAAAACTGATGGAAATCCAAAAAGCAAAACTGGCGGCTGAAGCAGCCGAAAAACAAGAATCACAAACTGAAGAATAACAGGCAGCGCATCCGCAAGAGGCATTTCAAGCAATAAAACCAAGTCAAATACAACAAACTAATCGGATACAACGCCAATCGGGGAGGGTCGGGATAAAAAACAGTCGCTTGTTTTTATCCCGACCCATCCTTCTTTTGTCGAATCTAGGAGGAAATCAAATGGAATTAAGTGAAATCAAAGCAATATTGGAAAGTTCAGAAACAAAAATTGCAAGCTTCAGGAGGTCTCTTTGACTTAGATGGCCTCGAAACGGATATCGCAGAATTCGACGATCGCATGTTGGATCCGGAATTCTGGAACAATGCCGAAGCGGCGCAGGAAGTCATCAACCAATCAAACCAATTAAAAGCAGTCTACAATACGTTCAAGAGTCTGGAAGCGCAATATGAAGACCTCGAAGTCTTATATGAAATGGTAAAAGAGGATGAAGATCCGGAATATCTGGAAGAATTGAACGAAAAAACGACAGAATTTACAGAAGCACTTGAAAAATATGAATTGACGATGCTGTTGAACGGACCGCACGACAAATCGAACGCTATTTTGGAAATCCATCCAGGTGCCGGTGGAACGGAATCCCAGGACTGGGGCAGCATGCTTTTCCGCATGTATACGCGTTGGGCCGACAAAAAAGGCTTTGACGTGGAGACGTTGGATTATCAAAGTGGGGACGAGGCCGGTATCAAAAGCGTAACGATCCTGATCAAAGGGATGAACGCCTACGGCTACCTGCGTTCGGAAAGGGGCGTCCACCGTTTGGTCCGCATCTCGCCGTTCGACTCTGCCGGAAGAAGGCACACCTCGTTTTGTTCGATCGATGTGATGCCGGAGATAGCTGCCGACGATGCAGAGATAGAAGTGAATCCGGATGATATCCGGGTGGATACTTACCGCGCCAGCGGAGCCGGTGGACAACACATCAATAAAACATCATCAGCCATCCGAATCACGCATATTCCGACCGGTATTGTTGTGGCAAGCCAGGCGCAACGTTCGCAATTCCAGAATAGGGATACCGCTATGGGAATGCTGAAGGCGAAACTGTATCAACTGCAGGAGGAAGAGCGCGAAAAAGAACTGGCCGCCATCCGCGGCGAGCAAAAAGAGATCGGTTGGGGTTCACAGATCCGTTCATACGTGTTCCATCCGTACTCCATGGTCAAGGATCACCGAAGCAGCTACGAAACGGGTAACGTACAGGCCGTCATGGACGGGGATATCGACGCCTTTATCGATGCTTATCTGAAAATGACGATGGATCAGGAAGAACTTTAAAAGCAGCAGCCCAAATAAATAGGATCAGTCACGAGCGAGAATACTGAGAAACTATTGACACATACTTGTAAAGAAACTAAAACAGACACAGTTGTGCAACGTGCTATAATAGGGAAGCATTCTTGCAGCCTCTGAAGGTTTCAGAGCGGAAGCAAGGAAAAAAAGAAAAGACAGGTGATAAAATGATTGAAATGCTGAATGTCTCCAAGAAGTACAACAACGGCATTACGGCGGTCAATAATCTGAGCGTGAAGATCGAGCAAGGGGAATTTGTTTATATTGTAGGCCCCAGTGGAGCGGGCAAATCAACTTTCATCAAAATGATGTATCGCGAAGTAAAACCAACCTCAGGAACTGTTCAAGTAGGCAAATATAATTTAACGACCATGAAAGAAAAAGAAGTCCCATTATTGCGCCGTTTTGTGGGTATGGTCTTCCAGGATTTCAAATTATTACCTAAACTGACCGTATACGAAAACATCGCCTACGCGATGGAAGTAGTCGAAAAAAGTCCGAAAGTCATCCAGAAGCGCGTATTGGAAGTGTTGGATTTGGTCGGACTGAAGCATAAAGTGCGGATGTTCCCGAATGAACTTTCCGGTGGGGAACAGCAACGGATCGCGATTGCACGTGCGATTGCGAATATGCCAGGCGTCCTGATTGCGGATGAGCCGACAGGTAACTTGGATCCGGATACGTCGATGGAAATCATGCGGATTCTGGAAGAAATCAACAACCAAGGAACAACAATCCTGATGGCCACCCATAACAGCCAAATCGTTAATGACATCAAACACCGTGTATTAGCAATAGAGAATGGCCGTATTGTCCGAGATCAACAAGAAGGAGAATATGGATATGAAATTTAGAACATTTATGAGACACATAAGGGACGCATTCAAAAGTCTGTTCCGGAATGGCTGGATGTCGATAGCTTCAATCAGTGCAGTGGCACTGACTTTGTTGCTTGTGGGGTCTTTTACCGGGATTCTTTTGAACGTGAACAAGTTGGCTTCCGATGTCGAAAATGATGTGAGCGTAAAAGTTTACATCGATCTGGCTGCTGATGCAGCCGCCCAGGAAGCCTTAAAGACGGAACTGGAGAACATCGCCAATGTCGAATCCATCACTTTCTCAAGTAAGGACGAGGAATTGGATAAGATCATCGGCAGCTACGGTGATGAATTCGATCTTTTCGGCGGAGATGCCAATCCGTTGTATGACGCTTATGTCTTGAATACAACTGCACCAGAGCAAACGAAAGCGGTAGCTGAAGCAGCATCCGCCATGCAGTATGTCACTCAAGTCGAATACGGCGGTGCCACAGCGGATAAATTATTTGAGACGATTGCGACGATCCGCACGATAGGACTCGTCATCATCATCGGCTTACTGTTGGTTGCCGTATTTCTGATTTCCAATACAATCCGGATTACCATCTTCTCCCGCAGCACGGAGATCGAAATCATGCGTTTGGTGGGTGCAAAAAACAGCTTCATCAGATGGCCATTCCTGATTGAAGGAGCCATCATCGGATTGATCGGGGCATTGATTCCCATGACTTTCCTAGTGTTCCTTTATCGCTTCATCTTTAATGTGAGCGGGGACTACTTGGCCGGCACAAACTTTGGTCTTTTGACTCCGAATCCGTTCCTCCTCTACATCAGTCTTCTGATGGTGGGTATCGGTATCTTCATCGGGGCATTCGGTTCCGTTTTCTCGATGCGCCGCTTCCTGAAAGTTTAACAAAAAATTTTTGACCCATAAGGTTCCAGTCATACAAAACGTATGGGTGGAACCTTTTTTGTCGTTCGCTTAAGCAGGCTCATCCTGAAAACCGATAAACTGAAACTATTATTTTGTATGCATTTATTTCTCTTTTACCTTGTGGAATCTCCTGTACAGCGCACTTTTTAGAGTCTTTTCGGTTGATGGATAAAAATCGGCTGGGAAAATCTGAATTGCCGTTTTCCAACATTTTTAGTATGCTGAAAAGGAAACGAGCCGAGCAGGAAGCTGAGGCTTTCAAAATATTGACATTCGCAAAATAAATGGGATGGCATATGCTATCCCGGACCCCAATCGGTCAGAGGAGGACACATGAAAAAAGTTTTGCTAGTGGATGATGAACCATCCATCGTTACATTATTGGCTTTTAACTTGGAAAAAGACGGCTATGAGGTGACAACTGCCACCGACGGAGCGGAAGGCTACCGTTTGGCTATCTCAAATCCTTTTGACTTCATCATTTTGGATCTGATGCTACCGTCGATGGACGGTATGGATATCTGTAAACGCCTAAGACAGGAAAAGTTTGATACGCCGATCATGATTTTGACAGCGAAGGATGATGAACTGGAAAAGATTATCGGACTTGAGTTGGGGGCGGATGATTATATGACAAAGCCATTCAGCCCGCGTGAAGTGTTGGCCAGGATGAAAGCTATCCTAAGAAGAACGAATAAAGCTGTTCCGGCTGAAGGTGCTCCGACTGTCCAACAGGAGCCGACTGAGGATCAAACCGAAAAAATCGAGGTTGGCGAAATCACGATTTTCCCACAACTTTATGAAGTTCATGTAGCGGGAGAATTGATTGAAATAACACCGAAAGAATTTGAATTGTTGCTTTACATGGCGAAGCGTGCCAATCGCATCCTGAGCCGGGAACAGTTGTTGAACGCCATCTGGAATTTTGATTACGCCGGAGAAACGCGCATCGTCGATGTACACATCAGCCATCTCCGCGAAAAAATTGAAAAAGACACTAAAAACCCGCAATACATCCGTACGGTCCGGGGCTTCGGGTATAAATTTGAGGTAGCGAAGACATGAAGCAACTGCAATTGCGGATGCTTGCCACTTTTGTGTTGATCTTTGCGCTGTTCAGTGTGGCTTTCGGGATATTCCTAGAGACTGTGTTAGGGAACTACACGCGGAGTCTGCACAGTGAACTGTTGGTTGAACAGACGCAAATAGTGGGTACACTGCTCCAAAACAGTGCGGATGGCAGTGACTGGACCTTTGTTGAAAAAGAATTGGATAAAATTGACTCTTTCACGGAAGATAGAATCACTTTAGTCGCCAGCGATGGGGTTGTGATTTATGATTCGCAGCTCACTGCGGTCAATCTGGAAAATCATCTGCGGCGGGAAGAAATTCAGGAAGTTCTGTCCGGAGAACCTTACGGAACAGGGCAAAGGAAGAGTGAAAGCACAAACGAGGAACTTTATTATGTAGCTGTGCCGATTTTTGACGAATCAGGCACTATCGCTGCTGTTATCCGACTGTCGAGACCACTGAGCGCCTTGACGGTCAGCCAGCGCATCGAACAGTCCCTTTACGTTTTTATCCTGTTGGCTCTGGCAGTAGCCTTCGTACTTACTTATGCTTTGACGAAACGCATCGGCAGACCGATCGATGCGGTGATGGATGTCGCCAAAAAACTTTCGGATCACCAGTATGATGCGCGATATAAAGGCAAAGGCTTCGGTGATTTCCAAAAATTGGGCGAAACCGTCAATGAACTTGCCGAAAGTCTGGATAATCAAATGAATGAAATCAAGCAGAATGATGAACGGCTTACTGGCTTGATCAATCATCTGGTCATTGGCGTGATGCTTCTGGATGAGAACAAGGAAATTACAATGGTCAATCCCGTCATGCAAGAAATATTGAGTGAAAGTGAAGAATCGCTGATCGGTCAATCCTATGTCGAGGCTGTAAGCAGTTATGGACTCAGCCATATGATTGAGCGAGCGTACACGTACAGAGAGCCGCAGAATGACGAAATCTATTTTTATTATCCAAAAGACAGAATCGTCGATGTCAATATTGTCCCGATCACAAGCAAGAAACCGGGTGAAATGAATCTGATTGTGCTCCTCTATGACATAAGTGAAATCCGACGCTTGGAGAAAGTCCGTACCGACTTTGTCGCCAATGCATCCCATGAGCTTCGGACGCCTGTTACAGCCCTGAAAGGATTCGCTGAAACATTATTGGACGGTGCAATGGAAGATCCCGTTATCCTGAAACAGTTTTTGGAAATCATTCTGGCCGAAAGCACCCGGTTGAATCTTTTGGTGAATGATATTTTGGAACTGTCGAAGTTGGAGCAGCGGCAAGTCCCGCTCGCTCTGCAGCAAGTGAATATTTCCGAAGCGGTGTTGGCGACCTTTCAGTTGGTCGATCAGAAAGTGAAAGAGAAAAACATGACACTGGAATTAGTGGAAAAGGATTTCGTAACGTTGCATACAGATCCGAATCGCTTGAAGCAAATACTGGCTAATCTGATCAACAATGCCGTCGTCTATACGCAAGCCGGAGGGCATATCACGGTCACTGTCGAGAAGACTGCGGATCAAGTCCATCTGCACGTTGCCGATAACGGAATCGGGATACCGGAAGCCGATCTGGGAAGAGTATTCGAGCGGTTCTATCGCGTCGATAAAGCGCGGAGCAGAAACTCCGGAGGTACCGGCTTAGGATTATCGATTGTGAAGTATTTGGTTGAAAACATGAACGGAACGGTCACTGTAGCCAGCAAACAGGGCAATGGAACAACTTTTACAGTGACATTGCCTATATAAGAATGGATTCGAATGCAAAAGCTTTACAGGCGGAAACGTACCTGTAGAGCTTTTTTTCTTGTATTCTAAAGCCCCGTTTACAAAACATTTACAAAAAAAGAGGTAAATCAACGGAAAATTTACATGAAACCGCAAGGAAATTAACAATCGACCGTTAATATTAAGGTTGTGAACAGGCAATGGCGTTCAAATAACCTCAACATAAAGGATGGGAAAAAATGAACTTTGGCAAATTATCTAAATTCGCAATGGCTTTAACAATCGGCGCTACCTTGGCGGCTTGTGGTAACGGAGACGGCACAACTGCAGAGAGCGGTGCAGAAACGGGAAGCACGACTGCAACCGGAAGCGGAACAGTTTTAGTTGATGGATCTTCTACCGTATTCCCGATAATGGAGGGAGTAGCAGAAGAATTTTCAATCGCTAATCCGGACGTAAAAGCGACTATCGGTGTATCCGGTACGGGTGGCGGATTCGAGAAATTCATCGCAGGCGAAACAGACATCAGCAACGCTTCACGTCCGATCAAAGACGAAGAAATCGCATTGTTGGAAGAAGCCGGCATTGAATATACAGAGTTCCAACTTGCCTTGGACGGTTTGACAGTCGTTGTGAACAGCGAGAACGACTGGGTGGATCAATTGACCATCGAAGAATTAGCGATGATCTGGACAGAAGGAACCGGCGTAGAAACATGGGCGGATGTCCGTGAAGGCTGGCCGGAAGAAAAGATCGAGTTGTTCAGCCCAGGTACCGACTCAGGCACATACGATTACTTTGATGAAGTGATCTTGGACGGCGAACAAATCAACAAAGCAGCTTCTTTATCCGAAGATGACAACGTATTGGTACAAGGTGTTTCCGGTTCCGCAAATGCCATCGGCTACTTCGGTTACGCATACTTCCTGGAAAACAGTGACATCGTCAAGGCTGTTCCGATCGTGAACGGTGAGGGCGTTGCAGTTACGCCTAACGATGTGACCGTTCAAGATGGATCGTATGAGCCGCTTTCTCGCCCGTTGTTCATCTACGTGAAGAACGAAGCGTTGGAAAACGAGAGCGTCTACGAATTCACAAAATACACATTGGAAATGGCAGCCGAAATGGCAGCTGAAGTCGGTTATGTAGCACTACCGGCTGAATCTTATGAAGCAGCATTGACTACGCTTGAAGGTTTGAAATAAGCAAAATCAAATAAATGACTAAGGGATGTGAGGGAAGAGAGCGTTTTGCTTCCCTCGCATCTCATCTTTATTAGAGGAGAATCAATATGTCCAAATCTGTCAAAGACTTGATGAAAGAAAAAAGTTCACGACAAAAATCTTTGCAATTTACTGAAAAAGCCATGCCTCTTTTTTTTCTGGCCTGTGCGATCATTTCTATTCTGACAACACTCGGGATTGTGTTTACGCTGGCAAAAGAAACGGTAACGTTTTTCAGCGCTGTTCCGATTCTGGAATTTCTGACAGGAAAAGAGTGGTATCCTTTCTTCAAAAATGATCCCAGTTTTGGGATTTTGCCGCTATTGAGTGGAACATTCTTGATAGCTGGCGTTGCGATGCTTGTTGCTGTCCCGATCGGCCTGAGCTCAGCCATCTATTTGAGCGAATATGCAACCGAACGTACAAGGAAAATCGTCAAGCCGATTTTGGAGGTTTTGGCCGGAGTTCCGACAGTAGTATACGGGCTGTTCGCCTTGACGTTCGTTACCCCACTGCTGCAGACATTTATCCCGAATCTGCCGATATTCAATGCACTGAGCCCCGGTATTGTTGTGGGGATTATGATTATCCCGCAGATTACATCGCTATCGGAAGAAGCGATGGGTGCTGTCCCGAATGCTATGCGCGAGGGGGCTTTGGCCTTAGGAGCCACACGCTTGGAAGTGGCGCTGAAAGTCATTTTGCCAGGATCCTTGTCGGGCATCATTTCATCCGTTGTTTTGGGGATTTCCCGGGCGGTGGGAGAAACGATGATCGTATCCACAGCTGCTGGATCCACACCCAAATTTACGCTTGATGTAACAGAGTCGATCCAGACGATGACATCCTATATCGTTCAGGTCAGCATGGGGGATGCCACATATGGGTCCACGATCTACTACAGTATCTACGCAGTAGGGATGACCTTGTTCCTCTTCACTTTGTTGATGAACCTGTTGGCGAATTATATGTCCCGTCGTTTTAGGGAGGAATATTGATGAAATTAGTAGAGAAGAACAACAACAGAATCAATAATCGTTTATTGCTGAACGGCGTGGTCAAGAGCCTGTTTTTTTTGGCAACCTTCTTCGGAATCGTTGTTTTGGCCATCCTGGTCATGCGGATCGTATCGCAGGGGGCGGGCTATCTCGATTGGGATTTCTTGCGCAACTATGCTTCGAGAAGACCGGAAGATGCCGGCATCAAGGCTGCAATCTATGGGACAGTCTGGATTATGGCTATCATAGCTCCCTTGTCACTCCTCTTGGGTGTCGGAACAGCGATTTACCTTGAGGAATATGCTCCCGACAATAAATTTACGCATTTCATCGAGTTGAACATTTCGAATCTTTCCGGCGTGCCGTCGATTGTTTTCGGGCTGTTGGGACTGACTGTGTTTGTCCGTTTGTTGGAAATGGGCCGTAGCGTCTTGGCTGGTGGTCTGACCATGAGCTTGATGATTTTGCCTGTTATCGTTGTTTCCAGCCAAGAAGCCATTCGTGCCATCCCGAGAGAACAGTATGAAGCCTCTTATGCGATGGGTGCCACGAAATGGCAGACCATCCGCACAGTCGTTCTGCCGGCTGCAGTGCCCGGTATCCTCACGGGTTCGATTTTGGCTCTATCCAGAGCTGTCGGAGAGACTGCACCGCTATTGATGATTGGAGCGATGACCTTTATCGCTTATGTCCCGGAAAGCATCTGGTCCGGGTTTACGGCAATGCCGATCCAAATATTCAACTGGGCGGGACGGCCCCAAGAAGAATTCCAAGCAGTCGCCGCCGCAGGAAGCATTGTCCTGATGCTTATGCTGGTCATCATGAATTCACTGGCGATCTACATCCGCAATAAATTCTCGAAGCGTTATTAAATTAGGAGGTTACTCATTTGAACCCAGAAGTGAGCTTAAAAGATAAAAAAATGATTTACAGTGTGAAAGATTTCAATCTATGGTACGGAAATACCCATGCTTTAAAGAACATTCAACTAGATATTCCCACTAAGGAAGTCACAGCGATCATCGGACCATCAGGCTGCGGAAAGTCCACTTTCATCAAGACCTTAAATCGGATGGTAGAATTGGTTCCAATCGTAAAAATGACGGGATCAATCATTTACAATGAACAGAATATTTTTGATCCGCGGTACAAAGTGGAGCAGTTGCGTACAGATGTGGGCATGGTTTTCCAAAAGCCGAACCCTTTCCCGAAATCAATCTATGAAAATATCGCCTACGGACCAAAAATCCATGGCGTAAAAGACAAAAGCGTACTGGATGAAGTCGTTGAGAAAAGCTTGAAAGGCGCAGCGTTGTGGGATGAAGTAAAAGATCGTCTGAAAGAAAATGCCTTCGGGTTATCCGGTGGACAACAACAGCGTTTGTGCATCGCCAGAAGTCTGGCGGTCGAACCGGAAGTCCTTTTAATGGATGAGCCGACTTCCGCTTTGGATCCGATTTCGACATCCAAAGTCGAAGATCTTATCCAGACTTTGAAAAAAGACTACAGCATCATCATCGTCACCCATAATATGCAACAGGCAGCCCGGATTTCGGACCAAACGGCCTTCTTTTTAAATGGAGAAGTGGTAGAATATGATAAGACGGAAATCATTTACTCCAATCCGAACGATAAACGCACAGATGATTATATCTCTGGCAAATTCGGTTAAGACTGGGCTATAATGGGATGAGAGATGCACTGTGATGCATAATGACATGTAACAGGGGGCGAAAAGATGAGAAAAATTTTTGAAGAAGAATTGCAGGATCTGCACGTACTTTTCTCTGAAATGGGAAAAATGGTGAACGAAGCAATCTACATATCTGTTAAAGGTTTTGTGAATCATGATAAAGAGCTTGCTGCAGAAGTGATTGCGCATGATGTCGCCATCAACCAAAGAGAAGCGGAGATCGAGAAAAGATGCTTTGAATTGATTGCGTTGCATCAACCGGTCACCGGCAATCTCCGCAGAATCGTCACCATCATGAAGGCGTGCGCGGACTTGGAGCGTATGGCAGATCATGCCGTCAGTATTGCGAAGTCGACTATCCGCGTTAAAGGCAACAAGCGCAATTCCGATATCGAAGCAGCGATAGCCGAGCAGTCGGAAAAAGTAAAAGTCATGGTGGAGGAAGTACTTGCCGCCTACATCAAAACGGACATCGAAAAAGCCAAAGAAGTTGCCCTGAGCGACAAAATGGTCGATCAAGCTGCCGAACATATCTACGGACGCGCCATCGAAGAGATGAAGTTGGATCCGGAACTTGTTCTGGGTGCGACCGATTACATCATGGTTGCCGGCTATCTCGAGCGAATCGGCGATTATGTAACAAATATTTGTGAATGGATCATTTATTTGGGTACAGGGAAAATAATTGAATTGAACACAAACAACAAGTTTGAAGACTAACACAATTATGAATGCAGGATGAGAAAAGATAAAGCCAGGAAGGCCACGCAATCGAACCCGATTACGTGGTAGCTTCCTGGCTTTTTTTATGCGTTTTTGGATCACAGCAGTCAACTGCAGGTCATTGAAAATACTCATGAAAATGTAATATATATTTCTGCACCAGATATAAGACAAGCGTTCCGCCAATTTGTTATAATGTGGATAATCAGAGCGTAAATTTACAGAAAAAAAACGTGAAATCAACGTTAAAATGTTCCATCGATAAAATATATGGTGGATTTACATAAAATTTACAAAAGAGATACGAAACATTTACAAACATTCGTTACGATGGATAAGTATGTGTTCAAGGTAAATAAATGGGAGGTACACAATGAAATTAAAATACGTTTCAGCCATAGTCAGTCTCGCTGCCGTTTTCGCTCTGTCAGCCTGCGGCCCCGTAGTCGATGAGGAATCCATCACGGCGGTCGGTTCTTCTGCGCTGCAACCGTTAGTCGAGGCCGCTGGGGAACAATTCAGTGCGGAAAATCTGGGGAAATTCGTCAATGTCCAAGGCGGCGGTACCGGAACAGGCTTGAGTCAGATTGCCGCAGGTGCGGTTGACATTGGCAATTCGGATATTTTTGCTGAAGAGAGGGAAGGCATCGATGCCAGCCAATTGGTCGATCATCGTGTCGCCATCGTCGGCATCACGCCTATCGTGACACCAGGCGTCGGTGTGACCGATCTTTCCATGGAGGAGTTGCGCGGCATTTTTACCGGCAAATACAGCAATTGGTCCGAGTTGGGAGGAAAAGATCTCCCGATCGTCGTCTTGAACCGAGCCAAGGGCAGTGGAACCAGGGCAACATTCGATAAATGGGTTCTGGCCGGAGAAGAAAGCATCATCACCCAAGAGCAGGAATCCAACGGAACCGTCCGTCAGATTGTTGCTTCAACACCGGGAACCATCAGCTATGTGTCGTTCTCGTACGTCAATGAAGATGTCGAGGCGCTTTCCGTCGACGGGGTGAAGCCGACGCCTGAGAACGTTACGACAAACGCATGGGTCATCTGGGCATATGAACATATGTATACGAATGGCGAACCGACAGGCTTGACGAAAGAATTCCTGGATTACATGCTGTCGGAAGATGTCCAAGGAAGTCTGATTGAAGCGTTGGGATACATTCCTTCCACAGATATGAAGGTCGACAGGGACCTTGAAGGAAACGTAACACCGATCGAATAAAACAACTGAAATATCATTGTGATGAATGGCATCCGCCTTTTCATAGGAAGGCGCCTTTCGTCGCGGCTCAAAGTTTAAGAGGAGGGTTTCTCTTGGAAATGACACCAGGAAACTTAATGAAAAAGTCAAGTAAACGCAGATTGGAATCGTTTGGACGCACCATCAGTCTGATCAGCACGACAGTCATCGTCTTCATCGTGCTGTCCATTCTATATTTTGTCATCAGCAAAGGGATATCCACCTTTGTCACGGATGGTGTATCATTAGGGGATTTTTTGACGAAAAGCATCTGGAATCCCGGCACCGTCGCTGATGACGGCACACCATTGGTCGGAGCCTTACCGATGATCGCAGGCTCATTTTTGGTCACTTTGATTTCCGCAGCCTTGGCAACACCTTTTGCCGTTGCTGCAGCTTTGTTCATGACGGAAATTTCACCGAAATCCGGGAAAAAAATTCTGCAGCCGGTCATCGAACTGCTTGTCGGTATTCCGTCCGTTGTATATGGTTTCATCGGCTTGACTGTTGTTGTGCCGTTTGTCCGTTCCTTGTTCGGCGGTACCGGATTTGGTATTTTATCTTCTACTCTGGTTCTGTTCGTTATGATTTTGCCGACTGTGACCAGTATGTCAGTGGATGCTTTGAATGCTGTTCCGCGTCATTACCGTGAGGCTTCACTCGCTATGGGCGGGACACGGTGGCAGACCATCTATAAAGTGGTTCTGCGGGCAGCGACCCCCGGATTGTTGACGGCAGTCGTCTTCGGGATGGCGCGTGCGTTCGGAGAAGCCTTGGCGGTTCAAATGGTCATCGGGAATGCGACTTTGATGCCGAACAGCTTGGTGACCCCAGCTTCGACATTGACAAGTATTTTGACGATGAGCATGGGGAACACCGTAATGGGAACTTTGGAAAACAATGTCCTCTGGTCATTGGCGACCATCCTCCTTTTGATGGCTCTATTCTTCAATATTTTGACGCGTTACATCGGTAAGAAAGGAGCCGTTAAAAAATGAATCCGAATCCCAAAAAAGTAGACAAATTTATGGTCGGCCTGATTTATTTGTTTTCCGGAACGATCATTCTTATTTTGGCCAGTCTGCTGCTCTTTATTCTATGGCGCGGCTTGCCCCAGTTTTCGTGGGAATTTTTGACGGCTCCAGCAAAATCCTTCCAGGTAGGCGGAGGAATCGGAATTCAGTTGTTCAATTCGTTCTATTTGTTGGTCCTGACCTTGTTGATCAGTACGCCACTTGCCTTGGGCGCGGCGATTTATCTTTCGGAATATGCACCTCAAAATTGGTTTACCGACATCATCCGTACTGCTATTGAAGTTTTGAGTTCTTTGCCATCCGTTGTCGTCGGTCTCTTCGGATTCCTGATTTTCGTCATCCAGTACGGTTTTGGCTTCTCGATCCTTTCGGGAGCTTTGTCCCTGACTATCTTTAATCTGCCGCTTTTGACGCGTACGATCGAAGATTCCTTGCGGGCGATCCCGTCTTCCCAGCGTGAAGCTGGCTTAGCGTTGGGCCTTTCCCGTTGGGAGACAGTGACGTTGATCATTCTTCCGGCTGCCTTGCCGGGTATTTTGACCGGAATGATTTTGGCGGCAGGACGTATTTTCGGTGAAGCTGCCGCTTTGATTTATACAGCCGGGCAGAGCGCGCCGGCTTTGGATTTCACAAACTGGAATCCACAATCCATCACAAGTCCTTTAAATATTTTCCGGCCTGCCGAAACATTGGCGGTGCACATCTGGAAGATCAACAGTGAAGGCGTAAAACCGGATGGAGCGGAAGTGTCAGCTGGTGCCTCAGCAGTACTGGTATTGGCTGTCCTCATCTTCAATCTGACTGCCAGAAGTTTGGGCAGAAGATTGCAGAAGAAGGCTACTTCAGCATAGAAACGGAAAATTGACTTGAAGGAGGGACCCTTGATGGGAAATGAAAAGATATTGGCAACGAACATCATCCAGATGCGTCCTGAGGCCGAAGTCGCCCTCAAAACAAATGATCTTCACGTTCATTATGGCGATTTTGAAGCGATCAAAGGCGTTTCCATGGAATTTGAAAAGAATAAAATCACCTCGTTGATCGGACCGAGTGGGTGTGGAAAATCGACTTATCTCCGTTCGTTGAACCGAATGAACGACACTGTTCCCGGTGCAAAAGTGACTGGGGAAATCATTTATCAAGGCATCGATGTGAACGTGCCTGAAGTTGATGTGTTCGAGATGCGGAAAAATATTGGGATGGTATTCCAAAGGCCGAATCCTTTCAGCAAATCGATTTATGAGAACATCGCTTTCGCACTGAGAAGGCATGGTCTGAAGGACAAGGCGACATTGGACGAAATCGTCGAAACCAGCCTGAAACAAGCTGCTCTTTGGGACCAAGTGAAGGATCAGTTGAACAAGAGCGCCTTAGCGCTCTCTGGTGGTCAACAGCAGCGGCTCTGCATCGCAAGGGCGATCGCTCTGAAGCCGGATATCCTGCTTCCGGATGAGCCAGCCAGTGCGTTGGACCCGATCTCGACTTCCCAAGTCGAAGAGACGTTGTTGGAGCTGAAGGAGAAGTATACAATCATCATTGTTACGCACAATATGCAGCAGGCATCCCGAATCAGTGATTATACAGCGTTCTTCTATTTGGGCAATGTCATTGAATATGATGAGACCAGAAAAATCTTTACTCGTCCGAAGATCCAACAGACGGAAGATTATGTTTCTGGGCATTTCGGCTAGGAGGAAAGCAACGTGAAAAGCACTAAACCCATTATTGAAACGCGTGATGTACATTTATATTACGGAAAGAACGAAGCGTTGAAGGGCATTTCGCTTGATTTTCATAAAAAAGAAATCACGGCTTTGATAGGGCCGAGCGGATGCGGAAAATCCACCTATTTAAGAACCTTGAATCGGATGAACGATCTGATTCCGGATGTGACGGTCACCGGAAAAATCAGTTTCAATGATCAGGATATCTATAGTCCGCAAATGGACACGGTAGAGCTGAGAAAAAAAGTCGGTATGGTTTTCCAACAGCCGAATCCATTCCCGTTTTCAGTTTTCGATAACGTGGCGTATGGTCTGCGCATCGCCGGGATGAAGGATAAGGAAAAAATCGCCCAAATCGTGGAAGAGAGCCTGAAGAAAGCAGCTGTATGGGATGATGTCAAAGATAAACTGGATCAGAGCGCCTTATCTTTATCTGGTGGCCAGCAACAACGTGTCTGCATCGCACGGGTCTTGGCGATCGAACCGGAAGTCATTTTGTTGGATGAACCGACGAGTGCCTTGGATCCGATTTCCAGTGCACAGATTGAACGGATGCTTATGGAATTGAAAGAAGATTACACGATGATCATTGTTACGCATAATATGCAACAAGCATCGCGGATCTCTGATAACACCGCCTTTTTCTTGAACGGTGAACTGATCGAATACGGGGAAACAAGCCAAATTTTCACGAATCCAAAAGAAAAACAAACGGAAGATTATATTTCTGGACGTTTCGGCTGATCCATTGCATAATGAAATATATTTACAAAGGGGTTGGTTTTTGATGAGACGAGTGTTTGAAGAAGAATTAGAGAGTTTGCACGCTCACTTTTTGAAGATGGGTGTATTGGTCAATGCTGCAATCCATAAGTCAATCGATGCTTTTGTAACGCACGACAAGGAACTGGCGCAGCAAGTCATCGATGAAGATGCAGCCATCAATAAGCTTGAGAACGATCTGGAAATCGAATGCTTCGAGCTGATTGCTTTGCAGCAGCCTGTGACTACGGACTTGCGCAAAATCGTGACCGTGATGAAAGCCAGCGCAGACTTGGAGCGGATCGGCGATCATGCAGTCAGTATCGCAAAATCGACGATCAAGGTGAAGGGCAAGAAGCATGATGCCGATATCGAAACGGCCATTGCAGAAACAGCTTTGAAGGTCATGGATATGGTCAAGGAAGTCCTGGACGCTTATGTCGTCCTTGATGTTGAACGTGCGCGGGAAATTGCGGCGCGGGATACGGAGATCGACGCGGCCGCCAAAAATATCTATGAAAACTGCATCGAACAAATGAAGCAAGATCCTGAGATCGTTTTGGGCGGAACAAACTATATGCGTATCTCCACTTATTTAGAAAGAATCGGAGATTACGTAACAAATATTTCCGAGTGGATCATTTACTTGGACTCCGGAGAAGTAGTAGAATTGAATGTCCATCATAAAATTTAATGATAAAAGCGTTGTGATACCCAAAGCGGTGTTGCAACGCTTTTTTTCTGTGTCAGTCAGAGCTTGAGCCAAGCCGTATTGCATACAGTTGCTTGATTTTGGCAGCAAGGGCAATGGCTTTCATAGAACGGATGAATTTGCTAAAATAAGGATTGAAGTAAGGGATAGGGGTCTAAGTGAGATGATGTCAGACTTGAATACAGAAACGATACAGGCAGTTACAAAAATATTCAAATTGATCGGCGATCCAACGCGTTTTTTGATTCTCCATGTACTGGAAAATCGGGAACTGAACGTAAATGCTATTGCGGAGGAACTGGACTTGGAGCAATCCGCGGTGTCGCACCAACTGAAAAAGCTGAGGGAAGCAAAGTTGGTGAAGAGCAGAAGAAACGGGAAAAACATCCTGTACAGCCAAGAGGATCAGCATGTCTACGCAATTCTCCACATGGCTGTCGAACATGCCGAACACGGCCGGGAGGATGCAAAAATTAAAATAAGTACAACAGCATCAGATAAGAAACCGCATTGAACAGGGGAGCGAACTAGCGTTCTTTTCAGGGCTGGATATGGTATACTACAGTCAAACAGGAAATCGACGAAAACCAAAGAATAAGTCAAAAAAGGATCTGAAATTATGGCAAAAGACCAAATCATCGTACGGGGAGCCCGTTCGCATAACTTGAAAAATATAGATGTCACCATCCCCAGGGACAAACTTGTCGTCATGACCGGTCTTTCTGGGTCGGGTAAGAGCTCATTAGCTTTCGATACGCTTTACGCAGAAGGTCAAAGGCGGTATGTGGAAAGCCTCTCAGCCTATGCGCGCCAGTTTCTGGGTCAGATGGACAAGCCGGATGTGGACAGTATCGATGGCTTGAGTCCAGCCATTGCAATCGATCAAAAGACGACGAACCGCAATCCCCGTTCGACAGTCGGAACAGTCACGGAAGTCAATGATTTCCTGCGCCTGCTTTTTGCACGTGTGGGTCATCCGATTTGTCCGAATGATGGCACCCCGATCAGCAGTCAATCGCCCGAGCAGATGGTGAATCAGGTGCTTGAGTTTCCTGAACGCACGAAAATGCAGATATTGGCACCGATCGTCAAAGGAAAAAAGGGACAGCACAAAAAAGTATTCGAGGACATCAAAAAGCAAGGCTATGTCCGTGTCCGCGTTGATGGGGAACTGTTTGATATTTCCGAAGATATTGAATTGGAAAAGAATAAAAAACATGACATCGCGATTGTTGTGGATCGGGTAGTCATCAAGGAGGGCATCCGTTCGCGCATCTTCGATTCGATCGAAGCGGCGTTGCATTTGGCTGATGGCTACGCCATTGTTGATGTCATCGGCAGTGAAGAACTTTTATTCAGCGAACACCATGCTTGTCCGTATTGCGGATTTACGATTGGCGAGATCGAACCGCGGCTGTTTTCTTTCAACGCGCCCTATGGAGCCTGTTCCGAATGTGACGGGTTAGGAATGAAGTTGGAAGTCGATCTTGATTTGATCGTTCCGGATAAGCAACTTTCTTTGAATGAAGGGGCTTTGGTACCGTGGAACCCGATCAGTTCAAATTACTATCCGGAAATGCTGCGTCAATTTTGTGCACAGAACGGCATCGATATGGATCTTCCGTTTGCCGAGCTTGGCCCCGACACCCAGCAAAAACTGCTGTATGGCGCTGGAGGCGACTTGTTCCATTTCCATTACCAGAATGAATTCGGTGGTGTCCGCGATGTTGATATCCCCTTTGAAGGGGTCATCACTAATGTCAATCGACGCTACAAAGAAACATCGAGCGATTTTACGCGCGAAGCGATGCGCCAGTACATGACCGAGTTGCCTTGCCATACCTGCCACGGCTATCGTCTCAATGAGCAAGCCTTGGCCGTGAAGGTGGCCCAACACGACATCGGGCAAGTAACGGAGTTTTCCATCGAAAATGCCGTCGCTTTCTTCGAGGGAATTTCTCTTTCGGAACAAGAGCAGCAGATTGCGGCACCTATACTGAAGGAAATCTTGTCACGCTTGACTTTCCTCAAGAATGTCGGCCTCGATTATTTGACGTTGAGCCGGACGGCGGGCACACTTTCTGGAGGAGAGGCGCAGCGGATCCGCTTGGCTACACAAATAGGCTCCAATCTGTCCGGCGTGCTCTACATCTTGGATGAGCCGTCCATCGGGTTGCATCAACGCGACAATAATCGGTTGATTGAATCGATGAAAAATATGCGCGACCTTGGAAACACGCTCATCGTCGTGGAGCACGATGAGGACACGATGATGCAGGCGGATTATCTGATCGATATCGGACCGGGTGCTGGCGAACTCGGTGGTGAAATTGTGGCTGCCGGAACGCCCGAGCAAGTCATGAAAAATAAGAAATCCTTGACCGGAAAATATCTGTCAGGGAAATTGTTCATCCCGGTTCCGGAGACGCGAAGGACAGAGGACAAAGGTGCCGTGAAAATCACCGGGGCTACTGAAAATAACCTGAAGAATGTGGATGCTGCCTTTCCTTTAGGGAAAATCGTGGCAGTCACCGGCGTGTCCGGCTCAGGAAAAAGTTCCTTGGTCAACAATGTCCTGAAGACGGCTCTTGCCAAAGAATTGACCCGTACGAAAGAAAAACCGGGTAAGTTCAAAACAATCAGCGGGTTCGAAGGTCTGGAGAAAATCATCGATATCGACCAAAGCCCGATCGGACGGACGCCGCGAAGCAATCCGGCAACCTATACCAGCGTCTTCGATGACATGCGCGACCTATTTGCCAGCACCAATGAAGCCAAAATCCGCGGCTACAAAAAAGGCCGCTTCAGCTTCAATGTCAAGGGCGGACGTTGTGAAGCTTGCCGCGGCGATGGCATTCTGAAAATTGAGATGCATTTCCTGCCGGATGTTTACGTGCCTTGCGAAGTTTGCCACGGCACACGCTATAATTCCGAAACGTTGGAAGTGCAGTACAAAGGCAAGAATATCGCCCAAGTATTGGATATGACCATTGAGGAAGCTCTGACATATTTTGAAGCTATCCCTAAAATCAGGCGCAAACTACAGACCATCGTCGATGTCGGACTCGGCTATGTGACATTGGGACAACCCGCAACGACTTTATCCGGTGGTGAAGCCCAGCGGATGAAATTGGCCAGTGAACTGCAGCGCGTATCAAGCGGCAAGACATTCTACATACTGGATGAACCGACCACAGGGTTGCATACGCATGATATCGCTAGATTGTTGCAGGTTTTGGACCGTCTGGTGGAAGCCGGCAACACGATCGTCGTGATCGAACACAATCTGGACGTGATCAAAACAGCCGATTACATCATCGATATGGGACCTGAAGGCGGAGCCGGCGGGGGAACCGTGCTCGCTACCGGCACTCCGGAAGAAATCGCTGAGGTAGAGGGCAGCTATACCGGCCAATTCTTGAAACCTATTCTCGAACGGGATAAAGTAAGGGATAAAAAAAATAAATAGCCAAAACAGGCTGCCTCATTTAATGATGAGACAGCCTGTTCGTCGTTGCTGTCAGATAATTTTTTTGAGGCAATTTTCTATAATTTGGAAATGTAGCATTGTTCTCCGGCGAACTGCCCCTCGCCGGAGCTTAGGACAGCTTATACGCACTTTCTTTTTTCAGCAGGCAACCCTACTGTGTCTGCTAGCTTCTAGTCATTTCTGCTGAAGAGAAAATCAAACTTAAGACCTATGACAAGAGGAACGAACTTGGGCATAATAAGGACATAAGCAATAGATATCCAGAAATAGGCAAATTGAGTCCCCTGTCAGCGAATAGATAAATGGATAATCATCAAGGAGGAACTACCATGAATGAAAGAGACCGAATTTTGGCGTTGGTAAGAGAAGGCATCATCACTACAGAAGAAGCCTTGGTACTTTTAGAGAACTTAGCGAAGCGCGAAGGAAAAGATGCAGTGAAGTTCAATCAGCAGCAAGATTTCACAGATGTACCCGATACTTCATCAGAATCCTCAGAGCAAACGGCTCCAGTTTCCGATAAGGAACGGGAAGACCGCAGAAATTTGGAAAAGATTTTGGATGAGCTGGCCAGCGAAATTTCCTATTTCTCCTCTCAGATCGATGCGAAAGGCGAAGCACTCCAGTCATTGCAAAAACAAATCAACGACAAATCCGAAAAAAGGCAGGAACTGGCCACAGCAGATGAATTGGGCGATTTGACTGGCGAACAAGAAATTACGTTGATGCGTTTGGATGAAGAACTGGAGGCTCTTCGCGGACAAGTTGCCGCGCTGGAAGCCGAAAAAAGCGAGATGGAACAAAAAATGCGCAGCCTCAAGAAGGAGCATGTGGAAAATAGCGTGAAATCTTTTGGTGAGAAACTGGGCAATAAAGAGGAATGGAAAGACACAGCCACCAATTTCGCGGAACGCCTCACTAAAGCAGGCACCCAACTAAGCAAATTTTTGGTCGATACGGTCCAGACGGTCGCAGAGAATGTCGATTGGAAAGACACTGATTTCAACATCAAGATCCCAGGCTTGATCACAAGTAAATTCCAGCATGAATTCATATTCGATCAGAATACCGCGACAATCCTTGATTTTCAATTGGCAAACGGGAATGTGACGTTGCAGAGTTGGGATAACGAAACCATTTCGGTCGCTGCAGATGTGAAGATTTACGGAAAAACGGAAGAAGCGACAGCGAAGGAAGCTTTCGACGCCCGAAGTACGATTGTGATGGATGAGGATAAACTCACTTTCCGCGTTCCGAACAAACGGGTGAAATGCGATATCGTCGTCTCCTTGCCGAAACGCGAATACGATTACATCGCAATTAAGATGTTGAACGGGAATGCGACCTTGAAAAACATTGGAGGAAAAGATTTTTACATCAAATCCACGAACGGCAATATGGTTATTTCAGGTCTCAAGGCCATCATGCTGGAGACGGATGGAGTCAACGGGAATCTGGACGTTTCGGAAAGTACGATTGTTGATGTGTTGGCGAAAACAATCAACGGTAGTCTGACGATCAAAAGCGATGTCGTCAGTGCAACTGTTTCCGTGGTGAATGGGGATGTGAAACTGTCCTATCCAGGAACAAACGCCAAACAGATCCAAGCTAGTTCCGTCAACGGTTCTGTCAAGCTGTCTTTGCCTGCTGCCAAAAGCGCAGAAGTGAAAGCAAGCAGTTCGTTGGGGAAAATCATGAACCGGATGGAGAATATCGAAATCCTCCGCCAAAAAAATGAACACACAAACAAGTATCTGGAATTCAGACGAATGGACGAAGAATCTCCGGTTATGGTAGAATTAAAGACAACAACAGGAAACATATTTTTAAAAAATAACTAAAAATAGCGATAATAAATGGCACAAATAAGGAGAGAACGAACATGAAAAAATTAACCAAATCTGCTACAGACAGACAAGTCAGCGGTGTTCTGGGAGGTATTGCCGAATACTTCGGCATCGATTCGACGATTGTGCGTGTGATCTTTCTGATTGCCGTCTTTGCGGGAGTCGGATCGCCCGTATTGCTGTATATCCTGATGGCGATCCTGATGCCTGAACCGGGCCAAAGCGGCAGCGGACAATCATTCGGAGGAACGTATGGATCATCATCTTCCCGTCGCAGTTCCGACGCTTCAAGACCAGTAAAGGAAGCAAAACCAGTGGATAAACAAGAAGAGGACGACTGGAGTGATTTCTGATGGGATTCTGGAAAAAAGCAGCGGTCAACTCGCTAGTGTTCATCGCCTTAGCTTATTTCATGGCACCTTCCTTCTATGTGCATAGCCTTTGGACAGCGTTCTGGGCCAGCATTGTCTTGGGTATCGTCAATTTTCTGATCAAACCAGTGTTTTTGATCCTCTCGTTCCCGATTACGCTCCTTACTTTCGGTTT
The DNA here is from genome assembly GCF_900113645.1 of Trichococcus flocculiformis. Classification (GTDB taxonomy): domain Bacteria; phylum Bacillota; class Bacilli; order Lactobacillales; family Aerococcaceae; genus Trichococcus; species Trichococcus flocculiformis. Next base: position 192,184 of record NZ_FOQC01000001.1, read on the forward strand.
GTTTAGCTTCGTGATCAATGGATTCATGCTGTATCTGACGTCTTGGTTGGTGGGACCGGGATTCCACTTCACAAGCTACGGTACTGCGTTTCTGGTGGCTTTGATCATGTCGATCGTGCATATGTTCCTGAGCAGGGACGATGTGCATTAGTTAAGTGGGTTCAACAATAGCAGTCAGTATCAAATAACCTAAATGAAGGCAGCTGAAACGATTGTTTCAGCTGCCTTTTGTTCTTTCGTATGCATGGATAAAATGTTATGATGGATAGGAATACAATAAACCACAAGCGATTCAATTATTGTTTGAGGAGAGATTAAAAAGAGAAAATCCTGCCTGATCGAGGTCAGGAAATTAAATGATAGAGTGAGGGATAAGAATGACGAATACAGTCACTGTAAAGGAATTAGTGGATTCTTCAGGTTATGTTGTGCTGAGCGGAGAAGAGTTCTTGGGAAATAAAATCACAACCAGCGAAATCTCCAGACCCGGCGTCGAGTTGACCGGTTTCTTTAATTTTTACCCGTCGGCCCGTATCCAATTGTTGGGGAAAACGGAACTGACATTTATCGAGCGGATGACTGCAGAAGAGCGCCTGATCGTTATGAGACGCCTCTGCAGCAAAGAAACACCTTGCTTCGTTATCGGACGCAGATTGCCTGCGCCCTCAGAATTGACGAAAGCCGCTCAAGAAGCTGGTATACCGATTCTTTCGGCACAATCCAGAACGACAAGAGTATCCAGTAACATCACCAATTTTCTTGAGGGCAAATTGGCTGAACGCGTTTCGATGCACGGGGTTTTCGTGGATGTATTTGGAATGGGGGTCATGATTACAGGGGACAGCGGCGTCGGGAAGTCGGAGACGGCTTTGGAATTGATCCAAAAAGGACACCGGTTGGTCGCTGATGATCGTGTTGATCTGTATCAGCATGACGAAAATACGCTGATAGGTGAGGCACCAGGCATTCTTCGCCATCTGATCGAAATCCGCGGAATCGGAATTATTGATGTGATGACGCTGTTCGGGGCCGGCGCGGTCAAACAGGCTAATGAAGTCAATCTGATTGTTAACCTGGAACTTTGGAGCAAAGACAAGAAATTTGAGCGTCTGGGCAGTACCGAGGAAATCGTGAACATTTTGGATGTCGGCATCCCTAAAATCACAATTCCGGTAAAGACAGGGCGAAATCTTGCTATCATCATCGAAGTGGCTGCCATGAATTTCCGTGCGAAAACGATGGGCTATAATGCCGCTGAGACTTTCGAAAGAAATCTGGAAGCTTTGATTAAAGAGAATACCCAAAAAGGCGAATAGCTTGAACAAAGGAGATTAACATGACTAATTTGATAGCCGCATTAAACCCCGTCGCCTTGTCGTTCGGCGGTTTGGAGATCCGTTGGTATGGTGTCATCATAGCGGCAGGGATACTTGTTGCCATGGCATTGGCTACGAAAGAGGCCGAGAAAAAAGGACTGGATCCGGACTTTATCGTCGACATGATGTTCTGGACGATACCGATAGGAATCATCGGCGCCCGCATTTACTATGTATTGTTTGAATTGGATTATTATTTGCAGAACCCAGGCGAAATCATTCAAGTCTGGAATGGTGGCATCGCCATTTACGGTGCGTTGATCGCCGGTATTTTGACGATCTATTGGTACACAAAACGAAAAGGAATTTCCTTTGCATTGACGATGGATATTTTGGCACCCGCAGTTCTGATTGCACAATCCATCGGCAGATGGGGGAATTTCATGAACCAGGAAGCGCATGGTGAGGAAGTCAGCCGCGTCTTTTTGGAGAATTTGTTCCTGCCTGAATTCATTATTGAACAAATGAACATCAATGGGATTTATTACCACCCGACCTTCTTGTACGAATCGCTCTGGTCGTTGGCCGGTTTTGTGCTGATTCTGTTCCTGCGCAGAAAAGAACAACTGTTGCGTGTCGGTGAAGTAATGTTCACTTATGTCATGTGGTACTCGTTCGGACGCTTCTTCATCGAAGGTATGCGTACAGACAGCCTGTACCTTTTCGGGCCTATCCGCGTTTCGCAGGCGCTGTCCATCCTTCTGTTCCTCGGAGCAATGGTGTACTGGGCTTACAGACGCCGAAATAATTATCCGCCTGATCCCTACTACACGGATATCAGTAGAAAGAGAGTATAATAGACGAATGGAGTTTAAAACAATATTATTTGATTTTGATGGCACTATCGCTGATACGAACCGACTTATCAGTGAAAGCCACTTTGTTGTCATGGAGGAAAATTTCCCGGGCCGGTTCAAAATGAAGGAAATGGCTCAGTTCAACGGTCCCAGTCTAGAGGAAATATATGGGCGTCTTGATCAGGACAGAAAAGATGAGTTGGTCGCACGTTACCGGGAAGTGATGCTGGAGAAGCATGATGAAATGATCGGACTTTTTCCCGGCATCAAAGAAATGCTTGGAAATCTCAAACAAGAAGGCTTGCGCTTAGGCGTCGTTTCGACAAAACGTACCGATGTGCTGAAAAGAGGCATATCCATTTTAGGCATCACGGATTATTTTGATACGATCATTGGGTCAGGCGATTTTTCACAACCCAAGCCTGATCCGGAGTCGCTCTTTCTGGCTATGGAACGTTTGGAAGCAAAAAGAGAGACCAGCGCGATGGTCGGGGACAATCACCACGATATAGTCGCAGGCAATAATGCGGGAATCACAAGTATTTTTGTGGGCTGGTCCGAAAAAACGACTGCCTTTATCCAACCCTATCAACCAACAAAAACAGTCAAAAACCCACATGAGTTGGAAGAGTACATTCTTTCCGGCGTGAGAGTTTAATGGAGGGGAAGAGATCAAAATGAGACAAAAAGTTGCTGTACTAGGGGCTGGTTCTTGGGGAACAGCCTTATCGATGGTATTGGATGAAAATGGACATGAAGTCCGTCTTTGGGGGAATGACCCACAACAAATCAAAGAAATCAATGAGCAGCATACGAATGAGCATTACTTACCCGGTGCAAAGCTGAGTGAATCGATTGTAGCGTACACCGATCTGAAAGCTGCTATAGGTGACGCGGATGCGCTTTTGTTCGTTCTGCCGACAAAAGCAATCCGTGTAGTTGCGAAAGAAGTCGCATCATTATTGGACGGCCAAACAAGGCCGCACCTAATACATGCCAGCAAAGGATTGGAACAGGATACCCATAAACGGATTTCCGTCATCATCCAAGAAGAGATTCCGACAGAGAAATACGATAGCTTGGTTGTCCTTTCCGGACCGAGCCATGCGGAAGAAGTCGCAAAAAAAGACATCACAACAATCACTGCCGCATCCCAGGACGAAGAGGATGCAGCTTATGTGCAAAAACTGTTCATGAATCCTTATTTCAGGGTCTACCGGAACACGGATGTCATCGGAGTTGAATTGGGTGCTGCTTTGAAGAACATCATTGCCGTAGGTGCTGGGGCGCTTCATGGATTAGGTTACGGCGATAATGCGAAGGCGGCTTTGATGACACGCGGATTAGCGGAAATCAGTCGTCTGGGGATCGCTTTCGGTGCAGATCCTATGACATTCTTCGGTTTGAGTGGCGTGGGCGACCTGATCGTGACCGGCACCAGCCGCCATTCGCGGAACTGGCGAGCAGGGGATCTGATCGGAAAAGGCCAGGATCTGGATGAGGTGCTGAACAATATGGGGATGGTCGTTGAAGGTGTAGCAACAACAAAGGCCGCTTATGAGTTGGCGCAGGAAAAAGGCATCGAAATGCCGATCACAGAAGCCATCTATAAAGTGTTGTACGAGAAAGTCGATGTCAAAAAAGCAATCGAGGAATTGATGCTGCGCGAAGGCAAAGCGGAGCAATCTTCTCAAAATGTGGAAAAGGGGAGCCAATCAATATGAAGAAAGTCAGAAAAGCAGTGATTCCTGCTGCGGGATTCGGAACGCGTTTTTTACCGGCAACGAAAGCGATGGCAAAAGAAATGTTGCCGATCGTCGATAAGCCCACCATTCAATTCATCGTCGAAGAAGCAATCGCATCAGGGATAGAAGATATCCTGATCGTAACCGGAAAAAGCAAACGTCCGATTGAAGACCATTTTGATTCAAATATTGAATTGGAAGCGAATCTGCGTGAAAAAGGCAAAAATGAATTGTTGGAATTGGTTCAGGAAACGACCGGGTTGCGTATCCATTTCGTCCGCCAGTCTTATCCATTGGGGCTGGGTCATGCGGTTCTGCAGGCGAAAGCTTTTGTCGGAGATGAACCATTTGTCGTCATGCTGGGTGATGATCTCATGGAGGATGAAGTGCCGTTGACCAAGCAGTTGATGGATGCTTACGAGCGCACGCATGCTTCCAATATCGCCGTGATGGAAGTGCCGCATAAAGAAACATCCAAATACGGCATCATCGATCCGGATCAGGAACTGGAACCAGGCCTGTTCAACGTCCGCAGATTCGTCGAAAAACCGAAGCCGGAAGACGCACCGAGCAATTTGGCTATCATCGGCCGGTACTTATTGACTCCGGAAATTTTCGAAATTCTGGAGAATCAAAATCCAGGTGCCGGCGGAGAAATCCAATTGACCGACGCAATCGATACTTTGAACCAAACGCAGCGCGTCTTCGCAAAACGCTTCGACGGCAAGCGTTTTGACGTTGGAGACAAATTCGGTTTCCTGACGACAAGCATTTCCTATGGCCTCACCCATCCGGAAATAAAAGATAAATTGAAAAATTATCTGGTGGAGCTTGGTGAAAAACTGACTGCCGAGGATGAAGGCAAATAGCCGCTTTGGTAATCCGAATCCAGCCGAATATTGAGTGATAAACAATAGAAGCCGAGCCATCAATCGTTCTGCGATCAATGGCTCGGCTTCTTCTCGCTGACTTTGGAGCCATGAGCAGAATTGTTGCACAAAAAATCAAGTCAGAGTAAACTATATTAGAACCAGATTCCGGCACCTGACCGGAACAGACTTGACACAAGAAGGAGATACAAAAAATATGGAACAGACTGAAACAATTTATGACGTCATCGTCATCGGAGCCGGACCAGGCGGAATGACCGCAGCACTGTACGCATCCCGATCAAATTTGAAGACGTTATTGCTGGAGCGTGGTATTCCCGGTGGGGAGATGAACAATACAGCTGAAGTTGAGAATTACCCTGGTTTCAATTCGATTTTAGGCCCTGAGTTGGCTGAACGGATGTACGAAAGCACAATGCAATTCGGGGCGGAGCATGTTTATGGCGATGTAAAACGAATTGTTGTCGACGGCGATTACCGTATCGTTGAAGCAGGCAAAAAAACCTATAAGACACGTGCCGTCATCATTGCGACCGGGTCCTACCACAGAAAATTGGGTGTTCCCGGTGAGGCGCAGTACAACGGCCGCGGCGTTTCCTATTGTGCCGTCTGTGATGGAGCTTTCTTTAAAGGCAAAAAACTAGCCGTGGTCGGCGGCGGAGATTCTGCCGTGGAGGAAGGGACTTATTTGACGCAATTCGCGGATGTCAACATCGTGCACAGACGGGATGAGTTGCGGGCTCAAAAAGTCATCCAGGATCGTGCCTTCAAAAATGAGAAAGTTTCCTTCACTTGGAATGCCATTGTGGAAGAAATCAAGGGCGACGGACAAAAGGTCACTGGCGTGGTGATCCGCAACAAAAATACCAATGAAATCACGGAAGAAGCTGTTGACGGTGTCTTCATCTATGTTGGTATCCTGCCGCAATCGGATGCTTTCCTTGATTTAGGGATCACGGATGAAGAGGGCTGGATCATCACGAATGAGCACATGGAAACGGCGATACCGGGCATCTTTGCCATCGGGGATGTGCGTCAAAAACTTCTGCGTCAAATTACGACTGCTGTCGGTGATGGCGGAGAAGCCGGAAACCGCGCATTTGCTTACATAGAAGACTTGCATGACCGCTTGGCAGCCGCCGAAGCGGCTGCTGAGACGGTGGACTGAAAATATTGTCCACACAACAACAATGTTATTGTCCAGTTCATTAGTACCCCGAAAGTTCACGTTCTGAAATCAGAGCGTGAATTTTTTTGTAGATTCAATCTTTTCGCTCAATTGGCATGCAAATAATGTTATAATATGATTAAACTAATATGGGAAGGATGATGAAAATGTCTTATCAAGAAACTATCGAGCAGTGGAATGATTTTGCCTTATTAGAACCTACATTAAAAGAAGAATTAAAATCTTTGGAGGGAAATGAAGAAGCACTGAAAGATGCTTTTTTTGCTCCGCTGGAATTCGGAACTGCCGGAATGCGCGGCATCCTGGGAGTCGGGATCAATCGGATGAACATCTACACAGTCCGCCAAGCGACCGAAGGCTTGGCTCGTTTGATGGAGGCAAAAGGTGAAGAAGCGAAAAAACGCGGCGTCGCGATTGCTTACGATTCCAGACACCAATCTCCGGAGTTTGCGATGGAGGCAGCGAAAACATTGGGTGCACACGGCATTCCGGCTTTCGTTTTTGAAAGCTTACGCCCCACACCTGAATTATCCTTTGCGGTAAGACATTTGAATGCGCTAACGGGGATCATGATCACAGCGAGCCACAACCCGGCTGATTACAACGGTTATAAAGTCTATGGAGACGACGGCGGCCAGATGCCACCTGCCGATGCGGACGCTTTGACTGATTATGTGAGAGCAATTGAAAATCCACTGACCATCCAAGTGGGCGATGAAGCAGAGCTGAAAGCAACGGGCTTGATCAAAATGCTTGGGGAAGAGGTCGATGCAACTTACCTTGACCTTGTCAAAACAGTGACCGTCGATCCTGCCCTTGTCCATGAAATGAGCAAAGAAATGAAATTGGTCTTCACGCCGCTGCATGGAACTGGGCAGATGCTGGGTGAACGTGCTTTGAAGAATGCCGGGTTTGAAGGCATCTATCTCGTGCCGGAACAGGCAGTGGCCGATCCAAATTTCTCAACCGTGAAATCACCGAATCCGGAAGAAGCTGGCGCATTTGAGTATGCCATCAAACTTGGAACGGAATTGGATGCGGATATTTTGGTTGCGACCGATCCGGATGCTGACCGCTTGGGCGCGGCCGTCCGCAAAGCAAAAGGCGAGTACGTTGTTCTGACAGGTAACCAGATTGCTTCATTGATGCTGGATTATTTGTTGCGCGCGAAAAAAGCGGCTGGTACATTGCCAGCCAACGGCACAGCCCTGAAATCGATCGTATCGAGCGAGTTGCCGACAGCAATCGCCAAATCTTATGGAGCGGACATGGTGGATGTACTGACCGGTTTCAAATTCATCGCAGAAAAAATCAAGCAATACGAAGAAGATCACAGTAAAGAATTCTTGTTCGGCTTCGAGGAAAGCTACGGTTATCTTGCAAAACCTTTCGTTCGCGATAAAGACGCCATCCAGGCCCTCGTGTTGATTGCCGAAGTAGCTGCGTACTACAAGAAAAAAGGTCAAACGCTGTACGATGGCTTGGTCGAAATTTTCGAAACACATGGCTATTATAAAGAACAGACGATTTCCGTTACGATGTCCGGCATCACCGGAGCAGAAAAAATCAAAGCGCTGATGGCCCAATTCCGTACGGAAGCACCAGCGGATTTCGCAGGCATCGCCGTATCGATCACGGAAGACTTCGGCAACTCTACAAAGACATTCTCTGACGGCTCCACTGAAAGCATCGATATGCCGAGCTCGAATGTGCTGAAATATTTCCTGGAGGACGGCAGCTGGATCGCCATCCGCCCAAGCGGAACAGAACCAAAAATCAAATTCTATATCGGTGCCAAAGCGGAAAGCCAAGCCGCAGTCGATGAAAAAGTCGCTGCTTTTGAAACAAGCATCCGTACTTTGACCGCTGAATAATCCGAAATAAACTAAAAAAAGGAAGTCCGAAGATTACGGACTTCCTTTTTGCTGTGGATTGTTCATCAGAATGTTTTGGCCAGTTGTTTGGCTTTTTCGATCGCATCCGCAACGATTTCATCGGCACGATCCGGATATGTGTCCATACCTTCAACGAATAGTTGTGAAATCTCCTCGACCCCCAGAAAATGGAAAATGCTCTTGATGTACTGGCTGGCAGGATCGCTTCCGTCGAAAATGCCGCCATTCGCTTGGATATGCAACAATTTCTTGTCCGGGACCATTCCGACTGCTCCGGATTCCGTGTAACGGAATGTCTGACCAGCAACTGTGATAGTGTCGATCCATGTCTTCAGGCGACTGGGAACATGCATGTTCCATAATGGATTGGCGATGATGATCTTATCCATGGAAACAAAATCATCGGTATAGTGATTGAACAGCGTCACTTTTTCTTGCTGACGGGAAGTCAACTGATCAAAAAGCACGCCTTTCGATAATTCCTTCCAGGCTGTCAAAAGATCCCGATCGATCTCAGGGATGGCGACTTCATAAAGATTCATGTCTTTGATGCGATCATAAGGATTCAAAGCTTTGTATTCCTCCAGAAAAGCATCCAAAACTTTCATGGAGCGGGATACACTGCTGTCGAACGGATGCGCGCGCACAACTAAAACTCTGGCCATAGAAAAACCTTCTTTCCAATTTTTATACCTTAATGATACCATTTGCACGCAAAGATAAGAAAGCATAACCCATCACCAACAGGATGATTCGCTGACCAAAAACGGAAGAGGGGTTCCCGGATGAATTGAAGCAGCAATCAGTGGTCTGTTCTCCTCTGACGAACGGAGGCTTCGCCGGAGTTCGGCCCACAGACAGTATGCGTACTCCGGTTAGGGGTGGTTCGCGGGAGTTCAGGCTGATTGTCGGTGGCGTTCTCCGGCTAAAGACCGCTCACCGGAGCTAGGCAGCATTTCGGACGCGCTCCTCCGGTCAGCTGGCCGCGCAGAAACAGGCGCACAAAAACAGGAGCCTCCGCGCTAGGAGGCTCCTGTTTCTGATTTATGTAATCTTAAGCTACGAAAGCTTCCGAAGACAGAGGTGTTTCATCAATGAAGAAACGTTTGTACCAGACGAGGAAGATATAGGCTGTCCAGATTTGGCGGCCATAATCCAATTTTTTCGTATAGTTGTCGTCGAGAATCTGTACAAGCTTATCGGTGTCGAAAAATTCTGCTGCATAGTCGGAAGCGAAAGCTTTTCTGACTTCGTTGTAGAATTCTTCTTCGCGCAGCCAGTGACGGATCGGAGTCGGGAAGCCCAACTTCGGACGTTTCGCCCATTCTTCAGGCAGGACATCGGCAGCGGCTCTACGGAGCACGTATTTTGTATCGATTTCGTTGACACGATAATCGGATGGGATGCGTTTCGCCAATTCCATGACTTCTTTATCCAGGAAAGGTACGCGCAGCTCCAACGAGTGGGCCATGCTCATCTTGTCGGCTTTCAACAGGATATCCCCAGGCATCCAAAGGTTCAGATCGAGATACTGCATCTTCGTCACATCATCCTGACCTTTGACTTCGTCGTAGATCGGTTTGGTTATCGAACGGATATCCGGACCGTTTTTGTAGGCCGGCTTCAGGATATCCACAGCTTCTTCTTCGTCCCAGACGATGGCCTGGCCGATGAAGCGTTCTTCCACTTTTTGACCGCCTTTGACCAGGAAGGTCGTCAGCGTATTTTTCGGCAATTTATGTGCCAATTTGCCGATGCCTTTTCTTAGGCTGTAAGGTACTTTTTCATAGGTCTCCATTTTCTTGGATGGCTCATACCAAGAGTAGCCGCCGAAAATTTCATCAGCGCCTTCACCCGAAAGTACGACCGTCACATCTTTCTTCGCCAATTCAGCCAAGAAATACAACGGAACGGAAGACGGATTCGATTGCGGTTCATCCATATGGTATTGGATGGTAGGCAGGGCATGAAAAGCTTCCTCAGGCGAGATGTACTTGCGGACATTCTCGATGCCGAGGATGTCGGAAAGATCAGCAGCTTGGTTGGTTTCGTTGAACATTTTTTCATATTCCGAGAAGCCGACCGAAAAAGATTTTTCCGGTTTCATCAAGGCTGTGACCAAGCTGGAATCGACACCGCCAGAAAGGAAGGCGCCTGTCTTCACATCACTGATTTTGTGGGCACGGACGGAATCTGCCATTGTCGCTTTGACTTCTTCCACATAGCTCTCCAAAGTGCCATTTTCGGCATGGAATTTTTTGTCCCAATATTCGACCGTATGGATATCGTTGCCTTTCAGCACCATATAATGCGCCGGTTTCAATTTGTGGACGCCTTTGAAGAAGGTTTCACCCATCGAAGAGTATTGCAGCGTCAAATAAGGACGCAAAGCATCTTTGTTCACTTCTTTGATGAAAGCAGGGTGAGCCAAAAATGACTTGATTTCAGAACCGAAAAGCAAGCTGCCGTCGGTTGTGTTCGTCGTGTAGTACAAGGGTTTGATGCCGAAGCCGTCACGGGCGATGAACATCGTGTCATTCACTTTGTCCCAGATCGCGAACGCGAACATGCCGCGCAGTTGTTTCACGAAGTCATAACCGTATTCTTTATAGCCGTAAATCAAAACTTCACTGTCCGTCTTGGAATGGAAGATGTGTCCTTTTTGCTTCAGATCTTCGCGCAACTCCTGGAAGTTGAAGATTTCACCGTTGAACACCAATACCAAATTTCCGTCGGCACTGTACATCGGTTGTTTTCCGTTATCGGAAAGATCGATGATGCTCAAGCGGCGGAAGCCTAACGTTACTTTGTCATCAGAATACATGCCGCCACTGTCTGGTCCGCGGTGGACGATTCTGTTCATCATACCTTCAATCACAGTCTGATGGTTCCATGCAGTCGATCCATGGATATATCCAACAAAACCACACATTTATACCACTCCTTAAGTATCTCTTGCTAGATCAGAATTTCTGTCCGTCTAGAGTCCAATCTATTCTATCACAAATGGAAAATCATTAAAAGAAATTATCCAATCGGGAATCTATACGGAATATCCAAAAATCAAAGGACAAGCTGTTCCACTTTTCATGGAACAGTCTTGTCCTTCGAATTCAGTGCTTATATTTTGCGTTCAGCGCTTACGTTTTACTTTGCTGGAGGGATCCAGACGTTTTTCCATCAGACCCAACAACCAGTCGGCCAGAACGGCCATCAAAGCGGTCGGAATAGCACCGGCGAGGATGATGGCTGTCCCGTTCGTCGCATTGACGCCACGGGAAATGATATCCCCTAATCCGCCGGCACCGATGAAGGTACCGATGGCAGTGATACCGATCGCAACGACCAAAGCATTACGCAATCCGGCCATGATGACGGAAAGGGATAAAGGTAATTCGACCAGATAGGTCAATTGCATCCGCGTCATGCCCATGCCTTTGCCCGTATCCAACAAGGCGGCATCGACATTCCGGACACCCGTGTAGGTGTTTTTGATGATCGGCAGCAACGAATACAGGAAGACGGTCGCAATGACGGTGTCCGATCCGAGTCCTAGTCCGAGCATCAAAATGGACAACAGCGCCAATGAAGGGATTGTCTGGATGACATTGGCGGCGCCGATGATCCAATCCGCCAACTTCTTGTGGCGCGCAATCCAAAAACCGAGGGGGATCGCCACAATCGCCGCGAACAGCACACCGTAAATGGAAATCAGAAAATGACGGGTGAATTGTTCGAATACATAGCCGGCGTTCTCTCTGTAATAGTAGAGCAATTGCTGAAGTGTGTTCATTTCACTTAAGTTCATCATTTTCGCTCCTTTAGAGGTGTGACTTCTTTATCTTCGAAATAGTTGTTCTCTTCCAAGAAAGTTTGCGCGACGGTTTGGGCTTCCACCAAATCGTTGTCGACTTCATAGTTCATTGCCTGCATCAGCTCATCCGTCAGCGTATCCTCAAGTTTCAGAAGGATGGCCTCCAGTTCGGGGTAAGCCTCAAGAATCTCTTTAGTGGCAACCGGACTGGCGTCGTATGGCGGGAACAGTTGCAGATCGTCTTCGAGAACGACCAGGTCATAGCTTGCGATCCGGCCGTCAGTGGAGTAGCCTAAAACGATATCCATTTCGTCCGCCTGCAGGGCATCATAGACAAGACCGACTTGCATGGGATAGACACGCTGGAAGTCAAAACCATATGTTTCTTTGAAGGCTTCATACCCGTCGCCTTCCCGCTCCATCCAGGAGTTGTCCACTCCAGCCCGCAGATTGGGTGCCAATGCCGCGAGGTCGCTGACAGTCTTCAGATTGTTTTCTTCGGCAAATTCACGTGTTACCAAGAAGGCATATGTGTTGGCAAACCCATAGGAAGGGAACCAAACCTGATTGAATTTATCATCGAAGCCCTTCACAACAGATTCGAAAGCCAATGTGGGATCCGTGATAGGATCCATGGCCAACTCACCGGTCAGAGAAGTCCCTGTATAGCGAGCGGCCGAAACATTTGCATCGCCGCCGATCATAGCTTGGTGATTCAAAGTCGATGAACCGAGGTTGTTGACCATATCCACGGAAGCATCCGGCAGATAGTGTTCGACCATCCCTCTGACCATATAACTCAATATTTGCATTTCTGTCGTTGTCCCACCGGTGATGACGATGCCGTCATTGTTTACGGAGGCACCCAGACCAGGCAGAGAGCAAGCCGCCAATAACAGTGCTGTCAGCGGGAAAAGCAACCATTTTTTCATATACTTCTTCATCATCAGTTTCCTCCTTTTGCAGATGTTGTCTGTGGAGAAACGAATCGTTCAAGCTTACCGAGGAGGAAGTCAACCAATAAAGCCAACAAGGTTACCGGCAGGGTTCCCCAAATGATCATTTCTTGATCGTATACATTCAATCCGTTGAAAATGTAATCCCCTAAACCACCGGCTCCGATATACGAAGCAAGAGTCGCCCAAGCGATGACGTACACTCCCGCCAACCGGATCCCGGACATGATGACCGGGGCAGCAAGCGGCAATTTCACCTGCAGAATAATCTGATTATCGGTCATACCCATCCCTTTTGCGGAGTCAACGATTGTGCTGTTCACATTTGAGATGCCGATGAACGTATTTCTCAGAATCGGCAAGAGTGAATAGATGAACAGGGCTACAATCGCGGGAAGCTTTCCGATTCCGAACAAGGGAATCATCAAGGCAAGCAAAGCCAGAGAAGGGACAGTTTGTAGAATCGAAACAAAACTGATGATAAAACCGGAATAGCGTTTGAAACGTGTCAAGGCGATGCCTAAAGGAACAGCAATCAGAACGCCAAGCACCAGCGCCATCGCTGAGATGTAGAAATGTTCTCCTGTTTTAAAGAGCAACTCGGAACCATTCGCTTTCAAAAAGTCCATATCATCACCCCTCAACCGTTTCGATGTCCGCGGTTGTCTCGATTACTTCTTCCGCCGGCATTTCGGGCTCTATGTCTCCCCAAATTGTGTCATAGACCATATCCACAATGGATGTGCGGGTAATCAAGCCGATAAGCTGATTATTTTCATTGACCACAGGAATATTTTTGTAACCCAATTTCAAGATCCGTTGTAAAGCATCCCGGACGAGTGTACCTTCACGAACAAAGGAAACCTCACTCATGACCTCGCCGACAGTGACTGGACGGCGTCGGTTGGTGTCGATCGCTTCGACACTCAACATGCCCAACAAGATATCATCCGCATCGGTCACGAACAAACTATCGACACGACGGGTGCGCATCAATTTGATGGCTTCAGAAAGATTTTGGTCTGACGAAACCGAAACTGGGCCGCGGATCATGATCTGCTCAACAGTGCGGAAGTTCGTACGTGCTTGGCTCAGACGTTCTTCGCCTATAAAGTTTTCGACGAATGCGTTCGCAGGATCCATCAGGATATTGTCGGGTGTGTCGAATTGAACGACTTTTCCGTCTTGCATGATGACGATCCGGTCTGCCAGTTTCAAAGCTTCATCCATATCATGTGTGACGAAGATAACCGTTTTTCCCAATTCGCGTTGCAGTTCTTTGAGGGTTTCTTGCAGGGAATCGCGAGTGATCGGATCCAAAGCTCCAAAAGGTTCATCCATCAAAATGATGTCCTGGTCAGCTGCCAAAGCCCGGATAACACCGATACGTTGTTGTTGCCCGCCAGACAGTTCGGATGGATAGCGTTCGAGAAAATCCAAAGGTAGGTCGACTTTTTGAATCAGCTCTTCTGCAATCTTTCTTTGTTTTTCGACAGGCCATTTCAATAGTTTTGGAACCATAACGATGTTATCGAAGATAGTCATGTGGGGCATCAGGCCGATCTGCTGGATGACGTAGCCGATTTGGCGTCTCAGTTCCACCGCGTTCATGTCCTTGCTGTTTTTTCCGTTGATCAAAATTTCACCGGAGGTTGGTTCGATCATGCGGTTGATCATCCGCATAGAGGTTGTTTTGCCGCTGCCGCTCGTCCCGATGAATACAATGAACTCTCCGTCATTGAATGTCAGGTTCAGAGAATCCACAGCAATTTTCCCGCCTGGGAATCGTTTAGTAAGATTTTTAAATTCTATCATGGTTTCACCTCTTAGTATTTTTAGGTTCACAAATGTCTTACTCTACCTTAACGCGCAACAAAGCCTTTTTGCAAATGATAAGGTTGAAATCTTGTGAAAAAAACGCACTTTCGGAAGCGTTACCATTGTTGCGATGACGGTATATTTTCGACAAATTTTTATATTTTTAAATTTACGCATTCTGAATGTCTCCAAATTGACAAACGTGACAGTAAATATAGGGTTAGAGATAACCCGGAATCATGCTGGGAAAGAATAAAAAATAATTGGGAATCACAAAAAAGAATGCTAGGATAATAGCAAGAGCAAATGCGCAGAGATGTGAATAAATGAGAACGTTTTCTCGTTTGCGTACAACAACAAATTTTAAGGCAGGAAAGAGGATTTCAAGTGGAAAAAAAATACATCATGTCTATAGATCAGGGAACAACCAGCACACGTGCAATCATCTGGGATAAGAAAGGCACAAACATCTCTTCTTCGCAAAGAGAATTGATGCAATATTATCCTGAACCGGGTTGGGTGGAACACGACGCGAATGAAATTTGGATCAGTGTCCAGTCGGTCATAGCGGATGCCTTGATCAGAGGAGCTATTCGTCCGGAGGAGATTGCGGCAATAGGTGTAACGAATCAGCGTGAGACGACGGTTGTGTGGGACCGCGTTACCGGAATGCCGATCCACCATGCAATCGTTTGGCAATCCCGCCAAACTTCGGAGATCGCCGATAAACTGAAGCAGGAAGGCCATAAGGATTTCATCCATTCGAAAACGGGTCTGATCATTGACTCTTATTTTTCAGCCACAAAAATAAAATGGTTGCTGGACCATATTCCGAATGCTCGAGAGCGGGCCGAAAAAGGAGAATTGCTCTTCGGCACCATCGATACCTGGATTGTCTGGAAACTGACCGGGAAAAAAGTGCACGTGACGGATGTTTCCAATGCCAGCCGGACGATGCTGTTCAATATTTATGATCTGAAATGGGACGAGGAAATCCTGGATTTACTGGCTATTCCGAGAACGCTATTGCCTGAAGTCCGCTCTTCATCAGAAGTATACGGCTATACGGAGGAAAACGATTTTTACGGATCGCGTATCCCGATTGGCGGAATAGCCGGCGATCAGCAGGCTGCTCTCTTTGGACAGACCGGTTTTGAACAGGGAATGGTGAAAAATACTTACGGTACGGGGGCGTTTATCGTCATGAACACCGGCCTTACACCGGTGAAATCGGAAAATGGCTTGCTTACGACGATCGCTTATGGGTTGAACGGCGAAATAAACTATGCTCTTGAAGGCAGCATTTTTGTGGCCGGTTCTGCTTTGCAATGGTTACGCGATGAAGCTGAGCTGATCCGATCAGCGGCGGAATCGGAAGAGTACGCCGAACTGCTTGAATCGAACGATAATGTCTACATGGTTCCTGCTTTTGTTGGATTAGGTGCCCCTTACTGGGACCAAGATGTGCGCGGCGCTTTCTTCGGATTGACCAGAGGGACTTCAAAGGCGCATCTGATCCGTGCGACACTCGAATCGCTGGCTTATCAGACGAAGGATGTTGTGGACACGATGCAGAAGGATTCCGGACTTGTCATCACGAATATGCGTGTTGATGGAGGGGCAGCGCACAACAACTTTCTGATGCAATTCCAAAGCGATCTGCTGAATACAACCTTGACCAGATCCAAAGTATTGGAGACAACGGCACTGGGAGCCGCATACTTGGCAGGTTTGGCAGTAGGATTCTGGAAGGACACCGATGACATTATCCAAAATTGGCAGCCTGACTGCGAGTTCCACCCACAAATGGCGACTGAAAAACGCGAAGACCTCTATGCTGGCTGGCAAAACGCAGTAGCCGCCGCCCGCCACTTCAAACACAAGCCCAAGAGAGCGTGATGATTCGCGGTTAGGGGGTGAGCACTAAGCGGGCTAGCCGTAATGGGTTTGTTTTCGCCCATGAAGGTTAGCCAGATTAGGCGGAATCCCCTGCGAATCAGAACGCGTTTAAGAAAGAGCGTGATGATTTGCGTTCAGATAACCGAACAAAACTTAAGAATCACTAAAATATTCAGAAACAGACAAATGATACACCCGGTATGTTATAATAGATATATCTATTTTTTTGACTGGAGGAATTATCATGGCAGACACTCTCGAATTGGTAGTCATAACGGGGATGAGCGGCGCCGGAAAAACGGTCGCCCTGCAGACATTTGAAGATTTAGGCTATTTCTGTATAGACAATATGCCCCCAAGTTTGTTACCGAAATTTTGGGAACTTGTAAAAGAATCGGGTAAAATAAGCAGAATCTGCTTAGTAATCGATCTGCGCTCCCGGGCATTCTTTGATGAAATCATGTCTGCTGTGGACAGCTTGGACAACACTACTTTCATAACGACTAAGGTCATCTTCCTCGATTCGAAAGATGACGTGCTTGTTTCCCGATACAAAGAAACAAGAAGAAGTCATCCCCTGACCCAATCAGGCGGAACCGTACTGGAAGGAATCCGTAAAGAGAGAGAATTGCTTGAGGACATCCGCAATCGCTCACAGTTGGTCATCGATACAAGCGAGACAACACCCCGTCAATTAAGGGAACGCCTTCTCGACACTTTCAAAGTGGACGATAATGACGTTTTCCATATAGAAGTCGTATCTTTTGGTTTCAAGTATGGTTTGCCGATTGATGCCGATATCGTAATGGATGTGCGCTTTTTGCCCAACCCGCATTACGTAGATGAATTACGTCCACTGACGGGGCTTGATAAGCCAGTCTATGATTATGTCATGAAGCAACCGGAGACGGAAATATTTTACAAGAAATTTCTTGATTTATTGGAATACATCATTCCTGGTTATAAGAAAGAAGGCAAGACCAGTGTGAATATCGCCATTGGTTGTACAGGCGGGCAACACCGCTCGGTTGCTTTAGCAGAAAGAACCAGCCTTCAATTAGAAAGCGCGGGGTATCAAGTGAATACAACCCACCGCGATCGTAATAAACGCAAAGAGACGGTGAATCGGTCATGAGTCAAAATCCGAGCAGAACGAAGAAAATCGTCGTAATCGGCGGCGGAACGGGCCTGCCGGTCATTCTGGAAGAACTGAAGAATCACAATACAGACATCACGGCTATTGTCACAGTCGCGGATGACGGCGGCAGCAGCGGCATCATCCGCGACCATGTCAACATTGTGCCTCCCGGGGATATCCGCAACTGTATGATCGCGCTTTCCGATATGCCAAAACTGGAAAAGGATATTTTCCAGTACCGTTTCCATTCGAAGGATTCCTTCTTTTCCGGGCACGCCATCGGCAACCTCATCATCGTGGCCCTGACTGAAATGAAAGGGAGCATTTTCGATGCCATTCGGTTGCTGTCCGTTATGATGGGCGTTAAAGGCAAAATCTATGCCGCAGCTGACGAGCCGCTCTCACTCTATGCAGAGTTCAAGGACGGCACTGTCGTCAAGGGTGAATCGAAAATCGCAAAAAGCCGTAAAAAGATCGAGCGCGTGTATGTCAAACCTTTGGATGAAACAAGGGAGGCTGTCGCTTCCCGTCACGTCATCAACAGTATCCTGGAGGCGGATATGGTCGTTATCGGACCGGGAAGTCTGTACACGAGCATTTTGCCTAACCTGATGATCCATGACCTCGGCCAAGCGGTCATCGATACCAAAGCCGAGAAAGTCTATATCTGTAACATCATGACGCAATTGGGCGAAACAGAGGGCTTCACTGATGCTGAGCATATCAAGGTATTGCATGATCATCTGAAAGCGAAATTCATTGACACCGTCCTGGTGAACACTGAAAAAGTTCCGGATGAATACCTGAATCAGCAAGCTGACGAAGAATATTTGCTGCAGGTCCGCCATGATTTCAAAGGATTGCGCGAAGAAAACTGCCGGGTCATTTCTGCCGATTTCCTGGATATGAAGAACGGCGGCGTATACCACGACGGCAAAAAAGTCGTTTCGGAACTGATCAATCTCATTTCCAATATCAAAACTATCTGTTGACCTTTTTTCTGATCGAAAGAAGCTGTCGGAAAGGAGGCGTATATGTCTTTTGCATCTGAAGTAAAAAAAGAATTGACGACATTGGAAGTGCACCGCGAGCATGCGAAAGCCGAGTTGACCGCATTGATCCGGATGAGCGGTTCGGTCAGCATCTATAATCAGGCTTTCGTCCTGAATGTCCAGACGGAAAATGCGGCAATCGCAAGACGGATGTATGTACTCTTGAAGGACCACTATTCATTCGAAAGCGAATTGCTGGTCCGTCGGAAAATGAAACTGAAGAAAAACAACGTCTATATTGTGCGCCTGAAACAAGGCGTCCGGGAACTGCTGAGTGATCTGAATATTTTCGATGGACTGTCGTTCAAGACGCAAGTTTCCGAAGATATCATGAACAATAACCAGAAGGAGCGCTCCTACCTACGCGGAGCTTTTATGGCCGGGGGATCGGTGAACAGCCCGGAAACGAGCCGTTACCATCTGGAAATCTATTCCAATTATGAGGACCATAATCAGGACATCTGCGACATGATGAATCACTTCGACCTGAATGCGCGGACGATCGAGCGGCGCAACGGTTTCATCACGTATCTGAAGGAAGCCGAGAAGATTGCTGATTTTCTGGCATTGATCGGTGCCCATAACGCGATGATGAAATTCGAGGACGTCCGGATTATCCGCGATATGCGTAATTCTGTCAATCGTTTGGTGAATTGCGAGAACGCCAATATGAACAAAACAATCGATGCGGCAGCAAAGCAAGTAGCCAACATCGAATTCATCGAAGCAACAGTAGGTCTGGAGAAATTACCGGATAAGCTGAAGGAAATCGCAGTCATCCGTTTGGAGAATCCCGACATCAGCCTTAAAGAGCTGGGCGAAATGATCCCGAGTGGAGCCATATCAAAGTCCGGCATCAATCACCGTTTACGAAAAATAAATGATTTTGCAGATTCGTTGCGGATGAGAAAAACCATCCGCTGATAAAAAAATAAACTCGGAGACAAAAAAGTCTTTGGGTTTATTTTATTTATTAAAATGCACACCTCATTTTTGGCGGATATTACAAACAGTAAGTCAAGCTGAAGGAGGAATGGAAGGATGAATCAAGTATCATTGATCGGGCGTTTGGTGCGGCCCATGCAAGTGCAACAGGTGAATGGGGAAAGGCAAGTTTGCAACAACACACTGGCGGTGCAGCGTCTCAGGAAAGCGGATGAGGGTCAACCGCAAGCGGACTTTATACCTGTCGTGTTTTGGGGAGCAACCGCCAATCTGGTCGAACAGTATTGTGCTAAGGGCAATCAAATCGGTGTCAACGGCCATTTGGTTTCGCGTTCCTATGTCAACAAGCAGGAGCAGCACGTCTATGTCATCGAATTGGTCGTAGAAGAATTGTATTTTGTTGAAGCGAAAAGAGAACAGGAAGCAGTCTGATGCTCCCGCCCAAAAGCCCCGGATTCTGGGGCTTTTTTTGGCATATAGGAATTTATAAATTTTTTCAACTCAGAAGTGCATCACCGTAGGTGTTTCACAAGATTGCAACATGTTTCATGCATCTAAAATGATGTCCAGCTTCACGGGTTAGCCCTTCGGAAA
>NZ_FOQC01000032.1 GCF_900113645.1 Trichococcus flocculiformis
ACCAAAAATTGGGGGGTGGCAAGTTGTTTTTGTCGTTAACCCCGTTAAATCAACGAAAAAATACAAAATTGAACGTCTGGCAGAGCTAAACTTTGACAGTACGAACATTCCTAAGGAGATGATTTTATGGCAAAAGTAACGGCAGGAAGAGATTTATTGGGTGATTTTGCACCAAAATTTGCTGAATTGAATGACGATGTTCTGTTCGGGCAAGTCTGGTCACGGGAAAAGGAATTCGCGCCGCGCGATCGTTCCATCGTCACCGTCACCGCACTCATCACAGGCGGAAACTTCGAGCAGCTTCCGTTCCACTTGAACAAAGCGAAAGAAAATGGCATTACAAAAGAGGAGATTGTGGAAATCATCACCCAGCTTGCGTTCTATGTCGGCTGGCCGAAAGCCTGGTCCGCATTCAATATCGCAAAAGAAATATACAAAGATTAATTCACAGGAGGAAAAAATATGTCCAAAAACGAAGAAGTAAAAAAAGGCGTCATCTTCCCGATCGGGGATGAAAATACAGCTTACGCGCAGTACTTTGTCGGCCAAAGTTATTATAATGCACTGGTTGCCGATCCTGAAGTGGCTGTCGGCGTCGGCAATGTGACCTTTGAACCGGGTTGCCGCAACAACTGGCATATCCATCACGACGGCTACCAGATCCTGTTGGTCACCGGCGGAGAGGGTTGGTATCAGGAAGACGGCAAGCCTGCCCAATCCTTGAAGCCCGGGGATGTCATCGTGACGCATGACGGCGTGAAACATTGGCACGGTGCCGCTAAGGACAGCTGGTTCGAGCACATCGCCATCACTGCCGGAAAACCGGAATGGCTGGAAGCTGTTGCTGAAGATTTGTATGAAGGACTGCATCAATAATTGCAAAAAAAAGAATGTCCGGCCTTGGAATTGGGCCCGGACATTCTTTTTTGATTGTATTTTATTAGTGAAAAAGATTTGCGGGCGGCCGTTAGTCGGAGGAAATCTTGGTTTCACCCTCCAGCTCCGGAGAGGCAGCTGCCCGCCGGAGGACACCGGTCAGAATCGACCTCACCTCCTGCGAAGCGGACCTCGCCGGAGATTACAAGCATAATGTTGGCCGAACTCCGGCGAAGCCTCCGTTCACCGAAGGAGAACGATCAGGTACCCTGTCCTCCCGTTAGTCATCATTCACCGTCGCATCAATCTTCCACTATATAGACCGCCGCTTCATTGCCGGTATGGTTCGCGGCAACGATGATGTCACGATTTGCTTCGTTCACTACCATTATATTGGACGGCCCGCAGCCTTTGTCGACGATTTCGGTTTTGAATTCACCGTCCACATATTGAATATAGAACAGGTCGCAGTTTTCGCGACGGATGCCGCCTCATTCTTAAGTCATTATCTCCATCAGGCAAACGATGCATTCATCTGCTCCAGGACTTGTTCGCTGACAAAATTGGAAACAATCGGCAGGTCCTTGAAGTTTTCCATCGGCTTATCCAGATACTGCAAGGCCACATCATTGTTGCGCATCATAGGCAATTGTTCGAAGATCACTTTTCGGGCTGGTGTATATTCCAATAGTTCCCGGTAGGACATCTCGGTTGTGACTTCAGGGCAATAGTTCCGTGTCGGCATGTACGTGACGCGGTATTCACCTGCTTTGACTGTGACTTTTGCGCTATCCTCTAAAGCGACCGCAGACTGCAGCCACTCTGTTTTCTGTGCTTCTTCAAGCGTCAGATCCGGCAGGGTGATGGTTGCGATCGTCCCGAAAGGCACGCGGAAAGCGAAATCCAATTGTCCGTCCGCTAAAATTTCCCACGCGCTTTCGATGCGTCCGGATACCGATTGATAGTACCCTTCCGCTTTGCCCAACTGCGCACTCGGTTGCGGTGCCAGGAAGAAGTGTTTGTATCCTGGCTGACTGCTGTCCGCCTGGATGCCCAGCACGCAACGGTACAGCCATTCCACGATCGAGCCATAAGCATAGTGGTTCAAGGAGTTCATGTCCGTCCCGGAGATTTTCCCGTCCGGCAAAATTGAATTCCAGCGTTCCCAAATGGTGGTCGCACCCATTTTCACCGCAAACAACCAGCTCGGATAGTCCTCATTCAGCAATAAACCATACGCCAGTTCGTTCATGCCGTTCTTACTCAAAGCTTCCGCAAAATACGGCGTCCCGACGAACCCGGTCTGAAGGTGGACGCCGCTGGAAATGACTTTATCATAGAAATCTTTCGTCATCCGTTCTTTGAATGGTTCCGGGCAGAGATCGAAATAGTGGAAGAGGATGTAGGCTGTCTGGGTCGTTACCGCCAAGCGTCCCGTAGTAGTCAGGTATTCATTTTGGATGGCTTGTTTCACTTCCAAGGCCAATTGGGTGTACGCCAACGCATCATGCGTATTGCCCAAAACCTCCGCGGCTCGTGCCAGCAAGGAAGCCGAATGATAGTAGTACACGGATGCAACCAGAGCAGTGTCGGTGCCGCCCATCGGTGAGTGCGGATTATCCCCGTCCAACGCCAACCAATCACCGAACTGGAACCCGCTTGTCCAGAGGCGTTTGTCTCCGGATTTCGTATCTTCGCGAACGATATAGTCCACCCAATCTTTCATGGTCGGATAGTGTTCCTTCAGCAACGAACGATCGCCGTATTGTTCGTAAAGCACCCAAGGAATGACTGTCGCCGCATCCGACCAGGCGGCTGCGCCGGATCCGGTAACGAATCCGGCATCTCCTTCCGGCTTGATCTGTGGAACAACAAATGGAACGGATCCATTGAGCGCTTTTTGCTCCAAACGGAGATCGTGCATGAATTTTTTGTAGAAAGCCGGAGTGTACATATTATAGCTCGCTGTGCGGGCAAAGATCTGCGCATCACCAGTCCAGCCCATGCGCTCATCCCTTTGCGGACAATCCGTCGGCACATCCAGGAAATTACCTTTTTGCCCCCAAAGCGCATTCTTCAGCAATTGGTTCACATCCGGATTGGCTGTGATCATGCCGCTCGTCTCTTCCAGTTCGCTCTGGAGCACGTATCCTTTGAAGCCTAGATCCTGTTCCAGGAGATCGACACCGGTTATTTTGGCGTAGCGGAAGCCGTAAAATGTAAAGTACGGACGCACTTCGGCCGCTTTACCATTGCTGATGTAGGTGAATTTCGCTTCCGCCGTGCGTAGATTATCGCGGTAGAAGTTGTCTTCCTGCAGCACTTCGCCGACTTCATAGGTGATGACGGTTCCATCCGGCACATCCGCGGAGAACGTGATCCATCCGGTCATGTTCTGTTTGAAGTCCAATACTTGCTCTCCTGCAGGGGTAATAATCAGTTCTGGCACGAAGGCATCCACGATTTTAACCGGAATACTCAACCGTGCCTGAAGTTCTTCGGTATCCGTATCGCTCAGTTGCATCCGTTCCCAGCAAACAGCTGATTCTGATTCGCTGTATTTGTTCCAACCGTCGATTTCCAGGTTCGCGTCATACACTTCCCCGTCGTATATGCTACTGGAGACGAGCGGCCCCTCAGCGACTTCCCACGTATCATCGCTGGCGATGATTTCTTCCGTTCCGTCCTCATAAGTAACGATGCATTCCGCGATCAGGCGGAACTGATCCCCGTACAGATCTTCATATCCACCGTCGAATCCGAAGCGGCCTTTGAACCAGCCGTCCCCCAGCATGAAGCCGATCGCATTTCCACCTGCTTGAAGGGCTTCTGTGACATCGTACGTCTGGTATTGCTGCCAAAAATCATAAGAATGGAAGCCGGGAGCCAAATATTCGTCACCGATTTTTTCTCCGTTCAGATACAGTTCATAAATACCCAATCCTGTCGCATAAACGCGTGCCTTACGGATAGGTTTTGCAGGCAGGCGGAACAGTTTGCGCGCAAGCGGCATCCTTTGCAATTGTCGGGCAGGTTCGATCCATTTTCCGGTCCACAGTTCCTCTTCCTTCGCCGTCTCGAAGTAGTGGATTTCGGAAGAAGACTCGTCTCCACTAACATTCTTCGCAATCACTTTCCAGAAGTAGCGCGTGCGCGGCTGCAGCTTGATTTCCGGCTGATAGCACAGCGAATCCAAATCGGCTTGCATCCTGCTGTCATGGATGACCTCTTCAAAGTTCTCATCCAGTGCGATGAGGACACGGATTCCCTGCAATTCCTCCTCAAACGGCGCCTCGATTATCCACGATAAAGCCACCGTGTCCATCAAAAAGCCGATAGGATTCATTAGGTAGTTGGTTTTCAGATTATATATATTCATTGTGTGTGCTCCTGTCTTAAAAAATGAGAGTGGGACAAAAGGCATTTAGGCCCGGACCACTGGAGCGAATAAGCGCAAGATTGTCGCAGACCATCTGAGCATTTTTCGTGAAGTGGAACCATGGCCTGCCTTATGCCGCACGTTTGCGCAAATAATATTCGGATATATAATTTCAGGCTGGGTTTTTGTCCCAGCCTGTAACATTATCCGTTCACTCGTTTCGCTTTCAAGTCTTCCGCAATTTCAGGAAGTTTTTTGTCCAAGTCATAGAACAGAATCAACAAAATGCAGATTGCTGTGAAAGCGAGTGGCAGATAGGCGAAGATTGCCTTGATCGCGAATAAAGCTTCTGTTGATTGCGTTGCCCCTTGCGACACATAGCCGCCAAGTCCTAAAACGACACCCAGAATCAGCCCGCCCACTCCGGAGCCGACTTTTTCGGCAAAAGTTCCTGCCGAGAAAATCAAACCTTCGCTGCGGATGCCCGTTTTCCATTCACCGTAATCGGCAACGTCACCCAACATAGCGAAGCCTGCGACAGCTCCCGGCGCGATACCGAGTCCGCGGATGATCAAACCGACCATAATCATCGTAAAGTTTTCCGGGAACACCGCGATGATCAGCAGACCTATCATCATTACGATGCCTCCGATCAAGGTGATCGTTTTTTTGCTGAATTTGCTCAACAGAACAGGCATAAACACTGCACCTACCGCAATCGGCATAAAAGAAAGAATACCGATTACTGCCACTTTTGCAGGATCTCCCAAAATCCATTGGGCATAAAAAATGTTGATGCCACCCAAACCAGAGCTGATGAAACTGATTAGCATATATAGAATCATGATGACCCAGTATTTATTCTGCAACAGCGCCTTAAGATTCTTTTTCAAAGGAACCTTTTCGACAGCAACAGCAGACTCGATGACGCGTTCCTTAGAATTTTTGAACAGAATCAGCAACAGCACTGTCGAGATACCCCCGAATAGAGCGGCCATCCATGTCCAAGCCTGTTTATCGCCACCGAAGAAGTTTACGATCGGCAAAACCGCTGCAGTCACTCCCATCGCCCCCACGAATCCAGCTAAGGTGCGTGATGTCGATAGGTTGCCGCGATCGACTGGGTTCGATGTCGTAGTACCGATCATTGCGTTATAGGGAACCATCGTCGCTGTGTATACACCAGCCAAAGCAATCACATAAGTCACGAAAGCATAGACGGCTTTGCCAGTCGATCCCAGGAAATCCGGAGAAGTGAATAAGAGTATCATTGCCAATGCATAAGGGATCGCCATCCATAAAATCCAAGGTCTGGCCTTTCCGTGTTTCGAACGGGTCTTGTCGACGATCGCACCCATTGCCAAGTCGGAAGCGCCATCAAAAAGTCGTGCCCACAAGAGGATGTTGCCGACGATGACTGCGCTCAACCCGACCACATCGGTATAGTAATAAGTGATGAAGGAACTGGCCGTTGTCAGCATCAGGTTGGCCGCCAGATTCCCGAAGCCGAACGTCAACTTCTCGCTAATCGGCAGCTTGTTTTCGTCTGTTTGATCCAAAATTCTTGTTTCAGTTGCCATAATTATTCTCTCCTTTGTTCTGTTTTGTTTACTCTCTTATTAAACCGCTTTCGGCAAAGGCTTACAATGTCGTGCAAACAGAACAAAGTGGTCAAACTACAGGTCCCTCTGCCACGCTTCCTCGCGGATCTGCCCCGGCGTCTTGCCATGCATTTTTTTAAATGAGCGGAAGAAATAGCTCGTGTCCAAGTAACCGATTTCCTCGGATATTTCCTCCATCGAATAATTTGAAAAGACCAGAAGATGGCGCGCGTGCAGCATGCGTTGGCGCTGCAGCAATTGCTTGAAAGTGTCGCCCGTCTCTTTTTTGATCAGATTCCCCAGATAATTTTTGTTGAATCCCAGTTGTTGCGCCAGCATTTCCAAAGAAAGCATGCGGTAATCTTTTTCGATGATCGCCAACGCTTCCGTGACGACCTGATTCTGGTGGCGTTGTTTCTCTTTCGTCTCTTCTTCGAACGTGCGCGCCAGTTCCATGAACAGCAATGGAAGATAGAGGTGGATTACTTCGATATTCGGTTCCGCTTCGCCGTAGTATTCCTCCAGGATGTAATGCATGAAAGTTTGTACTTTTGCATTTTCTCCCGTCCGGAATACCAAAAACTGGTCTTCTTCGTGGATGCGTTGGCTTGCCAATACCAGAAATTCAGTCAATACCCCGCGTTTTCGCACGAGTTGCTGAAGTATTTTGGTATTGATCGTCTCCACTTTCAACAGAACATTGATGAGGATGTCGTTTTCGCCCAACGCCTGGAAGGAATGCGAACTGCCCCGGTCCAGCATGATGATGTCACCTTCATTGAGGACAATTTTTTCACCGCTCACTTCTTGGGTGCAGGAACCGGAATACATATAGTTCAATTCCAAAAACTGATGGTGGTGCAAGGGCATATCCGAATAACGATTGTGCTTACGGATATGGACGTCCCCTTTTTTGAAGAACATTTCTTCACTCAGTAGGAAATTTCCATTCAAGCGGAACTTATTCCCACTCAAGATTAATTCATCAAGAATGTCCGGATCCGTCACATTAAACCCAGATTTCAGTTGCTCTTTTTCAACTTTGGTTTCTTCCTTTAAAATACGGTCCAGTTCAAACATTTTGCGGCTCACCCTCTCTCATTGTCTCCTCCACCATTATACAGAAAAACCCAACCGGACTCATCAGGTTGGGCGCACAAAAAATCTATCTGCGGGCATCCGCCAATCCGCAATACGGATCGATCGGGCTCTCGCCCTTGAAATCACTCTTGCCGATAAGTTTGGCGACAAACGCTTCAATTACCGCCTCATGATTATCATAGGCATTGATGTAGGTCTTCACCATCGGCACATCCATCAGATGGTAGGGATTGCCCAGGCTCGCGAATATGGTCGGCACTTCGTCGACGAACCATGGGATATTGTTCCCTAGACCGAAGAAGGTGTACCAGTTGATTCTTGTCGTTGTGGCGTTGCTGCGGTTTTCGACATTGGCCAGATAAAGGACGGCATCATATTTGGAACGGAACTGGGAAACGGATTCGAATCCGGTCGTGAAATCTTCCGGCTGATACAACGTCACCTGGAATCCTTCCTTCTCCAACAGCGGCAGCACCTTGGAAAAGATTTGGGTATTCGATTCCTCGTAAGGCCCGAGCAGTTGCAGTAACAGACGAGGCGTCGCGTCCGGCCGTAGCGGTAGGTTACCGGCTGTATCTTTGACGAGGGTGATGCCTTTGTCGGCGGCTTCAGTAGCCCATTGGACGTGTTGTTCCGCCTGCAGGACGGCCAGTTCTTCCTTTGCCGGAACCAACAATGCATCCGCCTGTTTTTCAGGCAACTTCAATGCTGCTTTCATCGCCAGAATGCGGGTGACGGCTTCGTCAATCCGTTCCGGGGTAAGGATGCCGTTCGCGATCCCCTCCTTCATGAAGCGGATATCCTCCTCCAAGTCTTTGTTGAACAGGAAGATATCACAACCGGCAGCGATTGCTGTCGGAACGGCCAAACGCCGCTCCATCGCCGCGCAAAAACCGACCATCGGCGTCGCATCACTTGTGATGACGCCATTGAATCCGAGTTCCTCGCGCAACAGTTCCTGCATGATAACAGGAGATAAGGTGGCCGGCAGAAAAGCATCTTCTTCTGATTTCTGGACCGCCGGCAAAGCAATATGGCCGATCATCACCGATAATGAGCCTGCTTCGATGAGGCCCGAATAGACTTTACCATAGGTACTCCGCCATTCTTCAAGCGGCAAAGTGTTGACTGTCGTCACCAGATGCTGATCACGGAAATCGATGCCGTCCCCGGGAAAATGCTTGATCGAAGCCGCTACCCCGTTTTGCTGCACGGCTTCAACAAAACCTTTTGCATAGTTGAGGACGGTTTCGGGATCACTGCCGTACGTGCGCACATTCGTGATCGGATTATGAAAATTGTAGTCGATATCCACGACCGGCGCGAAGGCCCAGTTCACGCCTACCGCCGAACCTTCTTTGGCGCATACTTCACCAAGATGGTGCCCAAATTCGGCATCCTGACCAGCCGCCAACAACATCGGATTGCCAATGCGCGTACCGTCAATAGCGCTTCCCGTACCGCCCGCTTCCAGGTTGGCTGCGATCAGCATCGGAACCTTAGCCTGTTGCTGCAGATAGCGGTGGGCTTGCTGCACTTCTTCGCCTTTTCCGGGACGGAACAGCAGTCCGCCGACTTTCTTGTTGGCGGCCAAATCAAACAGTGCCTTTTCATCCGTGGACATGCCGATCGGACAGAACAGCTGGCCTACTTTTTCATCCAACGTCAAGTTTTCCAAAGTTAGGTTCACCCATGCTATTTGTTCATCTTTCAGATAAAAAGGATTCCCCTTCAAATCTACCATTCTTCAACACGCTCCTTCATCGTAGTCACTTTGCGTACAATTTCTTCCAATTTCAAATCTTTTGTAGCCGCCACTTCGATATCTGGAAGCCACTCAGCAAAGATAGGGATGGCGATGGCTACAGCGGGCATACCCGCCCTTTTGATCCCTTCAATACCAGCCAATGAGTCTTCGAAACCGATGCATTCCTGTGTTTCCAGACCCAAAGCCTGAGCAGCCTTTTCAAAAATCTCTGGATGCGGTTTGTTCTGTTTCAGCGATTCCGGATCGACGACGGCATCGAACATAGCCGATAGACCCAGTCTTTCCAGAATGAGCGGCGCATTTTTGCTGGCGGAGGCGATCGCCATGCGGTAGCCTGCATTCTTTGCCTCTTCCAGGAGTTCCGGAATACCCGGCAGGATGTCCGCTGCTGTGATTTCCGCGATCAACTCCAAGTAATGCGCATTTTTTTCTTTCAAAAGCTGTGCTTTTTCTTCCGAATCAAGGAGAAGTGTCGGATTCTCAGCCAAAATAAGTCCCAAAGATTCCGTTCTGCTGATGCCTTTGAGGCGTTCGTTCCATTCGCGGTCGATCGCGATGCCCAATCGATGCGCTATCCTTTTCCATGCCAAGTAATGCCGTTCAGCTGTATCAGTGATGACACCGTCCAAATCAAATACCAGTCCTTTTATTTCGCCCATTTGTCTACTCCATTCGAAGAATCCTAGTTTACATCTTCATCTTACATAATTGAGGCATCCCGAACAATGACAGAATCAAAGTGGCTACTGTTCAAATCACAGGTTTGTTCTGGCTTGATCTGTAAACTCAGTCTGTACTCCTCTCGCCGTTTGGCTTATACTTTTGGTTAATGATAGATAATGGAGGGATTTAGATGAAAATTGCCGTTTCCAGCGACCATGCCGGCTTCGCATTGAAAGAAGAAGTCAAAGCTTTACTCGAACAAGAAGGCCATGAAGTGCTCGACTTCGGACCTTACAACGAAGAACCTTGTGACCTGTCCGATTATGTTTATCCTGCCTCACTGGCTGTGGCAGAAGGAAAAGCCGACCGCGGTATCTTTGTCGATGGCGTCGGTTACGGCAGTGCCCTGATCGCCAACAAAATCTACGGCGTCTATGCGGCTGTCTGCCAAGATCCTTTCTGCGCGAAACTGGCGCGTTCCCACTCCGACACGAATGTTCTCTGCCTCGGCGGAAAGATCATCGGATCGGCATTGGCGCTTGAAATCGTGAGGGCTTGGATGACGACCGATTACCTCAGCGATATCGAAAAATACACGAACCGCGTCGACAAAGTGAAAAAGATTGCCGAAAAGCATCTGAAGAAATTGGATGAAATCCAGGAATAGTCAGTCATGAATTGACTGCATGCTGTTCGAAGCAAAAATTACTTCAAAAATAAGACCGCACCGAAATGGATGAACGAATCCATTTCGGTGCGGTTTTTTTTGCGGGTTATTTCGGATTCCTCAACGCTTCCTCGTCTTGTTTGCACCCTTATTATTCCACCCAAAAGCGGAATGCTATGACTTTTGCTTCCATTTGTGATATAGTAGGCCAGTCACGCTGTTGCTCAGAGTACCTATATAACGTTTCGTGGAGAGGCATTTGGCAAAATGAGAGTCCGGCTCTCTTTCCCAAACTGGCCTGACCCGAAACATACCCACTAAAATCAAATGCATGTAGAACATGCTGAAGGAGAACCATTTGTTATTTAAAGAACTAGAATTGAATCAACACCTGCTGCGCGCACTGAAAGAGGCAGGCTACACGAAAGCGACGCCCATCCAAGAAGATGCCATTCCGCATCTGATGAACAACAAGGATTTGTTGGGTTGTGCCCAAACTGGTACCGGTAAGACCGCTGCCTTTGCCCTGCCGATTCTGCAGAATCTGACGGAACAAGAAACCGCTGGAAAAGGCGCCATCAAAGCCCTGATCCTTGCGCCGACCCGCGAACTTGCCCTGCAAATCGGGGAAAGCTTCCAAATTTACGCAAAATACCTTCCATTGAAGATCCAAGTCATTTTTGGCGGTGTTTCCCAGAATCCTCAAACAACCGCGCTGAAACGCGGAACGGATATCCTTG
The DNA here is from genome assembly GCF_900113645.1 of Trichococcus flocculiformis. Classification (GTDB taxonomy): domain Bacteria; phylum Bacillota; class Bacilli; order Lactobacillales; family Aerococcaceae; genus Trichococcus; species Trichococcus flocculiformis. Next base: position 10,796 of record NZ_FOQC01000032.1, read on the forward strand.
TGGCGACGCCAGGCAGATTGTTGGACCTAATCGGACAAGGTTACATCAAACTGAACCAAGTCGATTTCTTTGTCCTGGATGAAGCCGATATGATGTTGGATATGGGGATGCTCCATGATGTACGCCGCATCATCCGCGAATTGCCTAAGAAACGCCAAAGCATGTTCTTTTCAGCCACTATGCCGACTGAAATCGAAAAACTTGCGGGGACTATTTTGTCAAATCCGGTGAAAGTGGAAGTTACTCCGGTTTCCTCGACTGTAGAAGTCATCCACCAGAGCGTTTATCCTGTAGCCAAGACCGACAAAACTGACTTGCTTATCCACCTGTTGAAGGAAGATACAGTGGAACGCTCGCTTGTCTTCTCAAGAACGAAGCACGGCGCCAACAAGATCGTCAAAAAGCTTTTGCAGGCTGGACTTTCAGCTGAAGCGATCCACGGCAATAAATCCCAGACTGCGCGTCAGCGTGCTTTGGAAAACTTCAAGACCAAAAAAACCAGCGTTCTTGTAGCGACAGATATCGCAGCTCGTGGTATCGATGTGCCTGAGCTCTCGCATGTCATCTTGTTTGATCTGCCTGAAGTTCCGGAAACCTATGTTCACCGTATCGGACGGACGGGACGCGCAGGACGAGGCGGAAAAGCCATCTCCTTCTGTGATGAAACAGAAGCATCCTTGTTGCGAGACATCGAAAAACTTATCCAGAGAAAAGTTCCAGTCGTAACAGATCAGCCTTTCCTGTTGAAAGAAGGCACTAAGGCAGCTGCACCACAGCCGAAAAAACCGGTTGCCGCTCGCAATAACGGAACTCGTGTCAAAAACCAGCAAGGTCCAAGAGGCGGCCAAAAAGCCTCACAAAGACCGCGTTTCCAAACTAAACAAAACACGCAAAGCAAATGACAGACAAGAGAGCTCCCGCCGGAAATGGCGGGAGCTCTCTTTTTATGACACAACTGATGAATGCGGCGGGATGAAACGTTTTGCTCCGGGGAACGGAGGCTTCGCAGGAGCTGGCACGTGCGCAAAACGCTCACCTCCGTCAAGCCCTCGTTCGACGGAGATCAGCCTCCGTCCCCGCACTTAGCTCCGGCAAACATTCGCTCGCAGGAGAACAGCTGTTATCGGGGACCGCAACTCCGTTGAGACGGGCGCTCACCGGAGGAAACCACCTTCTCCGACCAGGGTTGGCTTCGCAGGAGCTGGCACGTGCGCAAAACGCTCACCTCCGTCAAGCCCTCGTTCGACGGAGATCAGCCTCCGTCCCCGCACTTAGCTCCGGCAAACATTCGCTCGCAGGAGAACAGCTGTTATCGGGGACCGCAACTCCGTTGAGACGGGCGCTCACCGGAGGAAACCACCTTCTCCGACCAGGGTTGGCTTCGCAGGAGCTGACGCGTGCGCAAAACGCTCACCTCCGTCGAGCCCTCGTTCGACGGAGATCAGCCTCCGTCCCCGCACTTAGCTCCGGCAAACATTCGCTCGCAGGAGAACAGCTATTACCGGGGACCTCAACTCCGTTGAGACGGGCGCTCACCGGAGGAAACCACCTTCTCCGGTAAGCGACGCCCAAACGAAGTTCACGTTCAAATCAGATTCTTGATTCCGTCGCAGATTCTTTTTGCGACGATCGGATTGTTCATCGTGTAGATGTGGATGCCGTCGACATCGTGCGCCAGCAGATCGACTATCTGGTTGATCGCATAGGCCATGCCGGCATCAAAAAGTGCCTCTTTGTTGTCTTCGTATTTGTGCATCACCCGGGAAAACTTTTCCGGCAAGGAGGCGCCGCAGAGCGTCACCATCCTTTCGATCTGCGCTTTGTTGATGACCGGCATGATGCCCGCCTCAACCGGCACGTGCATGCCTGCAATCTGGAGATGTTCCCGGAAGGAATAGAAGGCATTGTTGTCGAAAAAAAGCTGGGAAATCAGATGCTGCACCCCGCTGTCCACCTTTTCCTTCAGATGGGCGATGTCCTCGATTTTATTCTTGGATTCCGTATGGCATTCCGGATAACAGGCGCCGCTGATGGAAAAATCACCATACTGCCTGATGAATTTGACCAGATCGCTGGCATAGCGAAAGTCCTGCTTCGCTTCCACTGCCGGATTTTTATCCCCGCGCAAGGCAAGGATGCTGTCGATGTCGGCCGCCTTCAGTTCCTCCAGCAATTCGCAGATTTCGAATTTCGATGAATTCAGACAAGTCAGATGCACCAGCGGGTCGATTCCGTATTGCTGTTTGATCCGTTTGGCCAATTCAACGGTCTGGTTATCCGTGTGGCTTCCGCCGGCGCCAAAAGTGACGCTGATGAAATCAGGGTTCAGTTCGCTCAGGATCGCCAGTGTCTCATCGATGTTCTGGATCGCTTTATCGCGCTTCGGCGGGTAGATTTCGAAGGAAAGCACCGGTTTTTTCTTTTGGAATTTGGATTCTATTTTCATCAGCTTTCACCTCTTTTTTAGACTGAGACTGCGTCTTTGATGATTTGCGCCGCCGCGACCAGATTGGCGAGGCTTTCTCTTGTTTCTTTGATGCCCCGTGTTTTCAGTCCGCAGTCCGGATTGATCCATAGATTTTCCTCGTCTATCTTCGTCAGCGCGTTCTTCAATACCGCTACCATCTCTTCGACACTCGGCACGCGCGGCGAGTGGATGTCGTAAACACCCGGTCCGACTTCCGTTTCGAACTGGTTCGCCTTCAAGGCATCGATGATCGTCAGTTTGGAACGGGAGGCTTCAAAAGAAATGACGTCCGCATCCATGTTATCGATATCCTTTACGATTTCCTCGAATTCGCTGTAGCACATATGCGTATGCACCTGCGTCTCCGGTCTCACGCCACTGTGGCAAAGGCGGAATGCCGGAATCGCCCAATCAAGGTACTCGCTCGCCCATTCTTCTCTGCGGATCGGCAACTTCTCCTTCAGAGCCGCTTCATCGATCTGGATGATTTTGATGCCCGCTTCCTCCAAATCGAGAACCTCTTCGCGGATCGCCAGACCGATCTGGAAAGCCATCTCCCTCAGCGAAATGTCCTCACGCGGGAACGACCAATTCAAGATTGTCACCGGACCAGTGAGCATCCCTTTGACCGGTTTGTCGGAAAGACTCTGCGCATATTCCGAATAGAATACGGTGATCGGGTTTTCGCGTCGGATGTCCCCGAAAATGATCGGCGGCTTGACGCATCTTGTTCCGTAGGACTGTACCCAAGCTTTTTCGGTAAACACGTATCCAGCCAGATTTTCGCCGAAGAATTCAACCATGTCGTTGCGCTCGGATTCGCCGTGGACCAGCACATCCAGCCCCAGTTCCTCCTGCAGATCGATGCATTCTTTGATGAAGCCTTTGATGTTTTCATCGTATTCGGCTTTTGAGATCGCGCCTTTGCGGTACTTGCTGCGGTTCTGCTTGACTTCCCTCGTCTGCGGGAAGGAACCGATCGTCGTTGTCGGCAACAGACCCAGTTGCAGTTTCTCTTTTTGGATCGCCCTCCGTTTTTGTCTCGGAACGTTTCTGACAAAATCTCTTTCCGTCAAGCTCGCTACGGATGCTTGCACGTGCTTGTCTTCGTAGACCCGGTCCGCTGAAAAGACTTTTTGATTCGCAAGATAAGCTGCCTGCTCTTCATATCCGGATCCGGATGTGCCGATCAACTCCGTCAGCTCTTTGATTTCCTGCAGCCTTTCCTTCGCGAAAGCGAAATACTGGGAAACTTCTTCCGGCAAGCTCGTTTCGTTTTCCAGCGTGTAGGGAACATGCAGCAACGAACAGGAAGTGCTGATGACGATGTCGTTGCTGTGTTTCTTCAACCCATTGACCAACGTGATGACCTTTTTGTAGTCGCTCTTCCAGATGTTTTTCCCATTCAGGACACCGGCAAACAATGTTTTATCAGCCGGAAAGCCATATCTTTCCAAAAGTTCCACAGTCTGTTTGCCTTCGATGAAATCAAGGCCGATGCCGTCGAAATCGAGCCCGACCACTTCTTCATAGCTGTCCCTGATATCGCCGAAGTATGTTTGCAGCAATACTTTTACGTTACCCTTATGCGCCAAGACTTTTTCGTAAAGGGCCGTGAACAGCGCTACATCTTCTTGCGTCAGATCGGTGACCAGGCTCGGTTCATCGAACTGCACCCACTCCACACCCTGTTCGTTGAACCGATCGAGGATTGCGATATAGGCATCTGCCACTTGGTCGGCAAAATCATTTATTGTTTTCGAGCCTTTGTATTTGGCCAGCTTCAGGAAAGTGAATCCGCCGATGAGGACCGGTTTCGTCAGCACACCGATTGCTTTGGCTTCTTCGTACTCGACAAAAGGCTTATCGCCCACCAATTTAATTTCGGTATTGTCGGACAGTTCTGGAACCAAATAATGATAGTTGGTGTTGAACCATTTCTTCATCGCCAAGGCTTTGGCGTCGCCCGCTACGCCCTGGTATCCGCGCGCAGCCGCAAAATAAGTGTCGCGCTCGCTCAAACCGAGCTGTCTGTAGTTTTCAGGCAACGCGTTCAACAGGACCGTCAGATCCAGCACGTTATCGTAATATGAAAAATCATTCGAAGGGATGTGGCTAATGCCGGCAGCCTGCTGCAGATTCCAGTGCATCTCCCGCAAACCCTTTGCGACTTGCTCCAACTCTTCTGTTGAAATTTCTTGCTTGAAATATTTTTCGGATGCGAACTTTAATTCGCGCAATTTACCGACCCTTGGAAAACCGATTACTGAACTGTTCATTTTGATTCCTCCATTTCATTTTTTGGTTCCTGCTGCAAAACTATCAATCATGCTTTTAAGTGTTGTACTGTTTGCTGATCATCATTCATCAGAAGGTGGTTTCAGTATGCCACGGAATCCGGATATAGGATAACACTTAATAAATATACGCAGTTATAGCTCTTCGCTATAACATCGTGCGGCCTGATCCTAGTTGACTGGAGTTGGACCGGGTTTTGTCGGCTGTTTTGAGCATTCCACATCGCGAACTGTCGAGAGACCAAACTTCTGTCGGCTATTCCGAGCATTCCACGTCGCAGATAGCCGAGAGATCAGTCTTCTGTCGGTTGTTTCGAACATTTCTCGTCGCAAACAGCCGAGAAATCAGTCTTCTGTCGGGTGTTCCGAGCATTTTATGTCGCGAACTGTCGAGAGATTCGGCTTCTGTCGGCTTTTCGCTATTCAAGGTATCCTCAACAGCCGACATCCATTTCTATAACCGTCTTTTGGCACAGCAAAGAAGAGCCACCTCAAAAATCGAGGCGGCTCTTCTTTATTGTCGACAATCTTGTTTTGGACAAATTCGGATTATCTGCATTTCTTTGAAAACTTAGTAATTTTAGCTCAGGTGTGGATTATTGGAACAACTTTTTGTACATCGCAATCGTTTCTTCTAATGTCGGCGTGAATGGGTTTCCTGGTGCGCAGGCATCGATCATGGCATTTTTGGACAGGTAATCGTAATCGAATTCCTCTTCCTTGATGCCCAACTCATTCAATGAGGTTGGAATACCAACGACTTTGGACAAACGTTTGATTTCTTCGACCGTGTAATCCGCGCAGGCTTGATCGGATACGTCAGCCGTTACTGCCAAGCCTAATGCTTTCGCTACTTTGCGGAAACGTTCAGGTGCAAATTTGGCATTTTCAGCTTCCACAATCGGCAATAACATCGCGCAGCAGACGCCGTGCGGCAAGTGGTAGACGGCACCCAATTGGTGAGCCATCGAATGCACATAGCCCAGGCCGGCATTGTTGAAGGCCATTCCGCCCAAGAAAATGGCATTGACCATTTTATCGCGCGCATCCAAGTCCGTTCCGTTTTCGACAGCTTTCGGCAAGTATTCGCGGATCAATTCGATTGCTCCGGCTGCCAATACTTCCGTCACAGCGTATGCGCCCGGTGTTACCATCGATTCGATCGCATGTGTCAACGCGTCCATCCCAGTTGCGGCTGTCAATGATTTCGGCATCGTCAACATCAATTCAGGATCGTTCACGGAAATCTTCGCCAAGCTGTTTTTGTCGACCATAACCATCTTCACTTTGCGGTCTTCATCGGTGATGACGTAGTTGATCGTGATTTCAGCGGATGTTCCGGCAGTCGTGTTGATCGCCACAACCGGCAAGCCGGCTTTAGCGGATTTGTGCAAGCCTTCGTAATCCTGCGGTTTGCCGCCGTTTGTCAGGATGATGCTAATGGCGCTCGCTGCATCCTGAGGAGAGCCACCGCCGAAGGAAATGATGAAGTCGCAGTTTTCCGCTTGTGCCATCGCCACGCCTTCGTTTACGTTTTTGCAGGTCGGGTTCGGATCGACATCCGCATAGATCACATAGTCGATTTCCGCATTGTCCAACTCTGCCAAAACAACGTCGATCATTTCGCTTTTGGCCAAAAAGTTATCCGTTACGAACAAAGCTTTCTTGTAGCCAAGTTCCTTCACATTGCTGCCCAATTCCTTGATGCAGCCTTTTCCGATAAGGTTTATTGCTGGTACATAAAAAGTTGCCATTTTCCATTATCTCCTTTTGTTAAAAATCAGATGGATTAGATATTCAAGTAGCCCGCTCTTGGGGTTACCGAGAAACGTTTGCCAAGATTGCTCAGTTGTTCGTCAGTGATTTCCTGTCTGATGCCGCCTTGCGATTGAACAAGTGTGTAGACAGTCGCTGATTTTTCAGCCGTTTCGACCAAACCGAAACACTCTTCCAAATCTTTTCCGGCTGCGTACAAACCGTGGTGTGGCCATACGATCAGACGGTATTCCTTCATTTTTTCAGCAGTCGCTTCGCCGATTTCGTTCGTTCCAGGCATCAGCCAAGGCAAGATGCCCACACCTTCTGGGAACACGACCAATGACTCGGTGCACATTTTCCAAAGGATGCGCGTGAAGCTTCTTTCATCCAACTCGCAAGAGAAGGACATCGCCAACAGGTTGGTGGCGTGGCAGTGGTAAACGACACGGTTTTCAGGATCGACTGACAAGCGCGCAATGTGCGACATCAAATGAGCAGGCAATTCGCTTGTAGGAGCCGCTCCATTTTCGTAGCCCCATAACAGATCCACGCTGTTGCCTTCCGCAGTTACTTTCAGGATACCCAAGACATCAGCCGGATCATGGATGACGTTTTTGAAGAATTTCCCTGTTCCTGTGACCAGGAAATATTTCCCAGCCAATGCTTTGCCGTCGAAAGCGATCGGAATGTTGCGTTTCACTTCGTTCAGATCCAGATATTCCGTAATTTCCTCTTCTTTCAGCAAGTAGGACAAGTTGCCGCTGTTTCTTTCGTGCCAGCCGAATTTGTACATGACGTCCGTCAACAGCATGACTTCTTTGATGAATGGTGCTTCTAAAATGTTTTTCATTTTTATGATTTCCCCCTTATTTGCGTTCCGTCAGAATTTTTTGTTCGTAGTCTTTTACTTCAGTCAGCCATTCCGTACCAGCTGGTACATTTTGTTGTTGGCAATAGAATTCCCAGACAGCGCCGAATGGAAAAGATTTCATTTCTTCCGTGACAGCCAAACGGGTTGTGAAATCGCCTGTGCTTTCGGCATCCTTCAATGTTTCGATCGGGCTCAACATGCCCAAAAGCAAGGATTTCAATGTGCTGCGTGCGCCGATGACCATGGCTGCGACACGGTTGATCGTTGCATCGAAGAAGTCCATGCCGATGAAAGTTTTGTCCAACAAATCGTTGCGAACCAATGTTTCGCCGATACGGGTCGTCGCTTCATCCAAGATGACCACGTGATCGGAATCCCAACGGATCGGACGGCTCACGTGCAGCATCAAGCCTTTACCGAAAGGCAGGAAGGCCGTGAATTTATCGGATACATCCTCGGTTGGATGGAAATGTCCCGCATCGATTGTCCACAGGATATCCCTTGTCAAAGCGTAAGACAGATAGAAATCATTGGAACCGGTCGTGAAGCTTTCTGCACCGATGCCGAAGAGTTTGCCTTCGACTGCATCCAGCATGTGCGCATCATCGAATTTTTCTTCCAAACATTGATCCAAAGCATCGCGCAAGCGTACACGCGGCGACATTTTGTCGATCGGATTGTCTTTGTAGCCGTCCGGGATCCAGATGTTGTTCACGCAGGTTTGGTTTAGTTCTTCGCCGAAATAAGCGGCCACTTTACGGCTGCGTTTCACATGCTCGATCCAGAATGCTTGCGTTTCAGGGTCATTGCTGGACAATGTGCCGTCTGTCGATTTCGGATGGGAGAAACACGTAGGATTGAAGTCCAAACCAAGGCCTTTTTCTTTAGCCCATTGCACCCATTTTTCGTAGTGCTTCGGTTCGATCTGGTCCAAGTCGATTTTTTCGTCCGTATCCACGTAGATGGCATGCAAATTCACTTTATGATTACCAGGGATCAGGCTCAAGGCTTTATCCAAATCGGCACGCAGTTGCGCTGGCGTCGTTGCTTTGCCCGGGTAGTTGCCGCTGACGGAAATCCCGCCGGTCAAGGCTTGGTCAGGGAACATGAATCCCAATACGTCGTCCCCTTGCCAACATTGCAAGGAAACCTTGATTTGGCTCAATTTTTCAAGTACTGTGTCTGTATCCACACCGATGGCGGCGTATTTCTGTTTCGCTAAAGCGTATGCTTCTTCAATAGGTTTTGTCATCTGTCTATACTCCAATCTTTTCTTCGTATTTTTTTAGGTGCTCCCGGTCTGCGATCGGGTTTGGCGGGTATTCTTCAACGTGGATCTGGCTTCTCAGCCAAGTCCTGGCTTCCGCCAGGTCAGCGAATTCTCCGGCTGCGATCATCTGCACGAGTAGGTTTCCGATTGCGGTGCCTTCGGTAGGTCCGGCAACGACCAGCTTCCCGGTGACATCAGCAGTCAGCTGATTCAGCAGTTTCACGTTCGCTCCACCGCCAACGATGTGCAGCACATCGACTGTTTCTTGCGTAAGTTGTTCGACTTTCTTTAGTTCATGCGCATAGGCCAAGGCCAGATTGCTGTAAACGCACATCACCAATTCGCCGGTCGTTTCCGGAACGATTTCGCCCCGTTCGCGGCAAAAGGCTTGGATTTCCGCGATCATATTTGCTGGATTGAGGAAGCGCGGATCGTTCAGATCGACATACTGCAGGAACGGTTCGACTGCATAGGCCATCTGCGCCATTTCGCCGTATGAGTGGCGATAATCCAGGTTGCGCGCGATTTCCTGCACGAACCACATGCCCGTGATGTTCTTCAGGAATCGGTAGGTGCCGTAAGCGCCCCACTCATTCGTGAAGTTCGCTTCGTAGGCGGGACGGTCATTTATCGGTGCGTCGTTTTCGACACCGATCAACGACCAAGTGCCGCTGCTGAGGTAGGCCCATTTACCGCCCAGCGCCGGCACGCCGACGATGGCGGATGCCGTATCGTGCGTCGCTGCAGCGATCACTTCGATTTTGGGCAAATCATAGCTTTCCGTCAGATCAGCCTTCACATCGCCGACTTTCGTTCCTGGCACAACCAGTTCCGGGAACTTCTCTCTCGGGATGCCGACAAGTTCAAGCAGGTCGGCATCGAACTCCCCGGTTTCGAGATTCAACATCTGCGAAGAAGACACATTCGTCACTTCGCCGACCATTTCCCCGGTCAAGCGGTATGCCAGATAATCCGGTACCATCAAAATTTTGTCGGTCTTGGCCAACAAGTCCTTGTCCTCTTCATACAGTTGATACAAAGTATTGAAGTTCAGGAACTGGATGCCCGTTTTGGCGTAGATTGTCTCTTTGTCGATCTCTTGCACCACTTTTTCCATCGTATCTTTCGTGCGTTCGTCCCGGTAACTGATCGGCAGCTGCAGCAATTGGCCGTCCATTCCGATCAGGCAGTAGTCGACCGCCCACGTATCGATCCCGAGATGGCATTCCGTCACGCCGAGTGCCTTCAGTTTGGATAGCCCAGTCAGGATTTCTTCGAAAATGGTTTCGATATCCCATCTGTCGGATCCGTCGATGCGGTTGAAGCCATTTTTGAAACGGTGCACTTCCTGCAACGCCAATTGTTTATTATCTATTTCCGCCAGCATGATCCGCCCGCTGGAGGCTCCGATATCTATCATCGTATAGTACTTCATTTACTTGTTTCACACCTCCGCCTTGTAATTGTTTACATTACTATTAAACAACTTCTGAATTTATGCTACAATGTCACTGAATGAGTTGTGAGTACCAAATATACAGGAGGTGTTCGAATGGATCTGATTGCGCTGTTATCGCAGGAATCTGTCATCGAAAAGGAACAGAAAAAGCGGCATAAATTTGTGCCCGATCTGCCGGAACTGGAGGGGGAGGCGACCCGGGCGCCAAAAATCAAGGAACATCTGTTTTTCGAAAACAAGGACATCTACATCAGCAAACACAACCGCTACGCCGCCTACCCGGAGCACTCGCACCAATTCCTCGAACTCAACTACATCGTGAAGGGCGAATGCCGCCAGATCATCAACGGCGTCCCTTACTTGTTGAAGGAAGGCGACATCCTGCTGATGGACACCGGCAGCGCGCATTCCATCGAAGCGCTCGGCAAGGACGATCTGCTTTTGAACATCCTCTTCAACAACAAAAGCATCTCGATCAACTGGCTGATGAACATGAACCACCACGACAGCATCCTCTACAAAATTTTGCTGACGAATAACCCACTGGACACGAATGCAGCCAACTTCATCCTGTTCCGCAATGAACAAAACGAACACATCAAGCAAATCATCAACAATATGGCCGATGAATATTTCTTCCCGAAAGTCTTTTCCGGAAAGATCATCAGCAGTTATCTGCCGATCCTGATTTACGAATTGGCGCGTTCCCTGCCGCACGAATACAGCGAAACGTTCAGCAAAAAAGACCCCTTTTACGAGGTCCTTCAGCTGATTGATGCCGAGTTCACGACCCTGACCTTGGACGCGGCATCCAAACGGCTGAACTTCAACAAAAACTACTTGAGCAACATGATCAAGAAGCGCAGCGGCCAGACGTTCACGGAACTGCTGAACGAAAAGCGGCTGCTGAAAGCCAACCTGCTCATCGAATCCACCGAAATCCCGATCCAGACGATCCTGACCGAAGTCGGCTTTTCGAACAAGACTTATTTCTATACGTGTTACAAAAACAGATTCCACTGTCTGCCATCGGAAGTGCGGAAAAAATGATGTATGCTTGCACGGTTGTCGGATTCTTCTCGGTTATCCGACAACTCCAAGTTCATACGCTTGCTCGTTGTCGGATTCTTCTTGGTTATCCGACAACTCCAAGTTCATACGTTTGCTCGTTGTCGGATTCCTCGCGGTTATCCGACAACTCTTAGTTCATACGCTTGCTGGTTGTCGGATTCTTCTCGGTTATCCGACAACTCTTAGTTCATACGCTTGCTGGTTGTCGGATTCTTCTCGGTTATCCGACAACTCTAAGTTCATACGTTTGCTCGTTGTCGGATTCTTCTCGGTTATCCGACAACTCTTAGTTCATACGTTTGCTCGTTGTCGGATTCTTCTCGGTTATCCGACAACTCTTAGTTCATACGCTTGCTGATTGTCGGATTCTTCTCGGTTATCCGACAACTCTAGGTTCATACGTTTGCTCGTTGTCGGATTCTTCTCGGTTATCCGACAACCCCAAACACTCGAACCAAATCTAACCCAAAAAACGAAAAAAGTGAAGGACAGCGCCGACAAAATCGGGGCTGTCCTTCACTTTTTCATTCGTAGCCGTTCGGATTGTTCTTTTGCCAATTCCAGGAATCGCGGCACATGTCCGCCAATGTCTTCTGGGCGGTCCAGCCGAGTTCTTCTTTGGCTTTCGTCGCATCCGCGTAGCAAGTCGCGACATCGCCGGGGCGTCTGTCGACAATTACGTAAGGGATCTCGACACCATTGGCATCCTGGAAGTTATGCACCAAGTCCAGCACGCTGTAGCCGGTGCCTGTTCCTAGGTTGTAGATGCCAACGCCTTCCGTTTCCTTGATTTTGTCCAAAGCCTTGATGTGGCCTAAAGCCAAGTCGACGACATGGATATAGTCGCGGACGCCTGTGCCATCCGGTGTATCGTAATCATCACCGAATACGCTCAAGCGCGGCAATTTTCCGACCGCCACTTGCGTGATGTATGGCATCAGGTTGTTCGGGATGCCGGTCGGGTCTTCGCCGATCAGGCCGGATTCATGCGCGCCGATCGGGTTGAAATAACGCAGCAAGGCGATGCTCCACTCGGAATCGGCGAATGCCACGTCCTGCAGGATCTGTTCGATCATCACTTTTGTGTAGCCGTAAGGGTTCGTTGCGCTTGTCGGCAGGTCTTCCGTCAGCGGTGACACGTTGTTCATGCCGTAGACCGTCGCCGAAGAACTGAAGACGATCTTCTTCACGCCGTGGCTGCGCATCACATCGCACAATACCAAAGAGCTCGTGATGTTGTTGTGGTAATATTCGATCGGTTTCGCCACGGATTCTCCGACTGCTTTGTAGCCCGCGAAATGGATGACCGAGTCGATTTCCTCTTTTGCGAAAACGGCGTCCAAGGCTTCGCGGTCCAACACATCCACTTCATAGAAAGTCGGTGCTTTGCCGGTGATCGTTGCGATCCGGTTCAACACTTCCGGTTTGCTGTTCGAATAGTTGTCGACGATAACGACTTTCTGACCTGCTTTCAATAATTCCACTACGGTATGGCTGCCGATGTAGCCGGCGCCTCCAGTCACTAATACTGACATTTTATCCCCTCCACTTTCCTTTCAAAAATCAACGCAACTGTTCGACGAAACGGCCAAACGCTTGCTGGCCTTCGGGGGTACGTTTGAACACACCGGCATCCTCCAGCACCCGCAAAAAGGCTTCGCTTACCGCATCCTGCACCACTTCTGCCGCATCGGCACCGGTCCTCGCCTTTTTGTCCACCAAGCCTGCAACCCACTCCTGATGGTAAGCAGCGATTTCTGCTGTTTCTCCGTTAAGATACTGTTCGATTTCACTCAATTCATCCTTCAAGCGCGGCGGCAGAATCGCCAGCCCCATCACTTCGATCAGGCCGATATTCTCTTTCTTGATGTTCTGCACGTCCGGATGCGGATGGAAAATACCGTCCGGGAACTCCGGCGAAGTCCGGTTGTTGCGCAGCACCAGATCCAGTTCGAACAAGCCGTCCTTCATGCGCGCGATCGGCGTGATCGTGTTGTGCGGAATGCCCTCGGTGACATGCAGGATGCCGGCCGCTTCATCCGAATAGCCCCGCCATGCATCCAGGATAAAGTCCGCCGCCTCCGCCAATTCATGCGCATCCTTTCCGGCAAGCCGGATGACGGACATCGGCCACTTGACGATGCCAGCCTGAACCGAAGCAAATCGATCCATTTCAAACGGCCGTTCGACCGGCGCTTCCGCCATCGCGAAGGTGTGCCGTCCACCCTGGTAATGATCGTGCGACAAAATCGAGCCGCCGACGATCGGCAGGTCCGCATTCGATCCGACGAAATAGTGCGGGAATTGCGTGATGATCCCAAGCAACTTCTCGAAAGTATGCTTATCCAATTTCATCGGCTTGTGCTCCTCGGCCAAAAAGATGCAGTGCTCCTCATAGTAAGCATAGGGCGAATACTGCAGCCCCCACTTTTCACCGTTCAACGGCATGCGGACGATGCGGTGGTTGGCGCGGGCCGGATGATCGATGCGCCCGGCATAGCCTTCGTTTTCCATGCAGAGTTGGCAAGCCGGATAAGCTGATGCGGGTACGTTTTTCGCCAAAGCGATCTGCTTGGGATCCTTCTCCGGTTTGGACAAGTTTATCGTAATCTCCAGCTCCCCGTAATCAGTACGGTGCTGAAACGCGATATTTTTGGCGATGCTGCGGGTTTTGATGTAATCATTGTTTTGGCTGAGCTCGTAAAAATAGTCAGTTGCCGCTTCCGGATTTTCTGCATAGACTGCCCAAAAATGCTTATTGATGACGGAAGGCATCGGCGTGATCAAAGACATGATCTGCGCCTCCAGCGTCTCCCTCGCGTATTGGTAGTCCGCGATTTTACCGTTTGCGACCGCCCAATCCACCAAGCGATCCAGCAGATCCAAGCGCTCCGGCAAAATTTGCGATGGCTCCAATTTTGTGTCCAAATCTTCCTTGCCGATCATGGCCAACAGCAGATTGCGCTGCGCAATCCTGTCCATCGCTTCCGTTTCGCCGTTTGCGATGCCCGTTTCCACGAAATCGACAACAGCTTGATCGATCATGTACGCTGTCTCATTTATCGTCATACCAACCGCTCCTTATAACCGTTTTGCGCCGTCGCTGATTTCGGCGATGTAGAATTCTGCCGGATAACCGATCGCTGCTTCATAGGTTTTACCGACATTTTCGATAAAGGTCGGAATCGCATCTTTTTCGACGATGGCGATCGCGCAGCCACCGAATCCCGCTCCGGTCATGCGCGCTCCCAAGACACCCGGTTGATCCCAAGCGGCTTGAACCAAGGTATCCAGTTCGATGCCGGTCACTTCATAATCATCCCGTAAAGAAATATGCGACTGGTTCATCAATTGGCCGAATGCCTCCAATTCGCCTGCCTGCAAGGCCGATTTGGCTTTCAAGGTGCGTTGGTTCTCTGTTACCGCATGACGTGCACGGCGGTACAAAACATCGCTCTCCAGAACTGCTTTCGCATTTTCGAAGGTTTCTTCATCGAGTTCGCCCAAGCTGCCGACCGAGACGACTGTCTGCAGCTTCGCCAAGGCTTCTTCGCATTCGCTGCGGCGTTCGTTGTACTTGGAGTCGACCAATTCGCGACGTTTTTTCGTGTTCATGATGACGATTGCGTGATTGCCCAATTCTACAGGAACCATTTCATATTCAAGCGTATTGCAGTCCAGCAAAATTGCTTTGTTTTCCTCGCCCATGCCGACAGCGAACTGATCCATGATGCCGCTGTTCACGCCGATGAACTCGTTCTCCACGCGTTTGCCGGTTTTGATGAGGTCCAAACGATCCACGTTCAAATCGAACAGGTTATCCAGAACGACACCCATCAATAGCTCGAGGGATGCAGATGAAGACAGACCCGAGCCGTTCGGGATATTTCCGAAGATGACCATATCCATGCCTTCCGGGATGGCGTGACCGGCTTCCTTCAGGTAGCGCAGCATGCCTTTCGGGTAGTTTGCCCAGCTGTCAGCTTTTTTGTGATCAAGATCGGCCAAATCGAAGCTGATGACGCCGGCTTCCGGGAAATTTTCTGAGTAAAGACGGACCTGCTTCAGATCATTTTTTGCCGCAATCGCGTATGTCCCCAATGTGATGGCGCAAGGAAAGACATTCCCGCCGTTGTAATCCGTGTGCTCGCCGATCAGATTGATCCGTCCCGGTGCGAAAAATGCTGTGTAATCCTTTTTGTCGAATAATTCCTCAAATTTTTGCTTCAACCCTGTCAATTCCATCTTCATCCGCTCCTTTTTATTTTCGATAAATGTTTACTTATAATTTTTACTAAATATTAACTAAATGAATTATAACCCCACAACATACAGGTGTCAAGTAATTTTGTAACGCTTTCATTCTGGATGATCAACCCGCTGTGAGAGTGTTACAACAAATAAGGCCGCCTCGCAAAGGAGACGGCCTATCTTCACTTCTCTTAAATAGGATAATTCTTATCGTAAACCCATGTAGGCTTGAAAGAACTCCCGGGTCACAGCGGTGGAATAAAGCTTCTCCCGCCGCGGCATCGACATTTCCTTCGATGTACCAGACCTATTCCATAGTGACCTTCCCTACCTTCAGCAGGTGCACGTCATTCTCCATGCAGTAGAGCCTGATCAAAGTGGTTGCCAAAAAACAGCTATATAGCGCCGCTTCACTTCCGGCCAATCGGAACACGATAATGTACAGGATGGCTCCAAGGATGGACGCCATCGCATAAACTTCTTTGCGGAATATGTAAGGAATCTCCCGAGCGAACACATCCCTGATAAGTCCGCCACCGGTTCCGGTCAATACCGCCAACGTCACCACCACGTACCACTGTTGAAAGCCCAGCCGCACAGCCACCTCCGCTCCGATAGCAGTAAATGCCCCAAGACCGATCGCATCAAAAAATTGCAGTTTCTTCGCCAATTTGTTGATGTGCGTATAGAAAAGAATGACAAAGCCGGCGGAAAGCAAGCTGATGAGTGCATAGAGCGGGTTTTCCAATGATGCCGGCAAAGGGCGATCAATCAGCAGATCCCTGACGATCCCGCCGCCTACCGAAGTCGTGATCGCAAATATCCCGATCCCGTAATAATCAAGATCCTTCTCGATCGCGGTCAATGCCCCTGACATCGCAAAGGCGATCGTTCCGATTATTTCAACTATAGAAATGAATTCCATTCAATGTGTCCCCCCTGATGATAGTTCTCTGAAAATATTAGGTTTTGCAAAAAGTATAACGCAAAAGAATGCAAAGTCGCCATAAACTTTGCATTCTTTTTCATTCTTTTTTAGCCTGTTTGCACAAACCTATTTATTCTGTAGCTTCCATATACCCTTGCGCCCAAAAATATTGAACATCAGAGAACTAATTTTTCATCAGATTGTGCTGGTGTCGATCACGAAACGGTATCTGACGTCGGAAGCCAAGACGCGTTCATAAGCCTCGTCGATCTGGTCGGCTGAAATGACTTCGATATTCGGAACGATGCTGTGTTCGGCGCAGAAGTCCAGCATTTCCTGGGTTTCGCGGATGCCGCCGATCATGGAACCTGCAAAGGCACGGCGATGCCCGATCAAGGACATCACATTCACTGACAGCGGTTCTCCTGGAGCCCCGACGTTCACCAGCGTGCCGTCGAGTTTCAACAAGCCCAGGTAAGCGTCCAGATTGATCACGGCACTCACCGTATTGATGATCAAATCAAAGCTGCCGGCCAATTCCTTGAATGTTTCCGGATCCTTGGTGGCGTAATAATGCTGCGCCCCGAACTTCAGTCCGTCTTCTTTTTTGCTCAACGTTTGCGAAAGGACGGTGACTTCAGCCCCCATCGCATGCGCGATTTTGACGCCCATGTGCCCCAATCCGCCCAGTCCGATCACGGCGACTTTCTTGCCGGGGCCGGCCTGCCAACGGTTCAATGGTGAGTAGGTTGTGATGCCGGCGCACAACAGCGGCGCTGCGGCGTCCAGACCGATGTTGTCCGGAATGCGCACAACAAAATCTTCGGTCACGACGATATGCGTCGAGTAGCCGCCCTGTGTCGGTTCGCCGTATTTATCGACTCCGGCATAAGTCGGGACATTGCCTTTCAGGCAGTACTGCTCTTCCCCGCGCAAACAATTTTCGCATTCTCCGCAGGAATCAACCATGCAGCCGACACCAACGCGATCCCCAATTTTATATTTCGTTACGCCAGGACCGACTGCGGTGACCAATCCCGCGATTTCATGCCCAGGAACGAGCGGATAGTGCACATGTCCCCACTCACCATGGGCTGTATGGATATCCGAATGGCAGATACCCGCAAACTTGATTTCGATCAGAACGTCCTGTTCATCCAATTCCCGTCTCTTGATTTCAGCAAATCGGAACGGTTTGTCCGGACCGTCGACTGCTCTTGCTCTCGCTAGTACCATCTATTTTTCCTCCATTATGCTTTTAATTCAAAAGCAGCATTCTCGCTCTTGTAGAAAGAGCATACACCTTAAAGTTAAGGTTAAGTCAAGCGATAACCGATAGGAAGCGCTAAATTACTCCAGCCTTTTTTGTTTCTTATTATTAACATTATTTCTATTCTCAGTATAACTAGTTTATACTTAATATTGAAATAATTAAAAAATGGGAGGAATCAACTTGAAAATGAAAGCCTATTTAGCTCTTCCGGTTGCATTATTGCTTATGGCCTGTTCGAATGAATCAAACGAAACTACCCAAACCGAAGTCACTCAATCCTCAATCAGCGAGAGCACGGAAGTTATCGACAACGAAACGGCCTTTTTGGAACAACTTGCGGATTTTGATGCGGAGCATGAGCCATTTATTGTAGCCTATTACGATTCCCTTGATGCCATAAAAGAAAAGGTATCCGATGAGACGAATACTTTTGTCGATCCGGAACTTTCTGAAAGAGAACTGCAGATCAAACTGATATTCAAGGGTGACGATGATTATTACCGCGTGGTGTTGAAAGAAATTTAGTTACTTGAGATATGCAACTATAAAGTGCGGTGGTGTAAACTGGCCGTTTCAATTCCTATTATCTATTCATCCAAAATTGAAGGAGTTGAGGTATTTTGAGAAACGCTTTAAGATCATTTGCAAAAATCAGTTTGACTTTCGTATTTTGGTTCGTCATTAATGAAGTGGTTTCGTTTTTGTTTGGCAACAGGATACCTCTTCCCACTATTGAGGATTCCAGCATTATACTTTTTTATTTTTTGATTTTTCTGTTTGAGCTTGTTTTGTCGTGTCTACTAACCTATTTTGTATTTACCATCGCAAGAAAATAATATTTCATGATTTATTATGCAATTCTCACAGCTTAATTGCAATATCAAATGCATAAAAAATTTTAAAAACCTTTATAGACAGCGAATTACTCAATAATCCAGTATTACCAATGGTTTGAAGCCTTTGTCGGCAGTGTGTATTTCGTCCCTTACCATTTTTCAGGTGAGTTGTTGGTGGTTCTGACCCAAGAGAATAGGTTGGCTGAGTCAAGAGAAGGAGCGAAGCGGCTCTTGACTCAGCTAAGCTGTTCTCTTATCCTATAAAACCAACAAAACACCTTAAGCTGCTTGTAACTTAGCTAACTCTTCCTGCAGGCGTTCTGCAGGTGTTGCATAGCCCATTATTTTTCTCGGCCTGTCGTTGATCGTATTAGTTACTGCCAGTAAATGTGCATAAGACAATGGACGCAGAGTGACTCCCTTTGGGATAAATTCTCGGAGCATGCGGTTGTGCCTCTCGTTCGTTCCTTTCTCCCA
>NZ_FOQC01000006.1 GCF_900113645.1 Trichococcus flocculiformis
AGCTCTGCCAAAAATCCAATATTGCAGATGAAATAGAGTTGTTCATATCAAGATTTGGGGTGGTATGAATAATTCAGGTTTCTTTATCTTTTTCAGATTTCCTTCAATTGATAAGTATCCAAGTATGGGTCTTTTTCCAGCCTTAATATTTCCAGGACGGTTTCTTCATCCGTAATCAGGCAATTGATGTAGCTCTTCTTCAGCATCGCTAAGATGGATTTGCTCTTCACTTTAGATCTTGCTATGCCAACCGATAATGGAACTTTTTTTAGATGGTACAGATCCAAACCGATTGTTCTTTCATACAGATTGCCCTTCAGCATCTTTCCTTCGTGATCAAAAAAGCGGCAGCAGCAGTCACCTACGGCTTCACGGAGTTCCAAATCTTTATAATCCTCCTTCGTCAGCAAGTCCCGCCATTGGCTTTCCCTTATCCTCAAAGGGCCGCCGATTCCGACGATGGCGATATCCAATCTTTCCCAATAATCCTTCAATTCCTTGAAATATTTGGAGTCCATTATACCCTTTTTTAATTGCGGCGTCTCTTGAATGACTGTAGCGTTCACAAAAATATTCTGCCCACTGAATTTCCTGGCCATTTCGTAAACGAGGGTATTCACATGATACTTGGAATTAATATGGCTGGGTCCTCCGGCAATAGGAACAAACATGGCATTCGTTTTTTTCTTGCTTTCGATCTCCGCTACCGTATCGCCTAGCGTTTCTCCCCAGGATACGCCCACAATGCTGTCCATTTCTATTTTTCTTTTTATGTAGGCAGCCGCTGCTTTCGATAATTTTTGATTTTTCTTTTCATTGGAATCCGATTCCACGACCGGAACGATTTCGATGTCCTTCAGTTTGTATTTACTTTTCATATGCCGTTCCAATGCATATATTTGTGTATTGAATTCCTGGATCTCGATCTTGACGATGCCCTCGTCCTTTGCCTGCTTGATCATTCTGCTGACGGTTGTTCGGTATATTTTTAATTCCTCAGCGATTTCATTCTGTGTTTTTTCCTCAAAATAGTACAGATAAGCTACCTTCGCCAGCATATTCTTTTTATCGTCTTTCAATCCCAACACCTGCTTCCCATCTATTCCTTTTCTCTTCCGAAACCATCGCTCACCTCCATTTTAAATGACTGCTTTTCGAAATGATAGCACAATCAAAATACTAGGATTCGAAGTCCATTGAAAAAAGCAAAAAAACTCATGACATCCTGAAGACAGAATGCCATGATTTTCTATTCTGGAAATGCCTTGTAAAGGTCATCCAATTATTCCAATCGGAGTGCACAACAGTCATCTCACTGCGCATTCCATTTTCACTTTTCCTATTTCGGGAAAACCATCTTTACGTAGGCATCCAATCCCTTGAGGGCATCCGCGACATCTGAGGCCGTGATTGCAAATGGCATTTGATGGATCGTTTCACCTTCAATGGTAGCCTGTGTGCCGATTTTTAATAGTTCTTCCTCAGATACTCCCGCCAAATGCAGTTCTGCAAGCGTAGTCGGCAAACCCAGAGCTTGATAGAAACCAATATATTTATCCAATTCAGCTTTTGGTCGATTTTCCAGATACAATTGCGTCAAAGTCCCATAAGCAACTTTTTCCCCATGGGTCAAGTGATGGATGTCCCCCTCTATCGCGGTGAAACCATTGTGGATAGCATGCGCTGCAGCCAAGCCCGCGCTCTCAAAACCGACACCGCTCAATAAGGTGTTGGCTTCAACAACAGCTTCCAAAGCCTCGGTCACGCATTTGGCTTGGTTATCAGCCATTGCTTGAAGGCCATATTCAAATAGGGTCGCTTCGCATTTTTCGGCAATCGCGATGGCTGCTAAGGTTTGTTTTCCGCCAGCCATGGTATTCCCGTGTTTTTGTTTGACAGCGCGCGCTTCCACATAAGTCGCCAGCGCGTCGGCTATCCCTGAAGCAAGCAGTCGTGTTGGGGCTTTGCTGACGACTGCAGTATCCACCATTACGAGCTCCGGATTTTTCTTGTAGAATAAGTATTTCTCAAAGGCCCCTGCGTCATTATAGATGACGGATAACGCCGAAGTCGGCGCATCGGTCGAAGCGATAGTCGGTAGGACAGCAATCGGAACCTGCAAATTATCGCAGATTGCTTTACCGGAATCGATCGTTTTTCCGCCTCCAAGCGCAATGACTACATCTACTCCGTTTTCTGTACCGATTGCTGTGACGCGGGTGATTTCATTGACAGATGCTTCTCCATTGAATGGGACATGGACGACTGCGATGCCCTCTGCTTCAAGATTGCCCTTCAATTCTTCGCCGACCAGCTTCCAGACGATATCATCCGATAACAATAGGGCTTTATTCCCTAATTCAGCGATATGACTTAGACCAGTTTTCAATACATCTTTTCCTTGAATATAACGGGATGGGCTTGCAAAAATTTTTTCCATTTGATTTCCTCCTTGAAGAATCGTCTCCTCAAATGTCTGGAAACGAAAGCTTCCTCTGCTATTTTTTATCGCTCAAAAAGCGATTTGATTCACAAATAATAAAAGATAAAAAAATCAACTACAGCAAACAAGGATCAACAAAGATGCACCGCGTGTTTGTTGATCAGTTTGCGCTTGCTTAGTTTAAACCAAAAGCTCTGGTTGGACATCCAGCGAAGTCGTACCATAAACAGACTGCCAATCTGAAGAGAAATCCGCTACGTCTTTGTTGATTGAAGGCATATCGAAGGCGCTATCCAAGATGTCCACACCCATGGTAGCCGCATGTGCGCCACACTCATAAGCTGCATTGACCTGTCCAACATTCTTGAAGCTGGCAGCTAAGATTTTTGTTTTGCTGTTGTCTCGGTCGATGACTCTTCGCAATTCTGTAATCACTTCTTTTGCGTCGATATTCAAATTTTCCATCCGGTTGAAGTAAGGTGCGATATAATCTGCCTGCTATGTTTAGTTAACTATATTAATTCAGATTAACAGATAATAGTTGTGTGGCTGGCTGTTGCTGTACATTCAAATAGTTTCGAAACCATCATATGTTAAGTTCCATTCCTTCCGTACTTTATCCATTATTTCAAGGACATCTGAGGTTAAATCTATGTATGGATTAGATGTTTTACTTAAAACAATTTGAGATATTTCTTTCACTTCATAATTAAGCCTTTTGGTAGAATATCCGGATTCAAATGATACGCTATCTCCTGAATGAGATGTGAATAAGATATTATTTGCGCTCGGATAATTATCAACTGTAAAATAACCATTCTCAAAAGCAATTATCCCTACTTTTGGCATCTTTGCTCTGAATGTTAGAGATATATTAGCCAATTCTTCTTTCTCGTTTTTTAAACTTATAGTAGAGCTTTCATCAACACCCGATTTATTCATAACGACTTGTGTGAGGACGCTGTTAGGCTGTTCCGACAAGAAGAACCGGGCGAAATTTAGGGCATAGACCCCTATATCAAAAAGTGCACCGCCAGCTAGTTCTTTTTTAAAGAAATAGCGATCTTCTATGTTTTTATAGCTCCCGAAATTGACCTGAATCATTTTTAAAGGACCTAAATCGTTTGTTTTGATCCACTCTTTTACATCTTTATAAACAGGCATAAAGTGAATTGTCATAGCTTCAAATAGGTACAAACCGTTCTTATCGGCAAGTTCTCTCAATACACGTAATTGTCTGCTATTCAACACAATAACTTTCTCGCAGACCACATGTTTGTGAGCTTCTAATGCCCGATAGATATACTCGTAATGCATATTATGCGGAATCGCAATATAAATTATGTCTATTTCACTATCTGATAGAGCGCTTTCGTAATCGCTGTATGCCTTATTAATATGAAATTTATTTGCAAAAGTATCAGCCGCGTTTTGATTTCTGGATACTACAGCCTCTATAACAGCATTGTCTGATTGAAACTGATTGGCAAATTCATGGGCAACACCTCCAGTTCCTACTATCGCCCATTTTAATAGCATTTCCATCTTGGCGTGTCCTCCTCATATCTCCTGTATGATTCAAATAAACCTATTAAATTGTTACTCCGATATTTTTTACGATAAGTGGTGAAGAATTCTTTGTCTAATGGAATAGGATTTATTTCCTTAGCTGATTACGTGATGTTGATGTTAAATACAAACGAGTTTACGTCCCCTCGATACCAAGAAACAGAATATTCAACTGGAGTTGCATCAACTGTACTCCCAATAGAATGGAAATAGAATACTGGATCATTAATCGGAATGTTAAGCATGACTCCAGAAAGTTCATCAGCTTTTATTACCTCTAGTTTCCGCTGTATAGAAACAACGGGATAGCCTAACGATTCTAATTCTTTATATAGGCTCCTGTGTGCAAAGTCTACGTTTTCCAGTTTCTCTAATCCTTTATATGGGAAATATGTTGTAACTAATACAACAGGTTCATTTCCTGCATATCTTAATCTCGTTAATTTGAATACTTTATCACTCTCGTTGATATTTAAGTTATGTGCTACATCTTGGGATGCATTTTCTTTGGTGAAGGAAATGATTTTAGTTACCGGATGTAGCCCTTTTTGCTGTATTTCATCTTCATAACTTCTAATCATATGGGTGAATTCTTGATTAATTTTCTTTTGACGAACAAAAGTCCCACTTCTTTTGATTCTCTCTAAATACCCCTCATTTACAAGACTTTGTATTGCTTGTCTTACGGTTGGGCGACTCACTCCATATTGTTCGGCTAAATCGAGCTCTTTGGGGATTTTTTCATGCAATTTATATGTGTTGTTGAGTATTTTCTCAAGTAAATCCTCTCTTATTCCTTCGTGTAATTTTTTATTGTCCATTAGATAAATTATCCTTCCAAAAAAAACTCTCTTAGTATTATCAAATAATAAGAGAGTTTAAATTTATTTAAAATTCCATAAATTCTTTCCCGGAAGTTAGTAGCTGGTTCTTAAAATCTTCGATTATCTTGATCCCAGAACTAGTTCCGATTCGTTCAGCTCCATTTTGAACCATTTTAATGAATGTGTCAACATCACGAACTCCTCCAGCGGCTTTAACTTTTACTTCATCACCTACAATTTCTTTCATAAGTTTAACATCCTCTACTGTAGCTCCCGTTGGTGCCATCCCGGTAGAAGTTTTGATGAAATCTGGCTTTACTTCTTTCGCAATTTTTGAAAGCGTAACGATTTCTTCTTTACTTAAATACGCATTCTCAAAAATCACTTTTGATATTACGTTATGATCAGTGCATACGCTAACAATTCTCTCCATCTCATCTTTGATGTAATCAAAATTACCATTTTTTACTTCGGTTAAATTAATGACATAGTCAATCTCGGTGGCGCCATTTTTAATTGCATCTTCAGTTTCGTAAACTTTTGATTCTATCGACGTTTGTCCTAATGGAAAAGAGATCGCTGCACCGACGTTGACATCAGTATCTTTTAAAAATTGAGCGCATATCTTTGATTGAACTTGATTAATCGCTACCATTTTAAAATGATATTCTTTAGCTTCGTCGCACAGCAGCCTCATATCTTCTGCAGTTGCATAGGCGGCAAGATTGGTATGGTCTATAAAACGGCTTAATTCATCAATAGTGTACTTCTTTGTCATTGGTGATCATCTCCCATTTCTTTATTTATGTCATTACATATTCGGATTATAAAACACCTTTTAACTATATGTCAACACTTAAATGTTAAAATAATAACACAAATGCGTTGACATGGGCGTTTAACTGATATAGAATGAAATCGTTAACAAGTAATATGACATTACATATAGGGAGGATATTATGAAAATTGTTTTAGCGTCACATGGGAATTTTTGCCACGGTTTATTCGAGAGCTATACGATGATCGCGGGAAAAAATAAAGACATTCATGCTATCAGTTTAGATGATAGTGGAATTGGCACATTTAGGAATAAGCTCAATGAATTGTTAGATGAACTGACATCTAACGATAATGTGTTAATTCTGACAGATATCAAAGGAGGAACGCCCCATAACGAAAGCTATAGTTATAAGTTAATGCATGAAGGTAAAGTACGTTTAATAGCTGGAATGAATTTACCTATGTTAGTTGAGCTTGGGTTATCACTTTCATCTATTAATGACTTAGATCAGCTAGCACAGTTAGCCGTTGATACTGGTAAAGAATCAATCTCATTGGAAGAATCTGATTCGGAAGACGACTTGGGACTATAAAATAACAGCTTTATTAATCTAAATTGGAGGAGTATTTATGTCTATTACCTTAGTAAGAATCGATGATCGCGTCATTCACGGACAAACTACAACACGTTGGACTAAAGCAAGAAATGTCTTTGGGGTACTGGTTGTGGGGGATAATATTGCAAGTGATGAATTACGTAAGAAAGTGTTGAGAGCGGCAGCTGGTAATCTAAAGTTAGGAGTCTATTCCGAAGAAGTTGCTCCTGAAAAAATTGCTAAAGCTATAGAAGGCCCTAAGGACTATTTTTTGATTAGTGATTCCCCAAAGACATTTGCTAGCTTATTACGTGCTGGTGTTGACTTTGGTAAAACATTGAATGTTGGCCCAATGAATACAAGGCCAGGTACAAAAGTTTTAGGTCGAACTGTAGCTCTTGATCAGGAAGATTATGAAGCATTCGATTATATTTATAATCAGGGGGTAGATGTTCAATTCCAATTATTACCGGATGATGACATTAAAAATTGGCCAACAATGAAGAAAAAATATGATTCTATGAGTTAATGAGGGAGGTTATATAAATGGAAACTAGTTTGTTGCTATCAGCATTATTAACAGGGATTTTCTGCTATCTCGGTGCGATTGAAACACCGTGGTTGTTCGGTATCACTGGTGGGTTTTATATCTTAGGGAGACCGTTAGTTGCTGGATTACTTGTCGGTTTAGCGTTTGGCGATGTTACGGCAGGCGTTCTCTGTGGTGTCGCTGTCCAAGGGGTGTTCATCGCAAATTTGTCAACTGGTGGGGCTACCAATAGCGAAATCACTTATGCCTCTTATGGCGGAATTGGTTTAGCAATGGCAACTGGAGGGAATCCCGCAATTGCAGTCACTCTTGCAATTTTAATCGGACAAACCTTCGGGTTGATTTTCTATAATAGTAGAATGGCAGCGTATTCTTTCTGGAATACGAAAGCACAAAAGGCTGCAGAAGAACTTGATTACAACGGTATCACATTCAACCATGTAATTGGACCACAAATTACCACCTTTTTACTTCGTGCAGTACCTGTATTTCTAGCCGTTTATTATGGACAACCTCTAGTTGATGGGTTGCTGAATACCATTCCAGAAGTAGTTACACATATTATTTCAGTCCTAGGTGGCGTACTTCCTGCATTAGGTATCGCAATGTTAATGAATATTGTTATTAAAGAAAGTAGTCATTTTATATTCTTCTTTGCTGGATTTGTACTGATGGCATTCGCTGGACTAAGTATGATTGCTTTAGTCTTTATTGCAGCACTTGTTGCGTATGTTGTATACCTTGCTTCAGAGCGCCGCGGTGTTGTAACTGAGAGCGGAGGATCTAGTGCAGCAGTATTCGAAGATGACGAATTATTTTAAAGAGCGGAGAGGTGAACAGCAATGCAAGAAAAATTAACAGTTAAAGATCGTAGACAAATTTGGGCTCGTTGGGGTTTTACTCATCTGTCATCCATGAGTTATGAAAAGTTACAAGCTCATGCCTGGGCATATGCATTTATTCCATTCGCAAAGAAATTTTATAAAGATGATCTCGAAGCGCAACGCCGATTGATGACTAGACACTCTATGTTTTACAATACAGAACCACAAACCGGACAATTAATTAATGGAATTGTGACGTCCTTAGAAGAACAGATTGCTTTAGGTGAAGAAGTAAGTGAAGATATGCCTGTCAATATCAAAGCTACTTTAATGGGCCCTCTAGCAGGAATTGGCGATTCAATCATTCAAGGTATCATTGTTCCGTTACTACTTTCCATCGCCATGGGAATGGCTGTTAACGGAAGTGCCATCGGACCATTATTCTACATGATTTCATTTGGTATCGCAGGTCCATTGATAAGCTACTTATCCTTTAATTATGGCTATAAATTAGGTGTCAATGCAATCGATGTTATTGTTGGAGAAAATGCCCAGAGAATCACAGATGCTTTTAATATCTTAGGGATTATGGTAGTTGGAGGACTAGCAGCTTCTAATATCTATTTATCAACTGCATTAACGATACCGATGGGGACTGAGGTACAGGAGCTCCAGTCAGTCATGGATGGAATTTTCCCGCGATTGCTACCATTATTGATGGTCATATTATCGTGGTGGCTAATTGCTAAAAAAAGAATGAGTGCTACCAAAGTTATACTTATTTTGACAGCAATTGTTACTGTGGGTGTATTGCTAGGAGTATTTTAAACTACAAAATCAATAAGTAATGATGTAAGGGAGATCGAAAAATGATAGTACTTAAGCCAGTTTCAAAGGAAAGAATTTGGGGAACCCCTCGGCTGCACCAATACTCAGGAGATTCCCATATTGATAGAATAGGATCGGTCTATTCTGTATCCGGCATTGAAGCGCTGAGCAATGAAATTTTAGCAGGGGATGAGCACCGTACCCTTTATGAAGCTGTAAAAGCAGCCCCTGAAAAATTCGGAATCACAGCAGGTTTTGATTATCCAATCATTATTTCGTTCACTAGCGCAGATGAAAATCTAAGTATACAAGTTCACCCAACCGATGAGTATGCTATAACTCATGAAAATGCCTTATATGGTAAGAGTGAATCATGGTATTTTATTGAGCCTCCCAGCGAAGGCTGGATATATGCTGATTCACTGATAGAGGATAAAAGGGAAATCAAGCGGAGTATTCTGAACGGAGACTATGAAAGTGTAGTTGGTAAAATCATTGTTTCGAAAGATGATGTAGTGTATATCCCTTCGGGTACTCTTCACGCTTTGACACGTGGATCCCTTGTTTATGAAATCCAACAATCGACAGATATCACATATCGTTTTTTTGACTATAATCGTTTAGACAATGACGGAAAACTTCGAGACCTACATTTAGACGATGCAATAGAGACCTTGAATACCGAAAACCGTGTTAAAAGCAGCGCATTTCCAAAAGACACTCTGGTATCAGAACAGCCATATACTATGGTAAGAAAAACTTTAGAGAATGTATATCACAATACCACAGACGTGGCGGTAGCTATCACCGTTTCCAAAGGAAGTATGTGTGTTGATGGTCATAGCATACTGGCTGGGATGAGCATCCTTGTTTTACCGGACGAAGCGATAAGTATCTCTCAAGCTGCGGAGGAAGTAGTCATTGCAACCCCAAAACTATATTTTAAGTAGGTGTATAATTTGTACAAACTAATAGCGATGGATATGGACGGGACATTGCTTAATGATGAAAAGAAATTGACTGAGGAAAACATAAAAGCAATTAAACAAGTCAAAGAAAAAGGTATCTTTACTGTCATAAGTACAGGTAGACCAATTTCTGGAGTAAAGCCGTATCTAAATATGTTTGAGCACGGGGACATTGATTTTTTGGTCTGCAACAATGGTGCAGTCGTGTATAACGTGATTCAAGACAAAATCATTCATGAAGAGCATTTTAAGCGGAGTGAAATCGAAGAGATAATCCAAATGGCTGATGACTTAGAAATAAGCTTGCATTTCTTAGATAGCAATCAATTGATTACCCATAACAATCCAATCAACAAGTACATTATTTTAGACGCTTATTTATCTGATATGGATATCTTTACGAAAACTCCGTCAGCCCTTGCTAATCATGAGCATATCCATAAAGCTTTATTCACAGCTGATAGCGAAATGTTGAATCATAAAACTCAGCTACTCCCTCAGTGGTTTGTCGAAAAATATAACTGCGTACGTAGTGATGAAATGTATTTTGAGATTTTGAAAGAAAATGTTGATAAAGCATCTGGTTTAAAGAAAATTATGCGCTCGTTAGAGATTGATCGAGAAAATGTAATTGCTATAGGTGACCAACAGAATGACATACAAATGTTGAATTTATCTGGTTTAGCTATTGCAATGCATAATGCTTCACCATTAGTTAAAGAAATGGCAGATATAATTTGTCCAGATAATAACAGTAGTGGAGTTAGTCAAGTTTTATCAGATATTTTTTTCTGAGTAAATGATAAATTTAGGATGAAACGGAGGATTCAATGGCTGATATATACTTATGTCCGTCAATGATGTGCGCAGACTTTGGTAACTTGAAAAATGAAGTAACCAGCTTAGAAAAGGCCGGTGCAGATATATTCCACATTGATATTATGGACGGAAAATATGTTCCTACAATTGGTATGGGGTTACAAGATTTTAAGGTCATTCGAGAAACGACTGATTTAATGCTAGATGTTCACTTAATGGTAGAAAAACCAAGTGCCTATGTCCAAATGTTCGCTGAATTAGGAGCGGATATCATATATATCCATCCTAACTCTGAGAACCTACCTGAATCAACGTTATATAAAATAAAAAGTTACGGAAAAAAGGCGGGTATCGTCCTAAATCCAGGTACATCAATTTCTGAGATACAAGAACTATTACCTCTTGTAGATTATGTTTTGGTAATGACGGTTTATGTAGGTTTTTCGGGCCAAAAATATTTAGACTTTGTTGATGATAAAATCCATCAACTACTAACGCTCAAAACTGATCATCATTTTGAATTAGTTGTTGATGGTGCAATAACCCCAGATAAGATTCAAAAGTGGAGGTCCTTAGGCGTGAAAGGCTTTGTTCTTGGTACGTCTGCGCTATTTGGTAAAAATCAAAGTTACGATGAATTGATTTCGAATTACAGGTCTAGACAGGTAGTAAATCTTCAAACTAAAACAAGATAATAGGAAAGTAATATAATTCCATAAGCAACTAGAATAAGTATGTGCCATCTTCAATTGATGAGCACATACTTATTTTTTACGGGTTGATACTTTGCAAGTGAGAATAAAATAGTCAAAACTCAAAAGTACTTACTATGATTCATACTCCAATAAATACAAACAGATGTATTATGATACTCACCAAATTTATGTAAGAGCCAATTTAGTTTAGCGCTGATAGGCTTTTATTAGTCTCTGTTAACGGCCACTGTACTGATTTCTTTACAGTAAACTTACTATATTTGAATGCATAGATGGGAACTCTATGCATTTTTAGCGTATTATTTAAAATTTTATTTAACAGGAGAATTACCCGCAAGGATTTAATTTCGCACTGACTTATATAAAAAGTGACTCTTTCTGTAGATAAATCAGAAAGAGTCGCTTTTCATTTAATGGAAGGAAGAACAGAAGAGTTGCTCACGGCTTTATATGGATACCGCTACTCTTCCAATAGAAAATCAAATACATTTTTGTGAAGGATGCCATTTTGGGACATATCCAAGCGATCCATCGTAATCAACCATTTCGGATAGTTATCGGTAATTTTTTCAAAAGCTTTGAATTCTCGTTCTTTTGTCTGCTCGTCCATCACCGATAGAGAGACTTGAATATACATTTTCGTCTCCGATCTTTCCGCAATGAAATCAATTTCGGCGGTCCCGTTTTTGCCAACAAAAACCTGGTATCCTCGTCTGATTAACTCTAAGAACACAATGTTTTCAAGATCATGTCCCATATTGGAAGACTTATAGCCGATCAATTGATTGCGTAACCCCATATCGACAATATAATACTTTCCGTTTGTTCTTAAGAGCTCTTTCCCGCGTATATCATAACGACTGCACTGGTAGAGAATATAGGCGTTACACATCAACATCAAGTAATTATCCACTGTGTCATGACTGATTTTTGATCCCTCAGAGCGCAACGTATTGGCTATTTTATTGGTGGACAGACTGTTGCCAATGTTATCAAATACAAATTTTGCGACCTTGTAGAAGCCACCAATTTCTCTTATTTCACCGCGGCTAATAATATCTCTTGAGAAAATAGAATCAAAGAGTCCTTGGTTAATCGTTCGAATCAAATTTTCGTCTTCCACCAGGTTCACTGCGGGGAAGGATCCGCTGCGGAGATATTCTTGATAATGTTGTTCTAGGTTATTTACCGTATCGTACTGTTTAAACTCCAAAAACTCACGGAAAGACAAGGGATAGACCTTTATTTCAATATACCGTCCGGATAAATAAGTAAGGTATTCTCCAGAAAAAAGACTGGAGTTTGACCCAGTCACATAAATATCCGCATTGAACGTCACCTTGAGACTATTGATAACCTTAGCCCATCCCTGAATTTCCTGCGCTTCGTCAATCAGCAGATACACCCGCTTCTGTCCTGGAATCCGTTCCCTTAGATAAGCATGGAGGCGGTGGCCGTCTTTCAAAGGTTCATTTTCCATCCTCTCATAACTGATTTCGATAACTTGATTTTCTTCGACGCCACGCTCCAGCAGCCAGTCTTTATACAGCATTAAAAGGGTTGATTTCCCACAGCGACGGACCCCAGTCAGTACTTTTACAAAATCGCTGTCTTTTGCCTGAATCAATTTATCTAAATAACTCTGACGATTAAACATACTGTTCCTCCTAAAATCCTGTGACATAAGCGAAATATGTCTCATTTCCAAATATTTATTCGAGCATACGCTAATAATTTTATTTTTATGCATATATTTCGATTATACTCTAAAAACTTATTTATTTGTTTGTTTTTTCGATTATACTCGAGGAATTTTTTATTTGTCGTTAAATTTAGTAGATTTGAATGGGAGTCGTTCATTCTTCAATCTGAAAGTGTCTTAAAACCCTTTATTTTCCCACCCACTTTAAAGTAAAAAGGGGTCTAAGGTTAGGTTGAGAGTAATATAAGGCCTTTTTCTGAAAAAAGAATACACGTTCGCTAATCGTTCTTGATAAAAGTCTTTCGAGAAGGGTAAAATAGAGAAAAGAACCCTTCCAGCTGAGGGGAAAGGCAGGTGATACTATGTTGCGGGGCGAAAAAATTGTATTTGCAGGTAAATTGGATACGTTTTCTCGGAAACAAGCGCAGGCATTAGTCACTGCCTTAGGAGGAAAACCGCAAGCAGCTGTCACTAAAGATACAACAATCTTGGTTGTGGGGAAGGCGAACACCAATCTCTTTCAAGAAGATTCGCGAAGTCTGAAGATGCAAAAAGTGGAAGCTTTGCAACAAGAAGGCCACGCTGTTTGTGTTTTGTCCGAGCAGGCATTCTTGGAGAAAGCCCTGTTACACCTAAATCAAGTGGTGGGGATTATGAGTGGATCTAGAAGGTAGGATGAACCCACCTCTTCTGTTTCAGAAGGTCTAAAAAGAGAGAGCACTGAATGAAAATCAACTTAAAAGTAAATGCATTTCAAAATTCTCGAATATAGGGATTAGTCAAAGTTTCTAATTTTTACACGCCTACTAGCCCTAGAGGCGTTTGATGGATTGACGGGCGACCTCCTCAAAATTGAAATAGGATTTTTGACCCGTCATCCGCGTGTGGCTATAATGGAGATAGGAGATGTAAAGAGTAATTACAACTAGGAGGAGATTGTTATGAAGAAGTATGTACGCTTTGGAATTATGATTTTGGTCTCTACGGTAATTATGTATTTTTTGATGTTCTTGAATGTATTTCAGCTAAATCATATTTATTTCAGCGAGATGCGGCTCTTAATGACGTTGATTATGGGATCCGTGATGGCGGTTGTGATGCTATCGTTTATGTGGAAGATGTATGATAATAAGAAATGGAATATTATCATACTGGGAGCGAGTTTTTTAATCTTCGGTGTTTCTTTATGGTTGGTGCGCAGTCAGGCGACGATAGATGATGTGGATTACATGCAAGCTATGATTCCACACCATTCCATTGCCATCTTGGCTAGTGAACGAGCAACGATAGAAGACGAGCGTGTTCGAAAATTAGCAGATGAGATCATAGCTGCACAGGAGCGAGAGATCGCGGAGATGAAAATTTTAATTGAGGAAATTCAGCAAAGAGAGTAACAGATATTTTGATAGAGACGAATTAATTGCGGGTAGAGGGTACGACTCTAAAAAAAGCCTCCTTACAGACGAAAAACCTCGGAACATTAAAGAAGGAACACAGCTAATAAAATATAGCTTTGTTCCTTCTTTTAGTATAGAGATTCTCTTCTAAATAAGAGGTCAACTTCTACAGCTGACTCAAGTGGTAGTTTAGTAATTCTGATTGCAGTATTCTCAGTGCTTCTTTCAAGCCATCGAGTCTACCTGTCTCAATGTCTATGATTGCATAATAATCAGATAGGTATTCTTCTGATACACCGGCATTCAACTGCATATGTATATATGCTTCTACTATCTTAATAGAAGATGTTGTAGAAGTTACTCTGGATTCTAGTCTTTCAACTACTCTCGCATAATATTCCAAGAATTCTTCCCCCTTAAGTTCAAGTATACGCTTTCTGAATCAGGAAAGGAATAGTTTGAAAACCAGAAAAAGCGCTGAACAGCAGTATCCGATTACTCTATCCATTCCTCGCTCTGATTGAAGTCTTCAATCCAGGTAATTTCTGTATTTAACGTGTCATTTTCTTCAATAGGGGAAGAGGTTGGAATAGGATTCTTTCCGGATAGCTGCATTCGATTATTTGTAAAGACGTGAATCTGGAACCATTTTTCCTCTTGTAAAAGCTGTATATTACGAATAGATTCCAGTGAGATCCATTGATCGTTAATGAAGATTTTATTTCCCGTAAGAGAGCCTCTGAAATGCCCTACTATCGATTCAGTTTGACGCCCGAGGTAATCTTTTTGATTCAATTGAATTGATACGGGCCTGTTTTTCTGCAGGGCTTCCGCTAATACTTCGTCAATTTCACTTGCATTCATTTGAGCGAGGATAGGGATATCCTTCAGAGCCTCTTCTTTTCCAGCAGAAATGGACCTTGTCAGTTCTTCCATTGAGAATGCCGTTAACCACTTAACCATGCCTCTATCCTGGTAGTCGTTGTACTCTTCAAACACCTTGTCCGTATGTCTTATCGGTTCTTTTAGCATATTATTCACCTTCCACCATTCTGTTCGTGTTACGAATAAGGACTTCCTGCAAGTTCTATACCCTATTATACGAACGTACGTTTGTTCGTGTAAAGCGAACACGCTAAATATTTACAAATGAAGGTTAGAATCTCGTATTTCAGTACATTGTTAGATTAGCATACTTCCTTGATACCGCGTCGCTATCGACTCGGTATATCTTTTTGTAAATTCAGAAAAGAGTAGTTGACAAATAATGTTTACAAGTGTAAATTATAAGCATAGAAACGTTTACGTTTGTAAACGAATAACAGGGAAGAAGGGGTAAAAATGAAGACAGGAACGTTAACTCCCCATATAACTGATGCCGAATGGGAAGTCATGCGTGTTGTTTGGGCAAACCATCATGTCACGAGTAAGGAAGTTATTTCGATCCTGGAAGATAAGATGAACTGGAAGGCAACCACCATCAAAACTCTGTTGGGTCGTTTGGTTGAAAAGGGCGCGTTATCGACTGAGCAAGAGGGGAAAAAGTTTATCTACACGGCACGTGTTGCTGAGGAAGTTACTGTCCGAA
Organism: Trichococcus flocculiformis; assembly: GCF_900113645.1. Taxonomy (GTDB): domain Bacteria; phylum Bacillota; class Bacilli; order Lactobacillales; family Aerococcaceae; genus Trichococcus; species Trichococcus flocculiformis. Next base: position 15,605 of record NZ_FOQC01000006.1, read on the forward strand.
ACTACACAGGCAATATTTTCAGCCGTATTTGCAACAAAGATATAGGACATGTGATTGGGGAAATAATCAAGGACAACGTATTGAGCTTTAATGATATCCGCTACTTGGAAGAGATTTTGGAAAAGAAAAGAACTTCCGCTGTGGAAGAGGTTAGCTGCCGATGTCTACCTAGGCAATGTCAGTGCAACCTACACCAACATGGAAAATAGGGAGGAAAAGCAAAAATGGAGAATAAAGTATTCAGTATAGACGGCATGACCTGTGCGTCCTGTGCACAAACTGTAGAGAAAGCTGCTCAGAAATTACCAGGAGTAAAGACTGCGAACGTCAATCTCGCAACCGAAAAAATGAATATCCAGTTTGACAGTTCAGCATTGACGGAAGCAGACATTCAAAAAGCAGTGGCAGATGCAGGATACACTGCAATTTCTAATACGGTTAAGAAAACATTCAATATTGAGGGGATGACATGTGCTTCATGCGCCCAGACGATTGAAAAGGCAACTCAGAAACTACGAGGAGTAAATCTTTCCTCCGTAAATCTGGCCACGGAGAAACTGGTAGTGGAGTATGATCCGGGTATGGTGAACCTTACCGATATCATAAAGGCGGTTATGGATTCAGGTTATGAGGCACATGAAGAAGTAGCAACTGCTGATACGGTAGACCAGGATAAAGAAAAGAAACAGAAAGAAATCAAGAGTCTCTGGAACAGGTTTCTAATATCCGCGCTATTTACAGCTCCGTTACTCTATATCGCAATGGGGCATTTGGTAAATGCGCCCCTTCCTGATTTCATCAACCCGATGATGAACCCGGAAGCCTTTGCTATCGTTCAACTCGTTTTGACACTCCCTGTGGTTGCGGTAAACAGTAAAATATATCGCAATGGGTTCAAGGCATTGTCTAAAGGGCACCCTAATATGGATTCGCTGATTTCTCTAGGAACTAGTGCAGCTTTCCTTTACGGGGTATTTGCAACAGTGATGATTTTCCGTGGAGAAGTAGCCTATGCCAATGAACTGTACTATGAAACGGCAGCTGTTATTTTAGCTTTAATTGTCCTAGGGAAATATCTCGAGACCTTAACAAAAGGAAAAACTTCTGAAGCCATTAAAAAACTTATGGGATTGGCACCTAAAACCGCACTGGTGGTACGAAACGGAAAAGAGTCAGAGATTTCCATTGATGAAGTGGTGGTTGGCGACATTATCGTTGTGAGGCCAGGTGGGAAAATGCCGGTAGATGGCGTGGTTATCGAAGGATTGACGTCGGTAGATGAATCCATGCTCACAGGTGAAAGTATCCCCGTGGAAAAATCTGTGGGAGATGCTATTATTGGTGCGAGTATCAACAAAAATGGGACGATTCGGTACAAGGCGACAAAAGTGGGAAAAGACACTGCGCTGTCCCAAATTATCAAGCTAGTGGAAGATGCCCAAGGATCCAAAGCCCCTATTGCTAAGATGGCTGATATCATTTCCGGGTATTTTGTTCCGATTGTCATTGCGATTGCAATTCTTTCCGCGATAGCGTGGTACTTTGCTGGTCAAACAGGTGTATTCGCCTTGACTATAGCCATTTCGGTACTGGTGATTGCGTGCCCATGCGCGCTTGGTCTGGCTACTCCCACAGCGATTATGATCGGGACAGGAAAAGGTGCAGAGCATGGCGTGCTATTCAAGAGCGGGACAGCGTTGGAGACGACCCATAAGCTGAACACCATTGTGTTCGACAAAACGGGTACGATAACAGAAGGGAAGCCAAAAGTAACGGATATTATCACCGCTGAAGGGATTTCCGAAACGGAATTACTGACTCTTTCTGCTTCCGCCGAAAAAGGCTCGGAGCACCCACTTGGTGAGGCAATCGTGAATAGCGCAGAAGAGAAGGGCCTAGCATTCTTGAAAACAGAAACGTTTAATGCTATTCCAGGACATGGGATTGAAGTGACAATCAATGGCCAACACCTCTTGCTCGGAAACAAGAAGCTGATGGACGAATGGCATATTGGTCTGGGAAATTTGGCATCTGCCTCCGATGCATTAGCAAGCCAAGGTAAGACGCCTATGTACATTGCAAAGGATGGTAAAATCGCTGGAATCATTGCGGTAGCGGATACTGTAAAAGAGAGCAGCTTACGTGCCATCAAGAAGCTGCATAAGATGGGAATCGAAGTAGCCATGATCACCGGAGACAACAAACGGACCGCTGAGGCCATCGCCAAGCAAGTGGGCATCGATCGGGTGTTGAGCGAAGTCTTACCAGAAGATAAAGCTAATGAAGTGAAGAAGTTGCAGGATGAAGGCAAAAAGGTAGGGATGGTTGGCGACGGAATCAATGACGCTCCAGCTCTTGCCCAGGCAGATGTAGGGATTGCAATCGGTTCGGGTACGGATGTAGCCATAGAATCAGCAGATGTCGTCTTAATGCGGAGTGATCTCATGGACGTACCTACTGCTGTTGAATTGAGTAAATCCACCATCCGAAATATTAAAGAAAACCTGTTTTGGGCATTCGCGTACAACATACTTGGTATCCCCTTTGCGATGGGTGTTGTTTATGCATTTGGCGGTCCTCTGCTCAGCCCGGTCATTGCAGCAGCAGCAATGAGTTTCAGTTCCATTTCTGTTTTGTTGAATGCATTACGTTTAAAAGGATTTCAACCTTCTGTTATGAAATAAAAACTGGGGATGGTAGAATGAGGATGGAGTTAACTATAAGTTTATCTTGTTTCAAATGCTTAAACCTAATAGCGGAAAAAATAAAAAAATTCCCTACAGTGGAGAGCGTGTCTATTGATGAAAGTAAGAAAATTGCACTCGTTCAAGGTAATAAAACGAAGCAAGATGAGTTTCTGGGAGCATTATCCGATATTCCCTATCTTTTAAGGGAGATCAATGAAGCGGAGAATTGCGACTGTTGCACACAACCCCATTTTAGTTTTCATTAATAGTTGACTGACGGTTGAAACATTTCTTTCAAAAAAGGATAAAGAGAAATTTAATAATAAAAAAAAGAAATGAGGAAAAATTTATGAAACAAGAAGTATTCGTAGAAGGCATGAAATGTGAAGGTTGCGCCAAGGGAGTAAAAGAAAAATTCGAATCCATAAAGGGAGTAGAATCAGTGTCTGTTGATTTGAAAGGCAAAAAAGCTACTATAAATACACGATCTGTTATTGATAAAGCAACATTTGTCGCAGTTTTAGAGGACACAAAGTATTCAGTAGTGGAGTAAGGTAGTTTAAAAATTTTGTAAGTTAGGTAATTTTTTGTATTCAGATTCTATTCGGGGAGCCTCAGTTTTTATCCTTCATGAAGAAACAGGGAGAACAGCTGAGGCTCATTCTTTAATCGAGGTAAGAGGAGGATAAGTTTATGAACAACAAGCAACAGAACGGTTCGAATAAACCAACGGACCACAGCAAGATGGATCACAGCAAGATGGACCATAGTCAGATGGATCACAGCAAGATGGATCACAGCAAGATGGATCACAGTGAAATGGATCATGGCGCAATGGGAGGGCATGCCCACCACAATCACGGTAGCTTTAAAGAGATTTTCTTGAAGTCACTCCCATTAGGAATTGCAATCTTACTCATTACTCCTTTGATGGATATTCAGTTGCCTTTCCAAATTATCTTTCCTTATGCAGACTTTGTAGCAGCTGTATTGGCAACAATTCTATACATTTATGGCGGAAAACCATTCTACATGGGTGCGAAAGATGAGTTTAATTCAAAAGCTCCAGGCATGATGTCCTTGATTACTTTGGGAATAACGGTTTCTTATGCCTATAGTGTTTACGCAGTGGCCGCTCGATATGTGACCGGAGAACATGTCATGGACTTCTTCTTTGAGTTTGCAACGTTACTTTTAATCATGTTATTAGGACACTGGATTGAAATGAAGGCATTGGGTGAAGCAGGGGACGCGCAAAAAGCTCTAGCAGAATTAGTGCCAAAAGACGCTCATGTTGTTTTAGAAGACGATTCGATTGAAACTCGTCCTGTGTCTGACCTTCAAGTTGGAGATGTTATCCGTGTTCAAGCAGGAGAAAATGTTCCAGCTGATGGTATCATTATTCGCGGAGAATCCCGTGTAAACGAGGCCCTCTTAACAGGTGAATCTAAGCCAATCGAAAAGAATGTTAAAGATCAAGTCATTGGTGGATCAACAAATGGTAGTGGTGTCCTATATGTAGAAGTAACAGAAACAGGGGATAAGTCCTTTATCTCACAAGTACAAACATTAATTAGCCAAGCACAAAGCCAACCATCTCGAGCAGAGAATGTGGCTCACAAAGTAGCTGGCTTGTTGTTCTACATTGCGGTTGTAGTAGCTTTAATCGCCCTACTAATCTGGACGATCATTGCGGATCTGCCTACAGCCGTTATCTTTACTGTGACTACGTTAGTTATTGCCTGCCCACACGCTTTGGGTCTTGCTATTCCCTTGGTAGTATCACGTAGTACTAGTTTGGGTGCAAGCCGAGGATTACTGGTTAAAAATAGAGAAGCTTTGGAATTAACTACTAAAGCGGATGTTATGGTATTGGATAAAACAGGTACTTTAACAACTGGTGAATTTAAAGTGTTGGACGTCACTGTTTTGAGTGATAAATATTCTGAAGAAGAAATTACAGGCTTGTTGGCGGGTATAGAGGCGGGCTCCAGTCACCCGATTGCCCAATCGATTGTGAACCACGCTGAAGCGAAAGGCATTAAGTCAGTTTCCTTTGACTCCATTGAAATCGTTTCGGGAGCAGGAATAGAAGGGGAGGCGAACGGCCACCACTATCAATTAATCAGCCAAAAGGCATACGGAAAAGCATTGCGTATGGATATTCCGAAAGGCGCTACTTTAAGTATCCTTGTAGAAAATAATGAAGCAATCGGCGCTGTCGCATTGGGAGATGAACTGAAAGAAACCAGCAGAAACTTGATCGAGGTGCTGAAAAAATACGGAATTGAACCACTCATGGCTACTGGTGATAACGAGGAAGCTGCACAAGGAGTTGCAGAAGTTCTAGGTATTCAATACCAAGCCAATCAATCTCCGGAAGATAAGTACAAGCTGGTCGAGTCCATGAAAAACCAAAACAAGACGGTTATCATGGTGGGAGACGGGGTCAATGACGCACCTTCCCTTGCCTTGGCAGACGTAGGTATTGCAATCGGAGCTGGAACGCAAGTAGCTTTGGATTCTGCGGATATTATCCTTACTCAGTCTGATCCAGGGGATATTGAATCCTTTATCGAGTTAGCAAACAAGACGACACGTAAAATGAAACAAAACTTGGTATGGGGAGCAGGCTACAATTTTATCGCGATTCCAATTGCTGCTGGCCTCCTTGCTCCTATCGGCATTACCTTGGGTCCGGCCTTCGGCGCCGTCCTCATGTCCTTATCGACCGTTATTGTTGCGATCAATGCCATGCTTTTGAAATTAGACCCTAAATAAAACGAAGCAGGAACGAAAAAAGCACTGGCTGGTTTGACCCCCTTCCAGAATCGGGTCAGACCAGCCAGTATGCTGTATAAGGAAAATCATAGATCGATAAATTTTCGATAAAAACAGGGCTCCCATGCTTTCGATGGAGAGCCCTGTTTTTCTTATGAACCATAACCTTTTTAATCAACGGCTTGGGGCAGAGATTCGATATTTAGTAGTGAAGTACCCCAGGATTAGGAAGACTTCGATTAATCCAAAGGCCAAGAGGAAACTGTGCATAAAGAACTCCGCCGGCAGCGCTAAGATGATGGGATCAGTTGCGGGATTAAATAGCCAAGCATCATTGTTAAAGAATACCTGATGGAATAGCACAAACAGCACATCAAAGTTGATCAATAGAGCCAAAACAACACCCAGCGGAAGCAAGATTCCCCACTGGAAGTATCGAAGAAGTCGCCAGTATTGCCCTTCTCTGTTTAGATACTGCATAAACCAGAAGGAGCCTATCCCTGAAGTAATCAGAATCAGGTAGTCCAGCATAAACAACTTCTTCACTTCAGTGAAGTGGAATAACCCGCTAACTGAGCTAGGGAAATCCGGCATATCCAGTTTCGCTATCCATGGGGTATTCAGGTAATCTAGCAGAATACGATAGTTCATTAAGATTTGCTCTTTCGGCATGCCTACATATTCCGATATATTCAAGTAACCAATGTCAAACGAGTAGAGGAAGGTAAAGTTGATGGTTGCTGCCACCGAAAGGGATAAGATGAAAAAGGTAATGAAAATAAACCCTGAAATTTGAATGATTTTCTGCTTCAATGTGGAATGGCCCTCACAATTCATTTTGATTTATTTTTGATTTTACTACGTTCAATTCCTCTTTTAACCGTTTGTTTTCAATTTCCAACTTTTTCTTGTCTTCCGATTCGGGATCCGCGTGACCATGTCCTTTATGATTATGTCCGCCATGCATACCTGGCATAACAAACATCATGAGTATGTGCCCTGCCACCATCAAAACAATAAATAAGATTGATTCCATGTTCAACTCTCCTTTTATTTTTTCGCCAATGCTACAACTAACACGTTAGTAAAGAAATGGACGATAGATTAAAAAATTACGAAGAACCCAATTCCATCAGTGAAGCGAATAAGATTCAGAATAACTTTCTAAGACAAGAATAGAGTAAAACTATGTGGGTTTTATGGAGATTAACAACTCCATAAAACCTACATAATTTCTTGGTACAGTAAAATAAGCAAAAGAAAGGGGCAAATTTTGCCGACATTTAAGGAGGATACATGAATAGAAAGCAGATGTTCAGGATTTTAGGAATTCCCACGCTTTTAAGTTTACTGGTGGTACCTTTGGATGTGAAAGCTGATACGCTGGAAGAGCTCAATCAACAAAAAACGGAATTGGAAAGCAGAATCCAAGAATTGGATGAGAATTCTTCAGGGCAACAAGAGCTATTGGACACATTGGAGGCAAAGAAAGAGCAACTTGGGGTTGGAACAATCACCCTGCAAAAGGAAATCGACAAGCTCACCCTACAATTAGTTGAACAGCAGGGGAAATTGCAAAGTTCTGAGGAAAAAATAAAGGAATTAAGTAAAGAAGCCGAAATGCTGGAAGAACGGATTGAACTAAGAGGGGAAAAACTTAAAGTGCAAGCCAGAGCCGTCCAAACAGATACAAATCCACGTACTCTCCTGGAAGCAGTTATCAACTCGGAGAACCTTGCGGAAATGATAGGGAACATAGGCTTAGTAACTTACATTATGAACATCAACAAGGAAATACTCGTCCAGCAGAAAAATGACAAAATGGATCTGGTGGAGAAAAAGCAGGCAGCTGAGGACGAGCAGGAAAACCTCGAAATACTGAGTGCGGAAATCCAAGTAGCCAAAACCAATTTGGTGACACAGAAAGCAGGGCTGGAGAATCAAATCGAGCAGCTAGCCCAAGAGTATGATCTTACGGTGGAACAAAAAGAAGCGATTGATCAGGAGCAACAGAATCTTGCCGGAACGGTGAGCACCCTCTCCGATCAACTGAAGGAGGAGCAACGCCGGATCGCTGATGAAGAAGTAGTACGACAACAGGCTGCACAAGAGGTCGCGGTTGCAATGGCGGGTGAGATTGTTCCTGAAAGCTTCTTCGAAGAAAGCAAGGTAGTGGAGTATGCCTCTGCGGGGGAAACCCTGCCTGAAGCGAAGAGCGTTACCGCGTCTGGTTTCATTCGCCCGAGTAATGGGATTGTAACAGATCCTTTTGGATACAGAATCCATCCTCTTACAGGGGAGTGGAAATTGCATGCGGGCATGGATTTTGCCGGATCGGGACCGATTGTCGCAGCCCAGGGGGGAACCGTTCTAGTAGCCGGGTACCATAATTCATGGGACTACTACGTGAAAATCGACCATGGAAACGGACTCCAAACTTTATACGCTCACATGGAAGCGGGCAGCCTTCGGGTTGCTCCCGGACAAAAAGTATCCCAAGGACAACAATTAGGGATAATGGGAACAACGGGGGATTCAACAGGTGTCCACCTGCATTTCGAGGTTTATGAGAATGGGGTTCAGGTTGACCCAGAACCTTACTTGGGATTGTAAAAGCACTATAAAATAAACGTTTTTTTCTTATAAGGAGGAAAGTATGGAAACAATAGTAGGAACAATTGATCGCGTAGCTTTCTCATTTGGCCCATTCACCGTCTACTGGTATGGGATTATCATTGGGGCTGCTATGCTATTGGCAATCTCCTTGGCGTCCAAGGAGGGCACGAAAAGAGGCTTAGGAGAAGATACCGTTACAGATATGACAATGTGGGCGATTCCCATTGGGCTGATTGGAGCCAGAATCTACTACATTCTCTTCGAATGGCAGTACTATCTGCAAAATCCGGGCGAAATCGTCCAAATCTGGAATGGTGGAATTGCCATTTATGGGGGGTTGATTGCAGGGGGATTCACTGTCTATTGGTACACCAAGAAAAAGAGGATTCCCGTTGCCTTGATGTTGGATGTGCTGGCTCCCTATGTCCTTTTGGCCCAATCCATCGGTCGATGGGGCAACTTCACTAACCAGGAAGCACATGGTGGAGAAGTGACTCGAACCTTTCTGGAGAACTTGTACCTTCCGAAGTTTATCATTGATCAGATGCAAATTAACGGTGTGTACTACCAGCCCACCTTCCTCTACGAGTCATTATGGAGTCTCCTCGGATTTGGCGTAATCATTGCCTTGCGAAACCGCAAGGGGTTGTTGCGGCAAGGCGAAGTGGCCCTCAGCTATACTATCTGGTATTCAGCGGGCAGATTCTTCATAGAGGGCCTGCGCACGGATAGTTTGTGGATTGGTGATTTCTTGCGGGTGTCACAGGGATTGTCCTTGCTCTTGTTTGTGGGTGCGATTGGTATTTGGATTTACCGGAGAAGGGATTATCCGCCCAAAACCTACTATCTAGAAGGATGGAACCTCAAAGGAGAAAGAGATTGAAGTAAAGACGGATAACAGGAAAGAGTGTGAGTGGCATGTCGAGTTATTGGAATCTGCTGAATCATGACGGATTGGGATCCTTAAGATTGATGGGGTTGCTTTGGATTGTAGTGCTGTTTATGGTGGCGTACCTCCTTATCAAGATTCTTTCCGATCGAACAGATAGTCGAATTGCGAATGAGACCTCTTTGGAACAGATTCAAAAAGAATTTGCCAGAGATAATATTACGGAAGCAGAGTACTTGAAGAGAAAAAAACAGTTAGAGTAAACGAGAGAAAAAGGGGGAGAATCATGATTAAAAAGTATCGCAGAATGGTGAAACCTTTTGATATCATTATTGTCTCTTTTCTGTTTGTTCTATCTTTTTTACCGACAATGATCTTCGCCGTTGAAACTGCACACATAGAAAAGAGCAAGCTGTATGCAGTTATCTCGTTCAACGGCGAGGAAGTGGACCGCTTCCTCCTGACCGGAAATGAGAAACAGCGGCTTATCACCTACTATCCTGCTCCCGGGAAGTATAATATTATCGAAATTGATGGGGAGCGGATTCGTGACAAATCGGATAACAGCCCCCAGCAAATCGCCGTGAGGACAGGGTGGATCCAATCACTTGGACAAACAAGTCTAAACTTACCCCACCGCATGCTAATTGAGATTGTATCCGATAATCCGACAGAGGCGGAGATTGATGTCCTTGCACGATAAGAGAATAGACCACTGAAAAAAGTACTCCAACCCTATTTAATTAGTTGGAGTACTTTTTTATAAACCCTATTTTATTTTGCCTTGGGAAGATTGATTGTAAATGTTGTGCCTTTCCCATAAATACTATCTACGGAAATAGTCCCTTGATGCGCATTCACAATGCCCTTTACAATGGAAAGGCCTATTCCTTGCCCCCCTAGTTTACTGTTTCGGGAGGGCTCCGCCATATAGAACCGTTCAAATATTTGGCCCACCTCGTCCGGAGGGATTCCTTGTCCGTTGTCGATTATTCGAAAGGAAGCGGTGCCTTTACTTTGCGAAACGTAAAGGTCGATTCTTCCTCCTGAAGGGGTAAACTTAATGGCATTTGCCAACAAATTAGTTAAGACCTGATGAATTTTATCCCGGTCCGCGGAAATAAAAACGCGATTACCGCTAACGGAACAGTTGAGTTTATTTTCAACCAGCATGGGTTGGAAATTATCCACGATTTGTTGGGCTAGTTCCGTAAGATCAAAGGTGGTTTTCTGTAGTTGAGACTCCTGACTTTCGAGTTCGTTGATCCGATCGATTTCTCCAATCAGACGCGTAATTCGGCTTATCTCTTCGTAACAACGATAGAGCCGCTCTTCAGATATTTCCCAGACACCATCTATCATGGCTTCAATATTCCCTTTCAAGGTCGTCAAAGGCGTTCTGATTTCATGGGCAATATCGGAGGACAAACGGTTTCGGATCTTCTGTTGGTGTTGAAGCTGCAAGGAAAGATCATTCACTGATACCAGCAGGTCATCAATCTCCCGGATTCCTGTTTCTTCCAGAGAAAGACTGCTGTAACGCCCTTTGGCAATTTTCTGGGTAAAATCATTGATTGTGACGATGGGGGAGCTAAGCTTTTTGGACACCACTAGCGCAAAGAAGAGGGGAATGAGGAGCGATATGAAGGCCACAAAAACCAATTTACTTTCCATATCGGAAATAAAGAGGGCGTCATGTTCTGTGTAAGCATAGGGACCCACGGATTGAATCTCCATTATGCCAATTTCTTCGGTACCATCATAAAGGGGACTACGGCTTTGCACGTAGTCACTCTCCATACCTCCCACCATTTGCTGCATATGCAGGAGATGATCCTGAACCTTGTTCTTCGCATCTTCTTCCTCAGAAGCGGATGGGCTCCATAACAGTTGCCCGTCCTCGTCGAAAATCCTCACAATCACTGACTGTTGGAGAGCATTTCGCCCAATACGCTGAATTGCTTGCGAATTTTCTTCCCAGGTACCGTTTTGTTGATAGAGATTCTCTAAATCAGTGCTGTATTCTTCCAACTCTGACTCCTGTCTCTCCCTGACATAGTCAGCAAAGTGGCTCTCTAGTAAGTTCAGTGTTATCCAGCTGAAGGCTCCTACCAGAATAAAAGAAAGCGAAACGAAGGAAAGGAGAAGTTGCCACTTTATTGTTCGCTTCATTTTTGACCACCAAATCGGTATCCCTCTCCATAGATTGTCAGGATATAGTAGGGGGTTCGCGTATCATCATCTTCTATCTTTTGTCGCAGGTTCTTAATATGGACATCAATGACTCGATCTGTTCCGTCAAAATCTAATCCTTTTACGACCTGCAAGAGCTGTTGCCTAGGGAAAATCTGCTGAGGATGTGACGCCAGAAGAGTCAGCAACCTGTACTCAGTTGGCGTTAGTCCCACTTCTACGCCCTTTTTGAATACTTGCTTGTTATCGGGATAGATTTCCAATAAACCACCTTCGAAGGACCATTTCACCTCTTGGGGTTCCGGATGTGAGCGTCGCAGTACAGTCTGTACTCGGGCCACCAGTTCTTTGGGGCTGAAGGGTTTCGTCATATAATGGTCCGCGCCGATTTGCAGTCCGCTCAGGATAGCCTGTTCCGTTGTTCTCGCCGTCAGCATAATCACAGGCACGCTGGAGGATTTTCTTATTCTTCGGCAGACCTCAAGACCGGAGATATCCGGCAGCATGAGGTCCAGGACGATGAGATCCGGCCGGATGGTTTCGGCTTTCCGCAAGGCTTCTTCTCCATCCATGGCTCTGAATACTTGGTAGTTTTTAGCAACCAAGTACGCCTCTACAATCTCCAAAATGTTTTCCTCGTCATCTACAATCAAAATTTTCATATGTTTTCCCTCCATCATTCACACGATTGATTCTGTACTACTAAAAATTGTCCCACCGCACCATCTTTCCTGAGCAATGCACGATGGTAGTTTTCCAATATTGCTGAATTGAGTTTACCTTTTCATTGTGTGGGTTTTATGGAGTAGAAGATGTCCTATTGTTTTTAAAGAAGCAGTAGGAAAAGTTCTGTCGGCCTATTAATGCCTTTAGAACTACTGCAAATATTTGTTTTTTTGTTTCTCCATACGCCCTACACAATCATGCGCTATCTTAGTAGTGAATGGTTGTGTACGATTCGATAGAGGCATAATGCAGATAAGGAGTGTTAGAAAATGAATATCATTATAATGGGAATGCCCGGCGCTGGAATGGGAACCCAAGCGAGGGAAATCGCAGTTACCTATCAGATTCCGTATATCTCTACAGGTGAAATCTTCCGATCTTTCGCTGAGATGGGTAGTCCGATCGGTCTAGAAGTCAAAACGTTCATGGATATGGGAAAACTAGTCCCCGATAGATTGGTCAATAAACTCCTCTGGGATCGCATGGGAGAGGATGACATGAAAGAGGGTTTCATTTTGGATGGATATCCGCGAACGCGTCAGCAAGCGGAAGCGTTAGAAGCATATCTGGAAAGCAAAAGACTGTCGCTGGATGTTGTCCTCTATCTGGCTGTTGGGAAAGAGGTCTTACGGAAAAGGTTAGAAAAGAGGGTCAATTTGCCTTGGTCAGAGGATAAATCAGAAGTCATAGAAAGACGGCTACAAGTGAGTGAGCTCGAAATGGAAGCACTGACGGGTTTCTATCAGGAAGCGGGAATCGTTTCTATGGTCAATGGCGAACAAAAGCCCGACATTGTATTCGAAAAGATACAAGAAGTTCTTCAGTTTCATTCTTAATGAGGATTCGTTCTAATCCAGAAGATAATCTTTCTATTAGGCTCTCCAAGATTACGAGCTATTGGACGAATGCCTTGATGAAAAGGTAGAAATCAAGAAAAAAAAGCATGGAGACTTTTTGTCTGCATGCTTTTCCTTAAGGTTTATTTTTTTTACCACTGTTAAACATATTCGATGATGCCGCGTTTAAGAAGCTCTTTCCTCAAAGCCTCATTTTCTACCCGTAATCTTTTTACATCTGCGCTTAAAACAGAATTATGTTTACGAACTGCACTTAGGATTACCATCGTCAAAACAGGAACCAGTAGTACTAAAATGATAAATAGAGTTGTTTGCATAGTCTATGTCCTTCTTTCTGGATTGTTTTTTTTAGATTTCATAGTCATAGCATACTAGGTGATTATGTAGACTGTATGAAGAAGCAAAACTCCATTAAATCTACACATTGCTCCGGTATATTAGGGTTAACAAATCCTCAAAGTATGGATAAGTAGTAAGAATTGGCGTTTAGTAAGTGAGGGTACTATTAAAAATGTAGAGGCGTAATTGATGCCATGGATTTCAGTAAGCACAATTTATCCAATTTTCTAAAGACGAGGTGCCGATTCAAAATCGCTTTAAGGCTTACCGAAGAAAGAAGGCAGGGATATGAAAAACAAACATCAATTAGTGTGGGGTGTAATCCTGTTTGGTGCGCTTGCCGTATTGATTGTGTACAGCAGCGGGTTGTTTATGCTGGCAAAAAATGCGGGAACAGACGTTTATACGCAAGGGTTTTACAACAGCGGCATGATGGGTGGCAGAGTCAACAGCAACCAGAACAGCAGTGGCGAGAAATTGACGCCGGATCAGATTTTGTCGGATGTCGAAAATTATTTGAAGGGCTATGGAAATAATCTTCAAGTGGCAGATATTTTTGTCTTCACCGATGCGGATTACTACGTTTCGGTGGAAGAGAAAGATACCGGCAGAGGGGCCATGGAACTCTTGGTCAATCCTTATACGGGACAGATCTACCCCGAGCCGGGTCCCAACATGATGTGGAATGAGAAATACAGCATGATGATGGGAGGATCCTTCCGCTACAATGCGAATGCAACGGATACGGCAACTGTGAACCGAACAGAAGCAGTCAAAAATGCGGATGATTTTGTGAAGAGTCAGTTGGGCGAAGCTTTTTCGGTTCCGGGTGAGGGGCACGCATTTTATGGTTATTACACTTTTCATATCAAGGAAGACGACAAAGTAATCGGGATGCTCAGTGTCAATGACCTTACCGGAGAAGTCTGGTACCATGATTGGCATGGCGATTTGGAACAAGTGATTTCTGAACATTAACAGAAAGAGGAGTGGGAAAAATGATGAATTATTATGGTTATGACATGATGGGCGGTTGGGGAATTTTCATGATGATTATCCTGGTAATCTTAATCGTTATTATCGTATACGCGGTGATGAAGCTAGTCCAAGGAGGCAATAATGCTGGCACAACTTCAAATGGCCGGGATGAGGCACTTGAAATCCTTGATCAGCGTTATGCAAAAGGAGAATTATCAGACGAAGAATACCAACAAAAGAAGAAAATATTGAAAAGTTAGTTGGGTAAGTCTGAAGTTTCATGCTCGAACTGAGTTTTCTCAAAAATATATTCCGGAAATGAACTATTCATATCAAAAAGCCAAGATCATATACAAATCTTGGCTTTTTGATATGATTTTTTTCTACATAAAATCAACACATTCATATATTATTATAAAAACAGAAACATAAAATAAATCAAAGCAAGGGGATAAATTATGCACCACCATGAAAGTAAAGAAGAGAAATCAGGAACGCATAAACACAGTCCATTACATCATATGATCCATATGATTATTTGTTGTGGCCTACCAATACTGATTATAGTATCAATACCATTTATTGCTAAATATAATCTCGGACTTGCTACTATATTAGGAGTTATTGCGCCATTTATATGCCCCATTATGATGGGAGGAATGATGCTATCAATGCTAGGTGGTAAGAAAAAGGAAAACTGTTGTTCGAAAAAAGAAAGTGATACTGTACCGGAAGAGTGAGCGATTTTTTTGTAGGAAGCCATTAAAGCATCTAAAAATTGAAGGAATAGTTTTTAAATAAAAAAGTGGGGCCCAAATAATGGCTACGAATTAATGCGACATTTTTTTGGATACCGATTGTATGCATCTGATTGTGCTGTACTTGACTACTAAAAATGAACCTATAGCCCTGACTAGGTAAATTGATTATAAGACTAATTATTTGACTATTGAAAAAAGGAAGGACAGAATGTGTAATGTAGAGTACTTTCGATAATAGTCAATAAAGGAGGGTAATGAAACATGTATAAGAACCGATTGATAAAAAGTATCCTAGGTCTTTCTACATTAGTATTATTGGCCGCATGTTCTATTGATCAAGATGGAGACGTAGATTCTGAGTCCGTGGGAAATATTTCATCAGATATAGAAAGTATTGCTTCTACTTCGAATATGGGTGAAATGATGCATGATGATTCTGGAGAAATACCAGAAGGATTACTAGCAGCAGAAAACCCAACATATCGGATAGGGGACATTGTTACCATCAATTCAGACCATATGACAGGAATGCAGGGTGCAGAGGCTACTATTGTAGGGGCATTCGACACTACAGTTTACGAAGTATCCTTCAATCCAACTAATGGTGATCCGCGAGTAACAAACCATCAATGGGTTATCAAGGAAGAAATAGCTGAAGCAAAAGATGTCGAAGAACCACTGGAACCTGGCACAGAGGTTACGCTGGAAGCGAGTCATATGGAAGGCATGCAAGATGCAACTGCCACGATAGAATCAGCAGAAGACACTACCGTATATATGGTTGACTTTGAGCCGACCACAGGGGAAGAAATGGTCAGGAACCATAAATGGGTAACAGAAGCTGAACTATCGCCCAATTAAATGTTTACCTTTCCAGCATTGAAGAGATAAAGATTATCTGTTACTTGATCAAATAGATCATATATTAAAGAAACATTGGACAAAAAATAAAGGGCAAGATTCACATAAGTGAGTTTTGCCCTTTATTTTTGTCTAAAAATTAGGTGGTCTTTATTATCTGTAGTTTTGGGGTGTACCCAAAATCACCACCTGTAAAATGTTGATTTTATTGGATTTTTAATGTGGAGTACATGTGTCGAATAAATCGAGTTCGAGAAAGGGGGAAAACAGATGAACATCGGATAAGCACGTGTGTCCACCACAGACCAGAAGCTGGACCGACAGATCAAAGTCCTGAAAAAAGCAAGGCAGAAAAAATATTTTAAGAGAGAATGTCCGGTAAAAGTATGACAGATCGTGAGGAGTTTCAGCAGGCTTTGGGGTTCCTGCGAGAGAAAGATGTCCTGATTGTGGAGTCATTGGATCGACTGGGTCGAAACTATGATGATATCGGTCAGATGGAACAATAGCGCCTGGATCGGAAAGAAATTGGACTCCAAGTATTGAATTTACCGATTCTGAACCATGACCTGGGAGATCCTAATCTGCAGAAACTAATTCGGAATATGACTTTATAGTTGCTGTCCTGGACCGCCCAAAACGAATGCGGAGAAATATTGCCGGTCGCCTATCAATTGAAATCGGATATAACTTATCAACTCCTGTTAAGTAGATAAGAAATCCCGGCTCTGTGGGCACTGCTGAACAATTTGAATCGGAACAAAAAAACTTCCCGCCTTGAAAATACGCCTCTAAAATAACCCAATTTAAAAATAGAGGTTGGGACAGAAGTATTAAAAAAGAGAAAAAATCGCATGAATCAAACTGACAAATGTTGATTTCATGCGATTTCTATTTTTCTATTAGCTAATTTCCGCCAAAATTTGATTTATGTCACAGTTCTATTTTTGCAGATTCTTCTTATCTGTGACTGTTCATTGGGTGAGAGTAAAATCGTTCCCTTCTGAATCAAACGTCACCGATCTTACTTTTTATTTTCCATAACGTAATAGAAATGTTTTAGATTCTCAGGAAGTACGTATTCTTGCTCAGCTATACTATCAGCTAAACTTCCTCCGTACACCGCCTTAAGGATTCCTTCAATAACCATAGCCTTAGGGGGGACGGTATATTCTTGACCTTGATAAATCCAAATTCGACAGTCAACTACGTTCCCACACAAATCACCACAGGATTCGCATATACTTTCTTTAAACTCCATCTGAATGTCGTGTCCATTAACACGGATTGTAGGCGAACTAAGAAATTTATGAGTTACCGCTAACTCCTTAGTATTCACATTGATTTTGTTTACATGTACATCTGTCCCAGTTGCTTCAAGTACATTTGCAATTTCCTTTAAAGCTTCATCTAAGCTGTCTTCTGCGCCCTGACAGCGAGTACATACACTCAAATCCAGATATAAAAAATCAATTATTATTTTATTTTTTTCAATTTTAATTTCTTCTGCGTTTCCGCAACATCCTGTTGTACCTGAACAACATCCTGAATTGCTTTTATTAGTCATATTTAACACTCCTTGTAAGATAAAGATAAGGTTTGGATCATAAAAACCCAGGCATAATCAGCTTTTTCGTATAAGTTACTTATTAAATAAACAATTTTAGCCAGCACAACAGGATAATTTTGATAGGACTTTGTCAAACGCTACGGCTGCTAATTTTGAGCCTTCTGCCATTGTTAAATAAGGTGCTAGCGTTTCTTTTAAGTCGTCTACGGTCAATCCCAACTTGACAGATAAAGAAGCGGCGTAAATAACTTCCCCTGCATTGTCAGCAACCACATGCACTCCCAGAATTTTTCGCATTTTTCTATCAGCTACAAGTTAAATTATACCCGTCGTACCATGATTTACAATCGGTCTAGCAACATTTGTTAACGGCAACACAGATGTTTTAATTTCATATCCTCTTTCATTCGCTTTCTTTTCTGTCAAACCAACGGTTGCGAATCCGAGACTTGTAAGCGCTGCCCTAGGGACTACTGTTAAATCGATTTTTTTATTTAACCCACCAATCGCATTGTCTGCAACAATTCCTCCTTCATAGGCAGCCACGTAGACGAATTATGGAAGAGAAGAACGGATCCGCGATAAGAAAGGTCTCTTGTGAAGAAGGGAATGACGCGCATATGTTACGAGAAGAGAAGATTGTATTTACAGGCAAACTGGATACATTATCCCGGAAACAAGCCAACTACTAACACGCTAACTTTTACATTAAGCGTCCGCCCTAGGAGGGAAAACGCAAGCAACTGTCACCAAAGATACAACAATCTTGGTGGTAGGAAAGGCGAACACCAATCTTTTCCAAGAGGACCCGCGAAGTCTGAAGATGCAAAAAGTTGAAGCTTTACAGCAAGAAGGCCGACCTATTTGCTTGCTATCGGAGAAGACCTTCCTTGAGCGAGTTTCCGTACATTTGAATCAGATTGTGGGCATGATGAGGGCTAGTGAGAAATAGATTGTAATAATTGCTCTGATTAAGTAATCGATGATTCCAATGGATCCTAGAGACAGCTAGAACACGCCAGTTGCATTCACGGGTTCTGAGTTTAGAGCAGAAGAAATATCGGAATAATCCTTTCCCCTTCTCCAATTGGGAGCATTATAAGAAAGAGGATGCTTTCATGTCCCACAATGGGCAGAAGCCCCTTCCGTTATCTAGCCCCTCGGAAAGATACTTATGGTTTCTCTCGAACTTTCAAGGTTTATGAGTGCGCAAACTGCTCAGGATGCCCCTTGCGAGCGCAATGCACCAAGGCGAAAGAAGGGAACAACAGAAGAAAATAATTAAAGATTTGCTTTCGGATGCAAAGACTGGCGCAATCTACGGAAAATGGAAGATCGATGTAGAACGAGCGTTCGGATTGCTGGAGGCTAATTTGTGCTTCACTCGATTCTCTGTCAGAGGAAAGGTGAATGTGTGCAAATACGCCTCCCAAGCAGCCCTCCTTAGGAGGAAATCTGCACCTAGGTCCTCAAAAAGGTTCCAACCACCCCGATTCGGTGATTGGAACCTTTTTTCATTAGCTTACACTAGTTATATCCCAACTTCAGGGAAACATGAATAGATGGAAAAAGCAATATTAATGTTCTTTCTCGGCTGCGCCTTATGAGCATAGTCTGCAGCAAGTTTGGACATTATGAATTCCTCCTTCTAATGTATAGATTTATTCTGCTATCTCCCGAACATGGTCCAGGACTTGCTCTAAGATATGTACAACATGGGGATCATCGAGGCTGTAAAAAATCGCTTTTCCCTCTCTCCTTGCTTTAACCAAGCGCGCCTCTTTCAAAGTTCTTAATTGGTGGGAGATAGCGGATTGCTCCATTTCCAAGGAAGTGGTAATTGAGCCTACGCTTAATTCTTGTTGTTGCAGAAGAAAGAGGATCGATATTCTGGTAGGATCACTGATAATCTTAAAAATCTTGCTGACAGACTGGATGGATTTTTTGTCCAACTGCGGTGTTATTGGTGTATTCACTTGCACTCTCTCCTTTTTACATGACCAAACGTTCATGATTAGGGTAACATACGTTTGATGAAATGCAAATTTTTTATCTTGAGATAAGGGTATACCTTTTTTTGGCTCACTAAAAAATGAATTGAAAATTTGAAAAAATTTAAAAAAATAGCAAAATGAAAAGTTTAGTTTTGACATTGAATAGCAAATCATTTAAAATGAATGTATAAACATATGAATTGCAAATCATGTTTAAAACGAAAATATTCCGATTTAGGGAAGTAGAGAGGTGATTCTTAAATGTCTCATAATGGAGACCATCTTGCATAGCTATGGGATGAGTTGACAGCGCAAACCATTTAAATAAGCTGGAAAGAAGCATGATTATGTTGCAGGTGGTACCAGCGCAATGTAGCTGATATAACTCCGCTTTTTCTTCGTTTGGGTATAGGCACAGTCATTATTGTAGCAGCTTGGTTAATGCAATTGATAAATATTTAAGTTTATCGAGAAGGGTGATGGAAATGAAAAATATACAAGAACAACACACACACGAAAATCATAGCCACAATCACAAGCACGATCACGATCACAATCACGGAAAATTGCCCATTGTCATGTATTTCATTGGGTTAGTTGTGGCACTTGTTGCATTGTTTTTAAGTGAAAAATATTTGATACTGCAAAATATTTTATTCTCACTGGCGACAATCAGTGCGAGCTATCATGTCATTATTCTTGAGGGCATGGGAGAAACGGTTAAGAACACAAAAATTAAAAAAAAATTTACCCCTAACTCTCATATTTTAATGGGATTGGCAGCCATTGGCGCTTCTTTGATGGGCAATTTTTGGGAAGGAACCCTGTTGATTCTTATTTTTTCTGGCGCCCATTTTCTTGAGGAGTATGCTGAAGGACGAAGTAAAAGAGAAATTACGAAATTACTCGAAATGAACCCAACAACAGCTAGGTTAATCCTTCCAGACGGAAATACAAAAATCGTTGACGTTAGTGAATTAAAAGTGGGAGATCGACTCCAAGTATTAAATGGGGACCAAGTACCTATTGATGGGATGATTTTATCGGGCATCACTTCCATTGATGAATCTTCCATTAATGGTGAAAGTATACCAAAAGAGAAGTCTAAAGGAGACATTGTATTTGGGAGTACGATTAATGGCACAGGTACGTTTACAATGGAAGTCACAAAAGAACCGAAAGACACTGTTTTCTCCAAAATCTTACAACTCGTCAGTCAAAACCAAGAAAATCAAACAAGAGCTGCTAGCATTATCCAAAAGTTTGAACCAAGATATGTTAGTTTTGTTTTGATCGCAATCCCACTCTTCATTTTATCTGCTCCCATTTTATTTCATTGGACATGGTCCGAAAGTGTTTACAGAGGCTTAGTTCTTTTAGTGGCAGCCTCCCCTTGTGCCCTGGCAGCAAGCACCGTCTCCGCGACTCTGTCCGCAACCTCTAATCTGGCGAAACGAGGCGTGCTTTCCAAAGGAAGTACCTTTCTCTCCCAATTAGCGGATATCGATGCCATTGCCTTCGACAAAACCGGGACCCTTACGCGTGGAAAACCGGAAGTAACCCATTACTATTTTGCTGATTCTGTGAATGAGGAACAGCTTATTGATATCGTAGTGGCTCTTGAAAAAGGAGCAAATCACCCACTGGCCAATGCAATCTTAGAAAAATTTGAAGCCAAAACTAACCTAAACATCGAAGTGACTAATCAAATCGGGAAAGGTCTAACAGGGGGCTATAACGGAAAAAATTATCGTATCGGAAAACCGTCTTCTTTTGATACGGTCCCGGATGAGTATCTCCGTTCCAACAATGAATGGTCTTCACAAGGAAATACAGTTGTCTATGTAGCGGAAGATGAAAAAGTGATTGGGTTTATTGCCCTCATGGATATTCCGAGCGAACATGCGCGAGAAACCATTGATTACTTTAGGAAACTGGGGATCCACACCACGTTGATTACGGGTGACTCGGAGTTGACAGGGAAAGCTGTAGGTGAACAGCTCGGTGTCGCAGAAGTGATTGCGAATGTCATGCCTGAAGACAAATCGAATATTATTAGTGAACAAAAAGAAAAATATGGTGTGACCGCCATGGTAGGAGATGGTGTGAACGATGCGCCAGCCCTCGTGAAGGCAGATGTCGGGATTGCGATGGGAGATGGTACGGATGTTGCGGTAGACGTATCTGATCTCGTTTTAATGCAAAATAATCTATCAAAACTAGTCCAAGCACATAAAATTTCTAAAAAAATGAACAAAGTGATTTGGCAAAATATCTACTTTTCCATGGCCGTCGTGGTCTTCTTAGTTATCGTTAGCCTTTTTGGGTTAACTGATATTGCAATCAGTGTCATTGTTCATGAGGGGAGTACTATCGTTGTAATTCTGAATGGACTTCGATTGTTAAGGTCTAACTAAATGTTGTCCTTCTAGTAAAGCCAAAGGATTGAGCTCGTGCAAAGGGTAAGAGCGCACATCTTTGCACGAGCTCTTTTATTTTTTCGTTTGTCAAAATAAACTCAATAGAATCCCCAGCTTTCAATGTGCCAGCTGGGAACTATACTTCCTCGTCGCAGTCTTATACAATAGTTAGTGAATCTATTCCTTACAAAGAGAGGTTACTGCATGATTTTATATTACCTACTGGCAGCTTTTTTGATTGCCACAGACCAACTGATGAAATGGGGGATCGTCCAAAATTTTTCCCTGTACGACCAGATGGAAGTTATTCCAGGCATTTTTTCCTTGTACTACATTCAAAACCGCGGGGCAGCATGGGGAATCCTTGAAGGAAGGATAGGTTTCTTCTTCCTCACCACCGTCGTGGTAGTGGGGTATATGGTTTACACCTTCCATAAGCAGCTGCAAAATAGCCGCTTGTCCGGCATTAGCTTCTCCTTCATTCTGGCAGGGGCTTTGGGCAACTTCATTGACCGGATGCGTATCGGCTATGTAGTGGATATGCTCCGTTTTGATTTCATCAATTTCCCGATTTTCAACTTGGCAGATGTTTTCCTCACCTTAGGAGTCAGCAGCATGATTATCTATATTCTCTTTTTCGAGAAAGAGGAAGACAATACGTCCAGTAGGGACATAGAAAGAAAGGGCAACTAAAAAAAGAGCGCAGACAGTTTATTTCAAAAGCTGATTCCGGTATTCCCCCCCGGAATCAGCTTTTTCAGTTGTTATTGCTTCCTGTTTGCAGTAGGTGCTTTTCAAAGTGATTCACATCGAGCTGCTAGTCAGGTAACGGAGGAGATATCTTAATCCTTTCTTGGCATGATATACAATACCATTGAAATTTTTAACAAATACTGATACAATTCATTCAAATGAACATTTGAATGATAGGGGGCTTAAAAATGGAAGAAGTGGACTTAGAAGTTTGTCAAACTACGATTGTTCATGAGGGAAAAGTTAATTATGTTAAATCCGAACTACACGGTAAAAACTTTGCGGACTTACTGGTACTAAGTAAATGCCTGGGAGATCTCTCCAGAGTTCAAATTCTATATGCATTATCCACTTATAAGGAAATGTGTGTCTGTGACTTAGCAGCTATTATTGATGCGAGCACGGCCACCACTTCTCATCATTTACGTTTTCTGAAAAAAAATGGCATAACCAAATCGTATAAAGAAGGGAAAATGGTTTATTATTCGCTCGCGAATCAAGAAATTTCAGATGCTATTGGTTCTTTGCTGAAAATATCGGAAGGCCTGCAGCTCACTTCTTAGATTGGAGGGACTAACCATGTTGCCAACGATTGTATCTGCCCTTGCGGTATATGTTTCTACGAATATTGATTACCTACTAATCCTCATGATTATTTTCTCCCAAAACGATACAAGAAGGAGAATAAAGATGATTATTGGGGGACAATATTTAGGAATGGGAATCTTAGTCGCCTTTAGTTTATTTGCAGCTTTTGTATTAAATTTTATTCCGCAAGACTGGGTTATCGGTTTGCTGGGATTAATCCCCTTGTCATTAGGGATCCGGTTGGCCCTAAAAAGGGAGGATCCGGAAGATGAGAATGTGCTTGAAAAAATGCAAGCACGTGG
Organism: Trichococcus flocculiformis; assembly: GCF_900113645.1. GTDB lineage: Bacteria > Bacillota > Bacilli > Lactobacillales > Aerococcaceae > Trichococcus > Trichococcus flocculiformis. The sequence continues at coordinate 38,920 of NZ_FOQC01000006.1, forward strand.
CTCCAATCCATTATTTTGGACGATAGCCCTGATTACCGTTGCTTCTGGCGGGGATAATCTAGGAATTTATATCCCCTACTTCACGGCCCTTACCTGGCCGGAAACTACTGTAGCGTTAATCGTTTTTGCAATTTCTATAGCGATTCTCTGCCATATCAGTTACAAACTGTCAAAAATTTCTTTGATATCCGAAACCATAGAAAAATATAAGCGGCCGGTTGTCTCCCTGGTTTTCATTGGCTTAGGTATTTATATCATGGTCGAGAATGGCACCATTCAAACATTATTCAGTTTATAAAAGAAGTCAGTTAATTCATTAGAGGAGAGATACAATGGACGATAACAAAAAACTACACGAATGGATCCTAGATGGGATCGACTGCGCAAATTGTGCCAACAAGGTTGAAAGAGGCGTCGCCAAAGTTGTAGGTGTTGCCAATAGTAATGTGAACTATATGACGCAAACATTGAGTTTCGAGGTAACAGGAGAGCGGGAAGACCTTGTCTTATCCCTAGTGAAACAAAAAGTGAACAAGTTGGAACCTGGTGTTGTCTTGAAGAATAAGGCGGACGGCCGATTGATCGAAGTTGGCACCCAAGGAAATGATAAAAATCTAATAGATGAAAACAAACAACACTACGAGTGGATCTTGGATGGGATTGACTGCGCAAATTGTGCCAGCAAGATTGAAAGAGGTGTCTCCCAAGTTGCGGGCGTTGCCAATAGTAATGTGAACTATATGACGCAAACATTGAGTTTCGATGTAACAGAGGAAAGAGAAGAACTTGTTTTATCCCAAGTGAAACAAAAAGTGAACAAGTTAGAGCCTGATGTTGTCTTGAAAAATAAAGCGGACGGTAAACTCATTGGAGCAGACAGTCAATCGGTAGCGCTTTCTGAGGGTCTGGAACAAGTAGATCGTGATGAAGAGAAAGGGGAAAGAGACGAATTAAAGACTACCATTATTCGTTTGGTACTCGGGTTCGCCCTCATGCTAGCCGGAATCTTCCTGCCGCTCGAAGGAGGGCTTTCTGTTACTCTATTTGTGAGTGCCTATCTGATTGCAGGTTATGATGTCGTATGGCGTGCCGTACGGAATATTTTCCACGGACAAGTATTTGATGAGAACTTCCTGATGACCATTGCGACCCTTAGTGCCTTCTACATTCAGCAATACCCGGAGGCTGTTGCGGTTATGCTTTTCTATCAAGTTGGAGAAGTGTTCCAGGAAGTCGCTCTTTCGAAGTCGCGTCGCTCGATTGCGGACCTGATGGATATCCGTCCCGATTATGCGAATTTGGATACAGGAAACGGGATCGAGAAGGTCGCCCCGGAAACCATAAAGGTGGGCGATATCATTCTGGTCCGCCCGGGTGAAAAAGTACCCTTGGACGGAAAGGTAGTGGACGGGACTTCCGCTATGGATACGTCCGCATTGACCGGGGAGTCCGTACCGCGGAGCGTGACTCCTGGTGATTCTGTCCTCAGTGGCTTTATCAATCGCAATGGTGTGTTGAAAGTAGCGGTGGAGAAACCTTTTTCGGAATCCACCGTCAAAAAGATCTTGGATCTGGTGGAGAATGCCAGTGGGCGAAAAGCTCCCACCGAGCAGTTTATCACCAAATTTGCTCGCTACTATACGCCCGTTGTCGTGGTGGCCGCGCTCTTGTTGGCCGTTGTGCCGCCATTGTTACTGCCAGGAGCTACTTTTAATGAATGGATATACAGAGCCAGTATCTTTTTGGTCATTTCTTGTCCTTGTGCTTTAGTCGTCTCCATCCCTGTTGGGTTTTTTGGCGGAATTGGTTCTGCTTCTCGAAAAGGAATTTTAGTGAAAGGCAGTAATTTCCTGGAAGGTTTGAACGACCTCAAGTATGTAGTGATGGACAAAACAGGTACATTAACAAAAGGGAAATTTGAACTAACTGCTATAGAACCAAAGAATGGAATCAATTCACAGCAGTTACTTGAGTTAGCTGCTTACATAGAATCTCATTCTACTCACCCAATAGCTGATTCCATTAAAGAACAGTATGGAAGAGAGATTCACGAAGAAAGAATTACGGCATATAATGAAATTGCTGGTTACGGAATTCAAGCCACTATTGACGGAAAAGAAGCGTTGGCAGGAAATGCCCATCTAATGGAAAAATTCTCGATTAATTTTGAGGAAGTAAAAGAAATCGGAACAATCGTTTATCTAGCTGTTGATGGAGTGTATATGGGGCATTTATTGATTGCTGACGCAATCAAAGAAGATGCCATTGAAAGCATTGCTGCAATGAAAAACTTAGGAATCAAAAATATTATTATGCTAACCGGGGATTCCAAAAAAGTTGGAGAAGCAGTAGCTAAGAAACTAGGCATTACGGAAGTTTATAGTGAGTTGCTTCCTCAAGACAAAGTAGTAAAATTTGAAGAAATCCTTTCTCGTAAAGAAAAAAATGAGAAAGTTGCTTTCGTAGGAGATGGAATCAACGACACTCCAGTACTGGCTCGCTCTGATATCGGTATTGCCATGGGTGGCCTGGGGTCAGACGCGGCAATTGAGGCCGCGGATGTTGTGATCATGGATGACAAAATCTCTAAGATTGCTACTGCCATGCAGGTGGCCAAGGATACCCGTCGCATTGTATGGCAAAATATCTTCTTTGCCCTTGGGGTGAAAGGATTATTCCTCATTATGGGTGCCTTCGGTGTGGCCACGATGTGGGAAGCTGTCTTTGCGGATGTAGGGGTAACTGTCATAGCCGTTTTAAATGCTATGAGAATCCTCAAAAAGTAGATTATGCTAGCAAGAGGGGACTTCTTTAAATAAAAAAGAAGTTCCCCTTTTTATTTTTGCACCCATTATCTTTATAATTTCCCAGCTTAAAAAGTCAAGGTGGCTATTTTCTATGCCTCATAAAAAAACGGCCAAAATAAGTAGCAAGTGTATTTTTTAAATTCTATAACAAATACCTGACCTAATAGATAATATACTGTCAGGTCAGGTATTTGCGTTCCTCGCAGATTGCGCTCTTATTTTTAAGGAGGTCTATGCTCCATGTATCTTACAAGTGGATGTAGAGAGAAATGACGCCATACTGACCATTTGCCAAGGTAATGAGGGTGCTTTTGGAGATTCGGCGAGTCTGAAATTACATCAATTGCATTTGTTGTAAAGGCTGAATTTGATTTATGGAATATCAGAAAGAAACAGTTTAACAGACATCGGATTAATTTTTATTTTAAGATATAAAAGGATTGGAAGATAAATTATCTAATTATAGAGATTACGCATTCAATAAAAATAAGGATTAGAATTGGCGTTTAGAAATCCAAGGAACTATAATTAACAATATAGGGATGTATTTTGTCGACACAGGTCTCAGTAAGCATCAGTTATCAAAAGGTCTCAATAATAGGTGCCGATCTAGAATCGCTTTAAAGGTTTAGCGAAGAAAGTAGGGCAGGATATGAAAAACAAACATCAATTAGTCTGGGGTGTAATCCTGTTTGGTGCAATTGCTATCCTGATTGGGTACAGCATTTGGTTGTTTATGTTCGCAAAAAGTGCTGATACAGTCTTATACAATCAAGGATATTACAACGGCGGCATGATGGGCGGCAGAGTCAACAGCAACCAGATTCAGAACAGCAGCAATGAGAAATTGACGCCCGAACAGATTCTGTCGGATGTCGAAAATTATTTGAAGGGTTACGGAAATAACCTTCAAGTGGCGGATATTTTTGTCTTCCAAGATGCAGATTACTACGTTTCGGTGGAAGAGACAGACACCGGCAGAGGGGCAATGGAAATTTTGGTCAATCCTTATACGGGACAGATTTACCCCGAACCGGGTCCCAACATGATGTGGAACGAAAAATACAGCATGATGATGGGCGGATCATTCCTCTACAATGCGAACACAACGTATACGGCAACTGTGGCCCGAACAGAGGCCGTCAAAATCGCGGACGATTTCGTGAAAAGCCAGCTAGGTGAAGCTTTTTCGGTTCCGGGTGAAGGGCATGCGTTTTATGGCTATTACACATTTCATATCATGAAGGACGACAAAGTAATCGGGATGCTGAGTGTCAATGATCTTACTGGAGAAGTCTGGCACCATGATTGGCATGGCGAACTGGAACAAGTGATTTCCGAACATTAACAGAAGGGGAGCGGGAAAAATGATGAATTATTATGGTTATGACATGATGGGCGGTTGGGGAATTTTCATGATGATTATCCTGGTAATCTTAATCGTTATTATCGTATACGCGGTGATGAAGCTAGTCCAAGGAGGCAGTAATGCTGGCACAACTTCAAATAGCCGGGATGAGGCACTTGAAATCCTTAATCAGCGTTATGCAAAAGGAGAACTATCGGATGAAGAATACCAACAAAAGAAGAAAATATTGAAAAAATAGAGGATATGAACAAACCCTCCTGTGAAGGAGTTAAAACTATATGGAAACATCATTACCTTCTCCGTTAGATTGAGAGACTATTCAATCAATAAGCAAATTATTTAAGATTATCAGCGATCCAACAAGATTATCGTTTTTTTCTTTTACAGAATAAAGAACTCGTATTGCACTTTCCTTAGACATGCAACAGTCTACTGTTTCTCATCAGTTAAAAACTTTGAAAGGTTCATGTTCAGTAAAAGTAAGAAGAGACGGAAAATTATGATTTACAGTCTAGATGACATTCACGTATTTAGTATCCTCGAGCAAGTCTCAACCTATACAGAAGAACAAAGAACATTGTAATGCAGAATATTATTTTTGCATTAGGAGTTAAGGCTATATTCCTTGTGCTTGGGGCCTCAAGCGTAACATCAATGTGGGAAGCAGTATCTGCAGACGCGGGAGTTGCTGTCATGGCATTTTTAAATATAATACGTGTAATGACTACTAAAAGTATCTAACATTGTAAAAAATGTTGAGAGAAGAAGCTTTATCATGGAGGAGAAGTTATGAATGAACATATGAAGCTAACTAAAGATGTTTTTCAAATTGATGCTCAACAATGGTGCAAGGAAATTGAAGATTTCATAAATGAAAAATTTTCCGAGTCATATCGAGATGGTATTGTAGTTCCTATTTCAGGAGGACTGGACTCCAGTGTAACGGCTGCACTTTGTACGCGTGCTATTGGCAATGATAAGGTCAAAGGTTTGATGCTTCCTGAAAGATGGGGGAATCCTGAAGCTGATTATTATGGTCGAATGATCAGCAAACACCTTGGCATAGAAACAGTAAAAATTAGTATTAGCCCTATTTTAAGGGGGGTGGGAACTTCTGATTTTCTTTTGTCTGTAATATCAGGCCGCGCATTTTGGAAAGATATTGTAAATAAAATAGTGTATAAGAGTGGGCGTTCACAAAAAGAAGATTATTTAGATTCACTCAAAGGAAAGCTCAATCCGTGGAAAAGGAAGATGATTGCAAAAATCACTTCTAAACAAAGAGCGAGGGTTCTGGTAGCTTATAAATTTGCTGAAGAGAACAACTATATGGTCGCTGGTTCTGCACATAAAACGGAGGATATGGTTGGGCTCTTCTGCAAATACGGAATAGATGATTGTGCTGATATCATGCCTATGAAAAATATATATCGAAGCCATATTCTTCAGTTAGCAGAATTCTTAGAAGTGCCCTTGGAAATATTACATCGTTCTCCAAATCCAGATATTTTACCTGGAGTAACAGATAAATATATGAGTTATTTTGAGATGGATTACCTTAAGATTGATTTGATACTCTTTGGTCAGCAAAAGGGATTAACCGCTCATGAAATTGCAAACCAGCTTGGAATGAATGAGCAAGCAGTTAATGAAATATATGAGATTGTTCAGTTAAGCAAACACATGCGAAATCATGCATTGGCGCCAATTTTGGAATATTGAGTAGCTTGCTGTACAAGAAGTTTCATATTAACTCAACTTTCGCACCATAAAAATCAAGGTTAATCCTTGATATAAAAACATTTCTACCGATATAGTTATGCCGCTAAAGCCCTTGACAGACCGCTAATAGCCTGATTAAAGGCTCGCTTCAGAAAGGCAGGCATATTACGGAAGAACTTATCCAGAAGCGATTGAACTATTTTTTCGGATATAGCAGGTTCAGTTGTAAGAGATGCCTTCAGGCAGTTCAAGACTAACAAGATTGCCTCTGCAAATCGGATATCTTCCAGTTAAAAGCAGACCGATGGTCCGGGAATCCTTCTCTTCACGGGTACGGAGGGCGATCATAATGTAGCGCGTGAAGACAATCGTTGTGTGGGTAAACCATCGCATCGTAATTGCAGTACTGAAATTCTTTGTCCAAATCTACGTGTGATTTCGCCATCTTAAAGAAGCGCACTGTATCCAAATGATTTCCATATAGGCGTAAAATTTCCTCTTCGAGCAGTTTGGTATTCGTGGACAGGATGGCTAGTCAATTTTTGGCCTTGCAAACGCAAAGTAAATCTACCATACAAAAAAGGCTATCCTGATTTTCATGCATCAGGAATAGCCTTTTTATTATATTTTTCGCTTTTTTCGGGTAATTTACTTATTAAAAAAGCAACTTTATCCTGCACAACAGGATAATTTTGATACGTCTTTGTCAAACGCTAAGGCTGCCAATTTTAAGCCTTCTGCCATTGTTAAGTAAGGTGCAAGCGTTTCTTTTAAGTCGTCTACGGTCAATCCGAATTTAACGGCTAAAGTGGCTGCGTAAATAACTTCCCCTGCATTGTCAGCGACCACATGCACTCCCAGAATTTTTCGCGTTTTTCCATCAACTACAAGTTTAATTACACCTGCCGTGTCATGGTTTACAAGCGCTCTAGCAACATTTTTTAACGGCAACACAGACGTTTTAATTTCATATCCTTTTTCTTTCGCTTTCTTTTCTGTTAAACCAACGGTTGCGAATCCGGGACTTGTAAACGTAACACCAGGGACCACTGTTAAATCGATTTTTTTATTTAACCCACCAATCGCATTGTCTGCAACAATTCCTCCTTCATAGGCAGCCACGTAGACGAATTGAGGCCCTAATGTGACATCTCCCGCTGCATAGATCTTTTCATTGCTTGTCTCACCAAAATCATTTATTTTGATTTCGTTGTGGGCTCCAACTTTAACTCCTGCTGCACTTAAGTTCAATGCTTCAGTATTGGGCGTTCTTCCTGTGCTGATTAGTAGCTGGTCTGACTCAATAATCTTTTTCTTGTCGTTTACAATAATATGGACTTTTTTAATCTCTCCGTCTTGCTCCACTCGCTCATAAGCTGCTCCAGAAATGAGTTTTATTCCTTGTTCGATGAGAGATTTCTCCATTGCTTCAGAAATCTCAGGGTCATACTCTTTTAAGAATTGCTTGCTTCTTTGAATTAGGGTAACTTCTGAACCCAGATTATGGAAGAGCTGTCCGAGTTCTCTTCCGATATAACCCGATCCAATAACGGTTAAGCGTTTTGGGACTTTTTTAAGTTCAAGAAGAGTTGTGCTAGTCAGATAATCTACTTGTTCAAGTCCTGGAGTATCGGGTATGAGGGGAGAAGCCCCGGTTGCGATTAAAAAGCGGTGGGCAGAAAATGCTTGTCCGTTCACTTCAATAGTACTTTCATTGATAAAATGTGCTTCTCCCTTAATTAAATCAAATCCATACTCATCAATTAAATCAATGTATTTTTGGTTCCGTAAATCACTGACTAGTTCATTTTTTTGATTCCCTAAGCGACCTAATTCTACTTCTCCCGCAGAAGTGTGTAATCCTTCAAAAGGATTCGTGTGTGCGGATCGATTGATTTCTCCAGCTCTAAGAAGCGTTTTTGAGGGAACACACCCCGTATTCACACAGGTGCCGCCTACCGTTCCTCGTTCAATCATGCCCACCTTTGCTCCATACTCGACTGCTTTTATAGCTGCTGAAAAAGCAGCTCCGCCAGAACCGATAATGAGCAAATCATATTCCTCTTTATTAACTGACACCACATGCTCTCGAGCAGATAAGTTCTCTATTTCTCCGGGCTCATAATTTGTTTCTTTCACTGCTTTAATCGCAGTTTCTATCGCACAGTCGTCAGGCAATTGAAACACCGCCTCGTTCCGACGAAAATTAACTTTAATCTTGGTCGCTCCGATACTTTCAAGCGCTTTTTCTATGTGCTCTTCGCACCCTGTACAAGTCATGCCGTGAATGCCCATTTTAAATTGATTCATTTTCTTGTTTCCCCCTTAATTTTCTATTAGCTCATCTATGATAGGACACGCATACAGTTCCTTTTCCTCTGGACATCTTCGTCGTAAATTTTTGAGCATGTGTTCCGTCTTTTTCAAATCTTCTATTTGTTTTTGAACTTCTCTTTCTTTTTTTGAGACAAATTCAAACATACCCTCACAACGAACGTTGTCTTTATCCACCACACCAAGCAATTTATAAATTTCACTTAAAGAAAAGCCAAGTTCTTGGAGATGTTTAATAAATTTTACCCGTTTTATGTCCTTTTCTGAATAGGATCGATACCCGGTATTGGTTCGATCAGGTTCTGGTAGTAATTTTTTTCTCTCGTAATACCGAATCGTTTCCTTATTCACACCGCATTTTTCAGCAAAAGAACTAATACGATAAGCCATGCAATCACATCCTTTTCTATATTATAAACCATGTACCACGGTACGTAGTCAAGCAAAGAATTTAATATCTAGGAAATGTAATCTCCAAAATAATCGATTACAAGACAAATAAGGAAGGCCGCTTTTCAAAAGAAAAAAGCGGCCTTATCTCTTCTTAAGAGTCAACTTTATGAGTCACGTTCTATCTAACTTTCCTTCATTTTTATTCTTCGTAGCATTCTCTAGCTCTGAATCTTATATTTCATAGCCATAACTCAAGAGTATTGACTATGCTTCTTTGCTCTAGTAAAATCAAGGGATACAAAGGTGTCATAACTTATGGTCAAAAGAGAGGGCGAAAAAGATGAAATATGGCTACGCACGGGTGAGTACCCGACAACAAGATCTGGAAGGGCAGCTGCGTCAACTCGAGGAGGAACGCTGCGATCGGGTCTACTTCGAGAAAATTACCGGAACAAAAAGTGATCGACCCGAATTCCAAAAACTCCTTCAGGAAATTGAGACAGGGGATACTTTGGTTGTGACGAAGTTGGACCGCTTCGCTCGCAGCACGCAAGACGCATTGAATACGATCAAGCTCTTATTTGAGAAGGGCGTGCGGATCAATGTGCTGAATCTAGGGATTATTGAAAACACGTCCACCGGAAGATTGATCTTCACCATTTTCAGCGCTTTTGCGGATTTTGAGCGCGATCTGATTGTGGAGCGTACGCAGGAGGGGAAAGAACTGGCCAAACAGAAACCCGATTTCCGGGAAGGGCGCCCAAAGAAATTCAATCAGCAACAAATCAATCTAGCCATGAATCTATTGAAGGACCATTCCTATAAAGAGGTAGAGAAAATGACTGGAATCAGCAAGAGCACCTTGACGCGTAATAAGAGGAAAATGGAAATAATGACTGGAGCTTAGAGCATAGTCTGAAAATCGCATTGAATGGGCTGCTTACATTATAGTACGGAGCTAAATCTGATGAACGTAGTTTGGAAATGGATAGCTAACCTTCTATAAAAGAACTGGATACGATGTCGCTTGAAGAGCTGTAGTTACAAAGCATAGAACTTTATAAAACGAGAGCCTTGAGGTTTAAACATCATGAATTCTTATAAAAAATTTTATCTAACATTTTTCCACTTCCTTTTTGTTGCTTATTCTTTCCATTTACTCCGTCCAGATAGATTGTATTCTATAATTCTAATATGAATAGCCGGAGAGAACTTGGATTCTCATTATTTGGAAGATATACATTTTTCTAAATCTACTTAGCTGATTTTTTGTATATTCAGAACGATTTTTTGGGATAAACCAAAGCACCAGATAAATTTCACATGTTTTCTTGCAACTTAAATATAGTATAATAGAGTCATGTTAGGGGGGAGTTATAATGCTTTATGGTAAGATATCTTCTTTAAACAAAGGAATAAAGGCTATTCCATTACACCTAAAGAAATATTAAGTAACTTTGCCATTCCCACTTTTATGATGTTTTTTGGTTTATCTTGGGAAGGAATAAATGAGATAAACAAGAGATTTCTTTTAGTTATTGGTAGTATATGGTTCACAATATATCGTTGCACTATCTAGTGGGATTCCATAATCCTTATTGGGGAAATTAAAAAGTACATTTTGTTTTAAATCTTTTGAATTGTCAATATAAGAGTTAAATGTAGGAGGAAATAATGAATGATAAAAAAAACTTAACATCATCTTGGGAAGAAGGCATCCTGAAAACCATTATTTTCATTTTAATTTTTTTAAGCAGAAATTCCTTTCCGACCAATAATAATTTTTCAATAACTGTTATTGGTATTCTAATATACACGGTTTGTTGGCTACTTATATATTCAATTAAAAAAAAATAAACTCCACAACTAATATAGTACTCGCCAACAAGATCTGGAAGGACAGCTGCGTCAACTTGAGGAGGAACGCTGCGATCGGGTTTACTTCGAAAAAATTACCGGAACAAAAAGTGATCGTCCCGAATTCCAAAAACTCCTTCAGGAAATTGAAACGGGGGATACGCTGGTTGTAACGAAGTTGGACCGCTTCGCCCGGAGCACACAAGATGCATTGAACACGATCAAGCTCTTATTTGAGAAGGGCGTGCGGATCAACGTGCTGAATTTAGGAATTATCGAAAACACGTCCACCGGAAGATTAATCTTCACGATTTTCAGCGCTTTTGCGGATTTTGAACGCGATCTGATTGTGGAACGTACGCAGGAAGGGAAAGAGCTGGCCAAACAGAAACCTGATTTCAGGGAAGGGCGACCAAAGAAATTCAATCAGCAACAAATCAATCTGGCCATGAATCTATTGAAGAATCATTCCTATAAAGAGGTAGAGAAAATGACCGGAATCAGTAAGAGCACTTTGACGCGGAATAAAAGAAAAATTATAAAAACATCAGGTAATAAGCTGAGTGATTAGATAATTTGCTATACTAAAAATTATCCAAGTCAAAAAGGAGTGATTTACATGGAATGGTACGAGAATCGAATTTTATCTGCAATAAATGGGACTAATCCAATGCTGATAAAAGAATTAAAAGGTGGCTATGCTGTTTTTGGAGATGTTCAATTTTTACCTGGCTACTGTGTGCTATTACCCAAAAAGGAAGTTAACTCTTTGAATGTCTTAACATTAGAGGAACGTGAACAGTTTCTTTCCGACATGAGTGTTCTAGGAGATGCTATTATTCATAGTTGCACACCTATTAGAGTTAATTACGACATTTTAGGAAATACTGATAATTTTCTGCACGCTCATGTTTTTCCACGTTATGAATGGGAAAGTGAAGAACGAAAAAAAATGCCTGTATGGCTATATGATAGTTCCAACTGGCACAACAAAGAAACCGCATACAGCCCTATAAAGCATGATAAAATACGTAATAGCATTCTAGAGTATTTGAACAAGAATTATGAATAAGAGTTATTTAGTCGTGTAATTAAACATAAGAGACCATCTGCTGTACAGTGTTTAAGTACGGACTCATGTAGTATCCCAAATTCCGGGGAAAGTTTACCTAGTTCTGCTAAATTTAGATGTTAGCGATAATCAAGATAGTATATCTCTTATTTTATTCAATAACATTCTGACAAAAGTCCTTACGGTCTGAAAAGGAATAAATAACTGAATTAGCAAAGCTGGACATCGCTGGAAGAGCTGTAGCAACAAGATATAAAATTTTATAAATAGACAGATTTGAGGTTTAAACATCATGAATTTTTATAAGAAATTTTATCAGAAACATCCGCATTTTAATGTCCTAATAAGTCTATCTATAGCAAGTCTAATAGGGATTGCTATAGAATATTTTATTAATAGAGATTTCATTGGCTCTGGATTCTATACAGCAGCATTTTTAACGTTGCTTGAGTTGTTAAGAGTTAGACGTGAACGGAATAAACTTAAATCAAAAGAAAAGTCTCAATACGATGTAGATGGAGAAAAAGATTAGATAGGTAAAGAATAAAAAGAATCAAATAGAAATTTTGGTGTACCTCTTTTATCCCGCATTCCCGAATTGTGTAACGAGAATGGCTGTAAACCTTGATATCAGTGGATTTTAACCTTGTTATAAATGCTGATTATAACGAGGTGGAATTAATCTAAAAAACCTCTTAAAGCCTTGATGTTACTAAGTTTCTACAAAATCCTCGTTATAAATTTCCGGGAATGCAGGTTATAACGATTCACTTTGGGTTACGAATTGGAAGGACTTTTTTAATGTGTCCGTTCCCTATATCAGCGATTCCAAATATGAAGTAAGCCCAACAGGACAATTGTTGAAAGTTCAGATTACAGATGAAGTCAGAGAAGGTATACAAGAATTTAAAAAGTGATTGCCACAAATTATTGGGACACGATCTGTCACGGTGGGAGTGTGTATTCGTGAAATATTGAAAGCTGCATCACAGAATGTCTCAAGACAAAGCCATGATGCAGATGAATTTCTCGAAAAAATGTAATTTAAATTAAGTAACAGTTTGATTTTATTCTGTCCCCTAAAATACAGATGACATTATCTATCAAGTGAGAATACTCCAGAAAAATTCATAGATAATCAAGAAGATTGCTATGGCAGCTGTTACAATCAATTTCTTTTTCGAAGATAAATCTTTCTTCTTTAGATAGTTACCCAATGCAATTAAAGAGATTACAGCAGAGAAAATTAATGCTTTTACCATTGGTCCCAAATGCTTCCAATAGCTCCTGTCAGACAACCTCCACCAGCTCCACCAAGTCCACCTAGCGCACCACCAATTATTGCTCCGCCAACGCAAGAACCACCTACACTACCCCAGTTAATTTTTCCGCCAGTTACTTTTAACATTTCTTCTTGATTCAGTATTTCTTTTTTCATTAATAGACCCTCCTAATTTCCTAATAGTCCACCAATACATGCAGCAGAACCACCAATTACCCCAAAATGGGCCCCAACGAATGCTCCTGGGATAGCACCTAATCCAGCAGCTAATCCACCACCAGCAGCACCAGCTGCTGTTCCCATACCTATTCCTTTACCAATGTCTTTTAGACAATCTTTTGAGCTATACCTACCCATTAATTGTTTCATTTCTTGTTCGTTTAGTTTTTGAAACTTTTGCATGATAAAACTCCCTTTCAAATAGATTTATGTTACATATACAAGATACCACCAGTTTCTTCTTCGTTTGGTTTTTTATCTCAAGACAATAAAAAAATGTCCTGAACCGAGAGAAGTGCCCCATTTCTAAATTGACATGATAGATTGACAGTTTGATTGTTCCTTTAATATCAGATAAAACTTTTGAAAATTCATGACAGTGCGGACATGCTTTAAAATCGATCAATAATAAATAGGAAATTGCCATCATTTTCCAGGATGCCTCATACGTTCCTTTCAATAATCTCAATAGGTAGATATAAGTAAGAGCTGATGGAATTAAATTTTGTGACTTCTTTTTTGGTTTTCAACGTAATTGTTTTAATGAATTTTATAGCTCATTTTGATAATACAAATTTATCTGATTCAAGATCTTTCTCTCTTTTTAACATAAAAATTTAGTTTGGCGCCTAGATCCACGGGTACGCGCAATCACGCCATCGCAAACAGTGCCTAAATTTGATCATTTTATCTCCCATCGTAATGAAATATTATAACTCAACTTTCGCAGCTTGATTGGTTTGCAAGTCTGCCCAATTATATCAAGGAATACTTGCCTATTTTGAGCTGCGAAAGTTGAGTCTCTAAGTAATATTTTCAATACCCCTAAAAAATCACTGATTTAAAATGCTTGTACTAATAGGATAATTACCTAAAGTATTTCACAGTCGGTGAAAGAGTATTTAGTCTGGATTTCATTACAAATAGAACTTGCTAGTTATTGATCCTTATTGAGACAAGTAACATATCGCTAACAACAGGTTTTATTATTGGAGTGTGAAAAATAAAGTAATGCCATTTCACCCAGGTAATTAGGTATTTTTAATGTCAATTATTTAAACCTGGATTCCCGGTAAAATTATAACGCGGAGCGTTGAAAGGTTGATAAATCAATGTTTCTTAGTTAAACCTCGTTATAAATATTTGTAGCGATTTATAACGAGGTTGGTGAAAAAAGGCCGTAGGTACGGGCTCTTTCAGTACCACGTTATAATAATCCGGGAATGAAGGTTTAAAGCAGCGTTACTGCTATTCTTATTTCCTCCTAAAAACACAACAGTCATCCCCTGCTTTAATTTTTCGGATTTATTTTGTTAAAGATATAATTTTCCATGGTTGAGGATCTTTTCTCGTTTTAGTAAACGTTTTATGGCATACTTTTTGTATTCAAACAGTGAAGGAGCCTAAAAGATGAGAATTAGACACATCTCGGATGAACATTTAAAAAAGATAATTGCTGGAGGTGGACTATCCAGTTCAGGTAAATCTAGGTCTAGCGTTGCACAGTGTATTTTTTCTTTTTTTAAAAAATGTTAGATCTTTTAACATCTGCTATACTTCTATTTAAGGAGGAATAACAGATGTTAAATATAGACACTAAAGCATATGTTTTGAGGATTTTTTTGGAACTCTTTTTTTTCTACCTAGCTTTTTTTAATTTCTACAAAAAAGTTAGCCTAAAAAAACAAGCTGTAATAATAACTCTTTTTGTCCCACTAACTTTTTTTGCACAGATTTTCTTAAGTAGTCTTGCAGACATCATTCCCATATTAGGGTGCTATTTTTTTCTAAAACAACCCAAGAAATCGGATTTCGTTTTATTGAGTACATCACTGTTGAGTATGATTACAACTTATCTAGTTTCTATTTTCGTTTCAGCTGTTGTACTTCCGTTTACCTCTTTCGATGAAATAAAAGGATTTCTCTATATTATTACTGAAGTTAGTCTAAAGATGGTTGCTTTATTAGTCATCATTTTTTTATACCGCCAATTTAGAATCAATCAAACCGTTGAAAAATATGGTTCATTTTTTTCAACGCTATTACTCAGTTATTTTTTTCTTGCACTATTATTATTTCTGTATGCTTCCCATTATTATCAAGCGTTTGATAAATTTATTATTGGCATAACTGTCTTTGTTACTATTCAAGTTATTTTTCTTGCGCTTATTTTTATAAAAGAGATAACCAACCAAAAAGAGCAATACGAACAACAGTTGTCCCGGCAACAATTAACCGACTTAAAAAAATATACAGACCAATTAGAAAGAAACCAGCAAAATTTGCGTAAATTTAAACATGATTATAAGAACATTATTCTAAGTTTGAGAGAAAGGGCTATAGAAAGTCGAAACGAAGAACTAGAGCGGTGTATAGATGACTTAGATGAATATTCTGAAAATAATCTTTATTCCTCAAACTGGAATTATAACGATGTTCAAAAAATTAAAAACACCTATCTAAAGAGCCTGTTTGTCAGTAAATTATTTGTTATTCAAGAGCAAAATATAAATTGTCACTTTGAATGCAATAATAATATCGATACTATCCCCATTCATACGTTCGATCTTATTCGTATTTTAGGAATCACTCTTGATAATGCGATTGAGGAGGCTAGTCTGGTAAATGACGGAAAAATTTCTGTACTTATTTATGAAGATGATACCCAAATAGAATTTTTAATCGAGAATACCTGTAAGCCGAATAATACATCAGTTTCGCAATTAGTTGAGGAAGGGTTTTCTTCAAAAAAAAATCATTTGGGTTTGGGGCTTTCAAACATACAAGAAATTAAACAGAAATATTCAAATATTTATGTCCAATATAGGAAGGAAGAAGATATGTTTTCGGTGCAATTCATACTGGTATTCGAACAATCGGATTATCACAGACTATCTGTTAAGAGTTTTTGAAAATAATATTTTGGAATTTAGTTGGCATAAAAACCTCCTAACACAGCTGCAGGAGGATAAAAAAGGCGCTATTTTGCCGGTTTTGGTAAAATAGCGCCTTATTCATTGGGCGGTTGGGTTTTATCCTAACTTCTTCAACAGAAATTTATCTGTTCTTTTTTCCTGACCTCGATAGTAAGAATATGTTCAAAAATCCTATAATTATAAGAACTGACACTTTCCAAAATGTATTTTCTCCATTCCAAAACTTTGAAAAAACTGTAAAAAGAGTCATATTCGTAAGAGAGATAAACCAGTCTTGACCACTTGCTTTCTTTACGTTATTAAGCACCCGTCCAAGCACCGAAACCAGCTCCTATCAATGCGCCTCCAACACCACAAGCAGCCATTGCGTAAGGACCTCCACCAGAACAGATTTTCACCCCTGCTGTTGCACCTGAAAGAGTAGTTCCTAAAATACCGACTGCGCTTCCTCCAAATATTTCTTGTAGTTCTTCAGAAGAGTTTAAAACTCTGATGTCTGCTTTATAGATATTTTCCATGATGTTTTCACTCCTTTTTTATTTATGGCTAGCATCCCAACCAGCCGCGGCGCCACCGGCAACAGCACCATACAATCCTCCAACGATTCCACAAGCAGGTCCACAAATTGCTGTTTCTAGTCCTGCTCCCCCTCCTGCTCCAGTAGCCATACCGCCAACGACTTGTCCCAAATCACTCCAAGCGCCACCCCTTTTAATCTGTTTTAGTTCTGAAACGCTTAATACTTTGATTTTTGTCATCTTTGTAATCCCCTCGTTTTATATTTAGAAATTCCCCGTTGAGCTGCCCCCATCATATGCTCCGTAACACAACCGCTCATCGCTTCAATTGAAGCCACACATTTCTCATTGCTTATACCACTATAAATTTTTTACATTTCAACTCGCATAATGCTCTAATATTCTCATGTTATTGCTCACACCTCAAACTTGGTTTACTACAAGACAACTGTATCATAGATATAAAGGGCAAAATCAATAATATCTTGAGTACTAGTATTTGAAATCCTGAATTAATATTTCCGAATCGCTCAAGATGAGATTCTCTGTGTCTTGGGATGTTTTTCATTTCAGGTATAAAAATTATGTCATACTCTATTTATTCAATTTTATTTTATAAGAACAAAATAATGATTGTAATCAATAGGCTGATCCTTACGTAACTAGAGTGAAGAATGCCCTCATCAACAATTTTGGAACCCGGCTTCTGGTATTTCTGAAGGCATATAGGTATGATTGATAATAATCAGGTGTTTTTTTACTATGACATACTTTTAAGAAGTCTATTGCTTTATCCTGGAATAGATGTCAAATCCCCTTTCTTGCGATTAAGTTATCAAGACCAGAAAACGGTTTTTCGCTAACTTCCTATTCGGATTAAGAGAGTCTAACATCACACTATTTTTTGAAAGTGAGGAACATAATGAGTTATTCAATTATTATTTGTGAAGATCAGTTCCTGCAGTTACAACAGCTTGAGTCTATTATTCAGAATTACATTCTATTTCACAGTGAACTATTTCAAATAAAATTAAAAACGCAGAGTCCCATTGAAGTAAAGACATATTTAAAACAATTTCAACCCAAAAATGGGATTTACTTTCTGGATATTGATTTAAACCATTCAATTAGCGGAATAGATCTTGCGGAAATGATTAGAAAGGCTGATGTCCAAGCTAAAATTATTTTTGTTACAACTCATGATGAGTTAGCGCCCCTTACATTTAAAAGAAAAGTAGAAGCGCTTGGTTTTATTGCAAAAGACCAACCAATAAATACCTATCGCGAAGAAATTATGGAACTTCTTACGACTGCACAGGATAGAATTGACGGTCTAAAAACGGCACAAAAACGAAATTTTTCTTTTTCGGTAGGTTCTCAGACATTCAATATTGACATGGAGGATGTGTTATTTGTTGCGCCCTCAAATATTCCCCATAGAATTTCTTTATATACTACAAATGGACAATACGAGTTTTATGGAAAGCTCAATGAGTTGGAGAAAAGATATCCAAATTTATTCAGAGTAAATCGTTCTTGTTTAATCAATCCAGTCAATATTAGGGAGATTGATTATTCAACTCGCACGATTCGGTTTGGAGAGGAATTATCCTGTAGCTTCCCATTGGGTAAAGCAAAAAAAATTAAAGAGGTAGTAAAAGTGGACTTTGACTTATAGATAATATTATGTGGAATGAGGACACACTATAGTTTCACACTGTCCTCTGTCAAGATAAAAAACGTTGAGGAATTCTTAACGTTTTTCTTTTTATTAAACCTCCATATGTATTGTTGTTTATAAAAAATTTTGATATCATCAGTTTAACATTTAAAATGTCAGAATCCAAATATAAACATAATGAATATTAATTCAATTTAGAAATAGGCATTAAACAAAAGAAAGGGTGTTGAAATAAAAGTGATCGAAATAAACAATTTAACTATAAAAATTACAGAAACAAGCATCCTGAAAGACGTAAGTTTATCCATTTCAGAAAACAAAATTGTGGGGCTCATCGCACCAAATGGTACTGGTAAAACTACATTCTTAAAATCCATTGCTGGATTGGTATCAAAGAAAGGAAAGGTTTTGCTAAATAGCTGTGATTTGATTGAAAACAGAAGTATGTACCTCAAGCAAATTTTTTTTGTAGAGAGTAACGAAAACATATATTCTAATTTGACTGCTATGGATCATCTAGAGTACATAAAATCCACATGGGAGTCTGCGGTTAACATTACAGAAGTATTAGCTTCTCTAGGGATGGAAAAATATAAAGCCATACCGATAAAGAAATTATCACTAGGCATGAAGCAACATGTGTTAATAGCCATGTATGTTGTCAGTGATGCACCTGTATTGTTATTAGATGAGCCCATGAATGGTCTTGATCCTGCTAGCTTGACTATCGTAAACAATTTATTAGTTGAATTAAAAGAACGAGGAAAGATCATTATATTTTCATCGCATAACTTGTCTAACATCAATGAAATTTGCGATGAATTTTTGTTTATGCATAATGAGAAGTTAGTTCTTGTTAAGGCCAATACGCACAACATACAAGAAATATACGATGAATTTTATATAAAAGGGGCACAGTAAATGACACAACTGTTATTTGAATGGAAGAAAATTTTAACTGACAAGACAAATTATTTCGGTATGGTCGTATTGTTTCTATTATTCATTGTACCCGTCATTTTTTTCAGTTCAGATATAGCACAAATAGAAAATATCCAGTTACGAAATTATCAAGCCAATCTAGAAATTTCTAAACAAGCAGAAAAGAATATGGAGGATGTACCGGAAGCTATTGGACAATTAGAAAAAGTTAAAGAAAGCAATGAATTGATGGAGAATCTAGTTAATACGTATCTTTCAGATAAAGAATCTGAAAAATTAGTTGCAGAGTATCAGTATGAAAAAATTCAGCTAAGAGACTTACAGGATGGATCTCTGGTTGGAATACCAATAGTGGAGCAGCAAAAAAAAGTTTCATCCCTAGAATATTTGATTCAAAATGATATTTCTAAAGTTTATGATAACCATAATTCAATTCCAGCACTTAACTATTTGGCACAGATTTTTAAAGGGAAAATACCAGCTGCACTTATTCTGATGATCTGTTCGTTGTTGTTAGCCAATATTTATTCATTTGAAAAAAGGAATAATACTATTTCATTTTTTAATATACTGCCTAATGATTTGAATCATACAGCAGTAAACAAGATAGTCACAACTACTTTGTTTGCCCTCATTACATTTGTCGTTCCTGTAATGCTGACTTTTCTATTTCTGTTAGTTCGAAATGGATTAGGTAATCTGAATTATCCGATTGTTTACTCTCCCGATGGATTCGAAGTTTCGATAATGACAGTTCTTACATTTATAATGAAATCAGTCGTTCTTAATATTCTTTTTATTATTTTCTTATCTATCATGAGCTTCTTCATCTCTCTTTTTACGGGCAGTGTTATTGTGAATGCTGGAATTTTGGTAGCGATGCTATTATTGTCGGAATCGCCCATTTTAAAAGTCGAACCCCTCAATAATTTTGCGCAATTCTTGCCATTTTCTTATGTAAATGCAGATGAAGTGCTTCTTTCTGGTAGCTTTTGGGAGCCGATATCGAATATTTCTATTACATTTTCCAACGGTCTTACCGTGCTTTCGGTTTATAGTATTATCCTTTGTGTAGCTTCATTCAGCATTATCTTCAGTAAAAAGAAAATATGAGATAGTTTTCAGGAAGATTGATTTTCAGCGCTTTTGCGGATTTTGAACGCGATTTGATTGTGGAACGTACGCAGGAAGGGAAAGAGCTGGCTAAACAGAAACCTGATTTCAGGGAAGGGCGACCAAAGAAATTTAATCAGCAACAAATCAATCTGGCCATGAATCTATTGAAGAATCATTCCTATAAAGAGGTAGAGAAAATGACCGGTATCAGCAAGAGCACCCTGACTCGTAACAAAAGAATAATGCAATTAAGTGCTGAGGGTTAGAGATAGTCTGAAAATCGTATTATGATAGTGAGCAAGAGAAAGGGTACTGCCCGAAGTTACCTCCACAGGATGGAAGCTGCACCAAGGTACTCCAAAAAAAGGTTCCAACCACCACAATTGGTGATTGGAACCTTTTTTCACTCATTTCAGCTAGGAATGCCCCAGCCTAATCAAGAAAATTGTAACAAAACAATTAACGAATCGCCATTTTAGTGAAACGTCTCATACCCAACCAGCCCATTGCGAGTGTGAATAGAATAATTCCCGTCAAACTAAACCATAGCGGCATAGCAGTAGTGGTTTCCATCATAGTGAATCTCAAGGCTTCATTGATATATACGAGAGGATTAAATAAAACGAGCCCCTTGATTATGGGAAGAGGAGTTAAGGATTGCCAACTGAAGAAAACTGCTCCTGTAAAGATGATTGGCATAAGAAACCCAGGGAACATAGCGGCAATCTGCATGGGCTTCACAATCGTACCAACCAGTAGACCCAAAGAAGCAGATGCAACGGAACTCAAGGCCAAGATAAGGATCAGCAGTAAAATATCTAAACTGGACATGGAGAAATTGAGATAGCTACCCATAAACATCAGTGAGATGGGCAGAACGAGCAATCCACCAATCCAGGACTCAATGATTCCGACAACCATTTTCGACCAAGCCGTCACTCTGATATCGACTGGCGCCTGCAGCCGATCTTCAATTTCCCGAGAATTGTTAAAGTCCATGGACAACGGGATTGCTGTACCGTGGATTCCCGTGACTAGAAGGCTCATGCCAACCATCCCAGGAAACATATTGTTTGGGAAATCTTCCGTTAAAACACCGATGCGCGGCAAAATAAATCCATAGGTGAGAATGAGGATAAAGGGCAACATGGCTACCCGAAAAATGAACTCCGCCCAGTTCCGCCATTGGAACAGTATATCCCGTTTCACCATCGTCCAAAATACGGAATTAGTTGATATTTGCATTTGTCCCATTGTTTTTCTCCCCTTCCTTATTATCCGTCAAACTGATGTAAATATCCTCTAAGCTCGTAGAACTTAACTGAATATTTTCTAAAGTAACATTGTGCTTATCGACCAAATTGATGATTTTGTTCAATGCTTGTTTGTGGTCTTCAGGATAGATTGTTAAAGATTTCTGGTCATTTTTAACAACTTGTCTAATGGCAGAATCATTTTGAAGAAATTGCTCGAACCCAGAAGGAATTTGATCAAGGGTCAAGTATATAATATTAGCGGTTGGGACCAATTCCCTTAGTTCTTCAATCGTTCCTATTGCCTTAATTTTACCAGCATTGTAAATGGCAACTCGATCAGAAAAGCGTTGGGGCTCTTCCATATAGTGAGTTGTCAAAAAAACTGTTGTATGATTCTTCTTATTAAGAGTCAATACGTGCTTCCAAAGAATTTCTCGATAGGCGGGATCCAATCCTGTCGTTGGTTCATCTAGAAAGAGAAGTTTAGGCCGATGCATAATCGCTCGGGCAATTTTGAGACGCTGTGCCATCCCACCCGAAAAACTTTTTACATAATCATCTTTCCAGTCGGATAGTCCAAAGTCTTCCAAAAGAGAATGGGCGCGCTCTTCTGCTTCCGCTGTTCCCATCCCGAAGTATTTCCCATGAAACACCAGGTTTTCGAGAGCCGTCAGCCCCCGATCCAAATTATTATGTTGGGCCACAATCCCAATTTTCTGCCTCGCAAGAGCGGGATTTTCCCGGATATCCTGTCCTTCTATTTTTATCATTCCACCTGATGGGGAAAGTTGGGTGGTGATCATATTGATAGTTGTACTTTTCCCAGCCCCATTTGGACCCAAAAAGCTGAAAATTTCACCAGCTCTGAGATCAAAAGAGATGCCATCCACCGCCGTGTGCGCGGATCCATCTGCTTTCGTAAAAATTTTTTTAAGACTTTGAACCTCCAATATTGGTACCATCCTCTTCACTCCTTTTTTTCGTTTACATTTGTAATCAATGTAATTAGTTTACATCTGTAAACGTATATTGTCAATAATTTATAATCGTGTCTTGGGATTTAAGCAGCATTTAAACAGCATACTAAAATAGAATTTATCTCACTTTGGTAATCAGAAAATCTAATCAAGCGGTTAAAAGAAAGGTACGGAAATACAGTAGTACGCCAACTATACGGTGAATATAGTCCATTAGTGCGAGAAATAGCGCCACTAAATGCGGAAAGAGAAAGCAACCGATACGATTGCGGTGGCTACGTTCTTATTTTTCTAACATGTTATTAATGAAGTATAACCATAAGCTCGCATTCAAACATCCATATAAATGATTTGTAATTTTTTAAGTGTGTCACAACTTTATTATGCATAATTAATTGAACATCGATTTTGCAATGGGTTTATGGACACTGATTTCAGCCCTTTTAGAGAAAAAGCGTACCAAAAAAGGAGTGTCCAGAAATGAACCATTTTCTGGACACTGCTCTTCGTTTTCCAACACCTACGAAAGTAGCAATTTATCCATTCGCTCCCTATTGGTATTCCATCGTCCGGAAAAAACCATTCGCAAGGAAGGGAACGGGCTGGTTCTGCCATTGGTTTTCCTTTAATACCCAACCATCTTTACCTTATCCCATCCACAATAAAAGTGGTGCTTTTGTTGTGGATGAAAAGCTTGTATAATGAAATAGCTATCCAGATTCCAGCAAAAGTTCCCAAATCTTTAAGAAAAGCCTATTATTTTTAAAATAATTGGACTTATGTTGATTCTCCCTGTACGCTTATAGGATGAAAAGATCAGCAGATGTGGGAACGGGAGATGGGGCAGCGTGCCTCTGGAATTTTTAAAGAGACGCACCTGGTTGATGAAATAGGATAATTATAGAAACTTTTAAAAATAAAGGGGAATTTGGTTCATGAAAACGCATAAAGAACAAAGTAGGATTCAAGTGATTGACTGGTTGCTTAGGATGATGAAAGGGATGATGATCGGGTCGGGGGCTATCCTTCCGGGAGTCAGCGGTGGCGCACTTGCGGCTGTTTTTGGCTTATACGAACCATTGATTGTCTTTCTCTCGGATATCACGAATGATTTTGTCAAACGGGTTATGTACTTCTTGCCGGTTGGGGTAGGGGGAATCTTGGGCGTCTTCGTACTGGCCTATCCCTTGGACTACGGGCTGCAGTATTATCCCGTCCATGTATTGTGGGCTTTCATAGGAGCCATCATCGGAACGCTTCCTTCGCTTTACCGGGAAGCGGGCAAGCATGGACGCACGCGTGGGCATATCATACTAGCGTTAACGGTTGCCATTGTCATGTTTTTCATTCTGTTCTGGTCCAATGAGAATCTCAATCTGCATGTGGGTCAAAATTTCTTCACCTGGTTACTAGCGGGTGCCATTTTTGCTTCTGGTTTCATTGTCCCTGGCTTGAGCCCCTCAAACTTTTTAATTTATCTGAATTTGTACCAGCCTCTGACTGAAGGCATTCGTCTGCTTGATTTTTCGATCTTGATTCCCGTGGCTATCGGGGCTGTTCTCTGCATTTTTCTTTTTGCCAAAGCGGTACGGTACTTACTGAACATTGCGTATGCGACAGTCTTCCATTTTGTGTTCGGCGTGGTGATTGCCTCCACCACCATCATTGCTCCCTCATTGGAACTATACAGCGGCTTCACCTTCCTTAATTATGCTGTCGTTCTCTTGCTCTTCTTTGCCGGCTTAGCACTTGGCTTGTGGATGGGGAAATTGGAAGACACTTATAAGTAATCCTTTGAGAGATTACCGGCTCTTCATATGAAAGCTATCTTGCTGAATAAATCCGAACGGAGCTGGGACAAAAGTCTTCGTATCTGAAATCTAAAAAAATTAAGACGCAAATCCTGTAGGGCAGGATTTGCGTCTTAGTTTTTTTAGATGATCGCGTTCATAGCTTAGGAGTATCAGTGGAATATCTGCTGATTGGAGTGGCTGTTTTCCCCAGTATCACAGACTGATACCTTTCCAGAAGATATCCCAGACTATTGCTTGTAATTCTTCATACCTTTGGCTATCTTCATAGACTAATTGAACGTCCAGGCCATCCAACAATGTGACAAAAGCTAGCGCACACTCTTTCGCTCTGATACGAAATGGTTGTTTTGCAAAGCGAGATCCTAACGTTGCAGTCAATATCTCTATATAATTATATATTTTTTGCATAACATCTTCATGCATCTCATCCGGTACAAGAAAAGAAATAGTCAGCATCAGTTTTGTGTTCGGATTCGTCAGAAAGCGTTCCTTATGTTCCGTTAAGAACTGATAAAGCTGCTGCTCAATCGATTCCTCTCCATGTTGCTGAAATTACTGCTGAATAAATTGTAGCTCGTCGTCTACCGCTTCTGTATAAACTTCTTCCATTGCTCGTAATTAAAAAAGGCAAGTAGATGTGTATACAAAGTAGATACTTTGGTGGTAAGATGAACTCAAAGAAAGGGGGATTTATGATGCTGCAATTACCTGTCAAACAATGGGGGAACAGTCACGCAATACGCTTGCCAAAAAGTGTATTGGAAGCACTGGAAGTAGAGAAAGATGATGAACTGAATGTAGAAATTGTCAATCATTCGATTGTGTTGACCAAAGCCGAAAAGGACCTGACTTTTCAAGAACTGTTCAAAGGGTACGACGGAGAAAAATTCACTTCAGAATTACAAAACCTTTCGCCAGTGGGGAATGAGAAATGGTAAAACAAGGAGATATTGTTAAAATTAATTTAGACCCAAAACAAGGGCACGAGCAGCAAGGATACAGACCGTATATCTGTTTGAGCTATCATGGGGTCAGTGACTATGCTAATGTGGCTGTATTCGCTCCCATTTCAAATACAGAACGCAATTATCCTTTGTATGTGCCATTAAGAGGCATAGAGTCTTCAGGAAAAGTTTTGCTGGATCAACTAGTAACAATCGATTACAACGCGAGGAAGTATAGCTATGTTGAAACCGTACCAGAAAAACTAATCGATGAATTGCTGATGAAAGTAAAAGTAATCTTTCAAAAAAACGAAAAAATTGTTTGATGAATCTCAATGCGTACCTCTCACACTTCCCGTAACCTAGGGTATACTCGAAAAACTTTTTGATTTGGTATTTTTTTCGACTATATCCAAAAAAAGCGCAACCGGCAGGAATATCCGCCGGTCGCGCTTTTTTGGATGATAAATAAATGACTATTATTGATGAATGACCGCATGGATCTCGATGCCGCTGTTGTCTTTGAAAATAAGGGTGTTGTCCGCTTCTTCAAACGAAACTTCTGCCTGAACCAGTCTGCTTTTCAGCGCTTCATAGGCAGTGTTGTCGGCAACTACCCAAGTGAAGTAGGCCAAACCGGGTTGGCTCTTTTCAGCGGCGGGTAACTGTTTTCCAGCCCACATATTCGAACCGATGTGATGGTGATAGTTTCCGGCGGCGAAGAATTTTGCTTGCCCGAAGAAGTCTGACTTCAATGAAATACCGAGTACGTTTTGGTAAAATTGTTGCGTTTCGACCAGATCGTGAACGGTCAAATGGACGTGTCCCATTATGGAGCCGGAAGGGATGCCATCATAAATTTTGACCATCGCGCCGATTACGCCATCAGCGTCCATCGCTTCGGTAACGCCTTCGATTTTGCCATCCGGACGGATATCCCAATCCGACATCTCTTTGTCGCGGTAGATTTCGATGCCATTGCCTTCTGGATCGTTTAAGTAAATCGCTTCGCTGTAGCCGTGGTCACTCGCTCCATCAATGGCATATTTTTTCGTCAACAAATGATAAAGGATGGATCCCAAATCTGCGCGAGTCGGTAAAAGAATCGCCAAGTGGAAAAGTCCGGTTGTCCGTTTGCGGTTGGAGGGGGCAGCGAGTTGGATCAGCTCCACTAAAGGCGTGTTGTCCGCAGCAACCCCCAACACAACCGAATTTTCCTTTTCTTCCATTAAATCCAAGCCAATTGCTTCCTGATAAAATTGCGTCATTTTCTTAAGATCATTGACTTTCAAGGCAACCTTGCCCAAATCCCAAAATGCTGTCATGTTCATTTTCCCCTTTATTATCGTTTTTATTTGAATTTTATTTTTTCCGGAATAATATCACAAATTTAATTAATACGAATTCGAAATACTTGATGGATTTACTATAATGCCTAACTTACTTTTTGTCAACCGTTATTATTTAATTCTTTTATTTGAGCTGAATCGCCTTCTAAAGAAAGCAAAATACAAGCTTATATTCCACCCGAAAGCCATAGAGCCGCGCCTTCCTATTTTCCTGCTTTTCCCTTATAATAGATGGACGAAGCAAAAGTGAAAGAGGGAAAAGGATGAGCTATCAAGCACTATATCGGGTTTGGCGCCCGCAGCGGTTCGGAGACATCGCAGGTCAGGAAGCGGTCACGCAGACGTTGAAGAATGCCTTAATACAGGGGAAAACGAGCCATGCTTACCTTTTTACCGGGCCGCGGGGAACGGGTAAGACGAGTGCAGCCAAGATTTTTGCGAAAGCCATCAACTGCCATCATCGCGTCGACGGGGAACCGTGCAACGAATGCGAAACGTGCCGTGCCATCACCGAGGGACGCTTGAACGATGTCATCGAAATTGATGCCGCCAGCAACAACGGTGTGGAGGAAATACGGGATATCCGCGACAAAGCGCGTTATGCCCCGACCCAAGCCGACTATAAAGTCTACATTATCGATGAGGTGCACATGCTCTCGACCGGTGCCTTCAACGCGCTTCTGAAGACGCTGGAGGAGCCGCCGGAAAATGTCATCTTCATTTTGGCGACGACGGAGCCGCACAAGATTCCGTTGACGATCATTTCCAGAACGCAACGGTTTGACTTCAAACGCATTTCCTATCAGGATATCATTAATCGGATGGCGTACATCCTGCAGGAGGAGAAAATCTGCTACGATGAGCAGGCGCTGCATATCATCGCGCGCTCCGCGAACGGCGGGATGCGGGATGCACTCAGCTTGCTCGATCAGATCATTTCTTACGGATCGGATGCGGTCACTTTCGAAAATGCGGTGAAAGTTTCCGGCAGTCTGACGGAAGAAATGATGATCTCCTTCTCAAGCGCGTTGCTGCATGAAGAGACGGAATCGGCACTGCAACTGCTGCAGGAAATCCTGAGTGCAGGCAAAGAGGCTGGCCGTTTCCTTGAGGAGATGATCCTGTTTGCGCGGGATGTGCTGGTCTACCAACAAACAAACGGCAAGGCCTTTGCCGACAATACGCAACAATACAGTGAAGCTTTCCAGACTTTTTCGCAAGAGGCGCCGGCAACGTTCCTCTACGAGATGATTGAGGCCTTCAACGAGACCCAAGGCGAGATGCGCTTCTCGACGCAACCGGATATCTATCTAGAAGTGTTGGCGGTGAAGCTGTCTCAATCCAAGGCGCATGCTCATGCAACGGCCGCAGTTCCGAGCGCACAAGCCGCGCCGAACGGAGAAGTTCAGCGGCTGGCGCACGAGTTGGAGCTCGTCAAAAAGGAACTCGCGAAGCTGCAGGAACTGATCGCCTCCGGGAATCTGACTGTTTCGCAGGAGGGTGCCAAAGCGGCGCCTGCCAAGAAAGAAACGGCCCGCCAGTCGAACACGTCTGCCGGATTCAAGCCCAACATGGGGCGGACGTACCAGATTTTGGGTGAGGCGACAAAGCAAGATCTTGCCCGCGTCCGTGATTTCTGGACGGATATCCTGGATGTTCTCTCGGTTACCCAGCGTGCTGTCCTGAAGCAAGCCAATCCGGTGGCAGCGAGTCCGACCAGTTTCATCCTGTCGTTCCAGTATGATATCCTTTGCCAAAAAGCGACGGAAGATGCGGAACTGCAGGCGGCTGTGGATGCAGCAACGCAGCGGATGCTGCAGCGTCCCGGCGAATTGGTGTGTTTGACGGAAGAGCAATGGACATCGGTGCGACGCAACTACATCCAGAACCGGAACGGCAGCCCTGCTGCCGAATCCAATGGCGAACTGAAACAAGCCGCTCCGAAGCAGGCTCCGGTACCATCGGCTGCTCCGAAACAGCCTGTTTCGGCAACTGGCGATAAAGATAAACCTGTCGATCTGGATTTGCCGCCGGAACCACCGATGCCGGAAATGGAAGATGGCTATCGTGGTGACTATCACCCCGGAAATTTCGCCGATGATTTTTCGGTCGAGACCGATCCAATCGTGATAGAGGAACAAAAGGAACAGGAAGTCGTCGATCAGGCGTTGAGCTTTTTCGGAGACGAAGTCGTAACAGTCGTCGAGGACTGAAGGCGTTCGAGATAAATACAAGCTATAAAAAAATAAAATACACACACAGAGAGGGAGTCATACAATGCGAGGCGGAATGGGAAATATGCAAGGCATGATGAAACAAATGCAAAAAATGCAAAAAGAATTGGAGCAGACGCAAGCACAACTGAACGTAACGGAGTTTGTCGGCGCGGCATCCAATGATCTGGTTAAAATCACGATGACAGGGGACAAAAAAGTCACTGATGTTGTCATCGCACCCGAAGTGGTCGACCCGGAAGATGTGGAAATGCTGCAGGATCTGATCCTGATGGCGACGAATGACGCATTAAGCAAGATTGATGAAGCAACGAAAGCGAAATTGGGCAAATTTGCCAATGCGATCCCAGGCTTCTAAGCCAGGCCGCAAGTAATAACCAAAATGAATGAGGGGAGCGAGGGTGAGACAAGTCGGGCAGTGTTGACTTTAGTCCCAGCCTCGTTTCTTTTGAGAGAAGAGAAGGGGATTTTTCGAGATGCAATATCCAGAACCCATAGCTAAATTAATCGAAAGTTTCATGAAATTGCCGGGCATCGGACAAAAAACGGCCGCCCGATTGGCTTTTTTCTGTCTGGACATGGATGAGGAGGCTGTGCTCGCGTTCGCGGACGCGCTGATTCGTTCAAAAAGGGATTTACACCAATGTGCCATCTGCGGTAATATTACCGAAACAGATCCGTGCAATATCTGTTCGGACACGACGCGAGACGCGTCCATCATCCTGGTGGTCGAAAATCCCCGCGATGTCATGTCTATGGAGAAAATCCGTGAGTACCACGGTCGATACCATGTGTTGAACGGGGTGCTTTCGCCGATGGAGGGGACTGGACCTGAAGATCTGAACATCGCCAGCCTGATAAAACGGCTACAGGACGAAACAGTCAAGGAAATCATCATCGCGACAAATGCGACAGCCGAAGGGGAAGCGACGGCGATGTACCTTTCGCGCTTGATCAAACCGGCGGGCATCAAAGTGACGCGTCTTGCCTACGGACTGGCTGTCGGCAGCGATATCGAATATGCGGATGAGATGACGCTCTTTCGTGCCATCGATGGACGCCGAGAACTGTAACAAAGGCAGCAAAAACGGGGGGAACAAGGAAAAAGATGGCATTCCATTTAAACAGCGCAAGCAAGAAGCAGGGACACTTAAAGCAGCAATACGACGAAAAGTTGATTGATTTGATCCGCGACATCCATCAACATTACACGACCTTGGCCCAACTGCAACAGAATGCCTATGATTTGCCTGAAGAGTTGCGTATTTTTGAAAAGATTGCGGAAGCGAAATATCTGTTCCTGCTGCGGGAAGCCAAAGAACGCCAGCTCCAGGCAGACATTTCAGCACCGAAAAAAGCCAAGCAATTCCGGTGGCGCAAACGCACGAACCGCGCGGAAGATATTTTCCATTCGGAATAATGAAGAAACAGGCCACTATGCGGTCTGTTTTTTTTGTTCCATAGATAAATCGGTACAAGAGTAATTGCCAACCTCCATTAATGAAATATCCGCCACTGCATTTTCAGTCAAGAGAATTACGACCAAAAGACTTAAGGTCAATGGTATGTTACGAAGATTTGAACATTTAAAAAACATACAACAATAATGTAAGCGTTACATTGATTTGGTAACGCTTTTAATATAAAGTTATGTATATCAAATGTTAGTTTTGCAATATGATACTTTGTATCGAAATAGGCAATTATACTTTGTTTCATAAAAACAGGATACTTTCGTTTTGGAGGAAGGGTGTGAGCAGGCAATTAAGATGACCGTTGGGCTAATTAGGTTTCGTTATGTAACCGCTATTATTTGGGGAGTTTAGAGTTAGAAGAAATACAAAATTGGAGGTATTCATTTGGAAACTACAGTAAAAGAAGTTAAAGCAAGACAAGAGTCCCGTTACAGACGTGCAAAAACATGGCAGATTGGTGCATTTGCACTGAACAACACTGCAACAAACATATTTTTATATTTGATGATGTTCGTATCCTATTACGCTACAGGAGTCGTTGGTTTGGGGACAGTCATTGTATCCACTCTGATTACGATGAGCCGTATGTGGGACGGAATCACTGATCCAATCATCGGGTTGTGGATCGATAAGACAGACGGAAAAATGGGTAAATTCAGGCCTTTCATGATTATGGGGTGGGTGGTAATGACGATCATTACCTTATTGATGTTCTTCACGACGCACTTGGTTCCTGAAAATATGCGCCTAATTTACTTCATTATCCTCTATCTGGTCTATATCGTTGGCTATACGTTCCAAACGGCCTGCACAAAAGCTGGCCAAACGGTTTTGACAAATGATCCGCAACAGCGTCCTTTGTTTTCGACATTTGACATGTCCTATACGTCATTATTGTTTGCGGGTGCTGCAATGTATGTGTCGAATTACATGGTACCCAAACATGGCGGCTTCACAGAATCTTTCTTCCATGAATTTGTCATCACTGTAGTCATCGCTTCCGGTGTTATGACGGCAATTGCTGTAGCAGGTCTATGGGAACATGACAGAACTGAAAATTTTGGTACAGGTGGTGTACAAGAACCTATCAAGTTGAAAGATATGTTCAACATCATCAAAGGCAACCGCCCGTTACAGATGCTTATCGTAGCTGCATCAACTGATAAGTTGGCTTCAACTGTTTCTACAAATTCCATCGTAATGGTCATGCTGTTCGGTATTCTTATCGGTGATTACGGTGTCTTTGGTTCCATTTCAGCTATCACGATGATTCCCGTGTTGATCCTGATCCAAATCGGAACGCGCTATGCCCGTAAATTTGGTTCGAAAAAAGCACTCGTTGTATCTACTTGGATGTGTATCGCTCTCTATGCCGCAATGTTCCTGTTGCTTTGGCTGGGTGATCCGTCGCAAATCCGCATGACGGATATGAACGCTATGTCTATCGCATTCGTTACTTTGTACATTTTGGCGACAGGCGTGCGGAATGTGTCAGGAGGAATCGTTATTCCGATGATTCCTGATATTACAGACTATGAAGTATACAAGAATGATCGTTACGCTCCCGGTGTGATGGGGACAATCTTCTCCTTCGTTGATAAAATGATTTCTTCTCTTGGACAAACAGTCATCGGCATACTATTGGCATACATCGGCTTCAAAGAAGTATTCCCTTCTGTGGATACGCCACCGAGCGAAGAGATCTTCTGGGTAACGATGTTCTTGTTTGTCGGTATGATGATCTTGGGTTGGGTAGCCTCTCTGATTGCGATGAAATTCTATGAATTGGATGACAAACGCATGGCGGAAATCCAAATGGAGTTGGCTGACCGCAGAGACGCAAAAAAAGCAGCCATTGAACAGTAATTGAATAGAATGCATACATGAAAGAGAATGTGGTTGCGGACAAAAATGTCCCGGCCGCATTCTTTTCTTTTGCATTTTAGTTAGGTACCTAATATAATGAAGGGAGATAGATAGGTACCTAACTATCTGGAGGAGGAACTTATTATGGAAGAACAAAATAAAGATGTCATCGGCAGTGCGATGAAGCTGATGCGTACGCTGCGGCGTAAAGAGAATCCCGCTAAGCACGAATCGCGCGGAGCGGGAAAGCTTTTGCGGATATTGCAGGAAAATAATGGAATGAGTTCGCGGGAATTGGCGGACCGGATGGGGATCCGTCCGGCTTCCTTGACGGAAATGCTGAACCGACTGGAGGCGGACGGGATTTTGACGCGGCAGCCGGACCCGGCCGATCAGCGCAGGAACCGGATTTTCATCCAAGAAAAGGGGGATGCTTTATTGAAGAAAATGAAGGCAGTACGCCAGATGGAACGGGAGCGCATCAATCATAGCTTGACGCTTGAGGAGCAAGAGCAATTCGTTGCGCTCTGCGAAAAACTGACAAAATCCTTGGAGGATTTCAGACACCAAGCAGGTGAGCAATGATGGGCGGGAACGGGTTCAAAGGCGGCCGTGGAGGCTTTCTGACGGAGGAGGAGAAACAGAACAGCCCCAAAATCACGTTGCGGCTACTGAAGCGTATGTTCAGCTACCTCGTCCCTTATTGGAAACAACTTATCGTATCAGTGTTGGCGATCATCATCTCGTCGGTATTCGGCGTGTTTCCGACGATCCTGACGGGCCGCATCATCGATGAAGGGCTATTGGAGCAGAATCTGCCCGTGCTGATCCGCCTGGTCGGCCTTTCGTTCGGAGTGTTGATCCTCGCCAATCTGATCAGCGTACTGGAGAGCTATACCAATGTCTGGATGGCGGAAAATATCACCTTTGACATGCGCAACAAGATGTACAGCCATCTGCAGCGGATGTCGCACCGGTTCTTCACGACCAGCAAGCAGGGCGACATCATCACCCGCATGACCAGCGATATCGGCGGTGTGCAGAGCGTGCTGACGGGCACGTGGACGAGCATCCTGCAGAATTTCGCGACGTTGACGGTTGCGCTCGTCACGATGTATACGAAAAGTCCGTTGCTGGCGACAATCGGCATTGTGGTGGTGCCATTGTTCATTCTGCCGACGAAGCGCGTGGGCAAAAGGCGTTGGGAAATAACGCTTGAGTCACGGAAGCACAATGACGACATCAACCAGATCCTGAACGAGACGCTCAGTGTCAGCGGGCAATTGCTTTCGAAATTGTTCGTCACGGAAAACTACGAGTTCGACCGCTATCAGGAAGCCAACAAACAGATGATTCGCTTGAACATCAAGGAAAGTATGGCGGGCAAATGGTTCCGGGTCGTGATCAACGTCTTCACGAACATCGGTCCGATGTTGATCTATCTGGTCGGCGGAATTCTCATTATTGAATACGGCAACACGGATCTGACAATCGGGGATATTACCGTCATGGTGGCGCTCCTGGGCAGGATGTACGGACCAGTCAATTCCTTGCTGAACATCCAGGTTGATATGATCCGCTCGATGGCACTTTTTGATCGCATATTCGAGTATTTCGATCTGCCTGTGGAAATCGACAATGATCCGCAGGCGCTCCGGCCTGAGTCGTTTGCTGGCGAGTTGGCTTTTGAAGAGGTTTCCTTCCACTATGATCCGGACCAGCCGATATTGAACAACGTCAGTTTCGAGCTGAAGCCGGGATCATCCGTCGCCATCGTCGGGCCTTCGGGAGCGGGCAAGTCCACCATCATCAACCTGATTCCGCGCCTCTATGATGTGACAGGCGGAAGAATCCGATTGGACGGCGTCGATATTCGCAAACTCGATCTGGCCTTTCTACGCCAGCACATCGGCGTGGTGACGCAGGACACGTATTTGTTCAACGGTACGATAAGAGAAAATCTGCTCTACGCCAAGCCCGATGCTACGCAGGCCGAAATCGAGCAAGCGTGCAGTGAAGCCAATATTCACGCGTTCATCAGTGGGCTGCCGAAAGGTTACGACACCGTAGTGGGTAACCGCGGCATGAAGCTTTCCGGCGGCGAAAAGCAGCGGCTTTCGATTGCGCGGATCATTCTTCGGAAACCGGGGCTGATCATCTTCGACGAAGCGACTTCCTCATTGGACTCCATCTCTGAGCACGCCATCCAGGAAGCGATCGAGCCGATCCTAGCCAAGAGCACGAGCCTGATTATTGCGCATCGTCTTTCGACGATCCTGTCGGCTGATGAAATCTTGGTGCTGGAGAAAGGCAAAATCGTTGAACGAGGCGACCACGAGACGCTCGTCAAAAAGGGCGGCATCTACACGATGCTGTACAATACGCAAATGAAGCAAACATAGGATTATCAAGAGGGGCGCCCATGTGGAATGGGGTTGTCCCTTTTTTTGTGGGGATTGGCGGATGTTCGCCGAAAACATGAATAAATCGAAAGAATTCATCTTTTGAGCTCGAAATGTGGTCGAAAACATGAATAAATATCGGGTATTCATGTTTAGAGGCCGGAATGTAGTCGGAAACATGAATAAGCAACGGGTATTCATCTTTTCAGCTTGTCGGCACACGTAATCCAGGCGCACCCGGAGCCGGAAACAGTTTCATGGCTCTATTTTCAGAAAAAGGCAATCAAGACAATTAATTGTTGCAAAATTGACAAAGCTATATCGGTTTCATCTGTATAAAAAAACTTTCATTTAGCGTATAATGGAAGTATTAGAATCGTAGGAGTGTGCAAAGTGAGAGGGATTTTCATCACAATCGAAGGGCTGGATGGCTCAGGCAAGACAACCGCGTTGCAGCAAGTAGTGCCGCGTCTGCAACAAGAGATGAACCGCAAAGTGGTAGCGACGAGAGAACCGGGTGGAAGTCCGATCGCGGAAAAGATCCGCTCGTTGATACTGGATCCTTCACATACGGACATGGATTCTAGGACAGAAGCTTTATTGTATGCGGCAAGCCGCCGCCAGCATCTGATCGAAAAGGTGTTGCCCGTTTTGGAAAGTGGAGACGTCATTTTTTGTGATCGTTTTGTCGATAGTTCCATCGCTTATCAAGGCTACGCAAGAGGCATCGGTGAAGAGGGTATCCGCGAAATCAACCAATTCGCAACAGAAGGCATCGAGCCGGATGTGACGTTGTACATCGATGTTCCGGCAGAAGTAGGCATTCAAAGGATCCATGCAAATCTGGATGAACGGGAATATAACCGTTTGGACCAGGAAAAGCTCGCTTTCCATGAAAAAGTCCGCGCTGGTTATCTGCAATTGGCGAAGGCTAATCCGGAACGGATAGTAGTCGTCGATGGGACGATGAGCCGTGAAGAGGTAGCGGAAGCTTGCTATCACATCATCAAAAACAGATATCCAAGCTATTTTTAGAGTAAAATCATTTGCCGAAACAAAAGCTCAACGGACCGTTCCGCTTTTCTCAGCATATAGGAATTTATAAAATTTTTTCATATATTATAGAAAGAGGGGATTTGTTATGAAATTAATTATGGCTATCATTCAAGATAAAGACAGCGCTATCCTGTCCGACGAGTTGGTGGAAGCGAATGTCCGCGCTACTAAATTGCCTTCTACGGGCGGTTTTCTGCGCGCCGGCAACACCACCTTCATGATCGGTGTAGAGGACGAACGGGTCGATGAAGTATTGCGGATCATCAAAACCAACTGCGAAGCGCGCGAGCAATTTGTAGCGACCCCAGTCAGCATGGATGTGCCGTTGGACAACGCAATCGCCTACCCGATGGAAGTGCACGTAGGCGGAGCGACTGTGTTTGTTTTGCCGATAGATAGTTTTTACAGATTCTGATGACGAAGGAAAGGATGGATGGTGTGACACAGCTTTTGATGAGGCAACAACCGGAACTGCTCGAAAGGTTCCAACGGACGATTCAGGAAAAGCGGCTGGTTCACGCCTACTTGTTTGAAGGAGCGCGCGGAACCGGCAAAGAAGAATTGGCGCGTTGGATAGCCCAAACGCTCTTTTGCGACGAGTTGCAGGATGGTCAGCCATGCGGGCACTGCAATCATTGCCTACGGATTGCGGCAGGTGAATTTCCCGATGTGGCGGAAATCAGTCCGGATGGCAACACCATCAAAGTCAATCAAGTCCGTGAATTGAAGGCAGAGCTTTCCAAAAGCGGGATGGAAGGCAGCCGCAAGGTCTATCTGATTTATGATGCCGAAAAAATGACGGTCAGTGCTTCGAACAGCCTGCTTACGTTCCTAGAGGAGCCGCAGAACGACACGTACCTGATTCTGATGACTACTGCAAAAGAGAACATCCTGCCGACCATCCGATCGCGCTGCCAAATCGTCCATTTTCGGGTCGTCAACAAGCAAGCGTTAGGGGAAACTTTGGAGGCGCAAGGCATACAGCCTGAAAATGCGGCGTTGTTGGCGGCCATCACCAATAACCAGGAAGCAGCTCTGTTGCTGAATCAGGAAGAGAGTTTCCATGAATCCAAGAAGCGGACATGGGCTTGGTTCCAACTGATGACTTCTAAAAATCCCCAAGCATTTGTGTTTGTGCAGACCGACTTGATGGATGGTCTGAAGGATAAAAATGATGGCCACTTCTTTTTGGACTTGCTATTATTCTATTACCGTGATTTACTTTATACCAAGTACAGCAATAAGCAAGCTATCGTCAACAAAAATCACGGAACAGAGTACGAGCGTATTGCAGAAAAACTGCATCCTCAGGAAATCACCCGGCATATGGAAAATATCCTCAATGGAAAGAAACATTTGGAAGCAAATGTTCAGCTCCAAGGGGTACTGGAAGAAATCGCGCTCGGGAATAGCCTATAGATAAAGCTTCTGGAGGAGAAAGAAAATGAAAAACGTCATTGGTGTTCGTTTTATGCCTGTCGGGCCCATCTCTTATTATGAAGCAGGCCAGACAAAGTACAAAATGGACGAAAAATTAATCATAAATAATGGGAATGCTGTCGATATAGGTCAAGTCGTCATTGTTGATAAACAATGCAAAAATGATGAGAGTGGCATCCATGCACATAAACATATCATCCGCGTCGCGACCGAAAAAGATCTTGAGCAGGATGAAAAAAATCGCGCAGAAGCGAAGGAAGCTTTTGCCGTATGCAAGACCAAAATGAAGCAGCTGAAATTGGAGATGAAGCTGATCAAAGCGGAATACACTTTTGATCGCAGTCGTTTGACTTTCCATTTCAGTTCGGAAGGCCGGATCGATTTCCGGGAATTAGTCCGCGAGTTGGCGGCTGTTTTCCGCACGCGGATCGAATTGCATCAGATCGGTGTCCGCGATGAGGCCAAAATTCTAGGCGGAATCGGACCTTGCGGCAGAACGCTCTGCTGTTCGACGTTCTTGGGGGACTTTGTGCCGGTTTCGATCAAGATGGCGAAGGATCAGGGGTTGTCCTTGAATCCTGCCAAAATATCCGGTTTGTGCGGGCGTTTGATGTGCTGCCTGAATTATGAGAACGACACGTATGTTTCGCTCAGAAAGGCGATGCCTGATTATGGGCAGGAAGTAATGACGCCTGAAGGTAAGGGGAAAGTTGTGGAACTGAATGTGCTCAGCCAAGTCGTCAAAGTGCGGCTGTTTGAGCATAATAAAACGGTTGAGTTTGCCGGTTCAGAATTGTAAGGTTTAAGGATCTGCACGATAGGATTGAAAAATAAGTATGGAAAATGCGAGTGGATAAAATGGATAAACGTGCCTTGTATGACCAATTTCATCGGGTGGAAAGCCGTATTTCATCGATGGGAGCAGATGTTAAAGAGATTCAAGAGAAGATGGATGACCTGATAGAAGAGAACGCAAATCTTCAAATCGAGAACCAGCATCTGCGCGATCGGATCGATTTCCTTACGAAGGAAAAAGAAGATGCGCAGAAGCAAGAGCCAGAAATGTCGAAGTCCCGTCTGAATTTACAGAAGCTTTACGAGGACGGTTTTCATGTCTGCAATGTTTATTATGGTTCCCGTCGTCTGAATGATGAGCCCTGTGTTTTCTGTATCGATGTCATCTACGGCGAAAGAGATCGGAAAAACTGAGAAGTGTCCCGCGTTGGGGGTACTGTCAATAAATGATGGATGAACAAATAGACAGAGGCGGGGACAGAAGTCCTGGCCTCTGTTTTGAGGATAAGGTAAAGGGGTAGAGGAATGGAAAATGTATTAAAGGAAGGCGAACGACTTGATGTGCTGAAGAGGGAAAATATCCAGATCATTCAAAGTTCAGCCGTGTTCTCTTTTTCGCTGGATGCGGTGCTGTTGGCTGATTTCGCGGAATTGCCGCGCGTGAAGCCGGCAAAGATAGTCGATCTTTGTGCCGGGAACGGGGCAGTCTCGTTTCTGTTGACAGGAAAGACCAAGAATCCGATCATCGGGGTGGAACTGCAGGACCGGTTAGTGGATATGGCCCGCAGGACAGTCCAGTTGAATCAGCTGGAGGAGAAGGTTTCCTTTCTGCACGCGGATGTGAGCGACGTGACCCGCTTCATCAAACCGGATTCCGTCGATGTCATCACCTGCAATCCGCCCTATTTCAAGCTGAGCGAATCCAGTTTCACGAATGAATTGGATGCTTTTGCGATCGCGCGGCACGAAATCCATTTGACGCTGGACCAATTGATGAAACAGACGAGCCATCTGCTGAAAATGAAAGGCAAGGCTTATTTCGTCCATCGCCCGGATCGTCTGATGGAGATCCTGGAAACGATGCGCAACAACCGGATTGCGCCCAAGAAACTGCAGTTCATTTACCCGAAACAGAACAAGGAAGCGAACATGATCCTGATCGAAGGCATCAAGGACGGTAAAGAAGACGGTTTCCGTGTGCTACCGCCGCTCGTTGTGTACAATGAAGAAGGGGAATACAGCCAGAAGGTAAAGGACGTCCTCTATGGCGAGCAGTGAGCACTACTTTTATGTGCTGCTTTGCGCAGATGACTCTTTTTATGCCGGCTACACGACGGACACGCTTCGGCGCGAACGGGAGCACAACAAAGGCATCGGCAGTAAATATACCAAGACCCGCCGCCCTGTCCAAATGATCTACAAAGAAGTCTTCGGTTCCAGAACGGAAGCGACCAAAGCGGAGGCGGCATTCAAGAAACTGAGCCGCAAGCAGAAAGAGAATTTTTTGAAGGGGCGCGCTATCGGTGTATGCAGCTCTGAATCGAACGGGGTTTAGCGGGTCGCCAGAGTCAACAAAATGAAACGAAATCAGAGGAGAAAAAAGATGCAACTGCAAAAAAGCTATGAACAGCATGCGTGCGGAACGCTTTATTTAGTACCGACACCAATCGGTAATCTGGAGGATATGACCTTCCGTGCCATAAAGATACTGCGCGAAGTGGATCTGATTGCGGCGGAGGACACGCGCAATACGCGGAAACTGCTGACGCATTTCGAAGTGGATACACCCCAGATCAGCTTCCATGAACACAATACCCAGGAGCGCATTCCGCAATTGGTGGATAAGCTGCTTGGTGGACAATCGATCGCTCAAGTGAGCGATGCGGGAATGCCTTCGATCAGCGATCCGGGTCATGATTTGGTGCGCGCCTGCATCAACGCAAACGTGCCGGTTGTACCGTTGCCTGGAGCCAATGCCGGTGTGACCGCATTGATCGCTTCTGGATTGGCACCACAGCCCTTCTACTTTTTCGGCTTTTTGGAGCGCAAGAAGAAGGAGCAAGTGGCGCAGTTGGAGTCGTTGAAAAACAGGGAAGAGACGATGATTTTCTATGAGTCGCCTTATCGGTTGAAAGAATTGCTCAAAAATATCGCAACCGTCATGGGTGCGGAGCGCCAAGTCGTCATTTGCCGCGAATTGACGAAACGCTTTGAGGAGTTCATCCGGGGTTCGGCTGAAGAAGTGGCTGCTTGGGCCGAAGAAACAGAAATCAGAGGGGAAATCTGCCTGATGATAGCTGGCAATGATAATCCGGAAATGCCGGTTGAACAGACATTCGATGACCTCAGCATTGCTGAATTGGTGGAAAAGCTGATGACAGAGCAGGGACTTTCTTCTAAAGATGCGATCAAAGAGACCGCAAAAATCAGGGATCTGAAGAAACAGGAAGTATATCAAGCTTTCCACGGCTTCTAAACAGGAGGGATGACCGTTGCTGTTCTATTTATTGAGTATATGCTCGTTCGGCGGGATCCTGATGCTCCGGTTGATGGGGAAAAGTCGACAATTCCAAAGCTACTTGCTGGTTGCGGCGGTGCTGTCCCTCTTTGCAGGAATGCTGCAAGGCAACGAATCGCCCCAAATAGTATGGATCCGTTACGCGGTGATGCTATTTCGCGTTTTGTTCGGCTTGATTTCACCGTTTGCTTTCCTGTTTTTTGGCCTGGCGCTTGTCTTCAATGGCGTGTTGCTGATCAATAAAGAAGGCTGGGCTAAGCGTTATGCGCTTCTGCTTGCGGTGGGAATCTTCATTTTGTTGATGGATCTGCTGTTCCTGCTGAACTATTTTGTGTTCCATCATTATCTGATTTGGCGCTTCATGCGCTTGATGAGCTACTTCATTATCTATTTCGGGGTAGTGCTGATCTTATTTTTTGTCGCGACAACCTTTTACGGACTCATTCCGGTTTCCCTTGATAAAGATTTCATCATTGTTTTGGGCGCAGGATTGCTGCCGGATGGAAGAATCAGTCCTTTGTTGGAGAAACGCTTGGACAGAGCAATCCGGTTTTTTAGGCATCAGACAGAGCATACGCAGAAGCGGCCCTGCCGGATGATTGTGAGCGGGGGGCAAGGT
The DNA here is from genome assembly GCF_900113645.1 of Trichococcus flocculiformis. Lineage (GTDB taxonomy): Bacteria > Bacillota > Bacilli > Lactobacillales > Aerococcaceae > Trichococcus > Trichococcus flocculiformis. The sequence continues at coordinate 79,913 of NZ_FOQC01000006.1, forward strand.
GTGGATGAACCCTTTTCCGAAGCGTATGCCATGAAACGCTATCTGATTGCGAAAGGTATCCCGGAAGAACTAATCATTGAGGAAGACAAGTCCGTTAATACGTATCAGAATTTGCTGTACTCGAAGGGCATCATGGATACGTACAAAGAAAAGTACAAGTGCCTCTTCATCACGAATAATTTTCATACTGTCCGCAGCAGTCTTTACGCTCACCGAGTGGGATTGGATACGGACGGTTTGGGTGCCTGGACGCCGTTTTATTTTCTGCCTTATGCGTTTTTGCGTGAATTCATCGCTGTTGTATTCATGCAGATAAAAGGACACACGCTGTTGCTGGCACTCGTGCTGGTGTTTGGATTGTGGCGGATCTATTTGTGAAATCATAAGTGCCGATTTGGGTGCAAAAAGCCGTATACCATGCGATATTTCGCAAGTATACGGCTTTTTTATGTTCGCTCGTTTAAAGCAATCCTTCGGAAATCAATTGCTTCAAGCCATGATAGACGCCTTCGTCATCATTGGAAGGCGTTGCATAGTTTGCCACGCTCTTGGCTTTGGGCAACGCGTTGTCCATTGCGAAGGAGTAGGGTCTGCCGGAAAGCATGGAGATGTCATTTTCGCTGTCGCCAAAAACAGCCACTTCTTCATTGGAAAGGCCGAGTTTTTCCAATAAGGTATCCAAGGCTTTGCCTTTATTGATGCCTTTTTTGGTGATCTCAAGTTTCCTCTCATCAGAAAAGACCAGCTCGTAATCGTCATGCAGGCCTAAGTGAGGCAAGGATTGCGTCACAGCCTCCATAAAATGGGGGTCCTGGCTGATCGAAATTTTGTTGCAGGAAGTTGGCGCTTCCTTCAGATCAAGGATCAGTTTTTGTTCCGGATAGCCGTCGCGCATATCGCACAACCAACCGTACATGCCGCTGGCCCAAGGGTAATCATCGGGTAATCTCATTTCCCCGCGGATCCTCTTTTTCAGGTCATACAGTGAATCCGGCAAGTAGGTGTACAGGCCGGCATCTTGGGAGAATTGGATCTCAACATTGAATGTACGGAAGACAGATGTGACTTTTCGGATGTCCTCGAAATCCATTATCCCTAATCTTTCCCGGACTTTAGAGGTGCAATCATAAATGGAGCTGCCGTTTACGTCGATCAAGTAACCTTGATGGGAATCCATCTTCAGTTTCAGGGCATCCGGCATCAAACGCAAGTAACTTCTCCCGCTTGCCAATACCAGCGTGATGCCTTTTTGCTGGAGTGTCAGAAGGAGTTCTTGAGTTTTGGGGCTGATGTCATGGGCAGCAGTCAATAAGGTGCCGTCCATATCGCAAACGATTGCTTTGATGGGCATTATCTATCCACTTCCTTTTTTGTTGTCGAAAGAACCTGGCGTATCGTATCAATGGAGCGGAGATTTGTGTGCTCGTCATGATAGATATAGGACAGGTAAATGATATCAACAATCGTGAGGTAAAGCAACCGAGCTGAAAGAGCTTCGGACTGAAAAATGGATTCTTCCGTTTCCACTACGATGCTGACATCACTCAATTGATTCAAAATGCCTGGCGGATTCCCGGTCAGACAAATTATTTTCGCGTTGTTTTGGGCAGCCACTTCGGCCAGCCTGATTGTTTCGGCTGTCTTGCCCGAGTGTGAAAAAAGGAAGACGCAATCATTCTCCGTCAATTTGGAAGTGTGCATCAGTTGCATGTGATAATCTGAAACATAATTTACAGGGATAGCCGTCCGCAAGAATTTGTGATAGGCATCCAAAGCAGTGACGGCAGAGGCGCCCAGGCCAAAAAAGTGGAGTGCTTTTGAATGGATGATGATATCAAGCGCTTGTTGCAGAGTTTCGCCAGACAGTGTGCTCATAAGACTTTGCAGCATGATCTGAGAGGAATGAATCACTTTTTTAGAAATATCCGTTGGCGTATCCGAAGGCTTGATATCCGTAAAAACTGCCAATTGACGGGTGCGCTCTTCAGCCGTACGGTAGTTTGAAGCAACACTGATTTTGAAATCCTGAAATCCTTTGAAGCCGATTTTTTTTACGAATTTAAAAATTGTCGCTTCGGAAAATTTTGTTTCCTCGGAAAGGTTGGCTAATGTTTTGTTCACTATGTTCATGCCCAAACTCACAAAATAGTCGGCAATTTTTGTTTCGGTCGCTGAAAAACCCGGATAATGCGGCTTTAAGAGTTTTTGGATATAATTTTCTGCCATGATGAGCACCTCCTTTTTCTATAGAATAGCATAAATACAAAAATAAATAAATAAATATTATTTTTTAAGCCTTTACAAAGTAAAAAATATTTACTATAATCAGAGTGTAAAGAAAGAAAACGATTACAGTCGAGGGCTTGAACTGAGCATCGGTATTTGAGGTTGGTAAGACGAGTCTTAATATTGTGTGGGTACTTCGATCCGGAATGGATTTGTTGGACATAAAGTCTTGCGAGTGGAGGAGCAAAAAAGGATGACTGAAAAAAACAAAATCGCAATCGTAAATTCAAGCAGCTTCGGGAAAATGTTTGACGCGCATCTGGCAAGGGTGGGAAAATTGGGACCGGTCGATCGTTTCGATTTCGACGGCGAGATACCGGGAAAGGAACTGGCGGAGGCTCTGCAAGGATACAACATCATCATCGCGAGTGTGACGCCATTCTTCACAAGGGAATTTTTCGAACATAAAGATGAGCTGAAGCTGATCGCGCGTCACGGAATCGGGTTCAACAATGTCGATCTGGAAGCTGCCAAAGAGCATGGAACCGTAGTGACGATCGTTCCGGCATTGATAGAGCGCGATGCTGTAGCCGAAAACAATGTCACCAACTTGCTGGCACTGATGCGGCGAACGATCGAGTCGGCAGCGGAAGTCAAGAAAGACCGCTGGGAAAACCGGGCTAAGTTCATCGGAAACGGTCTTTGCGGCAAAACGGTCGGCGTAATCGGTGTCGGTAATATCGGTAGCCGAGTAGTTGAAATTCTACATTATGGATTCAGATGTGAAGTGCTGGGAGTCGATCCGAACAAGACCGCGTTGGAAATCGACATTTTCGGCGGTAAGAAAGTCGAGTTGGATGAACTGCTGGAGCGGGCCGAGGTCATTTGCCTCTGTGCAAGCCTGAATGACACGAATTACCACCTTATTTCAAAAGAAACCATCGCGAAAATGAAGGACGGTATCTACATCTCCAACTCAGCTCGCGGGGCGCTTGTTGAAGAATCGGACATCATCGAAGCGATCGAGAGCGGAAAACTGCGCGGATACGCGACCGATGTTCTGGAGGTGGAGCCGGGCCGTAGTGACCATCCGTTCCTGGATTTTGCGAACATCATTGTGACACCGCATACATCTGCTTATACGATGGAATGCTTGGAGGGGATGGGCGACAAATGTGTTTCCGATTGTGAAGCCATCGTGGAAGGGAGGATGCCGCAACGAGCAGTGCAACCGATCAGTCCTTACATCACAAAATGAGAGGGTGGAACGATAGATGAATACAGCAGTAAATGTCAAAGTCGGCCCGCAATTTTATAAATACGGGCAGGGTGCCATGGAAGTGATCCCGGACATACTGAATGAATACGGTGTGAAACGGGTGTTGTTGGTCCACGGAACGGTTTCATGGGAGAAGGCAAGACCGTATCTGGATTTTTTGGATGAGGAGTTTACAATCCAATACGAAAAATACAACGGGGAATGCAGCTACAATGAAGCAAACAGGTTGGCAAAGATAGTCGAAGAGGGGAACTTTGATTTCATCATCGGTGTCGGTGGAGGAAAGTTATGCGATTTAGTGTACTACGTTGGAGCGCTTGCGAAAAAACCTTTTGGGGTCGTTCCGACATTGGCGAGCAATTGTGCGCCATGGGCACCGTTATCTGTCATGTACAAAGACAACGGGCTTGCTGAAGGCAAAACAGAACATTATAAAAGACAAGCAGCCTTTCTGATCACTGATCCTGCGCTGGTTGTCGATGCCCCGATCAAATTCTTTATCGCCGGACTTGCCGATACCTTAGCGAAGTGGTACGAATCCGACATGATATTGGAACAGCCGCAGTTTGAAGCGAATAATTTTTTGATGCTTGCCCGGCATTCGGCAAGGATTTGCAAAGATGTCATTGCTGAAGACGGGTTAAAGGCAATCGAAGACATGCGTACTGGCGTTGCATCGGCAGAGTTTATCAAAGTATCTGAAATCATCTTCGGTGTTGCAGGTTTGGTCGGCGGATTCGGTGACAAATATGCCCGTAATACTGCCGCTCATGCCATCCATGATGCGATTTCGGCTTACTTGCCCGGAGTCCATGACTATTTGCATGGCGAAAAAGTGGCTTATGGCATTTTTTATCAATTGGCCTTGGAAGGGAAATGGCAAGTGATTGATGAGCTGATCCCGATGTACGAGAGCTTGCATCTACCAAAGTCTTTGACGGAAATGGGCGAGTACCCATTATCGGAAGAAGCGTTGGACAACATAGTGGCATTGATCAACAAAAAAGAAAAAGTGCATTTGCTGCCGATCCCGATCAATGAAACAATCTTGAAAAAAGCAATAATAGATTTAGAAAAATACATAAATATGGAGGTATAGGCAATGGAAAATATTACCGCAATACAAAGTTTGCTGATTGCACTTTGGGTAGGGGCAGTCATGTCACGTGCATTTTTAGGTGGAGCGACATTAACGTTACGTTTTTCCCCGTTGATGACGGGTTTGATCGCAGGTATCGTAATGGGGGATGTTCAACAAGCAATGATTATCACAGCAGCGATCCAACTAATTTATATGGGGGTTTTCTCTCCAGGGGGAACGATGCCTTCTGAACCAGCAATCGCAGCAGCGATAGCGGTTCCGGTCGCTTTGATGGGTAACCTGCAGCCTGAAGCCGCGATAGCGGTAGCTGTTCCGGTAGGTTTACTGGGTGCTTATCTGTACCAATTCAGATTTTTCATCAACACGTTTCTGGGTAAATACACCGATAAAGCCGTAGAAGACTTGAATGACGGCGGAATCGTGAGATCGATCATCCTTTATCCGACAATCGCTTCTTTCCTTTTGTTTGTGCCGTTAGTATTCATTGCTTTGTACTTCGGAGCACCTGTTATCGCTGATGTCATCACCGCTCTTGAAGGTACGGTTGTGTTCCACATCCTTACAGTTGTCGGCGGCGGTTTAGCGGCTATCGGTATTGCAACAACGATTTATGTCATCGGCCGTAAAGACTATATGGTTTTCTTCCTGTTAGCTTACTTGATGAGCGTTGTGTTGGCTTCCTTGTCAATCACAATGGTAACTTATGCCATCATCGGCGCTTTGATTGCAGCCATTTTCGTACTGGCTAAAGGACAGGGTGCAAAAGCAGCTCCTGCTTCCGCGGGCAGTGCCTCTCTTGATGATGACGATGATGACGATTTCTAAAAAGCAGGCAAATTGAAAGGAAGATGAAAAAATGATAAACGCTAATCTAGATGCTAAAGAAAAAAACATATTAGCACCAGAAGAAATAACCGCTAAAGATGTTACGAAAACCTATTTACGCTGGCACTTTGCGAACGAAATTCCCCACTCATTCGAACGTTATCTGGCGCCTTCGCTGCTTTATGCGATGATGCCGATTCTGCGCAAACTGTACAAAGATGAGGATCAATTGAGAGCTGCCTACAAACGTCAATTGCTGTTCTTCAATACGCAACTTTCATGGGGTGGCGGCGTCATCACAGGGCTGATGTCTTCGATGGAACAAGAACGCGCCAAAGAAGTTGTGAACGGCGAAGAAGTTACCATGACTGACGATCTGATGTACAATACGAAAGCTGGTTTGATGGGCGCTTTGGCAGGGATCGGTGATTCGATCGACTCAGGGACTGTGCAATACATTTTCATCGCCATCGCTGTTCCTTGGGCACAAATGGGTAGCCCAATCGGCGCCTTATTCCCATTCGTCGCTTTTGCTCTTTACCAAGTATTGTTAGGTGTATTCTTTGCACGAAGCGCATTCAAGACAGGTAAAAATGCGACTGGTGTGATGCACAGTGCTGGAATCCAGACTGTCATCGAAATGCTGTCTATCCTGGGTATGTTCATGATGGGGATTTTAGCCGGAAATTACGTTAAAGTTTCGTCAAGTTTAGAATTTGCAATCTCCGGACGGCCATTTGTCCTTCAGGAAACGCTGGATAAGATCATGCCTGGCATGTTGCCGTTGGCTGTTGTTCTGGGTGTATACTTCTACTACATCAAAAAAGGTCTGAAAGTAACACGTGCGTTAGTAGGGTTGACGCTGATTCTGATTGTTCTGGCAGGCATAGGTATTCTATAAAAGGTTCATTAAGAAAGGGAAGTGTGAAAAATGGGAGCAGTAAATTTAGCGCGTGTAGATGAAAGATTGATCCATGGTCAAGTCATGTTGACATTATCCCAACGAGACGGGGTCAATTCGATCTTTGTAGTTGATGATGTTGTTGCCAAAGATAAATTCATGAAAGATTTATACAAGAGTGCGGGAAGCCGTACCGGACAAAAAACGATTGTCATGACGGAAGAAAAGTGCAAATTTTATTGGGATGAGTTCAAGTTTAAAGAGTACAGTGCTATCCTGATCACAAAAACAGTGACAGGCATCTACAACTTGGTCAAACATGGTGTTCCGATCAAGGACCTGAATATCGGCGGAATCGCTAAAAAAGGCGATGACGATATTCTGGTTACAAAATCGGTTTATCTGAACAAAGCAGATGCGCTGAAATTGAAAGAATTAAATGAAGAATATGGTGTCGAAAACATCTACTTCCAAGCAACGCCCTCTTCTTCAAGCTCCAGTTTAGCGGATGTATTGAAGCAATTCGGGTTATAAAATAAATCTGAGCGAGGAAGCAGTTATTGAGTAACAGCAATAGCTGCTTTTCTCAAACATGAAAATAGTGAGCAAGATGATAGGTGGCAAATACTATGCAGCAAAATGAAAAATTTAAAGATTGGCTATTTCGATATCAGTCCTTTTATCGTGTGCGTCGCACGGATAAAAGCAAACGGCGGTTTCTCTCGGCATTGGTGGCGGATATTTCAGAGATGCGGGAAGATGTGCAGGTGATCGAGTACAATCGACACGAAAAGTATGCTTCAAGGAACGTTTACGTTGGCGATATCGAAAAAGCGGATCAGATCATTTGCACGTATTATGATACGCCGATTCAGCATTTTGGTCCTTATGTTTTATTTGACCGAAAAGAACAGGAAAAACGGACGACCAGTTTCATCGTTGCCACTTCCGTGTTATTGCTTCTGGCAGGTATAGCAGGAACGCTCCTTTATATGCGGTACGCTTCAGGTACGGCTGACTTGATTTCTGTTCGTACCGCACTTATTGCTCTTGCATATGGCGTCTATTTTTACTTGTTCGGAAAAATCACTAAGGGACTACCTGATCGAAGAACTGTGGTCCGGAATACATCGTCAGTTTTGGCTTTGTTGGCGATGATCAATGATACAAAAGTAAAAGACGAGAAGACAGCTTTTGCTTTTGTGGATGAAGGTAGTTTTGGTGAAAGTGGTCTCGAAGCAATGCTTACGCCCAAAAATAAGAAAGCAAAGATATTTTATCTGGATTGCGTAGGTGCGGATGCACCGCTGCATGTCATCGGAAATGATATTTCTAAGGCGAAATTATCGGAAATGAGTATTGATCATCAGTCATCGGACGAAAAAATCAATTATATCTTCAGTGCAAAAATATCGGAAAAAGAGCAAAAAACGCAATTTCATCTGGATAAATCGGATTTGAACAAAAAGAATTTAAATATGGAAAATATCACAAAAGTTATGGAATTGTGCAGATAAATGCTGTGCATTCTCCAAAACAAAGGAGGATTATTAATGTTAGGGATTATCGTTGCGACACATGGAACGTTAAGCGATGGACTTAAAAATTCGGCGGAAGTGATTTTTGGGCCGACAAATAATATCAAAACAGCGAACTTGAATCTTGGAGATGACGTGCAGGCGTTAGGCGCAAAAATTAAGGAATCCATCCATGAAGTAGATCAAGGGGATGGAATCATTGTGTTGGTGGATCTGGTGAGCGCCAGCCCGTATAACCAATCGGTGCTTGTGACGAATAGTCTGGAGAAACCACTGCAAGATTCTGTGCATATCATTGGCGGAGTAAACCTTCCGATGTTGTTGGAAGCAATCAACCATCAATTGATCGGAACACAGGTTGATCAAGCCGCTAAAGCAATTATTGCGCAAGGGAAGAGCAGCATCAGCGATTGGCATGTGTCCATGGTTACAGAAGATGATGAAGAGGACGATACTTTTTAAGAAAAATAGAAGGAAAAGGGGAATGCTGAATGAAGTGGGGATTTAGATGGTACGGAGAAAAGGGCGACACGATTCCGTTGGATCATGTTCGCCAAATTCCTGGAATAAACGGAGTTGTGGGAACGTTATTGAACAAGTTGCCTGGAGATGTATGGGAAGTTTCTGAAATCCAAGAATTGAAAGAGTCCGTGGAAAAAGGCGGTCTGGAATTATTGGGGATTGAAAGTGTAGCGATCCATGATGCAATCAAAGCAGGAACATCTGAACGCGATCAATACATTGAAAATTACATTACGACAATCAAGAACCTGTCCGCATGCGATGTTCGCATGATTTGTTACAGCTTCAAGCCGATTTTTGGTTGGGCAAAGACAGACTTATTCTATGAAAACAAAGATGGCAGCTTCTCGCTTGTATACGATCAAGCTGTCGTGGACAAGATGGAACCGGCTGATATGTATAAACTGATCCACAGCCAATCGAAAGGCTTCAGCCTGCCTGGTTGGGAAGAAGAGCGTCTGAATAAATTCAGCAAATTGGTAGAAATGTACGAAGGCGTAACGGAAGAAATCTTATTTGAAAACTTAAGTTATTTCTTGAAAAAAATCATTCCAGTTTGTGAGGAAATGGATGTCAAGATGGCTATTCACCCGGATGATCCGCCGTTTGAACTTTTTGGCTTCCCGCGCATCACGAAGAATTTGGAAGACCTGAAAAAAATCCTCAGCATTGTTGATTCTCCATACAACGGACTTACGCTTTGCACAGGTTCCCTTGGAGCTGAACCAAACAATGATATGGTTGAAATCATCCATGAAGTCGGGAACAAAATCAACTTTGTTCACTTCCGCAATGTCGAATTTTTAGGCGAGCGTAAATTCAGGGAGTCCGCACATTTGAGCACGGATGGCTCCTTGGATATGTATGCCATTATGAAAGCTTTAGTAGATGTCGGATTTGACGGAGTTATCCGTCCCGATCACGGGCGTACTGTTTTTGGCGAAGTCGCAATGCCTGGTTATGGATTGTATGACCGCGCGATGGGCATTACGTATCTGCAAGGATTGCTTGAAGCAATTACGAAGGCAAAAGGATAAATTTCCGCGATGCCAGAAAGCGAGAGTTGAAAATGCCAGCAAATATGGAACACGAAATCTATCGACAAATCGAAGAAACGAAATTGTTGCCTCTTTATACAGCGACTGATCTTTCTTGTCTGGAGCGGTTGGAAGAGATTTTAGTCAAGAACGAAGTGCGTTTTATCGAAGTGACATTCCGAAGTGACTTAGCTTTGGATGCCATCAGGAAGTTAGCCCAGTCCGGAGAATTGATTGTCGGCGCAGGCACTGTGCGGACGTTGAAAGAAGCGAAGGATGCGGTTGAAAATGGCGCAAAATTCATTGTTTCACCAGCAATCGTTCCGGACGTAATCGAGTACTGTATCGGACAGGATATCCCTGTATTTCCTGGAACGGCAACGCCAGGAGATATCCAGCGGGCTACGGAATACGGTATCAAGGTTGTGAAGTTTTTCCCTGCAGATATTTACGGAGGGTTAAAAGCGATCAACGCTTTGAGTGGTCCTTTCTATGACGTCAAATTCTTGCCGACCGGCGGAATCAACGCTGACAATTTTATGGACTATGTCGAAAATGACCACATCGTAGCGGTAGGCGGCTCGTTCATCATCTCTGAAGCAGTCATCAAAAAAGATGATGGAAAGACAGCCGATAAAATACTGAAAACACTGGTGGATAAAATCAGAGCTTAAAATTGGTTGCTGGGTAATGCATGTTCAGGAGTATTGGGCAGAAATGCAAAAAATAGCCGTATGCGTTGTGATTCATTTCGCGCATACGGCTATTTTTGCATATCGATTGGATAAACTGTTGCATGTCTGTTTTGGGACAAAAAAACGTTGGATGCTCGATCATCCAACGCTCACTCCGCTCTTATTCGGCTTTTTTGTTCTGATCAACCATCAAATCACGGATTTCTTTCAGATAAAGTTCAACAACCGGTACTTCTGCTTCAACTTCCACGGGTTCTTCCTCAGGCATTTTGCGTTTGAGTTTGTTGATTACCTTTATCATCAGGAAGAGGACAAGGGCGATCAGCAGGAAGTTCAGTACGGCTTGCAAAAAATTACCGTACGTGAAGTCGGCCTGGCCGATCTTGAATGAAAGGCCTGTCAAGTCAGCGTTACCGGTTACGGCTACGATGATCGGTGTAATGATATCTTTGACTAATGAATTAACGATTGCTGTAAATGCACCCCCGATGACAACCCCGACGGCAAGATCAAGCACATTCCCACGCATGATGAATGTTTTAAATTCTTTCCACATATTTTTCACCTCCATCTAATATAAGTGTATTTCAAGTTCGGCGAAATGGCAAAAAATACGGAGTATAATGGATAATATTTCTGTGTTTTTAGCAAGTCGTCTGTTTGATGTAAGCGTCAATCGGATAGTCTTCGAGGGGCAAGGTGCTTTGTTGCTCACGGACCAGTTCGGTCAACAAATACCCGATCAATGGGCCGGAAGTCAACCCGGATGAGCCGAGACCGCTTGCCGCGAAGCAGTTATCCAGACCCGGGACACTACCGAAAAAGGGGCTGAAATCGGAGGTGTAGGCCCGCGTACCGACACGGATATCCGCGACGGGCGCTTCTTTTAGGTCAGGGAGCCAAGCATAGGCTTGTTCCAGCATCGGATCCGTAATGGAAGCATCGGGCTGTAGATCATAGCCTTTGTCGTTTTCATGGCTTGCGCCGACGACTGTTTTCCCTTGGCCAAACGGAAGCAGATCGATTTCACCTTGAGGCATAATGACCGGGCAGTCCTGCAGAGCGCTGTTTTCAGTTTGGAGGACAACCAGCTGCCCTTTTTGTCCGCGGACGTCGACTGTGTACCCGAGCGGCTGGAGTAGCTCAGGTAGCCAAGCGCCTGCCGCCAGGATGACTGCATCGAATTTTTGCTGTCTTCCGTCCGGTGTCAAGACGGACAAGGTGCCATCGTTATCCTTGGAGAGTGAAACGGTCCCTTTGTGGATACTGCCTCCGAAGCGGGATGTCGCCTGCAGCAATGTATTCGTCAATTCCCGACCGTCCACGCGGGCGCCGCCGCCCACGTAAAGTGCTTGTTCGACGTTGCTGAGCGGCGGGAAGATTTTTTTGATTTCGGTGCCTTTGAGGATAGCGACGTTCCCGATCAGAGGTGCCTGCTCGCGACGTTCCAGTGCACGGTCATGGACCTCCTGGAGGTATTCGACGGATTGTCCTAGGATCAGGGCGCCGCAACGTGCGTAGGCATCCGTCTCCAAGCCGTCGGAAGCCAAGTCGGCCATCAGTTTGTCATAAAAAGCCGCGCCTTCGGAGACGAGGCGGTACCACTTTTTGTTGCGGCGTCTGGACAGCCAAGGGCAAATGATTCCTGCCGCTGCGGCTGTTGCTTGGCCGGTACCGCTGTCGAACACGCTGACGCTGTAGCCGGCTTTTGCCGAGTAGTAACTTGCGGTGGCGCCGACGATGCCGCCACCGATGACTGCAATCTTCTTTTTCATTGGTGTAATCATTCCTTTTCTCTGTAAGACGGTGTTTGCTGCTGATGGACAGAAAAAGCCGGGAACGGTGTCCCGGCTCTCGATATTTTTGATGAGGATTCTTCTTAGGACCTGATTTGGCCTTCACCGTAGATGATGTACTTATAGGAAGTCAATTCCTTCAACCCCATCGGTCCACGGGCATGGAGTTTTTGCGTACTGATGCCGATTTCTCCACCGAAGCCGAAACAACCGCCGTCCGTGAAACGAGAAGAGGCGTTGATGTAGACTGCCGCTGCATCGATATCGTTCAGGAAGTTCTGTGCCGTTTGGTAATGATCGGTGACGATCACTTCGGAATGGCCTGTGCTGTATTTTTGGATATGCGCGATGGCATCGTCATAGGAGGAAACCACTTTGACTGCCAAAATGAAATCTGAGAATTCGGCAGCGAAATCTTCTTCTGTTGCTGGAACAGCTTCAGACAGGCTGCTGCAAGTCTTCGCATCGCCGCGCAATTCCACTTTATAAGGCGCCAAAGCTTCCGCGAAAACAGGCAGGAAAGCATTCGCGATTGCTTCGTGGACAACAAGCGTCTCGATGGAATTGCAGACGGAAGGGCGGGAACATTTCGCATTCACCAGAATGCGCGTAGCCATTTCTAATTCGGCATCTTTATCGATGTACAAGTGGCAATTTCCGACGCCTGTTTCGATGACTGGCACTGTCGCGTTTTTCAGTACGTTCTGGATCAGGCCGGCTCCACCACGAGGGATCAGGCAATCCAGATAGCCATTCATTTTCATGAATTCGCTGGCCAATTCGCGGGACGGATCAGGGATCAGTTGCAGCGTTTCCTTGGCGAAGCCGGCGTCCGCGAGGCCGGCCTGCAATGCGGTCATGATGGCTTTGTTGGATTCCAAGGCCTCTTTTCCACCGCGCAGGATGACAGCATTCCCGGATTTAAAGCAAAGGGCACTTGCATCCGCCGTGACGTTTGGGCGCGATTCGTAAATGATTCCGATAACGCCAAGCGGAACACGTTGCTTGCCTATCGTCAAACCATCGGCTGATTTCGTCATTTCTTCGACATAGCCGACCGGATCAGGCAGTTGTGCGATTTCCTTAAAACTGTCCGCCATCCCTTTGATCCGTTGCGGGTTCAAAGTCAAACGTTCGATCATCGGCGTCGGCAAACCATTGGCCGCGGCAGCTGCGATGTCCTTCGCGTTTGCGGTCAAGATAGCATCTTGATGCGTGTAAAGGGCGGCTTCCATGGCCAAAAGTCCCTCGTTTTTTTGCTTGGTTGAGGCTTTCCTCAGGCTGTTGGCTGCGGCTTTTGCGGCAATGCCCATTTCTTGCAATAAACTGTTCATCGAATATCCTCCTCTACTTATCTTCTCTCACAAAATAGGTTCCTATTTCTTTTCCAGCCAGTATATCGAATAGTACGGTCGGGTCGGTGGCTTGCGTCAATACCATCTGCTGCTTATTCTTCAGTATTTGTTTGGCAGCCTTCAATTTGGTTGCCATGCCGCCGGTCCCGAATTTCGAACCGTTCCCGCCAGCCAAAGCCATTTCTTTTGAAGTGACTGCATGGATGGTGTGGAAGAGCACAGCATCTGGATGCGCCGTTGGATTTTTATCGTAAAAACCAGGTACATCGGACAGCATGATCAACAGATCGGCGGAGATTATCTCCGCAACCGTTGCGGAAAGGCGGTCGTTATCTCCGAATTTTGTCAGGTGATCCAGTTCTTCGACAGAAACAGCATCATTCTCGTTTACGATCGGGATGATGTCCATTTTCAACAACTGTTCGAAGGCGTTTACGGCATTCCTGCGGCTTTCCGGGAACTGCACGATATCCAAAGTCATGAGTATTTGCCCGACGATCTGGTTATAGTGCGAGAAAAAGCGGGTGTAGAGGTTCATCAATTCGGCCTGACCGACGGAAGCGACTGCCTGTTGCTCGGGTATGGATTTCGGACGGTGCGGTAGGTTCAGGTGGTTGAGTCCGACACCGATCGCACCGGAAGATACCAAAACGATTTCCTTCCCCTGATTGCGCAGAACGGTCAAGACATAAGCAAGTCGGTCGATAGTCTGGTAGTTTACGGATCCGTCCGCCAGCATCAAAGAACTTGTGCCGATTTTGATGACGATCCTTTTGCAGTCCAATATTTTGTTGCGAATAGGTTCCATATGCACATCCCCGTTTACGATTTGATTTTTTTCCTCTATAGAAAGAATAGTTTTTTTATGTGTTGCAGAGCTCGCATCCAGCGAGGTATTACTTCATATAGTATCATGGAATGGCGAAAAAATTAAGATATAGCAAAAAAAAGCTGCCTGAAGTTATCAGGCAGCCCTAAAGGAGTTGCTCTTTACTTTGGAGGAGTAAAGAAATTGAAAAAGATTGTTTGTGATTGGCCTACACTCATAGTAAAACTCAATTATGAAGAAACTGTGAAGATTATTTTATGAAATGGATAAGCTTTTATGCTGACGCAGTCAGATCAGTCCGAAAGTACGGAATGCCTGATAGAGACCATCATCGTCCACTGAAGTTGTGATATGATCCGCGACAGCCTTCAGTTCTTCCTTGGCATTCCCCATGGCGATCCCGACCGCACAATAGTCGAACATCTCCAAATCGTTCAAGCCATCGCCGATTGCAATCGTTCGCTCTTTGGGAAGGCTCAGATGTGTCAGTAACGCTTCAATTGCGGTCGCTTTGTGTACGCCTGGTACCATCAGTTCACCGCTGTCATCCCCAAACTGAGGGACGGTGCACTGAATCGTGTCAAAGGCGTTTTCGAATTCCGCCTTGATCTGTGCGAAAGAAAGTTTGTCGCTCTGAAGGAAACAGGCTTTATTGACATCAGTCTTATACAGATCCTCTTCACCGTAGATCAATCCCTCGATGAAAGGATGCGGCTGTTCTTCTTTACGTCTACGGGCATCCGGATCATTGGCGATGTCACCGTAAATGCAACGTTCCACATGAGGCAGGAAATTCTTGCTGGCGAACAGCCCGCCATTTGATTCCAAGTAAAAATCAACGCCATGCTGATCAAAGAAATCCACCATCCGTCTGACTTCACTGGCCGGGACTGTCTTATGGTAAAGCATTCCGTCATTCAGTTCAACAAAGCCGCCGCCAGCACCGATGATGCCGTCAAAGCCGATTTCCATGATGAAATCATAGATTTCCGGTTTTGAGCGGCCGGTGCACAAATAAATTTCGTGCCCATTCAAGCGTGCCTGTCTGCATGCGTCCGCAGCGGAGGAGGGAACCCAGCCGTCATCCGTCACCAAAGTGCCATCAATATCCAAAAAAATGATTTTTTTATCCAATTATAATTCTCGCTTTCTGCCCTCCGATGGGGCTCTCCGTTTTTCATTTCTACTATATAATGGAACACCTGAAAATGCTAGCCAGAAGAACCGTGTGCTGACATGAAAACCGCAATTTTATAAGAAACTTAAAAAAGTTGTTGACAGCATGCGGCTGCGATGATAGTATATAGAAGTTGTCCGCCAGAATCGGCTTTGAAATGATTTGAAAAAATTGTTGACAGACGATTTAGAGCGTGATATTATATAAAAGTTGCTGATCCACGCATCTGCAAGCCGATAATACTTCTGAAAAAAATTCAGAAAAGGCTTGACGGACAGCAGGAGCCGTGATAATATAAATAAGCAATCACGTAATACGTGATGCGCGATTGACCTTTGAAAACTGAACAAAGAATGAACGAACCAAATGTGCAGGGAGCTTAGACTTCGGTCGAAGCAAACGAAGGCGATACATCGTATCGCAAACATAAAGTCAGCAAGAAATTAAGAGCTATTCAGCTTTTCATGAGGGTTTCTGTACAAGAGCCCACATTACATGAGAGTTTGATCCTGGCTCAGGACGAACGCTGGCGGCGTGCCTAATACATGCAAGTCGAACGGTCTTTTCTATGGAAGCTTGCTTCCACTGAGAAGATAGTGGCGAACGGGTGAGTAACACGTGGGTAACCTGCCCATAAGAGGGGGATAACATCCGGAAACGGGTGCTAATACCGCATAGTTTTCTTGATCGCATGATCGGGAAAGGAAAGACGGCCTTTGTGCTGTCGCTTATGGATGGACCCGCGGCGTATTAGTTAGTTGGTGAGGT
>NZ_FOQC01000009.1 GCF_900113645.1 Trichococcus flocculiformis
ATTCGTGGGTTCAATTCCCATCAGTCGCCCTCTTATTGGGCTATCGCCAAGCGGTAAGGCAACAGACTTTGACTCTGTCATTCGTTGGTTCGAATCCAGCTAGCCCAGTTTTTTCAAATAGCAACATCTCGGCGGTATAGCCAAGTGGTAAGGCACAGGTCTGCAAAACCTCTATCACCGGTTCAAATCCGGTTACCGCCTTTCCATAACAACAAAATGGAACATTGCATTCTTCATAATCATGCCGGCGTGGCGGAATTGGCAGACGCGCTGGACTCAAAATCCAGTGCCCGCGAGGGCGTGCCGGTTCGACCCCGGCCGCCGGTATCACAAAAGAAACAAGCCCAGAGAGATGGTTTCCATCTTTCTGGGCTTGTTTTTTGGCGTGCCTGGTATGGAGTGATAACTTGCGGGAGTAGTTCACATCACCATATTCGTTTTGTTGAGAATAGTATAATTTGCGCTTTTGTGGCTATCTAGGTGTCAGTATTCAGCTTATATAATAATAAGATAAAAAATATTATAGTAAAAACAAATGAATTAATCTTGTCAATTTAACTTTAAAATGTTATATTTAAAAACGGAAACGTTTCCAAAAAATAGTAGGAGGGGCTAAATTGAAAAAATGGCTAAGTATTGGTCTAGGCACTATCTTCATTGGAGGGTTGATTTTGACAATCAAAACAGATATTTTCTCTAATAAGACGACGATCCAACAAGTTTATCCACGCTCAAATGAGAGCTTTGTTGGGGATCCGATGCCTTATTTTAATGGTGAAGAATTTATGATTTATTATTTAGAAGACTTACGAGATGATCAGACTGGTTTTCATCCGATCAGTTTAATGACGACGACTGACTTTATTAATTACACAGATCATGGTGAAGTGATTCCATTTGTAAATGATCAGAACCATCAGGAGTTAGCTTTAGGGACTGGTTCTGTCATAATTGATTCAGATGGATTGTATCATGCATTTTATACCGGCCATAATGGATCATTGTCACCCAAGGAAGCAATTATGCATGCCACCAGTAAAGATGGAGTCAAGTGGAGTAAACAGCCCGAGCACACGTTTTTCGCTAGTGCACAGTATGAAGCGGATGACTTCAGAGATCCCTTTGTGTTTTACGAAGAAGATTCTCAGGAGTATTGGATGCTCATTACAGCACGTCAGAATGGAACAGGCGTTATTGCTAGATATACTTCAACGGATTTAATAACCTGGGAAGATCAGGGTACTTTTTTTGTAAATGATTTTGGAAACGATTCCAACTTGGAATGTCCATCACTTGTTTATTTTGAAGGAAAATGGTATTTGGCTTTTTCGGATCAATGGGATAAACGTGTCGTTCATTATCGTATTGCGGATAGTGTCAATGGACCTTTCGTCAAACCAACCAACTTAGATCATTGGGATGGTTCTGGATTTTATGCTGGAAGATTAGAAACAGATGGAGAGAAACTTTATGTAATGGGTTGGATTCCAACCAAAGAACAACATCGTGACAATCAAAACTATAATTGGGCAGGTAATCTTGCTGTCCATGAATTGATAGCTAAGGATGATCAACTATTGCCGACGTTGCCTGAAAGTGTTAAAGAACAGGTGAATACGGTAGCTTTCACAAATCAGACAATTCCTGAAGGCCAATCCATCACTTTTGATGCTAACGAGGAAACCATTCTGTATTCTGGAAAAGTCGTGTTAGATGAACAAACAAAAAAATGGGCCTTTCAATTTAACAGCAAAGAAAACAAATCGGATCTAAATGTTATTTTTGATACAGAACTAAATACAGTCGCATACTATAATTATTCTTTAGATAGGCTGGAAAATTATGCTCCACAAACTGAAATGCCTTTTGACTTTGCTGGTCGATCAAGTGTAACTATTAAACTGGTCTTAGAAGATGATATTGTTGTTCTCTATCTGGATGATGAAATTGTTCTCTCAAATCGGATGTACCAAGCTAAGGATAGTGATTGGGCAATCATGGCTATTGAAGGGCAATTAAAGATAGAATCATAAGAGAATATAGGAGAGATCAAAATGAAAAGAAAACACGTTGTTCTATTTTCCGGTTTAATAGCATTAGCCAGTTTAGTACTTGTCATCTTTAATTTGATAACTTCAAGAAACTATTATGCTGAAGAATATCGCCCTCAGTTTCATTTTTCACCCGAAGAAAATTGGCTGAATGATCCGAATGGCATGGTTTATTATGATGGTGAATATCATCTGTTTTATCAGCATAATCCAGGTGGCAATGAATGGGGACCAATGTATTGGGGCCACGCGATAAGTAAAGATATGATCAATTGGGACCATAAGCCCATTGCTTTAGAACCCGATGATTTAGGAATGATTTTTTCAGGTAGTACGGTAGTTGACTGGAATGACACATCTGGATTTTTCGACGGTGGAGAAGGTTTGGTTGCGATTTACACACAAAACGGTGAAGGACAAAAGCAAAGTATTGCTTACAGCAAAGATAAGGGTCGCAGCTGGGAGAAATACGATGGAAATCCAGTGATACCTGTCGATCCAGAGATAAAGGATTTTCGGGATCCAAAAGTGTTTTGGCATGAGGGAACAGAAAAATGGGTGATGTCACTCGCAGCAGGAAAAAAAGTAATGTTTTATGATTCCCCAAATTTAATTGACTGGAATTTCATGAGTGAGTTTGGAGAGGGCGCAGGTGCGCAAGGCGGCGTATGGGAGTGCCCTGATTTATTTGAACTGCCGGTTGATGGCGATTCTGATGATACAAAGTGGGTATTACAAGTGGATATAGGTGATGGTGCCATTGCTGGTGGTTCCGGTGCGCAATATTTCATAGGTGACTTTGATGGAACAACATTTAAAAGCATAGATGAACCAGACCATATCAACTGGCTCGATTATGGCGCAGACTTTTATGCAGGACAATCTTTTTCGGATATTCCTGATAAAGATGGGCGTAGAATCATGATCGCGTGGATGAGTAATTGGCTGTATGCCAACCGGGTGCCTACAGAGGAATGGCGTGGTTCAATGTCCGTTCCAAGGTCGCTAGAATTAAAAACTACAGATGACGGAAGCATAAAGTTATTTCAGCATCCAGTCGAAGAGTTAACCGCACTTAGAGATAAGGAATTATTCAGGGTTGAAAATCAGATAGTTGATTCCATAAAAGCTGCTGATTTATTAGATGGGATTGAAGCCGATGTATTTGAACTGAATGCTGAAATTCAACTAGATCAACCGGTAGATTTTGGAATCAAAGTCAGAATGTCTGAAGAAAATCAGGATGAAACGGTGATCGGCTTTTCTGAGTCAAAAAATGAACTGTTTGTTGAACGTAGTCAGTCAGAAGAATTGTATTTCAGTCCTTATTTTAATGGGCGTCACGCAGTTTCAATCAATGACAGTAAAGTGATCAACCTAAAAATTTTGGTCGACAAAAATTCTGTTGAAGTTTTTTTACAAAATGGAGAATATGCAATAACAGATTTAATTTTTCCGCGAGACGATAGCAGAGGGTTGGATTTTTATGTCGAAGATGGTGAAGTCACAATAAATTCGCTTGAGATCCATTCTATAAAATCCACTTGGAAATAAGAATTATTCAATCATTTTTATGGATCATAGGGTACCTGTAAAACTCAAGCGGTTAAGAGGGCGTCCATACCAAAAGACAACGGCTGCTTGCGGCAAGCTTACTTCTCACCATAGAACATCTGAACTCCGGCGAAGCGAGTGTTCGCAGGAGCTCAGATGTCTTTTTTCAATCAGTTCCGGTGAGCGCCTCTTAACCGGAACTGAGCGCCTGGATTGATTCCTTACCTCCGGCGAAGCTCGCCTCATCGGAGGTAATGGCCGCCCCCAGCCTAAACTGTCTCGAGTCATCCATCCGCAGACTCTCATCGTTTCTATCTGTATCCCGTGATATTCCTTGGAACATAAGCTTCTTCCAAGTACTTGATTTCTTCAGCGCTCAATGCGACCTCGAATGCGCCTAGGGCATCATCCAGATATTTCACTTTTGTCGCGCCGATCAGTGGGGCGGTGACGTAGTCTTTGCTCAGCATCCAGGCAGTCGCGACTTGTCCGCGGGTGATGCCGCGCTCATCGGCTAATTTATGGACCCTTGAAATGACCTCATTGTCGGAAGCCACAATGTATGCAGGCAGATCGGCTTGTACGGCTTGGCTGGCGCGGGCTGTGATGGCGCCGATATCCCTCGTCAATCTTCCTCCCGCCAACGGGCTCCAAGGCGTCATCGCCACTTTTTGGTCCTGCAGTAAAGGGATCATTTCGCGTTCTTCTTCCCGGTAAAGCAGATTGTACAGGTTCTGCATGGAAACAAATTTCGTCCAGCCATTTTTCTCGGCGATGAATTGGGCTTTCGCAAATTGCCAAGCATGCATGGAAGAAGCTCCGATATAACGCACTTTCCCCATTTTCACCAAGTCGTGCAGGGCTTCCATCGTCTCTTCGATAGGCGTGCCGTAATCCCAGCGGTGGATGATGTACAGGTCCAGATAATCCGTCTGCAATCTTTTCAAAGAGTGATCGATTTCGGCGAAGATGCTTTTGCGGGACAAACCTTTCGCGTTCGGTCCGTCGAACATCGGGAAATACAATTTGGAAGCCAGGACGATTTCATCGCGGTTGGCGAAATCCTTCAATGCCTTCCCGACGATCTCTTCGCTGGATCCAGCTGAGTACAAGTTTGCAGTATCGAAGAAATTGATTCCGGAGTCCAAAGCTTTTTTGATGACTTCGCGGCTTTCCGCTTCACCTATCGACCATTTTTCGCGACCGCGTTCCGGTTCCCCGAATCCCATGCAACCCAGACAGAGTTTTGAGACTTCCATACCAGTATTCCCTAATTTTACATATTCCATGATAGCGCCTCCAAAAGATTTGTTTTTATTATACCCCTATTGTAACTGTTGGAGTTAACTCCAAGACAAGTGTTTTCTGCCTAATAAAAAAATATTATTCAATAGCTGCTGTAACGGTTGACTTGGAGTCCACTTCAGGATTTAAACTGAGGGTAACAAAAATATGAAATAGGAGGAATGGAAGATGAAAATGAGCGAAACTGCAAAAAAGAACCATGACGAACTGTTTCCTGGGCACGTGTCGATATTGGCTGAAAAGGATCCGGAATTTATTGAAGTTTTTGATAATTTCGCGTTTGATGAAGTGCTGCAATACTCCAGTTTGGATGTGAAGGAAAGGCAGAAAGTGCTGTTGGCTGCTTTGATCGCCATGCAGTGCGTGAACGAGTTCAAAGCGATGGCGAAGGGTGCTTTGAATGTAGGCGTCACGCCGGTTGAGCTGAAGGAGATCGTCTATCAGGCCGTCCCTTATGCCGGCTTGGGGAAAGTGTTCGATTTCCTGCATGCGACAAATGAGGTGTTGGAGGAAAGAGGGATCGTGCTGCCTTTGGAGGGACAATCCGCCACGACTGTCGAAAACCGTTATGAGAAGGGCTTGGAAATCGTCCGCGAGGCTGCGGGGGATACAGTGGACAACATGTTGAACACGATGCCGCAGAACCAGAAGCATTTCGCCACTTTTCTGGCGGATAACTGTTTCGGCGATTTCTTTACGCGCAACGGGTTATCGATCCAGGAACGAGAACTGCTGATCTTTACTATGCTAGTTTCGATGGGCGGAGCTGAGCCGCAAATGAAGGGGCATATCCGCAACAACCTCCGCGTCGGCAATGACAAGCAAAAGCTGCTGGATACGATCACAGTATTGCTGCCATTCATCGGGTATCCGCGGACGTTAACGGCGTTGAATTGTCTGAATGAAGTCGCTCCGGAAGAAAGCTGAAAGCGCAGGGGATAAAGATGAAAATCGCTCAAGTCAGCAAAGAGAAGCATGTGTCGATTGATAGCTTGCGGTATTATGAACGGATCGGGCTGGTTCCTCCTGTGAAACGGGTCAAAGGCGGCATCCGGGAGTATTCGGATGAGGATCTGCAATGGCTGGATTTCATGATGGAGGTGCGATCGGCGGGGGTATCGATTGAACCGTTGATCGATTATGTACGGCTGTGTGGAGAAGGTCTCCATACCGTTCCGGCCAGGCGGGATCTGTGGGTCGACGAGTGCGACCTGTTGGAAGAGAAAATTCTCGGACTGCAGGAGACCTTGGCAAAAATGAAAGGGAAAGTAGATCATTATAATGGGATGCTTAAAGGATAGGGTTGGGGCTTTTGTTCCAGCTCTTTTTTTTGTGCCAGTTTCATCCTGGGAACCTTGTTATCCGCTGGGACAGCGAGCGTTGTCGGATAAACTGGGAAAATCCGACAAACAGAGAGCAAATATGATCATAATTGTCGGATGCATTGGAATATCCGACAAGTTGAGAGAGAACGTGCCGCGCATTGTCGGATAACTTGGGAATATCCGACATCTGGAGCGCGACCTCTCTATTTCTTTAGGTCTTTTTATTGCAAATGCAACAAAAAACCGTTATGATTAATCTAAATTTCCTGAAGAAGGCAGGTGAGTTGTATGGCGGAAATTCTCCGCGAAATCGGCATGATAGCCAGGGCTTTGGATTCGATCGCGAACATCGAGTTCAAGGAATACGACCTGACGAGAGGGCAGTACTTGTATCTCATCCGGATCTGCGAAAATCCGGGCATCATCCAGGAAAAGTTGGCGGAAATGATCAAAGTTGACCGCACGACGGCTTCGCGCGCCATCAAAAAACTGGAAGCGAACGGGTTCATCGAGAAGAGAGCCGATGCCGCTAACAGAAAAATCAAACGGATCTTCCCGACGGAAAAAGGCAAAGCGATCTCCCCGAACATCAGCAGGGAAAATGAGCACTCGGAACGGGTGGCGCTGCAGGGATTATCGGAAGAGGAAGCGACGGTTCTCAGCGGACTGCTCCAAACGGTCCGAAAAAACGTCGAAGGCGACTGGGAATACGTGAAAAAAGGCAACAAACGAAACTACTGAAGCAAAGATAAGGAGTGCATCATATATGGCAATCACACTGAAAAAATGCGGAAGCGAAGATTTGGCGGATCTTCAAGCAATCGGCATCGAAACGTTCACGGACACTTTCGCGGCCCACAACACGCCGGAAGACCTGCAGGCTTACCTGGATAAGGCCTATGATCCGGAAAAGCTGAAGGAGGAGCTTTCGACTGCAGGTTCGACCTTCTATTTTCTGTATGACGGAGAGGAACTTGCGGGCTATATGAAGTTCAATGTCGATGCAGCCTTGACGGAAGAGATGGGTGCCGATTCATTGGAAGTGGAGCGGATCTATATCCGACCGGCCTTCAAGCGCAGAGGGCTCGGGAAATATCTGATCGATAAAGCGATTGAAATCGCCCGCGCGCAGGGCAAGCAACTGATTTGGCTGGGCGTCTGGGAACACAATGTGAATGCCATCGCTTTTTATGAAAAAATGGGCTTCGTCCGTACCGGCTCGCATTCGTTCTTTATGGGCGAAGATGAACAGACCGATTTCATCATGACGAAGAAGCTGGGCTGACCAGCACACAAAAAACCATCACCGGGTAGGGGCGATGGTTTTTTGCGGTTGCTCTTTACATTGGAGGAGTAAAGAAGAGAAAAGGGTAAAAAGATTGTTTAATTGGCTTGTCTTTATAATAGGCCCCACGTGTGAAAAAAGCGTGAAGAAAATCTAACTTATTTTTGCTGTTTTTACGGACACAATTGATATTTTATCATCTAGAAACGTGGTCCTCTTCCTTGATGATATCCACCGTTGAGGATCGGCCGGCTTCGATCATCTTGGAAGTGCTGATCCGCAGCTGCAGGTTGGCGTCGTAATCGAGCGCGAAGATGCAGGAATAAAGCACGTCCAGCAGGTAAACGATGGCGCTGTCGGTGGAGAAAGTGGCGATTTTTGAATAGAGCTTCTCCCTTGTGCAGATCCGGAGCACGCAATCCGCAAGCCGGGCGGTCGTGTTGTCACCGATGTTGGTGATGGCGATGATGGGGATTTTGTTCGCCTTCAAATATTGGATCGTTTCGTTCAATATTGAAGTTTCCCCGGAATAGGAAACGATGATTGCGCAGGAGGACGGATCAGCCAGGTGCGCCTTGAAGATCGTTTCACCCTGCAGCAAGCAGATTTCCACCCGTTTTTTGATCCGCGACATGTTGTGTTGGAATTCTTGCGTGATCAAAAGGTTGTTGCTGACTGCAAAAAGACTGGTATAGGAAGACTTCCTGATGATCTGGATGGCCTTTTGCAGGTCGTCATGGGTGATCAGCGACAAGGTATCGTCGATGGATTCCTTTTCCAAGGCAGCAATTTTACTTGCAATCGACATGATGGTATCATTACGGTGAAAAGGCAGGTTGGCGTTTATTTCACTGAAGTGTTTCTGCAAATATTCTTCTTCTTTCAAGAAGGCTTCCTTCAAATCGCTCCAGCCGCTGAAGTTCATCTTGTGGGCAATCCTTACCAATGTGGAAGGAGAAGTGTAAGTTGCCTCGGCAATCTCTTTGGTTGTCATTTCCTCGATGGCCGCTTTCTTCTCCAGTATATAAGTTACTATCTTTTGTTCGCTGTTCGAGAAATCAAAATTCTCCAGCCGTTCTCTTATGAGCATCCGCATCCCCCTCACGTGTTTCTTCTGAACCTCACTATTATCCTATCATATTTGTGAATGTTATTTGATAATCCGGATCAAAAAAACGGAAAATTTGTAAACGGTGTTACCGAGTGTCCAGAAGTTATTGTCTTTGGTCCGCTATCCATTATAATCGAGTTGTAAAAGAATGTAGCAGTCTCACTTGTCATTTGAGTCGCGCATCTATATCGGTAGGGGGAGAATATAATGATAGGGTTCATCGCAGCTGTTTTAACAACGTTGTCCTTCGTTCCGCAGGCGTGGCAGATCATCAAAACAAAGGATACTTCCGGCATCTCGTTGGGTATGTACGCCATGTTTGTGGTCGGCGTATTTTTGTGGTTGATCCACGGATGGAACATCCAGGATTATGCCGTCATTTCAGCGAACGGCATCACCTTGGTACTGGCTTCAATTATCTTGGTTTATAAAATCAAATATAAATAAGAGGAGAGATCATTATGGCATTGGATAAAGATTTTTTATGGGGCGGCGCATTAGCGGCGCATCAGTTTGAAGGAGGGGTCCTGAATACTTCCAAAGGCTTGAGCGTGGCGGACGTCATGACAGCCGGAGCGCACGGCGTTCCCCGTGTTATTACGGACGGTGTGGTCGAAGGCAATTATTACCCGAACCACATCGGCATCGACTTCTATGGCCGCTACAAAGAGGATATCGCTTTGTTCGCAGAAATGGGCTTCAAGTGCTTCCGCACCTCGATCGCTTGGTCGCGCATCTTTCCGAATGGCAATGAAGCAGAGCCGAATGAAGAAGGCCTGCAGTTCTATGATGATGTTTTCGATGAGTTATTGAAATACGGAATCGAACCGGTCATCACGCTTTCCCACTTTGAGATGCCATACCACTTGGCTAAGGAATACGGCGGTTTCATGAACCGCAAGACGATCGATTTCTTCGTCAACTTCGCGGAGGTCTGCTTTAAGCGCTACAAAGATAAAGTGAAATATTGGATGACTTTCAATGAAATCAATAACCAAATGAACTACAAAAACGACATCTTCGGCTGGACCAACTCCGGTGCGCACTTTGGCGATTATCCGAATCCGGAAGAAGCGATGTACCAATGTGGGCACTATGAATTGGTAGCCAGCGCTTTGGCAGTCAAAATCGGCAAAGAGATCAACCCGGATTTCCAAATCGGGAACATGATTGCGATGGTTCCGATCTATCCGTATTCTTGCCGCCCAGCGGATATGGTGTTGTCGAACCAGATGATGCACGATCGCTGGTTCTTCTGCGATGTGCAATGCCGCGGCCATTATCCGGCTTACGCCTTGAAGATGTTCGAACGCAAAGGCTTCAATCTGGACATCACCGAAGCAGACAAAAAAGCCTTGGCTGAAGGCACAGTGGATTATATCGGCTTCTCGTACTACATGAGCAACACTGTCGATTCGACCGTCAATAAGGATGTATCGAAATCTCTGGACGGTTCCAGCGCACATTCTGTGAAAAATCCATTCATCGAAGAGTCCGACTGGGGCTGGGCGATCGATCCGGAAGGCTTGCGCTACACCTTGAACCAGTTCTATGAACGCTTTGAAAAACCATTGTTCATCGTCGAAAACGGCTTTGGCGCCATCGATGTCAAGGAAGAGGATGGCAGCTGCCATGACCCTTACCGCATCGACTACCTGAGATCGCATATCGAAGAAATGAAAAAAGCTGTCGAAGAGGATGGCGTCGATCTGATGGGCTACACACCATGGGGATGCATCGACTGCGTCTCGTTCACGACCGGCGAAATGAAGAAGCGCTACGGCTTCATCTATGTCGACCGCGACAACGAAGGCAACGGAACACTGGAAAGAAGCAAAAAAGATTCCTTCGACTGGTACAAGCAGGTTATCGCTTCCAATGGGGAAGAGTTAGCTTAAATTATATGGCAGGAGCCGTCTCAAACACAAATGAGACGGCTCCTTTTTTGTAGCCAAATAAAACTCTGGTTGTCGATGTTTCAAAAGGCTGTGGATGCAGAACAGCCGACAGCTGCGCGAACTCTCGGGTATTCGTGATAGGGTCCTGGACTAAAGCCCGACAGAAGAGCGAGCTGTCAGGTATTGTGAGTTTTTTTTGTGATCGAACAGTCGACAGCTGCGCGAACTCTCGGGTATTCGTGATAGTGTCCTGGGCGAACGCCCGACATGGGAGCGATTTGTCAGGTGTTGTACGTTTTCCGATGATCGAACAGTCGACAGTTGCGTGAACTCTCGGGTATTCGTGATAGTGTCCTGGGCGAACGCCCGACAGAAGAGCGATTTGTCAGATGTTGAGCGTTTTTTCTGGAGCTTGCCGCATTCGGTCTACGCAGAATGAACAAAAAAACCACCGCTCATTAAGCGGTGGCATAAAGGAGTTGTTCTTTACTTTGGAGGAGTAAAGAAGAGTAAAAAGATTGTTGTGATTGGCCTATCTGTATAATAGTCCTGAATTGTGAAGAAAATATGAAGAAATCCTACTTTATTTTGGTTGTTTTAGCAATAAAAAGAAAAATATTGCGACCGGTTCGACCATAAAACACATGAAATGATATACTGTTCTTATAAAATGGTAGGGAGGAAATCAGATGAAAGTAGCATTAATTGCGCATGACCGTAAAAAAGATTTGATGATCCAGTTATGTACCGCCTATAAAGCAATTCTGCAAGAACACGAATTGTTCGCGACAGGAACAACCGGAACCCGTATCATGGAAGCGACTGGGCTGGATGTGCACCGCTTCAAGTCAGGTCCACTCGGCGGGGATCAACAGATCGGAGCCATGATTTCGCAAAACGAGATGGATGTGGTCATCTTCCTGAGGGATCCGTTGGCTGCTATGCCGCATGAACCGGATGTAACCGCTTTGATCCGTCTGAGCGATGTCTATGAAATTCCGTTGGCAACCAATATCGGTACAGCCGAAGTGCTGCTCCGCGGACTGGATGCCGGTTTCGTCGATTGGCGCGAATTCTACAACGCGGAAGGCACGATTCAGTTCTGACAAGATTTTCCGAAATATATAAAAATGCGTCGCTCTTTTGGGAAGTCCCAAGGAACGGCGCATTTTTTTTGACATATAGGAATTTATAAAATTTTCCAGAGTGAAAAGTGCATCACCGTAGGTGTTTCACAAGTTTGCAAAATGTTTCATGCACCTAAAATGATGTCCAGCTTCACGGGTTAGCCCTTCGGAAATTAGATAAATCTGTCCTATTGCGCTCTTCGATGCTCAGTTGCATGGGACTCTAAGGGATTCATCCCTTAGAGCCCCAGTACAAGGTGAACGTAGGGAACGTTGCGTGGCGCGATTTCCTAAATTTCTTTCAGGGCTGAACGAACCCGTTCAGCTTTTCTTGTATTAGAAAGGCTCTTTCAAGTATGACAGTGCATAAGAAATATGCAGTTCCGTCGCAATCGCCAAGCCTTTTTCATCGATATCGAATTTTTCGTGATGATGACCATAGGCTGTCTCTTCGCTGCTTTGTGTGCCGACGAAGCAGTAGACTCCGGGCGCGACCGCCAGGTAATCCGCGAAGTCATCGGCGCCCATGCTTTTCGGATTATCAGTGATGACGTTATCAAAGCCAACGATGTCCGAGGCGACCTTGATGGCATGGTTGGCTGCCTGGATGTCGTTGATCAGCGGTGCCGCGGCATCGTAGTTGGAGAATTCGATGGTTGTGCGGTGCGCATCCGAAACGTTCTTGGCGATCCTTTCCACGGCATCCAGAACTTGTGCGCGTACTTCATGACTGAAGGTACGCACGGTCCCTTCGATTTCGGCTTCGTTGGCGATGATGTTGTAGTTCGTTCCGGCACGCAACACTCCTATGCCGACAACGACTTCGTCGGTAGGACGGACTTCCCTGGCAACGATGGTCTGCAGTTCCGTAACGATGGCGGCTGCGCTGACCAAAGCGTCGCGCCCCAGATCCGGACGCGAGACGTGTCCGCTCTTGCCGAAAACTTTGATCTTGAAGATATCGCAAGACGCATTGGAAGGTCCCGGTGTAGCGACGATTTTGCCGACTTGCGTGCCGGATTGCAGATGGATGCCGAAGACATGGTCGATGCCGTCGATATAGCCGCCACGCACGAATTGGCGCGCCCCGGCGCCGATTTCTTCTGCAGGTTGGAAGACGAACTGGATTGTCCCGGCAAATTCATCCTGATGTTCCTTCAGTATTTTCAGCGCGCCCAACAAGGAAGCGGTATGCCCGTCGTGGCCACAAGCATGGTTGAAACCGGGATTGACGGAAGCGTAGGGTTTGCCGGTTTCATCCGGCAGCGGCAGCGCATCGATATCGGCGCGCAGCAGAATGGTCTTGCCTGCTCCTTTTCCTCCCTCCAAGGTGGCCAAGATGCCGGTCTTGCCGACATTGATGTAAGGCACGCCGATTTCTTCGACCTCTTCCTTGATGCGTTGGATCGTTTCGAATTCCTTCAGGCTCGGCTCCGGATGACGGTGGAAATGGCGGCGCAGGGCGATGATGTAGTCGTAAATAGCGGTAACTTGTTCGCGGATCTGTTGTTGGTTGGTGGTCATGGATGATTCCTCCTTGAATCTTTATAGGAAAGGGGCTTTGGGCAAATGGCCCAAGCCCCTAGTAATGGTTTGATTATCTATATTATTTTGCTTCGTCCCAAACCGGGAACTGCGAGCCTTTTGAAGATTCTTCGATGACTTTGGCCGTTCCTTCGGATTGATAGTAAGCTACGATCGTTTGGAAGACTTCGTTGTCGACATCTTCGGAGAGTGCCGCAATGACGTTGTAATAAGGTTTTGAGTCTTCGGTAACCGGTTCAAGGAAGACGGCATCTTCACTCGGGATGAAGCCGGCATCCACGGCCATGCCGCTGTTGATGACAGAAGCGGTTACGTCCTGCAAAGCGCGGGCAGTTTGATTGGATTCAAGTGTCTGGAACTGCAGGTTCAATCTGTTTTCGACGACATCTTCGGTTGTCGGGACCAAACCGGCCGCAGTATCAAGCTTGATCAGGCCAGCTGTCTGCAGTAGGATCAAAGCGCGTCCTTCGTTGGAGACGTCATTCGGGATGGCGATGGTGTCGCCGTCCTTCAGTTCATTGATGCTTGTGATTTTTTCGGAATAAAGTCCCAAAGGAGCCATTACAGTATAGCCGATGGTCGTCAATTCCGTTCCATGATCTCTGTTGTAGTTGTCCATGAAGATCTCTGTCTGGAAAGAACTCAAGTCGATTTCACCTTCGGCCAAAGCATTGTTAGGAGTTGTGTAGTCGGTGAATTTGACCAGTTCGACTTCGATGTTCTCTTTTTATTTCAGCTCTTCGATGACGTAATCCCAAGGCTCATTGACTTCTCCGACGACGCCCAGCGTTACTTTGACGGGCTCGGTCGCGTCCGCAGTGGAAGAATCGCTGGCGGAATCGGAGGCTGCGTTGCCGCAAGCGGCAAGGAAAAGGCTGGCTGAAAGGGTCATGGCTGCTAAAAATGTCTTATTTTTCATTAGTAAAGGGCTCCTTTGTATATGAAAATAGCATCAAGAGCGGCGCGAAAGAAACGCACCGGCTTGATGCTACTCGTAAATTTAGTATGTTTTCAGGCTAGTGAAGATGAAGAAAGTCTTTCGCTTAGTCCCAAGCAGGGATATCTGTGTTAGCAGTTGTTTCTGCGATCAAAGCTTTTGTTTCTTCTGTTTGGTATGCCGCTACAACTTTTTTGTAGACTTCATTGTCGACGTCTTCTGCACGGGCAGCCACAACGTTTTTGTAGATGTCCAAGACTTCCTGGATGTTGTCTGTATCCAAGTAAAGGGCATCTTCTGTTGGTACAAGCCCAGCATCGACCGCGAAGTTGGTGTTGATGACCGCAGCGCCTGCATCTTCAAGTGAACGCGGCAATTGAGCGGCATCCAATTCTTCGATGTTCAGGTTCTTAGGATTTTCGATGATGTCGTTAACGGTTGGTGCTGTGCCTGCTGCATTGTCCAAAGTGATCAAGTCAATGGCTTGCAACAGCAACAAAGCGCGTCCGCCGTTGGTTACGTCATTCGGGATAGCGATCGTATCGCCGTCTTGAATTTCACTGTAATCTGCATATTTGTCAGAGTAGATCCCCAGTGGAGACACAAAAGTGAATCCGATTGGTGTCAAGTCTGCGTCGTTGTTTGCGTTGTAGTTTTCCAGGAAAGCTACGTGTTGGAAGGCGTTCAAGTCGAGTTCGCCGTTGTCCAAAGCGATGTTCGGTTGGTTGTAATCAGTGAATTTGACGATTTCAAGGTCGATGTTCTCATCTTCCAGACGCTCTGCGACAGCTTCCCAGATTTCGACTGCGGATTCGCTGACCAGACCGATTTTGACTGTAGTTGGTTCTGCTGAAACTGTGCTGCTTGACTCTGCAGCGGACGAGTCAGCGGTTGTGCCGCCGTTTCCGCATGCTGCCAGGAATAGTGAAGCTGTAAGGACTAGGCCACCAAATAATTTACTCTTTTTCATATGAATTTCCTCCGATTTGTTTTTTATATTTTTATATCACGTCTGCAAACGTGATTTTTGTAAACAAGTGAATGGGTCTTACTGTTCCCAAGCGGGTACGTCATTGCCTTCAGTCACATCATCCAGAAGTGCTGCTGTTTCGGATGTTTGGTATTCCGCAACGACTTGCTTGTAGGTTTCGTTGTCGACATCTTCAGAACGTGCAGCTACGATGTTTTTGTAGACGTCCGCAACGCTTGCGATGTTGTCAGTATCCAAGAATAGCGCGTCTTCTTTAGGATTCAGGCCGGAATCGGTAGCATAGTTTGTGTTGATGATCGCTGCATCAACATCCTGAAGGGAGCGTGCGATTTGCGCTGCATCCAATTCTTCGAAGCTGATGTTCTTCGGATTTTCGATGATATCATTTACTGTCGGTGTCGTTCCTTTTGCTTCATCGACTTTGATTAAGCCGATTGCTTGCAATAACAGAAGTGCGCGTCCGCCGTTGGTAACGTCGTTAGGGATGGCGATGCTGGCATCCTCGGCAATGTCGGCATAGTCGGTCACTTTTTCGGAGTACAGACCAAGTGGAGAAACATACGTGAAGCCGATTGGAGTCAGATCAGACTCGTTGTTGGCGTTGAAATCTTCAAGATAAGCCACATGCTGGAACGCGTTCAGGTCGATGGCACCATTTTCCAAGGCGACGTTAGGCTGTACGTAGTCGCTGAACTGAACGATTTCCAATTCGATTCCTTTGGCTTCCAAACGGCTGGCAACATCTTCCCAGACTTCAACTTCAACTTCGCTGACTACGCCGATTTTCACTGCTTCAGCATCTGAAGCTGTCGTGTCCGCTGCTGAGTCTGTGTTCGAGTCGCTGCTTCCGCAAGCGGCTAAAAATAAAGTAAGTGCTGCAACACCTGAGAATAATACGTTTTTCTTTTTCATGATTTGTTTCCTCCGATTTATGTTTTTTTATATTAATGACTTACTTTTTTTACCAAGGCATTTCCGATGGCTTGGCTGATGAATACGATGATCAGGATGATGATGGTTGCGACCAAGGTCACGTCGTTCTGGAATCGGTTGTATCCGCGGGTGATGGCCAGGTTACCCAAGCCGCCTCCGCCGATGGCTCCAGCCATTGCCGTCAAACCGATCAGGTTGATGATCGTTACGGATGATACGCGGATGATGCCGGCCAAGCCTTCCTTCAGGTAGACGCGGAAGATGATTTCTCCAGGGCTAGCACCCATTGACTGGGCTGCCTCGATTACGCCGGGATCGACTTCAACCAATGCATTTTGGATCTGACGGGCATAGAAGGGAACCGTCGCTACAACCAGCGGCACAATCGATGCGGTCGTTCCGATCGAAGTGCCGACCACGAAACGCGTGAACGGTACAATCAGCGCCATCAGGATGATGAAGGGCAGTGAGCGGAAGATATTGACGAGCTTGTCGAGAACATTGTACAGGTGTCTGTTCTCGAGGATGCCCCCATCTTCGGTGACAACCAGAATTACGCCTAGGATGACTCCCAGCACACCTGCGACCAGTCCGGAAACGAGCGTCATGTATAAGGTTTCCCATGTGCTTTGGAGCACTTCATCCCAGATCTCAGAGACGTTAGGCAGAAATGTTGTGATGAATGTGTTCATTCTTCGTCGCCTCCTTTATTTTTCTTTTCGGCGATGATTTCCTCGGTGATGATCTCCACCGTTACGCCATTATCCTGCAGATAGCGGACGGCTTCCGCGATCGATTCCGGTGCCCCGCTCAGGACAAGGAGCAGGGTGCCGACTGGGGTGTCCTGCAATATCTCAACGTTTCCGAAGAGGATGTTGCCTTGGACGTTGAATGTATTGGCCAGTTTGGCGATGAGTGGCTCGCCTGTGGAACCGCCGACGAATGAAAGCTTTGTCAGCACATCATGTTCGTTCAGGTTCAGGATCGTCGGGTGGGTGATGACCGTTTCGATGCCGTGTTCGACATGCGTCGCTGTATCGATGAAGTCCTTCGTCAATTGATTCTGCGGCTTCGTGAAGATATCCAGGATTGATCCGTATTCGATCACGCCGCCGTTTTCCATCACAGCCACTTTGTTGCAGATTTCCTTCACTACCTGCATCTCATGAGTGATGATGACGATCGTCAGGTTCAATCTCTTGTTCAGCTCTTTCAATAAGGCAAGTATCGAAGAAGTCGTTTTCGGATCCAGCGCGCTGGTCGCTTCGTCGCAAAGCAGCACTTCCGGGTCGTTCGCCAAAGCGCGGGCGATGGCCACACGTTGCTTTTGCCCGCCTGACAATTGGGAAGGGTATGCTTTGGCTTTTTCGGACAATCCTACTAATGAAAGGAGGTCCGTTACCTTGTCGTGGATTTCCTGTTTGCTTAAGGAAGAATTCTTCAAGGGAAATGCGACGTTGTCGTAAATGGTGCGGGAGCGCATCAGGTTGAAGTGCTGGAAAATCATCCCGATTTTTTTGCGCGACTCGCGCAGGTCCTTGTCGTTCAATGCCATCATGTCTTTCCCGCTCACGATGACTTTTCCTTCAGTCGGACGCTGCAGGAGATTGATGGTCCTTACTAATGTACTTTTGCCGGCACCACTGTATCCGACGATGCCGTAGACGTCGCCTTTGTCGACTTCCAGCGAAACATGCTGCACGGCATGGATGGCTTTGTTTTTGTCAGCTTTAAATGTCACTGAGATATCCTGTAGACTGATCATGTATCTTTCCTCCTCTAATAAAAAAAGCATCCATCCTACATCAAAAAATTATGACGTTAAGGACGAATGCGGACGCTTCGTGTTACCACCTTTGTTCGAATCCCCCTCACGGCAGGATTCCTCCATGAGTGAAGACTTGCTTCACTCGTGCACGATAAAGGGTGCTCCCTTGAGGAACTCACCGCTTGTGCAGCTCATCCTTCCCGCTCCGAGGCCATCTTCAACACCGTTCCGTATGCCTGTTCTCATCCAACCAGGCTCGCTGTGATACGTTGCGGTGTTTACTTTCCTCTTCCATGCGTTTCTATTCTATCATAAAAATCAAAAAACTCCCGCCTTATCTGTTGCACTTTTTATGCGCAAGATAAGGACGAGAGGTCAAAGTTCGATCTCGTGTTACCACCTTAGTTCACGAAAGCATCGCTGCATCCGCCTTAGCCAGTGCGCCTGCAAATTGCTGCAAGTCAGACTGTGACACTGTAACGGGCGTTCCCGTCCTGTCTTAAGAAATTACTCTTCGGACAAGCCACTCTGAGACCATCTTCAACCAACACTTCCTTGCTTGCTTTCACCTGACCAAGCTCTCTAATGAAGGAGTGGAATGATTTACTCTTCTCTTCGCTGTGTTTTTGATGTGATTAATATACCCAATCTCGCTTTCTTTGTCAACAGATAAGATTAGAAAAAAACAGAAAATTTTCAGAGATTCTCATTTTGCTAGATAGAAAACGCTCTCTTTAAATGGGTGATGCCATGGTGCGCTTGACTTATGGGCAGAATAGTCGTATTCTGATTAATATTAAAATTATGTGAGAAAAAGGATATGAACCAATAAAAAAGCATGATCCGAGGGGATTCCGGCGGTGATGCACACTTGGATGGAGGATGTACTACATGGCTTTGACAACGAATGAACTATTTTCCCGCATCAAACCTTCGCAAATCCGCGAATTTGATGAATTATTCCGCAGCGTGGAAGGCTGCATTCCGATGACGATCGGCGAACCGGATTTTGATATGCCCGAAAACGTCAAGCGAGCCGCCATCAAGGCGATCGAGGACAACGCCTCCCATTATGCCCACACTTCCGGCGAAATCGGTGTCCGCAAAGCCGTCAGTGAATTCTTGGAAAAGCAATACAATCTGCACTATGATCCCGAAACGGAGATCGTAATGACGGTGGGTGCCACTGAAGGTCTCTTCGCCGCGGCTTTCGGCTTGTTGAACCCGGGCGATCAGGTCATCATCCCGTCGCCGTACTTTCCCTTATACAGCTATGCGGTGGAACTGAACCGAGGCGAATGCATCCTCGTCGATACTTCCGACACCGGCTTTTTGATGACACCGGAGCTGCTGCACAAAACGATGGCCGAAAACAAAAATGTCAAAGCGCTCTTTTTGAACTACCCGAGCAATCCGACAGGCGCCACCTATACAAAAGATGAACTGATCGCTTTGGCCGATGCAATCAAGCAGTACGACATCTTTGTGCTGAGCGATGAAATCTACAGCGAAATCACTTACGGGGAAAAGCATACGTCGATCGCAACCCTGCTGCGCGACCGCACGATTTTGTTCCAAGGGGCTTCGAAAGCTTTTGCGATGACAGGCTGGCGTGTCGGTGTGCTCGCAGCGGATGCGAAATGGATGAAGACCCTGTTCTTGGCCCATCAGCAATTGGTGACGACCGGCGTAACGGTTTCCAACCGGGCTGCCGAGGAGGCATTCCGCAACAGCGCACCGGATGTCGAAAAGATGCGTTCCGAATATGAAAAGAGAAGAAACATCCTCGTTCCCGCTTTACAGGAGGCAGGCTTTGAGGTTCCCGCACTGAAAGGGGCCTTCTATGCTTTTGCGAAGATTCCGGCGAAGTTCGGTACGGATGATAAGGCCTTCTGCCGCGAAATCGGCATGAACGCCAAAGTGGGCATGCTGCCGGGATCGATCTTCGGACCCGGCGGAGAGGGCTATGTCCGCATGAGCTACGCGCTGAGCACGGAGATGGTCGCTGAGGCGGCTGAGCGCCTGAAGACCTACATCGCCTCCAAATAGAGGTGCAATCGATAAGAATAATTGCTAAAATATAACTGAGTTGAAACCATAAAGCGAAAAGAGGGAAATGCAGATGCCATATGTTCACATCGAATTGCTGGAAGGCAGAACCGACGAGCAGAAACAAGGCTTGATGCGCGATGTCGTGGATGCCGTCGTAAAAAACGCCAATGTATCGAAAGAAAGCGTACACGTGATCCTGAATGAGATCTCAAAACAACATTTGACCAAAAACGGCGAATTCATAGGCGAAAAAGCTTAAGGATACCGTAAAATAAGCCAAGGCCGGGATAAAATATCCGGCCTTGGCTTATTTTTTGATCGTAATTGATTTGCTATAGAAACCATATATCGCCGATGATCAGACGGATCCAATTCATGGGGGAGGCCTCCTTTCACAGTACAGGCAACCTTGCGACCGAGTACAATGACTACAAAACAGCTATTTTTCGTGAAAGGTACTTTTGACATAAAGAAGAAGAAAGATGGCCAAAAGGACAACGATATTCAAAGCCAACCCCAAACTTGGTGGAAGGACTTGGATAAGCAAGGCGAGCACAATCAGGTTCAGGGCATCGATGCCAAGGAAGGTCCAATGCTGCGCGGATTCCATGCAGTTGCTGGAAACAAACAACAAGCCGCTGCATATACTGATTGTGAGCCACCAGGATTCTGGTACTTCAGGATACCGTGCTCTTCCGATCAGACAGGCACAGCCTAGTACATAAGCGCATAGATTGCATCGTTTTGGATTCATGGACTTTACCTGCCTCCCTTCCAAGAAATGGTCATTTTGGGAATTATCACGACAGTCTTCCCATAAGTGCTTTCATTTTAATACAGATGGTTCACCTCTTTACGAAATATTCCTATACGCATAAAAGAGCAATCAAACAGTTGATTGCTCTTTCAAAAGATTATATTCATTTTCGAGGTTGGCTTTGAAATCCTGATCATCCGCTGCTTCGATCAAGCGGAATGCTTGGTCGATCAGCAGCTGGCCTTCGGGATTGCCCGTCTTTGCTAAGGCAAGACCTTTCCTGAGATAGCAGACGGACAAGTGTCGGTAGGAGCCTGCTTCCTTTGCCGCCGGGATCAGTTCATCGATGCGCATGATCGTCTCTGCGTAACGCCCATTCTTCAACAGCAATAAGCACAAGTTGTGGCGCAACGAGACGGCGATTTTGCCTGCGAAGGGATGATTGACGTATTTTTGAATCTGAGCCAATGCGGTCCCGGAAATCAGAATGGCTTCGTCGATAGGGAACAGGAACAGCATTGCGTTGATCATCCTTAATTCCACCAGATACCAGCCATCAAGCTTCTCGAGCCTTTTCCAAACAGGGCGAACATGTTTACGGGCGTCTGCAATATCTCCGGTTATTGCCAGAATGATCAGCGCATCCGTCAGATGAACGATGTCGGTGATGATGTAATCAGTATGCACGTCCAGATACTTCAGGGCTTTCTCCTGAATTTCTTGCAAGAGAGGGACATCGTTGAAGGACAGATTCATGAAAGCCGTCAGCAGTTGTTCCTTTTCGGAATGATTGTAATCGTTCATGATGTACTGGAGCTCTTCATCGGACATGTCCAACCTGCTCAAAAGATGCCGATAATTTCCCAGCGTCGGCTCGATCAGATCCCTTTCCATCTTGGAATAGGTAGATTGATGGATCTTATTTTCGGCCATGTATTGTTGGGAATACTGTTTGTTTTTTCTTATCCTTAGGAGGGTCTTGCCGAACCCCGCAGAATGATTGTCCATATCATGCACCTGCTTCACGCGTGATTAAAATAATGGGGCTGTCTCGATGAGACAGCCCTGGTTGTGGTTGGGTGGTATTATTTTCGGGCCTGTGAGGTTCGAATTCGCTGCGGAATTCCCTGCCAAACTTATTTATTCAAGTAGGTCCGGATTGCGTGCGCCACGCCGCTTTCGGCGTTGGATTTGGTGATGAAATCCGCAGCTTCCTTCACTTTATCGACTGCGTTGCCCATCGCGACGCCGACGCCTGCGTATTCGATCATGCTCAGGTCGTTCTCGTTATCGCCGATGGCCATGATATTTTCGGAATCAATATTCAGCAACGCAGCCAATTCGGCCAAGGCGCTGGCTTTACCGGCATCTTTGTTCAGCACTTCCAGGAAATGCGGTTCGCTGCGGACAATCACATAATCCTCGTGGAACTGCGCTGGAATTGCCGGAATCAGGATATCCAACAGTTCGGGCTGGTCGATGAACATGATTTTTGTGAACAGTTTATCTTCAGGCAATTCAGCCAATGAGCGATAACGGATCGGCATCGTCGTAATGAAGGACTCGCGTGTTGTGAAGATGCTGATGTTTTTGTTCGCGGTATAGATGGCTTCGCTGTCGATTCCGTGCGTGTGCACATGGAACTTATCGGCCAATTCGTTGATCCGGACGAAGTCGCTGTAATCCAGTGTATGTGAAACGAGTACTTCGTTTGTTGCGGTGGACAGCACCAAAGAGCCGTTGTAAGTGATGACGTAATCTTCGTCCTGATCCAATTCCAATTCTTTGATGTAGCGTTTGACGCCCGGAAGTGGTCTGCCGGTGCAAAGTACGATTTTTACGCCTTGTTCGCGCGCTTCCGTAATGGCTGCTTTTACTTCCGGGGTGATTTTGAACTCCTTGTCGACCAATGTGCCATCGATGTCGATGGCGATTAATTTGATGCTCATAGTGTACCTCCTGTTTGTTGGGTTGGTAAAATTTCATCATTCTCAAAAAAAGTTGAAAACTCCTTCGATAGCGACTCGAAAAGATTGATGCCAGCTTCCTCGTCGCCGTGGGTAATTTCGCGCGGGAAGTAGAAACGTTCATCCCCGCGGACCTTGCCCGTCAAAGCCGAAACGATCGAACTTGCCTGCGAAAGCTCCAGGAAACTGCCGTTTTTCTGGACAAGTTCAATCTGGGTCTTGGTTGTGGCCTGATGCGGCCGGTAAAGATCATAAGGCAGGTCATAGCTGTTGTTGACAGCCGTATAGTAATCCGGATTGAAGCCCATGCGCTCAATGATGGCGCTCATGCGTTCCAGTGTAGCATCATCGCGTCCTTTTGTGTAGCGGACCGATTTGAAAGGATGACGATTGACGAAGCGATAGGCCAAGTCGTTCAGAATCGGATCCTTTTCGTCAAGCCAATGGTTGAAGTAGGTCGTCAGGACGCCATCATCCAAACGCAAGTAATCCTTCAGTGTCCAAGTCTGTTTGAAGAACGGCGTCAGGAAAGTGGCGGTATGCCGGAATTCGGCCTGTTCATCCAAATAGACATCCTTCGCCCGTTTCAACAGATGGCTGAGAACGACCTCCATGCCGCGGGAAACCGGATGAAAGTAAATCTGCATATACATCTGATAGCGGCTGACGATATAATCCTCCACCGCATGCATGCCGGAAATATCAAAGGCGATACCATGCTCATAAGGACGGATGACGCGCAAAATCCTCGTCAGGTCAAAATTGCCGTAAGTGACGCCCGAATAATAGGCGTCGCGCAGCAAGTAATCCATCCTGTCGGCATCGATCTGGCTGGAGATCAGTTGCACCACCTGCGGATTGTCGTAGGTCTTGGCGATGACAGCGGCAACCTGATTCGGGAAATCCGGACCGACCCGTTGGAGAATCCGATTGATTTCGGTATCCGGTGAGGTGATGATCTCGATTGTGATGGCTTCATGGTCTGTATCGAATATCTTTTCGAAGGTATGCGAGAACGGGCCATGGCCGATGTCATGCAACAAAGCTGCGCACAGCGTCACGAGCCGCTCACCATCGTCCCAAAGGCCATCCCCATGCGCTTTGCTGGGATAGTTCCGGACGAACTTATCGCAAATCCGGCGGGCGATTTCATAGACGCCCAATGAATGGTTGAAGCGGGAGTGCTCGGCGCCGTGGAAAGTATAGGAAGAAGTCCCCAGTTGCTTGATCCGACGCAAACGCTGGAATTCGGGTGCATTGATCAGGTCCATGATGATGCGGTACTGGATGTGGATGTAATCATGGACCGGGTCCCGGAATACTTTTTCTTTCGGCAATAATTCCGCGGTATAGTGTGTGCTCAAATCCCATCGCCTCTTTCTGTCAATCCGCTTCCGGATAGTGGTCCTGATTGATTTTTTCATTGCGTTTCTTCATTTTTGTATAGGCTTTTTCATACTCTTCCATCAAACGCTGGTTGAATGCTCCGGGCAGGAGCGTGTTGCCGTACTTGGTGAAGACGGACAGGATCCGTGCTTTCACCTCGGCTACGGTCAACGGTTTGTCCAGCAATTCCGCCAGGTTCGCCATGGATCCGGGATCGACGGCCGGGAAATGCCAGCGGGTCTCTTCGCCTTGCAGACTTTCTTCGTAGAAGCGGCGGATCATTTCTCCGCGCTGCTCTTGCTTGCCGTTTACGCTCATGTAGATCATGATGGCCACACCGTTTTTGAAACGGCGCTGCGCGATGCCGGCGAATTTCTTGCCGTTGATGCTCAGGTCGAAGTCACCCGGACAATAGGAGTTGCTGATTTCGAAGGCTTCAATCACCTGTTCGGAATCAGAAAAAGCCTGCTCAACCAATTCTTTCATCAGCACATAACCGTCATGGATGGTGAGTTTGGCCTTTTCGGTTTCCGGAAGCACCAGGGAGAAGTTCAGGATACCCTCGTCGGCTACGACTGCCAATCCGCCGGCATTGCGGACGACGATATCCGTCGGAACGTTCTTCAAGTAGCGCAGGCCGTCTTCCAGATGGGGCAGGCGCGTGTCCATCATGCCCAGGATGACCAGCTTTTCCATCGGCCAAAAATGCAAGGCAGCCGGAGCTTCAGCGTTTCCCACCAAGCGGATCAACGCATCGCCCATCGCGAAGTGCGCGAGAGGATCGGCGCCGAATGCTGTATTTGAAGTATCGTAGATATGATAAATGTTGTTTTTTAAATAGTTTGTCATAGGCGCTTCCTTATCTTTTGGGTTGTTTCTGCTCCCATTATAGCAAAGTTCAGGCAAGATTTGAGTGTGAATTGCAGCGGAAGGCAGGATTTCTTCGCATTTTGGAAAATCAGCCCGTAAATGATTGACCAGCGCTTATTTGTACCGCTATACTGTACTTGAAAAACACGTGCGGCCGCGAAGCTTCCGCACGATGGTCAATGAGGTGGAAAAGCGTGTCTTTAAAAAAAGGAATGCCCATCGAGTTCCAATTGGAAACGTTGGTGAAGCAAGAAGGGGAACAGGAAAGCTTCCTATATGAAGGGATGGGCCAAATCGTGGAAATGGGTGATTGGCTCTATCTGCGCTATATCGAAGCCGAAACGGCTATCCCGGTCACATTCAAACTGTCCCGCGAAGGGAAAATGACGATCATCCGCAGAATGGAGCAGACAAGCCGCATGACCTTCGATGCAGAAGGAAAAGGCATGGCTATGGTTCCGACGCCGGCCGGACTGATGGAAATCGAGACGATCACCCATAAAATGCTGCTGGAGTTCAAGGAAAAACCGTTTGCCGGGAAAGTATCCTTGCATTATGAACTCCAAATGAATGAACAAAAATTGGGAGATTATCGAATTGAATTGCAATTTACTACCTGAGTATTGTATGATTAAGAGTAAACTTTTGAAAGGACGTGACACCATTGAAATTGAAGCAATTAGATGGTACTAGCAAAAACGAATTGTCAATGATAGAAGTTGCACACGCAATTTTCGAAGAAAACGGTGACGTACTGGACTTTAACCAATTATTGGTTCAGATACAGGACTATCTTGAAATGTCGGAAGAAGAATTGGAAGGCAAGATGACACGTTTCTACACGGATTTGAACATTGATGGCAGCTTTATTTCTTTAGGAGAAAATCGTTGGGGATTGCGTTCGTGGTATCCGATTGATTCAATTGATGAAGAGATTCTTTCCAGCATCGATGAGGACGAAGTGAAAGTCCGCCGCAAGAAACGCAAGAAGTTGAACGCCTTCGCTACATCAGAAGATGATGACGATGTGATTGACTACAACGATGATGATCCGGAAGACATCGATGTTGCTGATGAAGATGAAGAAATCGATGTGGATGAGGATGAAGTGGATGATGTTGATGCTGTGGATATCACAGATGACGACGACGACATCACAAGTGGCATCGAAGAAGACTTGACCTTGATCATCGAAGATGAAGAGTTTGAGGGTGAAGAAGAGTTGGAAGAGGAAGAAGAGTTCGTGGCGGAAGAAACGGACGACGAGGAATAGTCCTTTTCCGGTATCTAATTCTTTCTTGACACCTTATGTAATTGGATGTATTATCTTCCTTGGGCTCCCAAAAAGAAATTCTTTTTGGAAAGCATACGTTGAATTTTTACAGCTCCCTGTTCTTTTAAGAACAGGGAGCTTTATTTTTTTATTGCAGCGTTGGAGATTCCTTCAGATATAATGATGCA
The DNA here is from genome assembly GCF_900113645.1 of Trichococcus flocculiformis. Lineage (GTDB taxonomy): Bacteria > Bacillota > Bacilli > Lactobacillales > Aerococcaceae > Trichococcus > Trichococcus flocculiformis. The sequence continues at coordinate 26,324 of NZ_FOQC01000009.1, forward strand.
CATTTAAAAATAGGGGGAAGAAAAAATGACAAAGTATATTTTTGTAACAGGCGGGGTAGTATCTTCAATCGGGAAAGGTATTGTTGCGGCGTCTTTGGGGCGTTTGCTGAAGAACCGTGGATTGAAAATCACGATCCAAAAATTCGACCCTTACATCAATGTGGATCCGGGTACGATGAGTCCTTACCAACACGGAGAAGTTTTCGTCACTGATGACGGTACGGAAACCGATTTGGACTTAGGCCACTATGAGCGTTTCATAGATATCAACCTCAATCAATATTCAAATGTGACGACCGGTAAAGTTTATTCTGAAGTCATCCGTAAAGAACGCAAAGGGGATTATTTAGGGGCAACTGTCCAAGTCATCCCGCATATCACGAATGAAATCAAAGAAAAAATTATGCGTGCCGGCGAAACAACAGATTCGGACATCGTCATCACCGAAGTCGGCGGAACCGTTGGGGATATCGAATCTTTGCCGTTCCTGGAAGCATTGCGCCAAATGCGTATGGAAGCCGGTGCTGAAAATGTATTGTACATCCACACGACATTGATCCCTTATTTGCGCGCAGCCGGCGAATTGAAAACAAAGCCAACACAACACAGCGTCAAAGAATTGCGTAGCTTAGGGATTCAACCGAATATTCTGGTAGTGCGTACAGAAATGCCATTGCCGCAACACATCAAAAACAAACTGGCCTCCTTCTGTGATGTGAAAGCCGAAGCGGTCATCGAATCTCGGGACGTGGAAACGTTGTATGAAATTCCTTTGATGCTTCAGGAACAGAACATGGACCAGATCGTTTGCGATTATCTTGGTCTGACCGATCAGCCGCAAGCTGACATGACCGACTGGAAAGCGTTGGTTGAAAAAGTCCAAAGTCTTGAAAAGACTACCAAAATCGCTTTAGTCGGAAAATATGTGGAACTGCAGGATGCTTACTTGTCTGTGGCTGAAGCGTTGAAACATGCCGGTTATGCCCACAATACGGAAATCGACATCCAATGGATCAATGCAGAAGAAGTGACTACTGCGAATGCGCAAGAGCATTTGGCCAGTGCTGATGGAATCCTTGTTCCCGGCGGATTCGGAGACCGCGGCATCGAAGGTAAAATTGCTGCTATCCAATACGCACGCGAAAATAATGTGCCGTTCTTCGGTATTTGCTTAGGGATGCAATTGGCTTGTGTCGAGTTTGCCCGTAACGTTGTCGGTTTGGAAGATGCGGATTCAGCGGAAACGAATCCGGCATGCAAAAATAACATCATCGATCTGATGCCGGACCAAGAAAACATCGATGAAATGGGCGGAACGCTACGGTTGGGTCTGTACCCTTGCGAGTTGAAAGAAGGAACATTGGCCAAGAAACTTTACCATAATGCCGATATGGTCCAAGAGCGTCATCGTCATCGTTATGAATTCAACAATGCATACCGTGAAGCTTTGGCTGAAAAAGGCATGGTTTTCTCAGGCGTATCACCTGATCAACGGTTAGTGGAAATCGTGGAATTGAAAAACCATCCGTTCTATATTGCTGCCCAGTTCCACCCGGAATTCATCTCCCGTCCGAACAGACCGCAACCGATCTTTGACGGGTTCATCGCTGCTTCTTTGGAAAATGCAGGCAAATAAGCGGGACGTTAAGCTCCCGATTTGACTGATATTGTATTTTAATGATCATGTTTGACTGAAAAGGTAGTAAATATTTTCATTTTCTGCTAAAATAGGTGTGTTGTAAGAAATATAGACCAATGGATTCCAAGGAGGCAACAAGAATGAGTCGTTTAGTAAGTATGACAGATATGTTAAACAAAGCGTTAGAAGGAAAGTATGCCGTAGGACAATTCAACATCAACAACCTTGAGTGGACACAAGCTGTATTGCAAGCTGCACAAGAAGAAAAATCTCCAGTTATTTTGGGTGTTTCTGAAGGCGCAGCAAAATACATGGGCGGACACTTAGTTGTTGCAGCTATGACTAATGCTTTATTAGAAACTATGGACATCACTGTTCCTGTAGCATTACATCTTGACCACGGTACAAGCTTTGAAAGCTGCAAATCCGCTATCGATGCTGGTTACTCATCTGTAATGATCGACAAATCACATTACCCTATCGATGAAAACATTGCACAAACTAAATTAGTAGTTGAGTACGCACACTCTAAAGGCGCTTCTGTAGAAGCTGAAATCGGAACTGTCGGCGGTACTGAAGACGGAATCACTGGCGGAATCCAATACGCTGATCCAGCTGAATGCCTACGTTTGACTACTGAAACAGCTATCGATGCATTGGCTGCTGCTTTAGGTTCTGTACACGGACCTTACTCTGGCGAACCTGTACTTGGTTTCGACGAAATGAAAGAAATTTCTGAATTGACTCACAAACCATTAGTATTGCACGGTGGTTCAGGAATTCCAGAACACCAAATCAAAAAAGCTATCGAGTTCGGACATTCAAAAATCAACGTAAACACTGAATGTCAACAAGTCTTTACAGCTGCTGTAAGAGAAAAATTAGCTACAGACGCTAACGTTTACGATCCACGTAAAGTTATCGGACCTGGTAAAGAAGCTATCGTTGCAGTTGTTAAAGAAAGAATGCAAGTTTTCGGTTCAAGCAACAAAGCTTAATTTAATCAAACGATCTTCGAGGAGGTCTGGGACCTATGTTCCGGACCTCCTTTTTTTGTTTTTATTTCCCCAAAAAAGCATGTGCATCAGCGGCCCCGGTTTCCATATATTCCTGAGTTTGTGTTACCATAAGGTCATAAAGTAGGTACAACTGTATTCACTTGAAGCATAATGATTGCTCAAGAATTTTCTTTTTACGCTGCTGGATCTTATCAAATTGAGAAATGTAGCGGAAAACGAACGTCTGCACAAAAAACTAGTAATCGCCCCTATATTTTTGTTAAAATTAGAGATGATACACAATGAATCAAATGAACTTAAAAATAATGGTATGCAGGTATCGTAGCAACGTTTTTCTGCACTACGCAAGACGTGTGAGCGATTCCATTTATTTCCGGACGCTTTTTCGTTCGACAACTAAACATGAAGTGAGGCTTTTTTATGAAAAAATTAGTTATAGAGGGGAATAAACCGTTGAACGGTGAAATCACGATCAGTGGAGCGAAAAACAGTACGGTCGCGCTGATTCCGGCTGCCATTTTGGCGGACTCCCCCGTCATCTTGGAAGGCATCCCAAACATTCAGGATGTGCACTCTCTGATAGATATCCTTGAGGATTTCAACGTCGAGGTGTCTTTTGATGAGGATGAGGGCATCATCACAATCGATCCGACCAACATGATTTCCATTCCCATGCCTACCGGAAAGATCAAAAGCTTGCGTGCTTCGTATTATTTTATGGGAGCTATTCTTTCAAAATTCGGTGAAGGTGTCATTGGACTGCCTGGAGGCTGCTTCTTGGGCCCGAGACCGATCGACCAGCACATCAAAGGATTCGAGGCGTTGGGCGCGACAGCGCGCAATGAAATGGGCGCCATCTACCTGACGACTCCGGAAGAGGGTCTGAAAGGCGAGCGTATTTATCTTGACGTTGTTTCGATCGGGGCGACAATCAACACGATCTTGGCAGCTGTCAAAGCGAAAGGTAAAACAATTATCGAGAATGTGGCCAAAGAGCCGGAAATCATCGATGTCTGTATCTTATTGAACAACATGGGAGCAAAAATCCGCGGAGCCGGTACCGATATTATCCGTATCGAAGGTGTGGAAAACCTGCATGGCTGCAGACACACCGTGATCCCTGACCGCATCGAAGCGGGGACTTATCTTGCTGCTGCGGCTGCAGTGGGTGAGCGGGTACTTGTGAAGAATGTGATTGTTGAGCATATCGAAAGCCTGATCGCAAAAATGGAAGAGATGGGGGTGGATATGGAAATCGGTGAGGATAGTATTCTGGTCAAGAAATCCGATAATCTGAAGATGGTCCATATCAAAACGTTGCCTTATCCTGGTTTTGCGACTGATTTGCAGCAACCACTGACGCCGCTCTTATTGAAAGCGAGCGGTGACGGTACCATCATCGATACGATCTATCCGAAACGCGTCAACCATATCCCGGAACTCCGCAGAATGGGTGCGAATGCTAAGGTGGAAAGTGACATGATCTTCATGCAAGGTCCCAACAAACTGACCGGTGCAGAAGTCACGGCCAGCGATTTGCGTGCAGGAGCCTGCTTGGTCATCGCCGGCTTGATGGCGGAGGGTACAACCACGATTTCCGGTATCGAGAATATCCTGCGCGGATATGATCATATCGTCGAAAAACTGACCGCTTTGGGCGCAGACATCAAAATGATCGAAGACGAAGAATAAACTTCTCAGCGCTACACGATATGCAAAGCACCTTCAAAGCAGCAACCGACTTTGAAGGTGCTTTGAATATCTTATAGTGTACACTTGCCTAAGATAAGCATCATCAGAATGATAAGAGAGGAAGGTGGAATTGTTTGGAAGATATGCTTACCTTGCATGAGTTGGAAAGTAAGACACTGAAAGAAATATACACCTATGCCAGAGAACTGAAGATTCCCTACTACAGCCAAATGAACAAAAAAGAATTGTCCTTGGCCGTTATCCGTGCTCAAGAGGAAAAACAAGGATTCTTCATGACCGAGGGTGTTTTGGATATCGTCGCTCAGGAAGGGTTCGGCTTTTTAAGGCCGATCAACTATTCGCCGAGCCAAGAAGACATTTACATATCGACTTCGCAAATCAGACGCTTCGATCTGCGCAATGGAGATAAAGTAGCCGGAAAGGCCAGACCTCCAAAAGCATCCGAACGTTATTACGGCCTGATGCAAGTCAGCACCGTCAATGGGAAACGGCCTGAGCAAGCCAAAGAACGCTCGCACTTTCCGGGGCTGACACCGATTTATCCGAATCAGCAGATGAAGTTAGAGACCGCACGTACAAACGTTACTGCTCGGATGATCGATTTGTTCTCGCCCATCGGTTTCGGACAACGTGGGATGATTGTTGCGCCTCCTAAAGCAGGGAAAACGACGCTGTTGAAAGAAATCGCGAATGGCATCACCACCAATCATCCTGATGTCGAACTGATCATGCTGCTCATCGATGAGCGTCCCGAAGAAGTGACGGATATCGAGCGCAGTGTGAAGGGGGATGTTGTCTCCTCGACCTTTGACCAGCAACCGGCAAATCATGTCCGGGTGGCGGAACTTGTCCTGGAAAGAGCCATGCGCCTTGTTGAAGACAAACGGGATGTGGTCATCTTGATGGATAGCCTAACGCGTTTGGCCCGTGCCTATAACTTGGTTATTCCGCCAAGCGGCCGTACGTTGAGTGGTGGGATCGATCCGGCAGCCTTTTATCGTCCAAAACGTTTCTTTGGTGCAGCCCGGAATATTGAGGATGGCGGCAGTCTGACGATTATCGCAACGGCGCTTGTCGACACCGGCAGCCGGATGGATGAAGTCATCTACGAAGAATTCAAGGGAACAGGGAACATGGAACTTGTGCTTTCCCGTGAATTGTCGGAACGACGCATCTTCCCAGCCATTGATATCAAAAAATCGGGCACCCGCAGAGAAGACCTCCTGCTGGATGCGAAAACGATGGAAAGTATCTACAAAGTCCGCCGCAGCATGCGCGGGGATACTTTGGAATACACTGAGAGTTTCTTGAAACAAATGAACACGACCGAAAACAACGAAGCTCTGCTGAAGCGGATTGCGTTGATGAAATAGCGAGGCGTCCCTCAAGGCGCGCGAGCAAATTATGAGCATTTTTTTTAGCTTCCCGGTATAGTGGGACTATCAAAACGCAAAACTGGAGGTTTTCAAATGCTTTTCAATAAAGGAAATTACGAAGAAGACACAAAAGAGTTCATAGAGATCACGGCTGAAGAGTTTGAAGAAAAATTGGCTGCCGGCGAAAAAACGATCGTTTATCTCGGGAAAGCCGTTTGCCCCTATTGCCGGAAATTTGTCCCTAAATTAGACAAAGTCCGCAAAGAAAAGAACTTGACGATCCATTATCTGGACAGCCTGAACACACCGACAGACCCTGCAATCCAAAGTCTGCGCGACAGAATGGGTGTCCGTACGGTGCCTGCGCTTGTGACGATCGATGGTCCGGGCCAATTTACGAATCTGAATGCCGACAGCAGCCTTTCGGAAGAAGAGATTACGGCAATTCTGGATAAGAAAAGCTGACCCGTGAAGCTAGACAATACTAAACCGTAGCAAATGTGTTTTTCAGGGCACTGACTACAAGAGCGGGAGCGCGTTTTTAAAATTTATCATTGCATTCTTGCTGTTTGCGTGGTATCATTTTAACGTTAAAAAGGATTACCCTGCGGTAGGCCTTTTATTACAAAATGACAACTCTGGCTTAGTAAATAATCCAGGGCAAAAGGAGCGAAAGAGACATGAAACAAGAAATCCATCCAAATTACCAACCAGTTGTATTCATGGATACAACTACAGGATTCAAATTTTTATCAGGTTCAACAAAAGGTTCAAGCGAAAAGGTTGAATGGGAAGATGGCAACACTTACCCAATGATCCGTGTAGAAATTTCTTCTGATTCACACCCATTCTATACTGGACGTCAAAAATTCACGCAAGCCGATGGCCGTGTGGACCGCTTCAACAAGAAATACGGTTTCAAAAACAACGAAGAACAAGCATAATCTTTTTGAAGAGAGCTTTCCCGGTTTCGGGAGAGCTCTTTTTTTGGTGTGCCCGGCATGGGTGATAACTTGGTGGTGAAAGTCCACTACAGACTTGGCAGTAGGAACTGTTAGTGAATGACAAGGGTGTCCACCGTGAGGTGGAATCTGAAGGAAGTCGGACGCAAACACTCGCACTGACGGACAGAAATCTCATATGAGGCTGAATGGAGACGGACGAGCTTGCCAAACAAAGTAAAGTCCTATACTGCACGAATCTCCTACAGTAGATGAGGCGGTGACATGAGTGGAAGGTTATCATTCTTACCCGGGGAGGTCTTATGGACATGAGGAATCATGGAGTAAAGCTTGCCATAAGAAGTCAGCAGAAGCCATAGTAGTGACCTAAGGGTTACGAAGGGCTGAACAATAATAATCTTGATAGAAACAAGGAGGTGAATGTATCTCGGTACTACAGAAAACGTCGTGGTATAGACCAAATGACGGCTGTCTCCAGAAGGGATAAGTTGGAAACGAAAGAGATATGGAGAAGCGTAGAGAGATACAGCATGGATATGAAGAAACAAGATGGTATCACGTTAATCGAGAAAATCGCAACACCAAGCAACCTAATGGTTGCTTGCGAGAAAGTCTACAAAAATAAAGGCGCTGCAGGTATAGACGGCATAACGGTTTTTGAAATAGATGAACATATGGCCAAATACCAAAAGGCGATCATTGCGAAATTATTGGATGGAACCTATGAGCCACAACCGGTTAAGCGGGTATCTATACCCAAGGAAAATGGCAGTATGCGTAATCTAGGAATTCCTGTTGTGAGAGATAGAGTCGTACAACAGGCCATCCTACAGATAATCGAACCGCTGATTGACCCACACTTTTCCAAGTACAGTTTCGGCTTCCGAAAAGGAAGAAGCGCACATGATGCAATCAAACAAGCCGAGAAATACATTGAAGATGGATACAAAACTATCGTCGATTGTGACTTGAAGAATTACTTCGATATGGTGAACCATCAAAAACTGATGGTGTACCTGAGGGAATTCATACAAGATGAGATTGTTTTGAAGTTAATCTGGAGTTTTCTTCGTTCAGGCATCATGGAGCAGGATGTATTTATCCAATCCTACAAGGGCACTCCGCAAGGAGGGGTATTCTCCCCGCTCTTAGCCAATATCTATCTCAATCAACTGGACAGGGAATTGGAAAAACGAGGCCATCGCTTCGTCCGTTATGCAGATGATTTCTGCATATACGTGAAGACTCCTCGTGCGGGAGAACGAGTGCTAGCTAGTGTCACGACCTTCCTGGAAAAGAAATTGAAGCTGATGGTAAATACCGATAAGAGTAAAGTCACTACCCCAGGTAGTGCTAAATTCCTCGGGTTCACTATTTGGAAAACGATGGGAAAGTCAGAAGCCGTCCACATAAGACGGCTAAACAAAAATTCCGCAAACGATTAAGACATCTGACCAGTCGGAAACGACCAGGAACTTTTCTGGACATAGTAAAAGAAATCAATCAGTATACACATGGTTGGATAAACTACTATGGCATTGGGGATATGAAAAACTTTATTAGGGAGACAGCCCAATGGCTGAAACACCGACTAAGACAACTCATTTGGAAGAGATGGAAAAGAGTCTCTACCCGCTTCTACAGATTGATGCGTTATGGCATCGACAGGGAAGAAGCTTGGAAAGTTGCGAATTCCCGTAAAGGCTACTGGAGAATGTCTAAGAACCAGACCATTCACCGGGCCATTAACAACAAAAGGCTGGCAAGTTGGGGTCTGAAAGACCTTAATCAACTTTACCAGCACAGATACTTAAGTTATTGAACCGCCGTGTACGGAACCGTACGCACGGTGGTGGTGTGCTGTGCAAAGGCACATCGAAGATGGAGGAAGGCCCTCCAATAAGGGCTGTGGCAGGCAGACTTATTAAACAACCTAGTGCTGCTGTAGTAAAGAGCTATGGTAGTGAGCAACTATGGAAAAGGCCATAAATAATGGTCATGTAGGTTATGTAGAGATGAACGCAAGTGAACCGCTGATGAAGTATCGATAGCGTAAAACGATGTCAAAACTTGAACTTCACCACTCATCAAGGACAAGAGTAGCGACCAAACTGCCTGTTGGCTACTCGGCATCCGGTATTAAGGCGGCATGAATGCATAACAGGCTTCGATGTGAAACACAGGAACCTAGACAGCAATGATAAACGAAAAGGTACAAGTCACAGAAAGATAAGACCGAAAGTAGTGATGTGCTGTATAGGGGCGGAATAACCCGTAGTAATGAAGAAGCTATTGTAATGATAGTGGAGTGAAGGGGTTATATCATTTAGCTGAAAGTAAAAAGTCAACTGTTAGAAAGCAGGAGGAACAGATGAACAACAGCAAACCTTACATTATTCCCAAAAGGACAGTATTTGAGGCCTATAAGAAAGCAAAAGCCAATAAAGGCAGTGCTGGAATAGATGGGCAAGATTTTGAAGCATTCGATGAAAATCTATCGGCTAACCTATATAAAATATGGAATCGGATGAGTTCGGGTACCTATTTTCCGCCTCCAGTAAAAATGGTTGAAATACCGAAGAAAAATGGCGGTACAAGGACACTAGGAATACCTACGGTATCCGACAGAATAGCGCAAACCGTAGTGAAATACTATCTGGAATCATCATTGGAGCCTATTTTTCATAAAGACTCTTACGGATATAGGTCAAATAGGTCCGCTTTAGATGCAGTAGGACAAGCCAGAACGAGATGTTGGAAATACGATTATGTTTTGGAATTTGATATCAAGGGTTTATTTGACAATATTCCTCATGATCTGCTCATGGTAGCTGTTCACAAGCACATAAAGGAAGACTGGCTAATTCTCTATATAGAGAGGTGGTTGAAAACACCTTTTGTAAATAGAAATGGTGAAGAGGTCAAGAGAGAAAGCGGAACACCACAAGGTGGTGTAGTAAGTCCCGTTCTAGCAAATTTATTTATGCATTATGCTTTTGATAAGTGGATGGACATTTATTTCCCAAAATCTCCTTTTGAAAGATATGCAGATGATGCAATAATCCACTGTAAATCAGAAATAGAATGCCGGAATATTCTTGAATCACTTGATAGACGTCTAAAACAATGTGGGCTTGAACTTCATCCTGATAAAACGAAAATTGTATATTGTAGTGATAAAGACAGAAAGTGCACGTATCCTGTTACCTCTTTTGACTTTCTGGGATACACTTTCAAGAAGAGGTTTATCAAAGATAGAACAGGGAGACTGCAATTCAATTTTCTTCCAGCCGTAAGCAAACAGTCGGAGAAAGCTTTCAGAACTAAATTGAAAAATCTACAAATACATAAAATGACGGGAAGTACTATTCAAATAATATCTCAAATAATAAATCCCATAGTAAGAGGATGGATTAACTACTTCGGAAGATACAATAGAAGCCAACTCAAGAGTTCGTTAGATGTACTAAATAGAAGATTAGTTAAGTGGGCTACTCGAAAATATAAAAGATTTAGAGGACATCCAAAGAGAGCAAGAGAATGGTTAATAGAGGTGGCAAAGAGAGAGCCCAACATGTTTCCACATTGGACTCTCAATTTAATGCCATAAGTAAGGTGAGTGATATGAGCCGTATGAATCGAGAGGTTCACGTACGGTTCTGTGAGAGCATTTAGGTGAAATTCCTAAGTGCTACTCGACTGAGAGGTCGGAGCCTGTTGGCTCCTCCTACTCGATTTTCTACCGGTTTTTCTGGGTAGGTGCGTCAGCTCCGGGGAGGGACCGCTCCCCGGAGTACGCCGGTAATTTGATGGGCCCAGTTCCGATGAGCCCGACCCCATCGAAACTGAAGGCTAAAAATGTGGGCCGAACTCCGGCGAAGCCTGCGTTCACCGGAGGAACGCTGTATTTCCGGTCAACCAGCCGTCAGCTGGGCTTAGATTTTGCGGGGAATCGGTGGGTTTGCTATGATAGCTTTAACAAGGAACGAGAGGGGAAGCGAAGATGGCATACGAACCTAAAACCAAGCCCACGGAAGTGTCCGTGGAGGAGTTCATCGAGGAAATCCAACAGCCTCAAAAGAAAGAGGATGCTTATGCGCTGTTGTCGTTGTTTGCGGAAGTGACCGGAGAGGAAGCCAAGATGTGGGGACCGAGCATCATCGGATTCGGGAAGTACCACTACCGGTATGCGGCCGGTCATGAAGGCGATGCGCCTCTGGCCGCCTTTTCGCCGCGCAAGACCGCACTGACGCTTTATTTTATGCTGCCCGACGAAAGGCGGAAGGAGTTACTTGCGAAGCTCGGCAAACACAAAACCGGAAAGGGCTGCGTGTACGTCAACAAGCTTTCCGACATTGATACAGCTGTGCTGAAGGAGATGATCCGGGAAGACATCGCTCATGCGAAGCAGCTTTACGGAGGAGAGGCAGCTGACAAAACACTTCCGGCTGCTGCTTCCGTTGCGAAGCGGTTGGGATTCGAAAAATTCCAAAAGCGTGCCGTCCTGGGGAAAGAGCGCGCCGTGGCGGATGATTTTGCGGAGTTGGATTCCTATGATACGGATGTGGATGCAGGAAAATACGATCTGATTTTTTCCTACGTCCTGACACTGGAGGAACTGAAGGCACGCGTCCGGGATACGATCACCCACGATCGCCTGAATCCGGAAGGCTACCTTTATATCGCTTATCCGAAAATCGGGAACAAAACCTATGACACATCGGTACATCGCGATGCTATCTTTCCGAGTCTGGGTGTGGACGACGGCAACGGTTATGTCGGCGACAGTACCTTGAAATTTGCGCGGATGGTCAAGCTAGATGATACGTTCACGCTCGTCGGGCTGAAAAATGCTGTCAAAGGCAAAGGTAAAGCGACCAAAGCGAGCAGCGGCAATGTGGCCGACTATGAGAAATTTATTCCGGATGTGAAGGAATATCTGGATGCGGAGCATCCGAAGACTGCGAAGTTTTATGCAGAACTGACACCGGGCTATCAGCGGGATTGGGCCCGCTACATTTACAGCGCCAAACAGCCCGCTACGCAGGAAAAACGCAAGACGGAAATGCTGGATATCCTCGGCAAAGGCCACAAGACAAAGAACCTTTATCAGCAATGGCTGAGGGAACAAGAATAAGCACAAAAACAGGGGGCGGCCGCATGCGGCTGTCCCCTGTTTTTGGAAGTAGTTTTTTTTAAGAATGTCGCTTCTCCGATGAACGGAGGCTTCGCCGGAGTTCCGACAGCTTTCGCAGATTCTTCTACGGTGAGCCTTTCCTCATCGGAAGTGCCGATGTTTTCGCGGCCCCAGCTCCGGCGAGCGAGTCCTCGCCGGAGCAGTGACTGATTCTGCACTTCTGCGTTCACTAACCCGCCAGTTCTTTTTCCAGCGTTCGAGCCAGCTTTTGGATCGCAGGATCAGAATCGGCAAGGAAATTCGCCAGTACGTCCGTAACGTTATCCGGCAGTTCGTTCCGGAAGTAGAGTATCTGCGTTTCCAAAGCTTCGCAGGCGATGCTTCGGCAAGCCGGATCGGGATGGTCAGAAAAATAAGCAATCCATTGGAGATACCATTGTTTGTCCGGGTCATCCTCGAAATGCAGAAACAGTTCCGGCAATCCTGCGGCGTCGGCCAGCAAAAAGGCGTGCGCGCCTTCCGTGTGCGTAAGCCGGATCTCTTCAGGAACGGCAATGGGCGCGGGATTCAAGAGCTGCAGAAATTGATCGAAATCTGCAGCGACTGTCTGCCAATTTTCCGTTTCGATATCGATGTAGCGGATGCTGGGTTCGCCGGTCAGGGATAATTTTGAATAGTCGAAGGCAAAGAGTTGGCTTCCGTTGATACTGAAAAGCACGAAATAATCCGGCAGTCCTGCTGAACGGATAACTGCTTGCTGGGCATACAGGCTGTTCGGGCGATTGTCGTGAAGACCCAAAATTTCATGGACTGCTGCATAATCGAGGCCATCCGATGTCGGCTCTTTGGTCGGGATGCGGGAGCACAACAGATAGCCGCCATTCTGTTCTGCCAGCAGGTCAAGATAAACCTGTGGCAGATGAACTGCAGTGACACCTTTGTACAAAAGATCAGTTTTGAAGAGGATGGGCAGATTTTTAAAAGTATGTTGCGGGATAAAATACATAAGTACACCTCATCTATTTTTCTTTCCTTCATGATAGCACAGATGCCGGAACTTTTCGGCGCAGAAATCGTTCGTCTATTTTTTTACAAAACGAATAGATTCTTCTATAATGGAAGGTGTAGACGGAAAGTTGTCTAGGTCAGCTGCAGAGGCGGCGCGAGAGAAAGGGAGTTGTGAGCAAAATGGAATGGTTAATAGGAATCATTGTAGTGGCAGCGATCATCGGGGCAGTATGGGTTTCGTTGTATAACAGTCTTGTGAAAAATAGATTATGGGTAACAGAGGCTTGGAGTCAAATCGATGTCCAACTGAAACGCAGGAACGACCTGATCCCGAACATCGTTGAAACAGTCAAAGGTTATGCGAAGTATGAGCAAGAAACTTTGACGAAAGTCATCAATTTGCGCAATCTGATTTCGGATATGGGAACGGAAGATCCGGCCAAGAAGATGGAATTGTCCAATCAGCTTTCGAATCAATTGCGGACCGTATTTGCTTTGGCGGAAGCATACCCTGATCTGAAGGCGAACCAGAATTTCTTGGCTTTACAGGAAGAATTGTCCGCTACTGAAAATAAAATCGCGTATGCGCGCCAACTGTACAATTCCAGTGTCACACAATACAACATCAAACTAGGCACATTCCCGAGCAATATTGTGGCAAATGTCCATGGTTTCCGTCCGGAAGTCGTTCTGGCTACTCCGGAAGAAGAAAAGAATGTACCGAAAGTATCGTTCTGAGAAAATATGATTTTGATGGAAAGTTGGTGAGTACCCTTGCTCCATCAACAAATTGAGCAGAATAAACGGCGCACCGTACTGATTGTCTTCTTATTCTTTCTCCTGTTTGCGGCACTGGGGGCGGCCATCGGCTATCTGAATTGGGATAATGCCTTGTCCGGGCTTGCGCTTGCGCTGACTATCGGAGTGGCCTACGTCGCCATCATGGTGGCACAATCCACCCAAGTGGTCATGAGCTTGAACAATGCCCGGGAAATAACCGATAAAGCGCAATTCCCGATGCTTTGGAATATTGTGGAAGAACTGACGATTGTGACACGGTTGCCGTTCCCGAGAATCTTCATCATCGAGGATGAAAGTCCGAATGCTTTTGCTGCCGGAAATTCGCCGGAAAAGGCATCGGTTGCTGTGACGACCGGCTTATTGAAAAAACTGAACCGGGAAGAACTGACAGGTGTGTTGGCGCATGAGTTTGCGCATATCCGCAACTACGACATCCGCCTATCCACTGTCGCTTTGGCGATTGCGGGGTTGATCGCATTTTTGGCCCAATTCAGCACCCGGATGATGTTCTGGGGTGGCGGCGGCCGACGACGCAAAAGCGATAACAGCGGAGGAGCGGGCATCATATTGCTGATCCTTTCCTTGCTGATTCTTGTCTTGTCGCCTTTTGTAGCCACGATCATCCGTCTGGCGCTGTCCCGCAACCGGGAATATTTGGCGGATGCGAGTGCTGTCGAGTTCACGCGCAATCCGGAAGGGCTGAAATCCGCTTTAATCAAAATAGCGACAAGCGAACCGATGGAGGCGGCGAATGCTGCCAGCGCCTCGCTCTACATTGTGAATCCCTTCAAACGGATGAGGGAAGGTGAAGCAGAAAGTGACGGTCTGTTTTCGACACACCCCTCAACGGCAAACCGAATCAAACGATTAGAAGCTATGTAAATAGCTTCTTTTTTTCGGACGTTTCAATCAAATTGAACCAATATAGTTCGGGTTTTGATTTGAAAACCCTTTCAATTTGTTGCTGTGAAAAAAAATAGGAGAAAAAGGCAAATTATCTTTGTAAAAGATACGGATTTGTAATAATATTAACATGGTACTGATACCTTAATCGGTTCGGCAAGTAGTAGAATGATAATAAGGGATATTATGGGAAGGGGGGATCGTTCATGAGCGAAGATATGTTATATGTTCATTATGAAACAGTCAGCAATTATGTTTTGAGCAAAGGGATAGCGGTGAAAGATTACACAAAGTTAGCCCGGAAGCTTCCAGAAAACTTGTTGTTGGTGGACGGAAGAAAAAGTATTGGAACATATGATAATCATACCGGTTTTCAGGTAATCAAAGGCCAAGAAAACGTAAAAGCTTTCTTCCAAAAAGGGACGGACAATCAAGCCGCTATGGGGAAGTGGATTGATTTTGTGAATGTAGACATGTTGCATCTCCTCACACCGATAGAAATATCCGAGATCCTTTATATCGCCCATGCGCACACACACTTGCACTCACCTTTCTACTATAAATTACAAAATAACTATATCTATCTCACGTTGCCGAATGGCTTCATTAAGATGTATTACCGCTATCTGGAGCAATTCCATGAGTTGTTCGCCGAAGCAATCACCGTCAAGTTAAAAGAGAAAGTGAATGAAAAGAAGCGTTTCTATCAGAAAAGCAAAGAAATTGCGCCATTCCCGATTGAACGCGTAAAGGAATTCATTCCGATCTTCAAAGAAGGTGCCGTGATCTCTTTCAGACAGATGAGCATCGAAGGGAGCACATACTGCATCCCATTGTTCATCGCGGAAGACCGTTACGCCAGCATCGGCGGCCGTTTCAACGAAAAGGATTCGGTAGGCACCATCTGTTATGATATGGAACGCAGTGAATGGAAAATAGACATAGACTTCGAATGAGCCTAAGCCGAAACTTAGGCTTTTTCTGTTTTCATTGAACCGAAATCAGTTGGTTCATTCTAGGTAATAGCAAGCCTACTCCATTTTTCACAAAAATCGTTTTAGCTAAAAAATAAATGTGGTACAATGTTCCTTGAGTTAAAGCAGTTATCAAAAAATTCGGAGGATTTCTCGATGAAAATTTATTTGATTTATGGCGGAAAGAGCGCTGAGCACGATATTTCGATCCTGACAGCACATTCGATCATAAAAGCGATCTATTTCAACTATTATGAAGTTGTGCCCGTTTATATCACCAAGGCAGGCGCATGGATCCAGGGGCAATCCCTTTCTGAACCAGTAGCATTCTCTGAGAATCTTTATTTGGAGCCGGGTTCCGAGAAGCGCTTTGCCGATTCGCAGGAGGGGCAATCATACGGCGAAGTGATTTCACCTGCAGATATCCAGTCTGAAGATGCTGTCATTTTCCCGGTATTGCATGGACCGAACGGTGAAGATGGTACAGTGCAAGGGCTATTTGAAGTGTTGAATATGCCTTATGTTGGTTGTGGTGTTCTTGCCAGCGCCAGCGGGATGGATAAAATCGTCAGCAAACATCTTTTCCAACAGGTAGGGTTGCCGCAAGTACCATATGTTGCCGTTACCCGTAATGACTGGAAAAATGACCGCGAGAAGATTTTCATTCAATGTGAAGGTAGCCTGATTTACCCGATGTATGTAAAGCCAGCCAATATGGGCTCAAGTGTCGGAATTTCCAAAGCTACGGATCTTGAAGAGTTGACCGCTGCAATCGAGACGGCTTTCCGCTATGACCGTCGCGTGGTCGTGGAACAAGGCATCGAAGCCCGTGAAATCGAAATCGCTGTATTGGGAAATGACGATGTCCATACATCCGTACCTGGTGAAATCGTTAAAACCAAAGATTTCTACGACTACGAAGAGAAATACGGCAATGAAGAAGTTTTGCTGCAGATCCCTGCCGAATTACCGGAAGAAATCACCGCCAAGTTGCAGCATTATGCAACAATCGCTTTCCGAGCGCTTGACGGCAGCGGGTTGAGCCGATGCGATTTCTTTGTGACCAAAAACTATGAAATCTACATAAACGAAGTCAATACTTTGCCTGGCTTCACTTCCCGCAGCATGTATCCGTTACTTTGGGAAGAAACGGGATTGAAATACAGCGACTTGGTGGAAGAGCTGATCCAGTTGTCCTTGAAGCGCCATGAAGAAAAATTATCCTATCAATTTGTAGAATGATGAACAAAAGGCCGTGATTTTCCTGAACGTCAGCAGCACTGAAAGCATGTACTGCTTGCTGCAAACCCGGGAAAGGACGGCTTTTTTTGAGAGCGGCCGAAGGAACTGCCGAAAAAAACGGAAATGAGGAACTAAGTATGAAACCATTACGCATCATTGATGTTGTGAAAGCTGTCGGAGCGATCGACTATACGTCGGCCAACCGCTTCGCTGAAATAAATTCCGTAGTCTTCGACTCCCGAAAAGCAACGTCCGATAGTTTGTTTGTGCCTTTGCAGGGGGAAACGGATGGGCATGATTATGTCCAATCGGCAATCAAAAACGGGGCGACGGCAACTTTATGGAGTCGTCCAGCAGGAGAAGCGCCAGAAGAGATTGCCGTCATTCTGGTGGATGATACGCTGGAAGCTTTGCAAAAACTGGCGGAAGCCTATCTGAATATGATCCAACCAAAAGTGGTCGCGATCACCGGCAGCAACGGGAAAACGACCACTAAGGACATGACGGCTGCCATCCTGTCCGCGCGTTTTCGTGTCCACAAGACGGAAGGCAATTACAATAATGAAATCGGTATGCCGATGACCATTCTGGAGATGCCGGAAGACACCCAAGTGCTGGTGCTTGAGATGGGCATGAGCAATTTTGGCGAAATCAGTTTGTTGAGCCGATTGGCAAAACCCGATATCGCCATCATCACCTTGATCGGGGACAGTCATCTGGAGTTCCTCGGGAGCCGCCTTGGCATCGCCAAAGCCAAAATGGAAATCTTGGAAGGATTGAAACCGGAAGGGACATTCATCTATCCTGGCGACGAGCCGTTGATTGCCGACGAGCTGGCTGAGGAATCCCACTTCCGTCAACTGACTTTCGGTACAGATGAAACGGCGGCCGTGTA
This sequence comes from Trichococcus flocculiformis, assembly GCF_900113645.1. Lineage (GTDB taxonomy): Bacteria > Bacillota > Bacilli > Lactobacillales > Aerococcaceae > Trichococcus > Trichococcus flocculiformis. The sequence goes on from NZ_FOQC01000009.1 coordinate 43,993, forward strand.
TGCCTATGACATCGTTCCAGGCAAAACCAGAACAACATTTCACGTGAATCTGGATCCGAGCGTCGATCTGGAGATCCCTGTACTGGGTGTGTACAATGTCCGGAATGCTTTGGCAGCCTTAGCCGCTGCGCAGGTATTGGACATGCCGCTTGCTGAAGTGAAAGAAGCTTTGGCGACCTTCCAGCTGACCGCCAACCGTACGCAGTGGCTGGATGGCGTAAATGGCTCGCAGTTGTTGAATGATGCGTATAATGCTAGCCCTACTTCGATGACGGCTGTGCTGCGCTCATTCGCGAAGCTCCCGCGGGAGGGAAAGAAAATTGCAGTGCTCGGCGATATCCGTGAACTGGGCGAACGTTCAGCTGAGCTGCATGCAGGATTGGCAGCCGAAATTTCCCCTGAAGAGTTTGATCAGGTCTATCTTTACGGCCCGGAAATGGGCGCCCTTTATGAAAATTTAAGGACTGTCTTCCCGGAAGGCACGCTTTATCATTATGTTGGGGAGAAAACACCACTGGTCGAAAAGTTGAAGTCAGAGCTTCAAAAAGCCGACCAAGTGCTGATTAAATCCAGTTTCGGCACTGATTTATTGGCTGTTGTAGCAGCGTTGCGTGTATAATAGGAAATATAAAGGATTTGGATGGGCTACGTCGTCGCGAAAGCAAACAGACCCCTTTTAAAGCCAATCTGGAACGCATATGTCAAATGTCGGTAAATTGTAGAATTACTTGTCATTTTCATTGAAAATATACTTACAACAAGGTTTTTTTGTAAGGAACTTCATTATTTTAAGAGGAAATGATTTGTAATAATCTACGGAACGTGTTATTATTGCTGTTGGTAAGAATAGAGAAATAAGAGGGTTTTTTCTGCGAAGTGCAGAATGTTTGATTTATCAAGCTTTCTATTCAAGGGATTAAGTAAAAAAGGTTTATCTTTTATTTATAAGATTATGAACCGCATGAGATATGTGGGTAAAAGAAAAGACTCTCTAAATTTTAGTTTCTCAAAATTAGGAGGAAACATGAAATTTTCAGAATTAGGGTTAAACGCGGAGTTATTGAAGTCGATTGAGCAAATGGGATTTGAGGAAGCAACACCGATCCAAGAACAAACCATTCCTTTGGCATTGCAAGGGTTGGACGTTATTGGGCAAGCACAAACAGGTACTGGTAAAACAGCTGCTTTCGGATTGCCTATGCTGCAAAAAATCGATAACAACAACAAAGTTATTCAAGGTATCGTTATTGCACCTACACGTGAGTTGGCTATCCAAACGCAAGAAGAATTATACCGTTTGAGCCGCGACAAAAAAGTATCCGTGCAGGTTGTCTATGGTGGAGCTGACATCAACCGTCAAATCCGTGCTTTGAAAAACAAACCGCAAATTATTGTCGGAACACCAGGTCGTCTTTTGGACCACATCAAACGCAAAACAATCCGTCTGGATCACATCGAAACATTAGTTCTGGATGAAGCAGATGAAATGCTGAACATGGGCTTCTTGGAAGACATCGAAGCAATCTTGAGCGAAACACCGGCTGAACGTCAAACATTGTTGTTCTCAGCTACAATGCCTGACTCAATCAAAAAAATCGGTGTCAAATTCATGCACGCTCCAGAGCATGTCAAAATCAAAGCGTCACACACTGCAGCTAACTTAATCGATCAGTATTTCGTTAAATGTAAAGACTTTGAAAAATTCGATACAATGACTCGTTTGTTCGATGTGCAAAATCCTGAATTGGCTATCGTATTCGGCCGTACAAAACGTCGTGTTGACGAATTGTCAAAAGGTTTGGAATTACGCGGTTACCGTGCGGAAGGCATCCACGGCGACTTGACGCAACAAAAACGTATGAGCGTATTGAACGCATTCAAAACAGGCAATTTGGATATCTTGGTAGCGACTGACGTTGCTGCTCGTGGATTGGATATTTCAGGTGTTACACACGTATACAACTACGATATCCCGCAAGATCCAGAGAGCTATGTTCACCGTATCGGCCGTACTGGTCGTGCCGGTAAAGAAGGTATGTCAGTGACTTTCGTTACACCAAACGAAATGGACTACTTGCGTACCATCGAAAACCTGACTAAAAAACCGATCACTCCATTACAACCACCGAGTGATGAAGAAGCTTTCCGTGGCCAAGTGAAAACAGCTATGGATGAAGTGGAAACATTGGTTAAAGAAACAGAAACAGACAAATACAAACGTGCAGCTGTTCGCTTGCTTGAAGAACACACTGCTGAAGATTTGGTGGCAGCATTCTTGAAGAGTCTTTCTAAAGATGCTACTGATGTTCCTGTTAAAATCACACCAGAACGTCCATTGCCTTCAAGAAAAGGTAAAGGCGGCGGTGGTTACAAAGGTAAAGGTGGCGGCGGCTACAAAGGTAACCGTAGTTCATCAGACAGACGTGGCGGCGGAGAACGCGGCGGTGAGCGCAGTTTCAACAAAAATCGCTCAAGCGACAGCAAACCACGCTCCGGCGGCAAACGCTATGATGACAAACGTGGTGGCGGCAGCAGTGCCAGCGCACCTAAAAAAAGCAGCCATAGCTTCACTATCCGTAACAACAACGACTAATCAGTGATAAAACCTCTTCTCCAATTGGCTTCCGCCAGGAGAAGAGGTTTTTCTTATGCTGGAATTTTTTTTTGTTTTTGGTAAAATGAGAACAATGCATGAAAAAGAGGCGGTGAACGGAATGATTTATGGAATAGGATTGGACGTAACCGAGCTGGATCGCATCACAAGTGCCTATGAGCGGCGGTCAGGTTTTGCGGAAAGGGTTTTGACCGAAGCGGAACTGAAATTGTTTCTGGTTTTGAGCGGGTCACGCCAAATGGAGTTTCTGGCCGGACGCTATGCCGCGAAAGAAGCTTTTTCGAAGGCTTACGGAACAGGCATCGGCAAGCTGTCTTTCCAAGATATCGAAATTTTGCCCGGAGAGTACCGGAAGCCTGAAATAACCAAATCTCCGTTCGAAGGGAAAGGGTTCGTTTCCATCACCCATTCGGGGAACATCATTGCCGCGCAAGTGGTACTAGAAAAGTAAAGGGGTCTTACAACATGGTAGTAGGAAAGCACCGTCCCACAGTGGAAACCATCGATTTGGAAGCTATTTCGTGGAACATCCAACAAATCAGGAAGAGTCTGTCTCCTGAAAAGAAATTTTTTGCGGTCGTCAAAGCGGACGCCTACGGACTGGGCGCTGTCCCGGTCGCGAAAAAGGCAAAGGAAGCAGGCGTGGACGGTTTTTGTGTCGCGCTGTTGGATGAGGCAATGGAATTGCGGGAAAACGGACTGTCCGATGACTTCATTATGGTCGTGGGCCCAACTGAGTCAGAAGACGCTGCGCTCATAGCTGATAACGGAATCAGCGTTGCCGTAACGGCAAAGGAATGGTTGGATGACGCCTTACCGTATCTGAACAGACGGAAAACGGAGCTGCCGATTCGGGTGCATTTGGCCATCGATACGGGGATGGGACGGATTGGCTTGCGGACGGTCGAGGAGGTCAAAGCCTTTGAGGCGCGTATTGCTGAACTAGATGATTTTGTTTTCGAAGGTATCTTTACGCACTTTGCGACGGCTGATGGTGAAGATCCGACCTTGGTTGATCGCCAACTCGCTTTGTTTGAAGACATCTTGAACGCATTGGCTCAGCGACCGCCGATTGTGCATCTGGCAAATTCCGCCATTTCCCTTTGGCATGAAGCATTCCAGACGGATGCGGTCCGCGTCGGTATCGCAATGTACGGATACAATCCTTCTGACACCGTATTGGAGCTTCCGTATGAATTGAAGCCATCGGTACAGCTGGATACGCACATCAGCTATGTCAAGCAGATGCATGAAGGCGACACAATCGCATATGGCGCCCGTTACCGCGCTTTTGAAGGAGAATGGATCGCTACGCTCCCAATCGGCTATGCGGACGGATGGCGGCGGGATCTTCGCCATCAGACGGTTATCGTCGATGGGCAGCGCTGCCCAATCCGGGGAGTCATCTGCATGGATCAGTGCATGATCAGTCTGCCGAAAGAATATCCAATTGGGACGAAGGTGACGCTCTTGGGCGAAAACGGTGGGCTAGTCAACAATCCATCCGAAATGGCCGTAACGATTGATACGATCGGATATGAAATTTTGACGGGAATCAACGCCCGCGTTCCGCGTATCTACAAATAGAAGGAAAGATAAATCTGGAAAGCTGTCTGTTGCCTGTTAGGGGCAGACAGCTTTTTTTGCTGTGTGTGTGATAGAAACGAATGTGGGGGAGAGAGGGCGAGGGCGCTCCAACTCCGGCTAAGAGTTGTTCCGCCGGAGAAGAGCGGCTGGACTGTGTTCCACCTCCAGCTAGGGTTGCCTCGCCGGAGAAGAGCAGCTCGATCGCATTCCACCTCCGTCCAGAAGCGCTTCACCGGAGGAGAACAGTCATACAGGATCATACAGAGTCATACATAATCCGCATCTCTGGCGCTCTCGCCTTTAGGTAATGAAAATCAGATGAAAATACGTCGCCAGTCGTTTTCAAAAGCGAACATGTATGGTAAACTGTCCTAGCTCAAAGATGAGTGCGTGGTTCGTCTACCATCCCACGAAAAAAAACTAGGAGGTTTTTAGGTTGAATACAAGAAAAATGGTTATCAATACAATTATTGCAGCGCTATATGTTGCCATGACAGGGATTTTTGTATTTATGTCATTCGGTGCCGTCCAATTCCGTGTTTCAGAAATGCTGAATCATTTGGTGGGCTACCACAAAAATTATAAATACGGTGTTTTGGCGGGTGTTTTTATCGCCAATCTGATTTTTTCGACGTTAGGAGCTTGGGACTTGGTGTTCGGATTTGGCCAGACATTGATCTCTTTCCTTATTTTGGAAAAATTGTTCAAACCCAACGATTCTGAAATGAAGCGCATGATGATGACCGCGTTCGTCTTCACGATGACGATGGTCCTTGTCGCGATCGAACTCTATATCGTTCTTGATTTGCCTTTCTGGTTCAGTTTTGCGACAGCGGCATTCGGGGAAGCGGTCGTGCTGGTTGTGTCGGCGCCGCTCATGAAATACCTGAACAAAATCATCGGTTTTGCCGAGAAAATGGCTTGATCCGTTAACATTTAGTATGAGAAAAACTGGGGAACGGAGGCTTTTGCTGGATGGTCAGCAGATCCTCCTGTTTTTTTTGCTAGGATATTTCTCATCATTCTCTTATAATAGAGAGGTAATCGAAAAAGAGGGAGGAAATAATATATGGAAATGTACGCAATCACAGTCGGTCCTATCCAAGAAAATTGTTATTTTTTGATCGGAGACCATGAAAATGACACGATCATCTTTGATCCGGGTGAGCAAGCTGAGGACATCATCGCAGCCATCGAAGAGAATGCGTTGCATCCGATAGCGATCGTGTTGACCCATGCGCACTACGATCATATCGGAGCCCTCGAAACGATCCGGGAAAAATACGACGTTCCCGTTTACCAAAATCCGATTGAACGGGAATGGCTGTTGGATCCGCAACTGAACGGGTCCGCGCGCAATCCGAACGTTCCCGATGTCCGATTGGCAAAAGAAGCGGATGTCTTCTTCGAGGAGATGGGCCCTTACGAAATCGGCGAATTCCGTTTTGAGATGCAACATATTCCTGGACATTCACCAGGCAGTACTGTTTTTATTTTCCGCGAGAACGGGTTCGCGATCGTTGGGGATGTCATCTTCAAAGGCAGCGTAGGCCGCAGCGATTTGCCGGGCGGCAGCCATGAAACACTGATCGAGGGCATCCAGAAATATATCGTAACCTTGCCAGGGGAAACGGTCCTGTTCCCGGGACACGGCGATCCTACGACAGTGAGGGAAGAAATCTATTCAAACCCTTATCTGAATGGCGCTACGCGCTGATCCGGGTATGCGCAAAAAAGTCGGACAAGCACAAGGCTTCGTCCGACTTTTTGTATTAGTTTTTAGATCGAGCGGGCGTCTAGAGCCTGGAGCCTGAGCGGAATTCCCGATGAGGGCCTCCTCGCCGGGAAAACGCCACTCCGGGCACTCAATGTAATGTAATGTGATGGGTTGGATTTCAGAAATCCACTTGCAGGTTTTCGATTTCCGTCACGCGGAAATCCTTACGCTCCAGCGCCTTGACGATGGAGTCCAGCACCTGTTTGGGCGTGCCGGCGGGTAATGTGACCAATACCCTGCGCAAAGCGTCCTCACGGTTGATGTCCAGGGAAATGCAGCTGGCGATGGAGGAATAGCGGTTGATGATTTTAGTGATATGGTACAGATCGCCTTTTTGACCGGGCGCGATGACGGTCAGCACATAGCTTCCGACATCGATGCTCCATGATTGGGCCAGCATATTCAGTAAGGCATTATGGGTCAGGATGCCGTAAAAGGTCATATCCTTATTCAAAACGGAAATATAGGGCAATTCTTTGATGGTGAAAAATACCTTAAAGAATGAGCTGTCTATCGAAATGAATTTTGTGGCATTCTTCAGCAAGTGCGTAACGGGCAGGTTCATTTCGCCGCCGTTCGCTTTGTGCCGATAGATATGCATCTTGTAGATGTTTCCACGAAAAATGGTTTCTGTTTCGTCCAGAATCGGAACACAACGGAAGCCGGACTCTTCGAGGATATCCAGTGCATCCTGAAGCGTGGCTGACTCTTTGACGATGGTCAACTCCCTTTTTGGGATGGCAAGTGAGCGGATAAGCATATTATTAAAATCCTCCTAAAAACGCGGTTGTCTAATGTGATAATAACATTAAAATCAAAAAAAGCAACGGTTAAAAATACATAGTTGGAAATTCTTAAACATTTGATAAATCAAGCAGTAAAGCCCTTCCAGCGCTGTGCCGACCGCGCTGGGAAATTAGATTGGGATGAGAATGCTTGTCGATCCAGGCAAGTGCAAGAAAGTAGAACCGGACAGCTGAAACAGGCGGCCCATGAAAAATCTCTTGATTTTTCGAGCAGAGTTCACTATATTTAGTAGTATATAATTGAACAGAATCTATATTTTTTTATGCAGTTGCGCGGTGTTTTGATTCCAAGCCTGTCCCAACTGCGTGAGTCATCATCAAAAAGGAGAAAAAAATCATATGAACCCAGACCCCGAAGGCCAGTCGTTACTATCAAAAATAGCCTTGATCCTAACCCTGACTTTACTGAATGCTTACTTTGCATCAGCCGAATTAGCATTTGTTTCCATCAACCGCTCCAAAATCGAGAAGCTGGCCAAAGACGGCGATAAGAAATCGCAAAAGATTTTGCGTCTCCTGGAGAATCCGGATGATTTCTTGGCCACTATCCAAGTTGCCATCACTTTTGCCGGATTCTTCAGCAGTGCGTCGGCTTCATCCAATTTTGTCGGTTATATCGAACCGTTGTTGGGAAACATCGCAGGTGGTAAAACGATAGCGATGATCATCATCACCATCATCCTTTCCTATATAACGCTCGTGTTTGGTGAGCTGTACCCTAAACAGATTGCCTTGCAGATGCCCGAAAGTATTGCGCGTCATACTGCAGGTCCCATTGTTGTCGTCAAGACACTTTTTAAGCCGTTCGTTTGGCTTTTGTCTTTCTCGACCGGTATCCTGAAGAAGTTGACGCCGATCGAATTCACGAATGAGGAAGAAAAGCTCACCCGTGATGAAATGAAGGCCATTCTGGCGCAGAGCCGAGGCGAAGGAGTCATCGATCCATCCGAGTTTACGATGATGCAGGGAGTCCTTTCGTTGGATACGAAGCTTGCCCGCGAATTGATGGTGCCGCGTACCGACACTTTGATGATGGATTTGGATGATGATCTGGAATATAATATCGCGCTGGTTCTGAACAGCCAATACTCACGGATTCCGGTCTATGAGGAAGATAAGGACAATGTCATCGGCGTTCTGCATATGAAAAATGTTTTGAAGGCATCAAAGGAAGTCGGTTTCGAGCGGATTTCTTTCCGTGAGTTGGTCAACACGCCTTTGTTTGTCCCTTCCACTATCTATATCGATGATCTCCTGGTCGAATTCCGCAAGACCCACACGCATATGGCCATCATTAAGGATGAATACGGCGGGGTGGAGGGAATCATCACCCTCGAGGACCTGCTGGAGGAAATCGTGGGGGACATTGAAGATGAATATGATGAAATTTATCGCCTGTCGAAAAAAATCGATGACAATCATTATGTCGTCAATGGACGCATGCCGTTGGACAAGTTCAACCAGTTGTTCAAGACGGCGATCGCTTCCGAAGAAGTGGACACGATCGCCGGCTACATGATCGAGGAGCTCGGCTATTTTCCGAAAGATGATGAGCATGCGACGATCCAGACAGGAGAGTACCTGCTGACGACTACACAAGTCGAAAGTGGCCGGATCCGCGGCATCCGTGTCACGAGAGAGCCCGTCCAAACAGTGGTTGTAGACGATGAATAAGCGCAAGGCTGGGATTCCGTCCCAGCCTTGTTGCCATTAATAATAGAGTATGCGATAAGGAGAAAAGAGTATGGCATTGAACGAAATGATGGACAGACCGGTCGTAAAGAAAGAACTGGTCGCTTTTATGCGTGACAGACTGAAACGTTTCCCTGGAAAATTAGGAGAACTGGAAAAGACAGCGAATGAAAGAGGCGTGCCGATCATCCCGCATGAAACAGCGGTTTTCCTGAATATGCTGCTGGGACAGATCAAACCTAAGCAGATACTGGAAATCGGAGCGGCAATCGGCTTCTCGGGCAGTCTGATGGCGCAGCACGTCGGAGCGGAAGGTCATGTCACGACCATTGATCGTTTTGAGGTCATGATCAACCACGCCAAAGCGAATTTTGAAAAACTGGGCATCACTGACAAAGTGACGCTTTTGGAAGGCGATGCGGCGGAAGTCCTGCCTACTTTGGAAGGACCGTATGATTTCATCTTTATGGACAGCGCGAAATCCAAATATTATGAATTTTTGCCCCACTGCATCCGGCTTCTGAAAAAAGAGGGCATGCTGGTCATCGATGATGTTTTCCAAGGCGGCACCATCTTGGATGATGAAAAAGACGTTCCCAAAAGGGTCCGCAAGATCCACCGCCGTCTGAACAAGCTGATGGATACCGTACTGGATCATCCGGCATTGGAAACCTCTCTCGTGCCTCTCGGTGATGGCCTCTTGCTGATCGTCAAAAAAGAAGACTTTGATTTCGGCTATATTTTGGACGAAATCAAAGCAGAGAAACAGAATCAAGCATAGGAATTTAGGGCTTGCCTCGAATTGAGGTAGGCTCTTTTTGATGTGCGTGCTGCTTGGTTGCCGGAGGAGAGCCAGTGAAAGAAAACGGCCCTAACTCCGGTAAGCCGCCGCCCGCCGGAGCAGACAATGTAACAATCGACCGCAACTCCGAGGAAGCGGTCTTTATCGGAGAACGCACGCAAAAGGTAGTCAAACTCCGGCGAAGCCTGCGTTCACCGGAGGAAAACATTGAGGTGCCGCCCATTTCAGCTCGCCTGGAACATTGCGGAGCTAGTGAGAACGGAGTGTGTCTGTTTGCATTTCTTCCGTATTGGTATTATGATGAATGCCTGAGATCCATCCTATTATCAAAAAATTAAGGTAAAATAGGTTGATTTTTCAAGAAAACATGGTAAAGTAATAAAAAGTAAGCTTCGATTATTTGTAACAAAAACGTAATCTGATTGTAATGAAACGAAAAGGTGGTCTGAAAGTGAAAAAGAAACCCATCATCATTGGTGCTACAGCGGTCTTATTGATCGCAGCCGGATATTTTGGTGCAGGTAGTTATTATGAAGATAAATTCTTACCGAATACGATGCTGGATGGCATTGATATATCGAATGATACCGTAGCCCAAGCAAAAGCAGAGACAACAGCAGCAATCGCACAATCGCAGATCCAAATTGTCGAAAATGGAGAAAATATCTATGCATTCTCACCCGCTGATTTGGGGGTGTCCATCGACAACACCGAGAAGTTGGAAACGATGAAGGCAGAACAAAACGTTTGGAATTGGCCAATCCTGCTTTTTCAAGAAAAGCAGGCAGAAACCGATCTGAGCGGCGTAGTTGTCGATGAGACAGCTTTGGCGGAGATTTTGGCGGCTATGCCGTTGGAGAACGAAGTACGCACAGCTCCCGTGAACGCTACCGTCGTCAAAGCAACGGAAGGTTATGAAATTTCACCTGAAGCTACCGGGAACAAAGTCGATCTGGAATTGTTGAAGCAAGAAATGTTGGAAGCGATCATTGCCGGGGAAACAGAAATCGATCTCGCGCAGGCCTATCAGCAACCAACCTTGACCGCGGACGATCCAGTTTTGACGGAAACGTTGCAGAAACTGAATGATTTGACCGATACGGTCATCCAATATACCATTTCCGGGCAGACTGAAACTGTTCCGCAAACAGCCATCATCGAATGGTTGGGCGTAGACGAGAACGGTGATGTGTCGGTCAATCGTGAAGGCGTTGCAGCCTATCTTCAGGGGCTGAGCGACAGATACAGCACATATTCCCGTACGCGCGATTTCTTGGCAACCGACGGCGAAACGGTCCAGGTTCCATCCGGTACCTACGGATGGACACTAGCTGTCGCAGCCGAAACGGATAAACTGGTCAACTATGTTTTGGCAGGAGAAGATGTTACGGTAACACCAAACTATAACGGTACCGGCTATCATGCTGATGGCGCGGACATCGGCACTACCTATGTCGAAGTGGATCTTTCAAGCCAACATATGTGGTATTACAAAGATGGCGCCGTTGTGCTCGAAACGGATATCGTTTCCGGTCATCCGATGTCACCAACTCCGACTGGGGTCTTCTACATCTGGAACAAAGAAGAGGATGCCGTTTTGAAAGGCTACAATCCTAGAACGGAAAAGGACTACGAATCGCCTGTCGAATACTGGATGCCAGTCGATTGGACGGGCATCGGTATCCACGATTCTTCTTGGCAGCCGGCTTACGGCGGTGAATATTGGCTTACTGCCGGATCGAATGGCTGTGTCAATACGCCACCGGGGGTCATGGCTGAACTGTTTGGGATGATCGGTATCGGGGTTCCGGTCGTCATCCACAGCTGATAAATCAATATATGCATGCCATAATGTCGAATAGGGGGATAAGCCATCAGTCAGCAAAAGGATTGATGGCTTGTCCTTTTTGGTACAACCGCCGGGATTCTGACGGATAGTAATTCAGGAACGCTTTGCACATAACCGGCTGCAATTGTATAATAAAGAGTAGACGTTCCGAACGGGACAGAGAGTTTTAAGAAACAAGGAGGTTTGAAGATGAAAAAGGTACTAGTGGTAGACGATGAAAAGCCAATTTCAGATATAATCAAGTTTAATCTGACCAAAGAAGGTTATGATGTCTTCACTGCATTTGATGGTGAAGAAGCCTTGGCGCAGTTTGCAAAAGTGGGCCCTGATATCATCCTGCTGGATCTGATGCTGCCGAAGATGGACGGTTTGGAAGTCTGCCGGGAAATCCGCAAGACGAGCGATGTTCCGATTATCATGTTGACGGCAAAAGACTCTGAAATCGACAAAGTGCTCGGACTTGAATTGGGTGCGGATGACTATGTCACGAAGCCATTTTCGAACCGGGAATTAGTCGCACGTGTAAAAGCAAACTTGAGGAGACAAGCCTCTCCGGTCGTTGCACCGCCTGAAGAAGACGATACGAATGAAATCAAAATCGGCGCTTTGATCATCCATGAAGATGCGTACATCGTGTCGAAGCGTGGAGTAGAGATCGAGTTGACTCACCGTGAATTCGAATTATTGCATTATTTGGCGAAACGCATCGGCCAAGTGATGACGCGGGAACATTTGCTGCAGACCGTATGGGGATATGATTATTTCGGTGATGTCCGCACTGTTGATGTGACAGTCCGCAGACTGCGTGAAAAAATTGAAGATACACCGAGCCATCCGACTTGGTTGATCACGCGAAGAGGAGTAGGCTACTTCTTGAAGAATCCGGATCAGGAGTAATTATATATGAACAAAAAGATACGTCTGGTTCACTCCATTCACTTCAAGATACCAATGCTGTTCATTCTCCTCCTGTTGGTATCCCTGCAACTGATCGGGGCTTATTTTATCCGTGAACTGGAAACGAAAATGATCAGCAACTTCGATAGCCAGATGAGCTTGAATGCAGGCTTTCTGGAGAAAACGCTGCAACCGATCCTGATGGCTGATGATACGGAAAAGCTGGAAGAGTCCGTACAGACCATCCTCAGCGATTTTACGGGCGCCAACATCCTGGAAACGCAGGTCATGGATGAACAGGGTTATATTCTCGGAATCAATGACCAAACGTTACAATCCTTGATCGGAACGAAGTCGACTGATCGGGATGTCCAACAAGTCATTCTTCTGGATGCCCCCTCTTCCTATCAATATGTGAAGGAAGACACGAATAGTCGTGTGCTGAAGAACATCAGTCCGATCTATTCGATGGACAATACAGGTACCCTCATCGGCGTGTTGGTGATGGAGTCTAACATCGAATCGGTCTATTCGCAGATGAGCCAGACGGTAAGCATCTTTTTGAATGCATCGGTCGTGGCGATCATCATTACGATTGTGTTGGCTGTTATCATCTCCCGGGGGATCACGCGTCCGATATCCGAAATGCGCCGGCAGACGGCGAACATTGCCGATGGGGATTATTCCGGCAAAGTGACCGTCTATGGAGCGGATGAATTGGGCGAATTGGCCGAAACCATCAATGATCTGTCTTATAAAGTAAAGGACGCCCAGGAAACAACAGAATCGGAGCGTCAAAGGTTGGACAGCGTCCTGCGGCACATGACGGATGGCGTGTTGGCCACCGATCGCCGCGGTAAAATCATCATCATCAACAGCCGGGCGATGGATCTGCTCTCGATTTCACAAGATAAAGCGATCGGACAATCGATCATGAAGGTGCTGAAACTGGGCGAGAAATTCACTTTCCGCCAGTTGTTGGAGACACAGGATGAATTGATCCTGAACATCCCGACAGATGATCAGGACACAATCCTGCGCGGGGAATTTTCTGTCATCCAGCGGGAATCCGGATTCATCAGCGGGTTGGTGTGTGTGCTTTCCGATATTACGGAGCAGGAAAAGGTCGAACAGGAACGCCGCAGCTTCGTTTCGAATGTTTCCCATGAACTGCGGACACCGTTGACGAGCGTGAAAAGTTACACGGAATCACTGATTGACGGTGCCTGGGAAGATGAAGAAATCGCTCCCGAATTCCTGAAGGTCATTTCAACGGAGACAGATCGGATGATCCGGATGATCACCGATCTGCTGAACTTATCCCGGATGGACCAAGGGAAACAAGATCTCAATCGGGAGTTCGTCAGCATCAACGAATTGGTTGCACATATCATCGATCGCTTCGAGATGGTGCTGAAGTCGGAACAGTACCGCAATAAAAAATACACGATCGAACGGGACTTTACGCAGCGCACGCTGTGGGTCGAAATCGATCAGGATAAATTTATCCAGGTGATCGACAATATCATGAACAATGCCATCAAATATTCTCCGGACGGTGGGAAAATCACCTGCAAATTGATGGAGACGCATAACAGTGTCGTCATCAGTATCACCGATGAAGGTTTGGGCATCCCGCGCAAAGATATCGGCCATGTCTTTGACCGATTTTATCGGGTGGACAAGGCCCGCGCGCGTTCGATGGGCGGCACCGGGCTCGGGTTGGCCATTTCAAAAGAGGTTGTTCAATTGCATGGCGGAAAAATCTGGGTGACCAGTGTGGAAAATAAAGGATCGACTTTCTTTATTTCCTTGCCTTACATTCCGATGGATGAGGAGGATGAGTGGGGATGAAACATAAAGAATCACCGATGCTGAGCGCGCTTTTGTACACCTTGGTTGCAATCAGTCTATTCCTTACGGTAAGGATCCTTTCCACTCCGAGTACGGTCGGTTTGAGCCAAAATTCAGCGACCTCGGTCTCTGCCAATCTGACCAATACGAAGAAGGTAGAGGATGTCTTTGCACCGATCAGGATGATCGTCCACACGGATAAGCGCATGTATTTGACGCAAATGCCCGAAATCATGCGAAGTGTGAATGAATTGCTGAGTGAAAGTGTGTTTAACGGAATCGAGGGCGTTTCCACCTATACGAAGGAGGAGTATGATGCGCTCATTCTCTCACCGACGCAATTGGAAATCCGTTTTGCCGAAGAGGTGCCGTTGGAGCTGCTTTCGCGGTACTTCACGAATCTACAGGAAGATTATTACGGCGAAAGTATCGGCCGGATCATCTTTAATTCCAAGGAAGAAGATCCCGTCTATCTTTTGAATGATGAAACAAAGCAAGTGTTCACAGTGGCACGTCCGGCTAATCTGCTGCAGTCGTTGGTGGAACTTTACGAGGGCCGAAAGGAAGCCTACGCAGAAGTCGAATCGTATGAAACCGAATTAGCCATCTCCTATCTTCCGATAGAGGCGATTACGATCCAAAAGTTGGTCTATCTGGTTGAGAAGCCTTCCAACAGTTATTTCATTGACTTGCTTTTTGATGATACAACCGATCTGAAGGATAACGGAAGCGATGAATTTGTGAGCTACAGCGATAATATCTCCGAATTGAGCATCGACAAGGAAACCGGGCAGTTGAGTTATTACCGCAACATCCTGGATGCCGAAGATCTTCCTGATTATCGTTTGATCCGCGACAGTTTCCATGAAATCAAGATGTTGGACAACTGGACGAATCCTTTTTATTTCTATGGGTTTAACAAGGAAAACGACAATATTTATTATCGCAGATATGTGAATGGCTATCCGATTTTCGGTGAAGTCGATTATGGATTGACGCGGATCCGTATGTCCGGATCATCCATGACGGAATTGCAATTCCTGACGCAAGTCATCCAGACACCGCTGACGGATCGTGGAGAGGATGTCACGCTGTTGAGCGGGCAAGACCTTTTGGCCGCGCTGAATGCCGGTGGCTACAGTAGCCAAGAAATTCAGATGATCGCTTTGGGCTATGATTGGACTTTCAGTGAAGAATCCAACCGGCTCGTCAATCTTACGCCTAAATGGTTTATCAAGATTGACGGCGTATGGAAAGCGCTGGATCAATGGATCGGCGGAACGGAAACGGAGGCGGATGATAGTGGATTTTAGACGTATCAAAATCATCTTTATCCTCACCTTTGCAGCCTTGAACATCTATTTGCTCAGTGTCCTGTTGGAGAAAAACGAGACAACATTGAGCTTCGGAAGCGAGAGCAACACGCTGAACATCGAAGAGGCAATGAAGGCCGATGATATCAGTTTCCCGACTTTATCGACCAATCAAGAGAAAATTCCTTTGTTGAAGACGGACAAGAGCCGCATTTTGGAGTCCGATCAGTCAAAATTGGAGAATCAGACGACAGTCTTTGAAGATGGTGTGTTGTTCAGTACCTTAACTGAGACGATTCCTCTGGAGGTTGACGATCAAAATTTGACGATTGTCGACAGAACACCAATCACGGATTTTATATTGCAAGGGAATGTACTCCACGGAACTGAATATTCTTTTCTTACGTATTTGCCGCTCAGGAGACAACTTGTGTACGCCCAAGTCGCAAACAATATTCCTATCGGCGACAGCACGGGCAGCATCATTTTCAACTTAGATCCCGATTATGAAGTCATTTCCTATGAACAGACATTTGCGGGAACGGCAGAAGTACAAGGCAACAGCCGGACTGTGATTTCACAGAAGCGCGCGGTTGAAGCCTTGTACCTCAATAATCAGATTCCAGCGAATGCGACTGTCCGGACGGTACAATTGACGTATTACCGTACGCTGAGTCTATCGGATATGGATATCTACAGCCCAATGTGGTACATAGAGCTTGAAATAAAAAATGCACCTGTAGAAATCAGACGGGTGGATGCGTTGACCGGCAGTATCATCACGACGCCTTCCGTCACGCTACCGTCAGTCGAAGCGCAAGTCAAGGCGAAGACAGCCACCAATAGTGCCTTGTTGATGGAAGAACAAGACTCTTCACAAACCGAAAACGGGGACTGAATAGAAAACTGCTGTTTAAACCAATATAAACAAAAGGAAGAACCTTGAATTGAGGTTCTTCCTTTTTATATATAGCCAATCTTATCCTATTTTCGAGTGCGTAAATGCATCACCTTCGGCGTTTTCAATATTCCAATCAATTTGAGCATCTAAGCTGATTGTCCAGCTATCCGAGCCTGCCTCTCGGAAATTAGATAAATCTGACCCATTGCGCTCTGCGATGCTCATTCAGGGCCAGATTTCCTAAATTTCTTTCGAGGCAGAGCGGGCTCGGATAGCTTTTCTTACTGCCTTATGTTTGTTAAAATGGGGGTATCAGAAGCGACAAGCTTGATGGAGGGTATCGGAAGGGGAAGGTAACGATGAAACGGATAGGCTCGATTGTGCTGGTTATGTTCTTTTTTTTGATCGGATTTGGCCAGAAGGAAGTACAGGCCCGTTCCTATGAGATTACAAATTATGATGTGTTGGTCGAAATACAGCGGGATGGCAGCGCTTTTTTTACAGAGAGCATCACGTACGATTTTGAAGGGGAATTCAATGGGGTACTGTATGAATTGGATATTTCGGAGGTGGCGGACCCGACAGACGTGAAGGTTTCGATGCAAGGCTATCTTTCGGAAAATCCTTTTCCGTTCGCTTTGAGCGACACGGAGGAATCAGGGACGTTCGAACTGGATAATACGGGAGATTACCTGAATTTTACCGTATACAACAAAATGACGGATGAGATCCAGACAGTCATCTACCAATACCGCATTCCCGAAATCATCACGAATTACAACGATATCGCCGAATTCAACCGCAAAGTTATCGGTTCCGCTTGGGAGGATCCATTGAACGATGTGGATGTCACCATTCTGTTGCCGGAAGCGACAGCTGAAGAGGAATTACGCGCTTGGGGCCATGGTGGCGGTGAAAACAGTACTGTGACGCTGGAAGACAACCAAAAAGCCTTGCTTTACGTTCCACAGAATCCGGCCAATCAGTTCGTTGAGGCGCATGTGATCTTCCCGACACGCATTACTGCAGACAATCCGAATGTAGTGAACGAGGATAAATTCGATGAAATCTTGGCGCAGGAAGCAGCCTTGGCCGAAGAAGAAGAACGCAATGCGCTACTTTTCGGCGTCCTCAGTGCTGTTTTTGCCGCGTTCGCGCCGATTTTGCCGATTCTGGTGTTCCTCTGGGTAAGGAGAGCAAGAAAAAGAGAGATACCGCAGGAAATCCATCTGCCGGACCATATCTATGAATTGCCAGAAGACATGACACCGGCCGTCATGAATGGTGCTGTCTTCAGCGGTAATGTGCAGGCTGCCGATATTTCGGCGACTATATTGGATCTTGTGCGCAAAGGCTATCTGACGATTTCACCGGTGCAGATTCCCCAAAAAGGCATCTTTGGGCGGGAAAAAGCGCCGGAAGACTCCTTCCTGCTGACACAGATCAAGGACACAAAAAATGCTCCGCTCCTGAGCCACGAAAAACAACTTTTGGAGTGGTTCATCAGCGATGTCGGCAATGGGGAAAGCGTCACCCTCGATGATATCGAGAATATCGCCGATAACTCGGCTGAAGCAAAACGATTCAATGAAAATCGGGAAAAATGGCAAGAACGCGTAATGGACGTTGCCACGCCAAAACGTAAAACCTATCGTTCGAAGGATAATAAGAAAGCCGTTGCCTTTGCAGCACTGGCTTTGGTGGCAAATATCTTCCTTGTGATCGCTGTTGTGTTCTTCGGCGCCATGAGCGGCAATTTTACCGCTTGGGCAATCGTTCTCGCCGTTTTGGGTGCGGCTTTCAGCTTCATCCAGCTTATGGCAGTGGCGGTCAAGCCGATCATGACTGCGGAAGGTGAACGGACGAAGCAGGAATGGAACGGCTTCCGCAATATGCTGAAGGACGTGGGTGATTTCCCGATGCGTGAAGTCGGATCCATCGCTTTATGGGATCATTTCTTGGTTTATGCTGTTTCTCTGGGCGTGGCCGACAAAGTCATGAAACAGATGCAGGTCGAATTCCCGGTGAATGAAATCCAGGCTTCCGCATTCGGCAGCTATTATTACATGAACAACGCCATCTTCCTGTCTTCGCTGAACAATAGCATCAACACAGGTGTAACCAAATCGATGCCGACTTCCTCGAACAGCAGCGGCTTCGGCGGCGGTTTCAGCGGTGGTTCATCCGGCGGTTCCGGTGGCGGTTCAGGCGGAGGGGCGTTCTGACGAGCGTCATCCATACTTTCAAAAACATCCTATTCTGAAGCAGAGCAGGGTGTTTTTGTTTCAGATACCGAGTTATATTTCAGCAGGCAATCCTTTGTTTTAAAGATGATGAAAGGCCGAGGTGGGTACGGAATGAAAGAAAAAGAACGGAATGAATTGCTGTCATTATACGAGGAGATGAAGGCGCTCCGTCAGGCGGTCTATGAGGAAGGCAATGGCCTTTATGCGGAATGGAAGTCGGGTATTTCCCGGACAGCGTTTGAGTTGAGCGCCAAAAACTTGGCCTACTATCTGGCGCTGCGCAGAAGGGATATCCGCCCGTTGCAGAACCGACTGTCGAAATGGGGCTTGTCCTCATTGGGAAGGACGGAATCGAAAGTACTCCAACAACTGGATGCGATTGTGCGCAACTTGGCGCTGATGTCAGGGGCGATCAAGCAGCTGTCCGACTATCCGAAGACGCCCGAGAAATTCCCGGGCCGGAAAAAACTGGCGACCGAGGCGACCGCCTTATTGGGCGATGCGCCGAAGCACCGGACGACCCGGATCATGGTCACCCTTCCGGAGCAGGCCGCAACCGACAAAGACTTCCTCGTCCGCCTGCTGGAGCGCGGCATGGACATCGCCCGTATCAACTGCGCCCATGACGACAGTGCCGTCTGGCTGAAGATGATCGAAAATCTGAAGGAAGCCCAAAAGACTGCCGGCAAGAGTTGCCGCATCTATTTTGATATCGCAGGTCCGAAAATCCGGGTGGATGCCGTCAGCAGTGAAAAGGAGAAGCTACGCCTCAAAGTTGGGGACTTGTTCTTCCTGACGGCGGATGCTTCCTTCAAAGATCTGAAGCACTATCCGGCCATTGTGTTCAGCGAAAGCCTGAACCTCTTTGATGAGCTGAAGGTAGACAGTCCGGTCATTTTGGATGATGGCGTCTTGGAAGGCCGTGTTGTGGAGCAAAAACCGCAAGGTGTCGTCGTGCAGGTAGGGAAGACGGCTAAAGTTAAAGGGATCAGAATAAAGCCGCAGAAAGGGCTCAATTTCCCGGAGTCGACCTTTAGGATGCCGATATTGACGGATAAGGACCGCGAAGACTTATTGGTTGCCGAAATCGAGGCCGATATCCTGGGCTTCTCCTTTGTCCGCGGAAGCAAGGACATCGTGGCCATCCAAAACACATTGGCAGAACAAGTAGGAAGCGAAGCAGCGCTGACCATCCCACTTGTAATCAAGATCGAAACGGTAGAAGCCGTGAACCATCTGCCGGAGTTGATCGTGGCTGCAGCCAGCAAAAATCCGTTGGCGATCATGATCGCACGTGGAGACCTGGCTGCGGAGGCCGGCTTCTTGAGGCTGTCGGAACTGCAGGAGGAAATACTCTGGATCTGTGAAGCTGCCCACATTCCCGTCATCTGGAGCACACAAGTACTCGAGAACATGGTGAAGAATGGCGTGCCGACGCGGGCGGAGATGTCGGATGCGACGATGGCCGGGCAGGCGGAGTGCGTCATGCTGAACAAGGGCGATTTCGTGGAAGAAGGGATCGCCTTGTTGGATGCGATCCTCGTACAGAGCCAGCAGAACCGATCGAAGAAGACCGCCAAACTGCGCGCGCTCAAAATCGCCAAGAAAGCCTGGCGCAAAACCAAGAAATAAGTGAGGATGCATCATGCATTCTCGCTTTTTTTGACTACAGGGGCCAAATTGTTGAATGTTCCTCAGGTATTCGACAATTTCAATCCGAAAATACGTCAAATTGTCGAAAGTTTCTCGACATTCGACTATCTCGGCTCAAACTGGTACCAAATTGTCGAATCTGCCGCACCTATCCGACAAATTTAGCACCGCTTCCCCTCGACGCCTGTTTGTCAATGTCCTTAAATTAAGAATGTTCCCCATGCAGCGCCTGAAGATTAACTTTTTTTAACACTGAGAAAAATTACTGGCATTTTCCAAAAAATAAGTTAAACTTATGGATGTATTGGAGGCGCTAAGTGTGATTGAAACAATAGAAAAAGAGGGCATGCACGTCAGCTATCTGGCGAGCGGCAGTTCCGGCAACTGCACCTACATCGAGACGCCGAAACGGAAAATATTGGTCGACTGCGGGTTGAGCGGCAAGAAGATAGCTGGTCTGATGGAAAAAATTGGCCGGAACCTTGCGGATGTGGATTCGATCCTCGTCACGCATGAACACCGCGATCACGTGCACGGCCTGGGCGTCCTGGCGCGCAAGTACCACATGGATCTTTATGCCAACGAAGCGACCTGGAAAGCGATGGACCACATCATCGGCAACGTCAAGACCGAGCAGAAGCACATTTTCGAGATGGGCCAGGTGCTGACTTTGGGCGATGTCGATATCCAAAGCTACGGCGTTTCGCATGATGCGGCCGAGCCGCAGTTCTACTCCTTCCATCATGAAGGCAAACAGATGGTCATGTTGACCGATACCGGCTATGTCAGTGATCGTTTGCGCGGCCTTTTGCGGGATGCGGATGCATACCTGATTGAAAGCAACCATGATCTTGAATTACTGCGCATGGGCGGATATCCATGGTCACTGAAACAGCGTATTTTGGGGGATGAAGGCCATCTTTCCAATGAGGACGGAGCTGCTGCCGTCGCCGAAATGTTGGGCGACCGGACGAAACGCATCTACCTTGGGCATTTGAGCCGGGACAACAACATCAAGACCCTGGCACACCATACTGCCGAAAGCATTTTGATGCAAAAAGGCCTGGGTGTCAATGAAGATTTTTTTGTATATGATACCGATCCGGACGAGCCGACTGAACTTTTCAGAGTGTAGGCGACAGGCGGGATGGCAAGTGCAGGAGGGGCGGATCGAGTGATTCCGCTCCTTTTTGCGTACGCGGATATGATACAATAAGCTTACTGAAGAGCGATTTTCTGAAATATCTCTCACTATCTTCATAATTTATTCAAAATAAGGAACTATACTGAGCCTGTAGAACGATAAGGAGGAATCAATATGGACAGGGACGAAGAAAAGAAAAACAATCCGTTCGAACAAGATGCGCATAATGAAACGGAAACTGAAATTGAATCGACTGCCGCCGACGCTGCATCTGCTGATCACATTCAAGAAGACTTATCCGAAGAAAAGGAAATAGAGGCAGAATACACTGAAATCGAAGAAACGGCCAGCGAAGAAGAAGAAGAACCAATTGTGGAACCAGCCGCAAGAGCGACGATGAACAAAGAGGAACGGGCGCGCGTATACAACAACGTCAGCGAAACCGAAGAAAGCTCCAGACATCCGAAAGACCGTAAAAATTCACCGATCAAGAATGGCATTGTCGGCGGGTTGATCGGTGGTGGGATGGTCGCCCTGATCGGTGCGGGCTTGCTTTTTGGCTCGGGTATCCTTGGCAACGGATCCGGAACGGACGATGCCGGAAATCCAGCCATTAACGAAACCGTGAAGGACATGGCTGTCAATGTAACGACCGACACGACTGCCGCTGTGGAAAAGGTGCAGGATGCGGTCGTCTCCATCATCAATATGCAGGCGGGCAATACGAATATGTTCGGTTTTGATTTGCCGCAGAGCTCCTCAGACACCACAAACGGTACTCTGGAAACATCCAGTGAGGGCAGCGGCGTCATCTATAAGATCGAGGGTGACCTGGCCTATATCGTTACCAACAATCACGTCATCGACGGAGCCGACGAACTGGAAATCCTGATGAAGGACGGCACGAAAGAAGTAGCGAGTGTCGTCGGCAGCGATATCTGGACCGACTTGGCTGTCTTGACGATTCCGGCAACGAATGTCACGGCAGTGGCCTCATTCGGGGATTCGGACGCTGTCAATGTGGGTGAACCGGCCATCGCAATCGGCTCTCCACTCGGAACCGAGTTCGCAACCTCGGTCACGCAAGGCATCATTTCAGCCAAAAACCGTTCCGTCTCGACGGATGTGGACAGCGACGGCATCATTGACTGGGATGTAACGGCACTGCAGACGGATGCGGCGATCAACCCGGGCAATTCCGGTGGTGCCTTGATCAACATCGCCGGTCAGGTCATCGGCATCAACTCGATGAAAATATCCGATTCGAATGTTGAGGGAATGGGCTTTGCAATCCCAAGCAACGATGTCTTGACCATCATCAATGAACTGGAACGGAACGGTGAAATCGTCCGTCCGATCCTGGGAGTTTCCATGCTGGATCTTTCCCAGATTTCAGCGTCCCAACAAAGTTCCGTGCTCAAATTGCCAGAAGATGTCACAGAAGGTGTCGTCATTGCAGAAGTCCAAGCCTTATCCGCAGCCGAAATGGGAGGCTTAAAACAATACGACGTCATCACGGAAATGAACGGCGAATCCATAACGAGCATCGTCGACCTGCGCAAGATCCTGTATGCACTGGAAGTGGGAACCGATGTGGAAATCTCCTATTACCGTGAAGGCACGCTGCAGTCAACGACTGTCACTCTGACGGAAGGACAGACTTCAGCCGAATAAACTGAATAAACAGCAATATCGAACACCCCGTATGGCGGCTCTTGAGAGCAGTCGTGCGGGGTGTTTTGGATTTGTGGTCTGTAGTTGTTGGTGACAGGGGGCTGGGAAGGGGATTGGATCCGGAAAGATGAATAAGTCGGAGGAATCCATGCTCTTGGGCTGAAATTCGGTCGAAAAGATGAATAAATCCAAGTTATCCATCTTCCAACCAGAAAATAAAGCCTAGAAGAGCAGAAATCCACATGGATGTGGATAAATTCTGTGGAAAAAAAGTTTTTGTGTGCAAAACGCGTAAATGCTTATGGGAACAGTGCTTTCTGAAAACGGGAGTTATCCACAGAAAATGGATAAACCTGTGTATAAAATTAGGATTGCATGTGAAATCATGCTTGTAAACGTTGTTAAATGGCGATTTAAAATCTATAAGATTGCTCAATATACGGTGTGCATAACTACGTGTATAGGGAAATAATTCGTTTTAAAGATAATCAAGATGATGTGCCATAAAATAATGCTACCACTAAATAACAGGGGAACGTGTGTACATGTGGATAACTAATGTGGATAAGGTGTGATTTGAGTGTGTGAAGTGGGTACAACAACAGCTATAAACTAAAAAAATGAGAGCCTGAATCCGATTCTGGTCATCAAGCAAAAAGCAGCACCCCAATAATGGGATGCTGCAGTAAATTAAGTCAGTTGATTCAAATAGTCGTAGCGTTCAAAAACATCCGATTCAGTGATACCCACAAGCACGATGTCTTTATCCACAATATAATCGCCCGAGAACGATACGTTCAGGTGCTCACCACGGTATTTGCGGAGACCGATAATGTTGATGTCGTACTTATTACGCAGGTCCAAATCTCCGAGTGTTCGGCCTACCCACTTAGCAGGAGGGTAGAACTCGATGATGGAAGTCTGTTCATCCAGGTTCACTACATCTTCAATATTTGTGCGCAGAATGTTCTTGGCGACGCGCATCCCGGTTTCTTTCTCAGGCAGGATGACTGTGTCGGCACCGATCGCTTCGAGAACTTCACGGTAATTCTTGTTTTTTGCTTTGGCGATGATATGCTTGATGCCGAGTTTCTTGCAGTTCATGACAGCCAACACGCTGGCTTCCAACACCGTACCGGTAGCGATCACGACCACATCACAGTCTGAAAGACCGATCGATTCAAGCAAAGCCAGATCGGTTACGTCGCCTATGATTCCCTTTGTGATGAATGGTTCCAGACGATTAACGTTCTCAGGATCCTTGTCGACAGCGATAACATCCGAATCGAATTCGCTCAATGTTTTTGCAATCGTCGATCCGAAAATACCAAGCCCCAAAATTCCAACCAATTTACTCATATTTAGATACGCTCCTCTTTGCTATTATCCGATCAGGATAGTTCCTTTAGAAAACTCTACATCTTGTACTTTTTGCGTGCGTCTGACGAGACTGTCCAACATGGTTATCGGACCGATACGCCCTGCAAACATCAGCACCATAATAACGGCTTGGCTCAACTCTCCCAGAGTTGGAGTAAGGTTTGCGCTGACGCCCACCGTCGCAATCGCAGACACCGCTTCAAACAGAATGTAAATGAAATCCACTTCAGGGTTCAAGATGCTCAATACGCTTGTACCGAGAATCAAGGTTCCCATTAGCGCCATAAAGATAACGAACGCCTGACGGACTTGTGGGCGACTGATTGTATGGTTTGCGATATTCACATTGCTTTGTCCGCGCAACTCGTTGTAGAGCGTGAGGAAGATGATTGCGAATGTCGTAGTTTTCAGACCGCCCGCAGTTCCCCCTGGTGAACCACCGACGAACATGGTCAACACAAACCAGAAGAGTGTGAAGGGATAAACGGTCGTATAGTCGATCGTCGCGAAACCGGCTGTACGCATGGTGACGGTCTGGAAATAACCGGCCATCAGTTTTTGCTGAAAGGTGAATGTTCCGATCGAGTTCGGGTTATTGTACTCGACTGCAACAAAGAAGACAAGACCAACAAGGATGAGCACAAGCGATACGCTGACAGCAAGGCGGCTATGCAACGACAGGCCACGGAAAAAGACTTTCAAGCTTGGTCTGCATTTTTTGGCAAAATAGCATTTTACACTTTTCGATACATCGAACCAGACCGAAAAGCCGATACCGCCCAAAATGATAAGCGAAGTGATGACATAGTTCACCAATGGGTCATGGACATAATCCACGAGGCTGACATTTCCCATTGGATCAAAGCCAGCATTACAGAATGCGGAAATAGCCAAGAAAAGGGAAGTGAACAGGCCCATTCCCCAGCCCATATCCGGAACAAACCGGAAGGACAACAGGATGAAACCGAGGCCTTCAAAAACTGCCGTATACTTCAGAATGTCCGATAAATATTCCCTGAATCCACGCGCATCACCACGGTTGATCCCTTCCTGTACGGCCAAACGGTTCCGAAGACCAATCCTGCCTTTCAGGCGCGTAATGACGGAAGCAATCAGGGTCATCAATCCCAAGCCACCGATCTGCATCAAGGCCATCCCGACGACCTGTCCGAAGATCGTATAGGAGTCGTGTACAGATTCGGTGAACAGGCCGGTCACACAAACCATCGATATAGCAGTGAATAGGTTGTCGAAATAGGTTGCATTCGAAGTGGGTAGCTGACTGATCGGCAGCGTAAGTAAAATCGATCCGGTAAAGATGACAAAGGCAAAGCTCGTTGCGATCTTTTGCGAAACAGACCAACTCGAAAATTTCTTTAACACAATGGTTCCAATTCTCCTCTCAAATAGCATGCGGATAGGATTTGTTACTTCATTATAAAACTATCGCATGATTAAGCAACTCAAAAGCATAAGAGTATCTTAAATCATTTACGGAAAAAAGCAACTGGTTTTCATGCCTTTTTCAGCCGAAAATTGCACTTTCCTTCATATTATAATAAGACTGTACAATCAGTTTGGTTAATAATAAGATAAACAGAAAATCATAGATATATTTCTGTCAAAAAGCCGTTAAAAAAAAGACGGTTGCGAAATCGCACGTGTTCCCATAGGATAGTAGTTGAGAAGAAAAAGGAGCGAAAAGCAATGAACATAAAAATCATTACGGTGGGAAAACTGAAGGAGAAATATCTGAAGGAGGGCATCGCCGAATACACAAAGCGGCTCGGCAGCTACTGCAAGCTGCAGATCATCGAAGTCGGGGACGAAAAAGCGCCCGAAAACCTGAGCGATAAAGAGATGGAATTGATCAAGGACAAAGAAGGCGAAAAGATCCTCGCCAAAATCCCGGAACAGAGCTACGTCTTCGCGATGGCGATCCAGGGCAAACAGTACGATTCGGTGGAATTCGCCAACGAAATCGACAAACTCGGCACCGCTGGAAAAAGCGACATCGTCTTCATCATCGGCGGCTCGCTCGGCCTCAGCCAAGCTGTCCTTTCCCGCGCCAACCAACACATCTCCTTCGGCAAACTGACCTACCCGCACCAACTCATGCGCCTCGTGCTCGTCGAACAGATCTACAGAGCGTTCCGGATTATCCATGGGCATGCTTACCATAAGTAAATGTGATTTGTAGTTCTGATTTATTTACTTTGAAAAAATAGCGTTGTTAGTTCTGCAAAATTATTCTTAAGTAAGAAAATTGAAGAAGATTAAGTACATTAGGTGTATTCTGACTAGAAAAATTAACTATGTAAACAAGAGCGAGGTGAAGTAATGAATACAATATTTTTTTCGTGGCAGAGTGATTTGCCAAATTCAGATAATCGCAACTTTATTGAGGATGTAATAAAAAAATCTATTAAAGAATTAAATCAAAATGATTTTTCGTTAGTATTAAGTATTGATAAAGATACTAATCAGTTGGCAGGGTCCCCTGATATAGCAAATTCTATTTTAACTAAAATTTCTAAATCTTCAGCTTTTATTGCGGATATATCTATTATTAATGATAATAGTTCTGATCGTAAAATGCCTAATCCAAATGTATTATTTGAGCTAGGTTATGCTGTTAAACAATTAGGTTGGGAAAATGTAATCTGTTTATTTAATACAGACTCTGGTTCTCTTGAAGAATTGCCATTTGATTTAAGAAATAGAAGAGTATTGACTTATTCAATTAAAAATAAAGTAAAGTCGGATGAAAAAAAGAAATTAATTCAAATTTTTAAAGGAATTATAAGAGATAATGAACGACGAATGGAATTATCTAGAGAAATTATTGATTATTACAATGTGGATATCTATAATCAAATGATTTTATTACTAAAAAATATAAGCAAACTTTTAAGGCCTGAAGAAAATCATGGAGGGATTTCTTTTAAACAGATTAATTTAACATTATCTATCGTAGAATCTGAAGTTAAAGACGCTATTGCTGATAATTCACATTTAGGATTCACTTTGTTTAAAGACTATTCTGAAATAGAAAACAACTTTAATTCGTTATTAAATAAAATTATCCAAGTTAAATATTTCAATGATACTCATTATTTACCATTGATAAATTTGATTAAAACTTTAAGAAAATGGAATAGAATTCAAAATAGATATATTTATCTAAATGATTTTTTGAGAAGTAGTGTAATATCAGATATATATAAGGTTGTGGGTTCTCAAACTGAAAGAAAGCTTTTATTAAAGCGACTTGACGATAATAATCATGATATTGGTAAAGTGATCGATTTTGGGGATTTTAAAAGTGCTTATTCAGAAGATGACTTAATAAGTACATTTAGATTTAATAATCAAAGATGTCTAGAGATATACAGTGAGTTTATTTTAGAAATAGTAAATAACATTAATACTTGGATTGAATTAAACGACGGAGAGTTTTTGATTGATAATGTTTCAATGGAGTTTTCAATCAAAAATAAAGAGAATTAATTTTTGATTAATAATTTCATAAGACTTAGTTAAAATTGCCAATAGAGAGACGTTATCCGTAACTGAAGTATGGCGATTAATAAACCGCAGTTACGAATGATTCGCGTTCAGAAGGCGAGCACTAAGAAGACAATCCCTAGACGGGCTGTTCTTGGCTGTGTGGGATTGTCAGCTTAGGCGGAACATTCTGCGAATCAGAACACGTTTTGGAATAAAACAAGATGCGCAATATTTACATACGGTATGATAGAGTGATTTAGCTCTTTAATAAGAAGGGAGGAAGAACAAATATGGAAAGAGGAAATGTATTAGTAATCGGCAACTCAGGAGTAGGAAAATCAACATTAATTAATTCTGTTCTGGGAGACGAAAAAGCAAAGACAGGGTATGGAAGTTCGGGCACGACTGATAAATTGGAGATATATGAGAGCGAAGAAGTAGCCTTTAGAATTATTGATACGGTTGGTTTCGAACCTTCATTGGTCAAAGGTTGGAAGGCAATAAACGCTGTAAAAAAATGGTCAAAAGAAAGTGCGAAGAATGGAAAAGAAGATAGTGAAATTAATGTAATTTGGTTTTGTGTTGAGGGTACATCAAGTAAGTTGTTTCCAAAGACCATCAAAGACCTTTCAAAGGCAACAGCGATGTGGGAAACTGTCCCAATTGTCGTAGTAATTACAAAATCCTACTCTGTTCCAGAAAGAACACAAAATATTGAGATGGTAAGCAATGCATTTGCTAAACAAAAGAGATATTCCAAAAATTTGAAACATATCGTTCCTGTTGTTGCATCAACGTATACGCTTAATGATACTGCATTTGCAGCTCCTGAGGGAATTACAGAGCTAATAGATGTGACAAATGAATTAATGCCAGAAGGAATAAAGGCCGGGGCACATGATATATACAACTTTAAATTGAAGAGAAAAAAAGGTCTAGCGCAAAGCATTGTTGCATTATCAACCACTGCAGCTGTGACTGTTGCGGCTGTTCCTATTTCATTAGCTGATGCATTGATATTGTCTCCAATTGAAGTTGCTCAGATAAATGGACTGGCTCAACTATACGAAATAAATAAAGGTGAAGACTCAAAACAATTTTTAAATTCAATAGTTGAAGTTGGCACGGTTAGTACGGCTGCGAAAGCTGCAATCAGTACACTGAAAGCTGTTCCAGGAATTAATATAGCAGCGAGCGTATTAAATGCTATAATTGCTGGTGCTATTGTAGCTGCAATTGGTGAGGGATGCATTTATGCGTTTGAAAAGGTGTATACTGGAGAAAAAAGTATTGAAGATATCGACTGGGTCAAGAAGGTTATGGAGTCTAAGCTATCACCTCAATTCATAGAAAATGTAACAGCTGTTGCAGAAAAAATATCGAAAAGCAGCAATAATAAGGATGTTGGTAAACTCGTCAACTCACTATTATCAACGATACCAACAAGAAAGATGTAGATATTAAACAGATAGAATGCTTATATTATAATAATGCCTGCTGAATAAATCCCTATTTTTAGCTTACGGCTTCATTAGAGGTTCAATTCTAGGGGAGCTCATCCATTGGATGAAAGTCAAAAAAATGCGCAATGAAACCTTGGACAGGTTCATTGTAAGGATGGATAAAGCAATCACACAGAGACTGGTCTCTTCAAGGCGTGTTCGAATAAGCCTGAGCCCGAACTTTCTTTTCGCCAGGCTGAAGCCTCTCTCGACCTCTACTCGATCGCAGTTGTCGCTGTATTCTTGTTTTTTGTCAATCTTCTGATCCTTCTTGGGCCTGCCGAGCGACGGGCCGGATAATCGGATTCCGAGTTCTTTGCAG
>NZ_FOQC01000007.1 GCF_900113645.1 Trichococcus flocculiformis
AAGTAACCGATACGATCAACCACAGACCAAGAAAAATAATGGGCTATACAACACCTGCAGAACGCCTTCAGGAAGAACTGGCCGATTTACAAGCAGCTTAAGGTGTTTTGTTGGTTCTATAGGATAAGAGAACAGATTAGCTGAGTCAAGAGCCGCTTCGCTCCTTCTCTTGACTCAGCCAACCTATCCACTTGAGTCAGAACCACCAACAACTCACCCGAAAAATGATAAGGGATGAAACACTCCCTGCCGTCAATGGCTTCAAAGCATTGGTAATACTGGATTATTGAGTAATTCGCTGTCTATAAAGGTTTTTAAAATTTTTTATGCATTTGATATTGCAATTAAGCCTTTCTTTATCTTTTTTATGCAATTGAATTTTTTGTTGTATTTAAGCGAATACTATGGATGTGAGGGATCAGATATGAATGCAGAAATCATTTCAGTCGGAACGGAATTGTTGATGGGGCAAATAGTGAATTCGGATGCGGCATTCATCGCCAAGCAATTGACCGGTTTGGGCATCGACTCGTATTTCCAGACAGTTGTCGGAGATAATCCGGGGAAAATAAAAGAAGTGATCAAAATTGCTGAATCGCGAAGCGACTTGTTGATCTTCACAGGAGGACTCGGCCCCACTCAAGACGACTTGACTAAACAGACGGTGGCGGACCATCTTGGGGAAGAGCTTGTCATGGATAGAACTGGATTGATGCATATCCGGCAATGGTTTGAACGCTCTGGAAGAAGCATGACGCAGAACAATGAGCGTCAAGCATTGGTATTCAGGGAC
Source organism: Trichococcus flocculiformis (assembly GCF_900113645.1). Taxonomy (GTDB): domain Bacteria; phylum Bacillota; class Bacilli; order Lactobacillales; family Aerococcaceae; genus Trichococcus; species Trichococcus flocculiformis. The sequence continues at coordinate 794 of NZ_FOQC01000007.1, forward strand.
GGTATAGTCTTCCCAAACCCAATCGGACAGGCGCTCGGTACCTATATTGAAAAAAATGAGAAGGGTTACCTGCTGTTGCCGGGCCCGCCAAGAGAACTTGAGCAAATGTTCCGGCAATCCGTGACGCCATTCCTGTCCGATAAATATGAAGATCAGCAAGTCATCTTATCGAAGACCCTCCGCTTTTTTGGAATCGGTGAATCTACCTTGACAACGCTATTGGATGAAATGATCCGCAATCAGACCAATCCTACGATAGCACCCTATGCCGGGAAATACGAAGTGACCTTGAGAATCACCGCAAATGCCGCAACAGAGGCGGTATGCGAAAAGTTAGTGGATGAAACAAAAGCGGAAATATTGGCGATCGTCGGTGAACACCATTACGGTGACGGCGACGAATCAAGCTTGGCTGAAGTGGTAGGAAAGAAACTTTTGGAGAGCAAAAGCTCCCTCAGTGCAGCAGAAAGTTTGACCGGAGGGCTTTTTCAATCGGAACTTGTCAAAGTTCCTGGCATAAGCGAGGTCTTCGCGGGAGGCATCGTATCTTATCAAGCTGAGGCGAAACAACGGGTTCTTGGCGTTCCGGAGCATGTCATAGAAACTTATGGAATGGTGAGCCCGGAGTGCGCGGTTGCGATGGCGGAATGCGCGCGCGAATTGTTTGACACCGATCTGGCCATTTCGTTCACAGGCGTAGCCGGACCTGATCAAATGGAGAATAAGCCGGCCGGGACGGTGTGGATTGCCTTAAGCAAAAAAAATGGACCGACCGCCGTCCAAGGTTTTCGATTTTCCCGCGATCGTCTCGGGAACAGGGAGCAAACCGTCCTGCAGGGATTTGATATGATCAGGCGGCATTTGATGGATTCTGATTTAGAAAGATAAAAAAACGAACATCTGTTCACTTTATTCTTGCTTTTTTACACAGAAAAGGATAGTATTACGTTGTGGTGTTAATGCATGCAAATGAAAGCTTGGAGGAAACAATTGATGGCTAATTTAAATGATAATAGACAAAAAGCCTTGGATGAGGCTCTGAAAAAGATAGAAAGAAACTTTGGGAAAGGTTCTGTCATGAAACTTGGGGAAAAAGTGGACACAAAAATTTCCACTGTACCAAGTGGCTCATTGGCGCTTGATGTTGCGTTGGGAGTAGGCGGTTATCCTAGAGGCCGTATCATCGAAGTGTACGGTCCTGAATCATCAGGTAAGACAACAGTCGCCCTCCACGCGATTGCTGAGGTACAAAAAAAGGGCGGCGTTGCTGCATTTATTGATGCTGAGCACGCTTTGGATCCAAAATATGCTGCGGCTTTGGGTGTGGATATTGACGAATTGCTGCTTTCCCAACCGGACACAGGTGAACAAGGTCTGGAAATCGCTGATGCATTGGTTTCATCAGGTGCTGTCGACATTGTGGTCATCGATTCGGTTGCCGCATTGGTTCCGCGTGCTGAAATTGAAGGCGAAATGGGAGACTCCCATATGGGTCTGCAAGCGCGTCTGATGTCCCAGGCTTTACGGAAACTGTCCGGATCGATCAACAAAACAAAAACGATTGCCATCTTCATCAATCAGGTCCGCGAGAAAATCGGTATCATGTTCGGTAATCCGGAAACGACTCCCGGGGGTAGAGCGCTTAAATTTTATGCTACTATCCGACTGGAAGTCAGAAGAGCGGAACAGATCAAGAGCGGAACAGAGATCATGGGTAATCGCACAAAAATTAAGGTAGTCAAAAATAAAGTTGCGCCGCCATTCAGAACTGCTGAGGTGGACATCATGTACGGCGAAGGCATTTCTCAAGTCGGCGAAATCATCGATATGGCTTCAGAGAAAGATATCGTCAACAAGAGTGGCGCTTGGTATGCCTATAAAGGGGAACGCATCGGGCAGGGTCGCGAAAATGCCAAAAAATTCCTGCTGGAGCATCCAGAAATGCGGGCTGAAATCGAGAAACTTGTTCGGGATGAATATGGCATAGGTGACAAAAAGGCTGTAGAGATAATTGCAGAAGAAAAAGACGAAATGATTGAATCGATCGATCTATTGGACGAGTAAACGATGTTTTCAACGAGGCCGGGATAAAAATCCAGGCCTCTTTCTTTTTTTAGACGAAAAAGGACAACATTGGAACAGAAAAACATGTATTTTGTTGATGTTACCGTTTTATCGTTGACATGTCAGTATTCTACGTTTAGAATGAATTTATGTGTATCGCTTCATTCTGCACATTGTAAAATCAATTTTTATTCATTTTTTTGACAACAAAATTAAATAGATACGGAGGTGAAACTATGGATATATGGACTTTAGCCTTCGCTATCATAGCTTTAATTGTTGGTGTCGTTGTCGGATATTTATATCGAAAATCGAATCACGAAAAAGAAATAGCTGGTGCCAAAAATACCGCTTCCCAAATTCTTGAAGACGCTCGTAAAGAAGCAGAAACAACGAAAAAAGAAGCTATGTTAGAGGCGAAGGATGAGAACCACAAATACCGCTCTGAAATAGAAGATGAATTGCGTGAAAGACGCGGTGAGGTTCAAAAACAAGAAAATCGATTGATCCAAAGAGAAGAAAATTTGGATAGAAAAGATGCCAGTTTATCGAAACGTGAGCAATCTATCGAGTCAAAAGAGGATAATCTTGTCAAAAGACTAAACGCTTTAGTTTCTGAGGAAAATCGCATTCAAGCATTGGTGGAAGAGCAACAGCATGAACTGGAGAGAATCGCTACATTGTCCCGTGAGGAAGCAAGACACATCATCATGGACGAAACAGAAAATCAACTGTCGCATGAAATTGCGGTCATGATCAGAGAATCTGACCAAAAAGCGAAAGATGAAGCAGATCGTAATGCGAAAAACATTATCCTGCAGGCAATTCAGCGAAGTGCGGCCGATTTGGTTTCGGAAGCAACGGTTTCAGTAGTTACTTTGCCTAACGATGATATGAAGGGCCGGATTATTGGCCGCGAAGGAAGAAACATTCGGACTTTGGAGACCTTGACAGGTATTGACCTGATCATCGACGATACGCCCGAAGCGGTCGTATTGAGCGGATTTGATCCTATCCGAAGAGAAATTGCGAAAATGGCTTTGGAGAAATTAATCCAAGATGGACGCATCCATCCTGCAAGAATTGAGGAAGCAGTTGAGAAAGCCCGTAAGGATATGGATGAGCGCATAAGAGAAATCGGCGAACAAGCAACTTTTGAAGTTGGTATCCATTCTTTGCATCCTGATCTGATTAAAATTTTGGGTCGTCTGCATTTCCGCACTAGTTATGGGCAAAATGTCCTGAATCACAGCATCGAAGTCGCAAAACTTTGCGGTGTAATGGCTGGAGAACTAGGCGAAGACATCAATTTGGCCAAACGTGCAGGGTTATTGCATGATATCGGAAAAGCTCTCGATCATGAAATAGAGGGTTCACACGTTGAAATCGGCTCAGAAATCGCTCAGAAATACAAAGAAAATCCGGTTGTGATCAATGCAATTGCCTCCCATCATGGCGATGTTGAAGCAAACTCAATCATATCAGTATTGGTCGCATCTGCTGACGCATTATCTGCTGCTCGTCCGGGCGCAAGAAGCGAATCTCTTGAAAACTACATTCGCCGTTTGGAGAAACTGGAAGGAATTGCAAACAGTTTCGAAGGTGTGGCAAGCAGTTTTGCTATCCAGGCAGGTAGAGAGATCCGCGTGATGGTCAAGCCAGACCAACTTGACGATTCTCAAGCTATACGTGTAGCTCGTGAGATTAGAAAGAAAATCGAAGAAGAACTAGATTATCCGGGACACATCAAGGTTACGGTTATACGCGAAACAAGAGTAATTGAATATGCCAAATAATGAAAAACCAAACGGGACAGCTTTTTGTCCCGTTTTTTGCTTTTTATGACCATACTGTTTGCTGGACAAGGGTGCAACGGCTTATCGAAACAGTCAAAATATGTTACTATAAAAAGACTAGAATTGAGAGAAGAGGCTGAAGATGAAAGTATTATTTATTGGAGATGTCGTAGGTTCAATCGGCAGACAGATGCTGCAGGATACACTTCCACTACTGAAGAAACATTATCGTCCGCAAGTGACCATCGTAAATGGAGAGAATGCAGCTGGCGGCAGAGGCATAACGGAAAAAATCTATAAAGAATTTTTGCAGACCGGTGTCGATGTCATCACCATGGGGAACCATACGTGGGATAACCGTGACATATTCGAATTCATCGGAACAGCCAACAAGATGATCCGTCCCGCTAATTTCCCGGAAGGGACTCCTGGCATCGGTTGGACGATCATAAAAGTGAATCAATTGAAATTAGCTGTGGTGAACCTGCACGGACGCGTCTTCATGAATAGTCTGGATGATCCTTTCCGAAAAGCGGATGACATCCTTGAGCAGGTCCGCAAAGAAACGAATTGCATCTTTGTCGATTTTCATGCCGAAACAACCAGCGAAAAACAAGCGATGGGCTGGTATTTGGACGGTCGCGTATCGGCTGTGGTCGGCACGCACACGCATGTGCAGACAAATGATGCGCGCATTTTGCCTGACGGGACAGGCTATCTGACAGACGCTGGAATGACCGGGGCTTATGACAGCATTTTGGGTGTCGAAAAAGAAATCATCATCCAGAAATTTCTGACGCAATTGCCGATCCGCCACGAAGTACCTGAAAAAGGCCGAAAACTGCTCTCAGGCTGCTACGTTGAAATCAATGACCAGACCGGCAAATGCGTAAAAATCGAAAACATCGTGATCAATGAAGATCGTCCATTTGGAGGGGAATTCTATTGACCCAAGAACTACCTATCGAAGGTCCGACAGAAGTTGAATTAAATAGTCTGATCGAGATACTGAAAAAAAATGAAGTAATCACCCGTTACCAAGAGGTCAAAGAAAATATAAAAGAGAATCGGGCGCTGGAACAATTGATTGAGGCCATCAAAAGCAAACAAAAAGAAGCCGCGGCTTTTGAACATTATGCTAAGCCAGCAGCGGCTGAAAAAACAGCCGCTGAATTAGCCGACCTCAACAAGCAATTGAAGGACAGCATAGCAGTCCAACAATACCGAGAAGCTTTATGGGATGCCAACGAACTATTGGAGAATGTCATCGGCATCATCCAACGCGGCATCGATAACGCTGTCGAAAAAGATGAAGTATGAGGATTGAAGAGATATATTGATAGAGGTGAAAAAATGCCACAGAAGACTAAAAATACGCCGATGATGGAACAATATCTATCCATAAAAAAACAGTATCCGGATGCGTTTTTATTCTATCGTTTGGGCGATTTCTACGAATTGTTCCACGATGATGCCATGAAGGCCGCAAAATTACTGGAAATAACGCTGACGAGCCGCAACAAAAATGCTGATGAGCCGATTCCGATGTGCGGGGTTCCCTATCACGCAGCGGCGGAATACATCCGGAGACTCGTGGAAATGGGGCACAAGGTCGCCGTTTGCGAACAGATGGAGGATGCCAAGCTGACAAAAGGCATGGTGAGGCGGGAAGTCGTCCGGGTTATTACCCCGGGTACATTTTTGAATGAGAATGGCAGCGAGAACAAGGCAAATAATTACTTGGCAAGTGTCTTTCGAAATGAAGCCGGCGGGTATGCGCTCGGATATGTCGATATCGGGACGGGGGAGTTGAAAGTCACCCTCCTGACCAACGAAGATGGCGTATTCAACGAGCTCCAGACGTTGCCGTTCAAAGAGATTGTCCTGGACGCAAAAACAGCTGAAGTCCTGACGGAAAAGTTGGAAAAACAGTTTGGAATCCTGGTTTCTATCCAGGAGAAGCTGATTCCGGAAACGGATGTCCACGATCTGGTTGGGGAATTGCCGCAACAGTCGGAAAAAGATGTGCTAGTTTTGTTGCTGAGCTATCTTTCGGATACCCAAAAGCGCAGCCTGTCACATCTTCAAAAGGCCGTTGCTTATCAAACCGACGCTTTTCTGAAGATGGATACCTATGCGCGGCGCAACCTCGAGTTGTCCGCATCCATCCGGACGCAGCAGAAGAAAGGCAGCCTGCTGTGGACGCTGGATGAAACAAAAACGGCTATGGGCGGGCGGATGCTGAAACAATGGCTTGAAAAGCCGCTGATCAACCTGAGCGACATACTCGAAAGGCAACGGAAAGTGGAGTCGCTGGTCAACCACTATTTTGAGCGGATGGACATCAACGATGCTTTGACATCGGTGTATGATCTGGAACGTTTGGTCGCCAGAGTGTCGCTAGGTAATATCAACGGTCGTGATCTGATCCAGCTGAAAACCTCTCTGCAGCAGATTCCAGGGTTGGTCCAAGCCATCGCAACAATCGATGAACCGGATGTTTGGCAGGATGTCATCGGCAAATTGGAATCTTACCCAGAAATCATCGAACTGATTGAACGGGCAATCACGGATAATCCACCTATCCAAATCACCGAAGGCAACATTATCCGCGATGGCTACCATGAGCAATTGGATCGTTACCGCGATGCGATGAACAATGGGAAACTTTGGATAGCGATGCTGCAGAAAGAGGAAAGAGAAAAGACCGGTATCAAAACGCTGAAAATTGGCTACAACCGCATTTTTGGCTATTACATAGAAGTAACGAAGGCGAACCTTGCGGCGTTGCCAGAAGGTACGTATGAGCGCAAACAGACGCTCGCCAATGCCGAACGATTCGTCACACCTGCATTGAAAGAGAAAGAGACGCTTATTTTGGAGGCGGAGGAAAAGTCTGTCGAATTGGAGCATGAGTTGTTTGTCGCCTTGCGGGAGGAAATAAAAGGATACAGCCGACAGTTGCAGGCGCTTGCCAAATTGGTGGCGGAGATCGATGTCCTGCAGTCGTTCGCTCATGTCAGCGAAGCCTATCATTTTTCCAAGCCCGAGTTGAGCAACAGCGACCGCAATCTGTCCATCAAAGAAGGGCGCCATCCGGTTGTGGAACGCGTCATCGGCAAAGACAAATTTGTGCCCAACAGCATTTCCATGGATGAGGACAATCATATTCTGCTGATCACCGGGCCGAACATGTCAGGTAAGAGCACCTACATGCGTCAGGTTGCGTTGATTGTCATCCTGGCCCAGATGGGTTGTTTTGTGCCGGCCGAGAAAGCCCATTTGCCGATCTTTGACCAAATATTCACGCGTATTGGTGCGGCTGATGACCTCTATTCCGGGCAGAGTACATTCATGGTCGAAATGGTCGAAACGAACCAAGCATTACGCTTCGCGACCGATAAGAGTTTGATCTTGTTCGACGAAATCGGCAGAGGAACGGCAACGTACGACGGCATGGCATTGGCGGAAGCGATCCTGCGTTACATCAATCGCACCATCAAAGGAAAAACGCTGTTTTCGACGCATTTCCATGAATTGACCCAACTCGAAGACAATTTGGCGGGGACAAAGAATGTTCATGTCGGGGCAATCGAAAAAGACGGAGAATTGGTGTTCCTGCATAAACTGATGCAGGGTCCTGCAGACAAAAGTTATGGCCTACATGTAGCCAAGCTGGCCGGAATGCCGCATGAATTGATTGCCGAGGCGCAGGTCATCCTCGACTCATTGAATGAACAGCATGTGCTGCATTCAGGTTCGGACTTGTCTGTTCCGGATGATACAATTGAGCAATTGGCGTTGTTTCAGGAGAGCGCGATGCATCCGAACGAGAAGCACGTTCTCGATGAATTGTCGGACTTGGCGCTGGAGGATTGCACACCGATGCAATCTATGCTGATGCTGGACAGTTGGAAAAAGTTGCTGAAATCGCAAAAAAGTAGGTGAGTAAGATGGCCAAAATCAGGGAGCTTTCCCAAATATTGACGAACCAAATCGCTGCCGGTGAAGTGATCGAACGGCCGGCATCGGTCGTTAAGGAATTGGTTGAGAACGCAATCGATGCCAACAGTACCCAGATCGATGTTTTCATCGAAGAAGCTGGATTAAAGAAGGTGCAGGTCACCGACAACGGCGATGGCATCGCGGCGGATGAGGTGAAACTTGCCTTTACGCGGCACGCGACCAGCAAAATCTATACGCAGGATGATCTTTTCCGCATCCACTCGTTGGGGTTTCGGGGTGAGGCTTTGCCCAGTATCGCTTCCGTCGCCAAAGTTTCGATCGAAACGGCTGTCGCTGATCAGAGCGGCACCTACTTGTCGATAAAAGGCGGCGTCATCGAGGAAGAAAGGCCGAACAAATCCCGTAAAGGGACGACGATCATCGTCGAAGATCTTTTCTACAACACGCCGGCCCGTTTGAAATACATCCGTTCCCTCCAGACTGAATTGTCGAACATCACCGACATCATGAACCGGATCGCCTTGAGTCATCCGGAGATCGCCTTCCGTTTGCATCATGAAGGCAACCAACTTCTGCACACGGCTGGCAACGGCGATCTGCGCCAGACTATCGCGGGCGTTTACGGGACACTGACCGCCAAGAAGATGAAACTGATCGAGAACGAAAATTTGGACTTCAAAGTGAAGGGCTACATCAGTTTGCCTGACACGACGCGGGCAAGCCGCAACTACATCACCTTGATACTGAACGGGCGTTTCATAAAAAATTACGCCTTGAATAAAGCGACCATCGATGGCTATGGATCCAAGCTGATGGTCGGCAGGTATCCGCTCGCTGTCATTGTGATGGATGCGGATTCCTTGTTGTTGGATGTGAATGTCCATCCTTCGAAAAAAGAAATCAGGATCAGCAAAGAAAAAGAACTCGGAGAATTGATCCAGAGCGCGGTCGCTGCTGTTTTGCGGACCGAAGAACGCATTCCGAGCGGCATCGAAAATCTGAAGTTCAAACGCCCGAGTCCAGCTGAACCGGTCCGGACCGAGCAATTGAGCGTCTCTTTCCGGTCATTCGATCAAGAGGTCGTGCAAGAAACGGAAACGAAGCTGCCGGCGACAAACGAATATGAGGATTTCCGGTCTTTGGAGACAGCATGGGACAACGGGCCGGTTCATAATGGAAATTCGCAACGTGAACAAGCTTTTGTGGGTTCTGAAGTAGTCGCGCCTTCGGAGGGCCTGCCGCCTACAAGTGAAGAACAAGAAGTTTACGCTGTTCCGTTCACTGATCAACCAACGCAGGACCACGATGAACCGAATGCTCCACATGTATCTATCCATCCAAAAAATCCGGTTGCCCATGAAGAACCGATCATGAAAACCGTTCAGAAAGTCGAAGCGGAGGCAGAGAAGGGACCGGCGAGCAAGCGTCCGTTCCCGGATTTGCACTTTTTCGGCCAGATGCACGGTACTTACCTGTTCGCGCAGAATGAAAACGGCCTCTACATCATCGATCAGCATGCTGCCCAGGAGCGAATCAAATATGAATATTATCGTGAGGAAATCGGCAAGGTTTCCACCGATCTCCAAGGCTTGCTGATACCGATCATTTTGGATTATCCTGCGAATGAATTCCAGTTGATCCAGGAAAGCCGAGAGGTACTGGAATCGATGGGCCTGTTCCTGGAACCGTTCGGCCAAAACAGTTTCATTGCCGAAAAGCATCCCGCCTGGTTCACGCCGGGTGAAGAGGAAGAAATTCTGAAGGAACTGGTGGAAATGTTTTTGGCTGAAGGCGATATCTCCATCAAAAAGCTTCGGGAAGCGACGGCCATCATGATGAGCTGCAAACGCTCGATCAAGGCGAATCATTTCCTCAGCGACAAAGAAGCGCGCCAATTATTGGCCGATCTTGCCGAAACGGACAACCCCTACAATTGCCCGCACGGCAGACCGGTGCTGATCCAGTTCTCCAACCAGGATATGGAGAAGATGTTCAAGCGGATCCAGGACCCGCACTGAAAGCTTATCATTTCTTATTTCTGCTTATTTATTGTAAAATCAGGTTAGTTAAATAACAGATAGGAGTGGAAAAAATGGTGCAAATCAATGACATTTCCGAAATGATGGGAGAACTGAACAAAGAAAGTTCGATCCAGGCCTTGGGCAGCAAAACGGGCGTTGATGCAAGCATTTTGCCGAAATTGGCTGTTGTTGCAATTCCTTTGATCCTTCGGGCATTAAGCAAAAACGCAGAGTCAAAAGCAGGGAAAGATTCCTTATCAGACGCATTGGAAAAACATAAAGGTCAGACCAAAGACGTATCCTCGATTGAAGATGTGTTCAAGAAGGTCGATACAGATGATGGCGATAAAATATTGGATCATGCCTTCGGGGACAAAGATAAAGTCGTGGATCAGATCGCTGCCCAAACAGGCATCAGCAAATCTGAGGTTGCCACGGTCTTGGCTTCCATGGCGCCAATGATTCTGGGCATGTTGGCTGACAAAAAGGATGCCGATGGATTGGATGCCGATGGTGTGGCCAAACAGACCGACATTTTCTCCAAACAAGCTGAAGAAACAGCCACAAGCAATTTCGACATTACCGATCTCTTTCCTAAGCAGTCCGGAACGACAACTCCTTCAGCTACGGGCGGATTGGGTGGTATTTTGGGAAGCATTTTGGGGAACCTGTTCTGATCAAAGACTAAATAAACAGATAAAAAGCAGAACAAGACTTTTTTGTTCTGCTTTTTTGCATTTTTTGATATACTGGAGCAATGAAAAGAAAGGGGTCTGATACTAAGATGGACAACAAAGAGGAACTATTGAAGCGCTTGACGCCTTTACAATATGAAGTGACACAGAACGAAGCTACGGAAAGACCTTTTTCCGGCGAGTACGATGATTTTTATGAAAAGGGCATCTATGTGGATGTCGTGAGCGGAGAACCATTGTTCAGTTCTGCAGACAAATATGATGCAGGCTGCGGCTGGCCTTCTTTTGCAAAACCGATTTCCACTCTGAAGGAGCTGGAAGACCGTAAGTTGATGCGCAAACGCACGGAAGTCCGCAGTTCTCAAGCCGATTCCCATCTGGGGCATGTTTTTGAGGACGGTCCTGCGGAGTTGGGCGGCTTGCGCTACTGCATCAATTCGGCAGCCATGCGCTTCGTCCCTTACGATCAATTGGATGCGGAAGGCTACTCTGAATACAAACAATTATTCGAATAGTCAGCAAAGATAAGTCCCATGGCTACCGGTCCTGGGACTTTTTGTTGCTTCATGCAGACCAAACGATTGTTCCCACATAAATGGCTGATCGGCTGTCATTTCCGTTCGGTTTTATGTTATGATAGGACCGAATGAAAATCAGGAAATGAAGAGTAGGAGTCAGATGATGTACGAATACATAAAAGGTAAATTAGTCTTTGTGGGACCGCTCTATGTGGTTCTGGAGAATGGTGGCATAGGCTACCAATTGCAGGTTGCGAATCCTTTCCGGTTCTCCGGAAGTTTGAACCAGGATGTGACATTTTACATCTATCAGGCAGTCCGCGAGGATGCAATCACCCTGTTCGGTTTCAAGGACTACACGGAAAAACAGTTGTACTTGAAATTGATCAGCGTCTCTGGGATCGGACCGAAGAGTGGCTTATCGATATTGGCGAGCGATGATCACTTAGGCCTGATCCAAGCGATTGAAACGGATAATGTGGGGTATTTGGTGAAATTTCCTGGTGTAGGCAAAAAAACGGCTGCGCAGATCATCTTGGACTTGAAAGGCAAACTCGGGGAATTGCTGCCGGATACCTATTGGCTGGAAGAGCATCCCGTCCATGAAACCACTCGCGGACAGTCTGCTGTCTTGACGGAAGCCTTGGAAGCATTGACCGGTTTGGGCTATTCGGATCGAGAAGTGAAGAAAATACTGCCGCTATTGGAAAAGGAAAACTATTCCAACACAGAAGAAGTGCTTCGTGCGGCTTTCAAGCTACTTTTAAAAGGGTGATATAGATGACAGCTGAAAACAGAATCGTTTCCGGAAATACGGAAGATCTAACAGAAGATTTGATTGAAAAAACATTACGGCCGCAAATGATGGCGCACTATATCGGCCAAGACAAAGTGAAGAATGAACTGAAAGTTTATATTCAAGCCGCAAAAGCGCGCAGTGAAGCCTTGGATCACGTGCTATTGTACGGGCCGCCCGGATTGGGAAAAACGACATTGGCGATGGTCATTGCCAATGAATTGGATGTCCGGATCCACAGCACGAGCGGACCCGCAATCGAGCGGCCAGGCGATCTGATGGTATTGCTCAATGAACTGGAAGCGGGGGATGTCCTCTTCATCGATGAGATCCATCGCTTGCCGCGGATCGTTGAAGAAGTGCTCTACTCTGCCATGGAGGATTATTATGTGGATATCATCATCGGGCAAGGGCCTACAGCCCACCCAGTCCACTTTACCTTGCCGCCGTTCACACTGGTCGGTGCCACGACAAAAGCCGGCAGTCTGTCGGCTCCCCTGCGCGACCGGTTCGGCATCGTTTCGCGGATGGAATATTACAGCCTTGAAGATCTCCGGCAGATTGTCCATCGCTCGTCGGATGTTTTGTCCACGAAAATCGATGAGTCAGGCGCTGTCGAAATCGCTTTGAGATCCAGAGGCACCCCGCGTGTTGCCAACCGGCTGCTCCGGCGTGTGCGCGATTTCGCCCAAGTTTATCGCGATGGACTGATCACGAAGGAAATTGCTGATAAGGCCTTATCCATTTTAAGCGTGGACAATAAAGGGCTTGATGACTTGGACAGGCAAATATTGACGACGATGATCCGTTTCTACAATGGTGGCCCCGTTGGTCTTTCGACGATAGCAGCCAACATTGGTGAAGAAATGGAAACGATAGAGGACATGTACGAACCCTATCTGCTCCAATTGGGTTTCCTGCAGCGCACCCCGCGCGGCAGGGTAGCGACTCCGATGGCATACGACCATTTGGGGATATCGTATGATACAGAAAAATAAGTGAGGTATTTTATCAATGAGGACAAGTGATTTTGATTTTTATTTGCCGGAAGAGCTGATTGCGCAGACACCACTGCTGGATCGGTCATCATCCCGGCTTCTTTCCCTGGACTCCAAGACTGGAGCAATCACGGACAAACATTTCACCGACATGGTGGCGGAACTACAAGAAGGCGATGCGCTGGTGTTGAACAATACACGGGTGCTTCCGGCGCGACTGCATGGCGTCAAACCGGATACGGGCGGGCATATCGAAGTTCTGCTTTTGAACAATATCCAAGGAGACGAGTGGGAAACGCTCGTCAAACCAGGGAAGCGGGTCAAAGTCGGTACAGTCATCTCTTTCGGGGATGGACGCTTGACGGCCGAGGTAACGCAATCGTTGGAACACGGCGGACGCATCTTGAATTTCAAATATGATGGCGTATTTTTGGAGATTTTGGAATCGCTGGGCGAAATGCCGCTGCCGCCATATATAAATGAAACATTGGACGACCAGGAACGCTATCAGACCGTTTACGCTAAAGAAGTCGGGTCAGCGGCTGCTCCGACAGCCGGACTTCATTTCACGGCTGATTTGCTAGAGGAAGTGGCCAATAAAGGTGTCAAGATTGTCTATCTGACGTTGCATGTGGGTTTGGGGACTTTCCGTCCGGTATCGGTCGATGATATTGCCAGCCATGAAATGCATTCGGAATTCTACCAGCTGACGGACGAGGCAGCGCAAGCGCTAAATCAGGTCCGCTCCAACGGCGGTAAAATAGTGGCGGTTGGTACGACTTCTGTGCGAACACTGGAAACGATCGGCACGAAATTTGATGGGGAAATCAAGGCGGACAGTGGATGGACCAAAATTTTCATTTCACCAGGCTATTCATTCAAGGTTGTCCAGGGCATCATCACCAATTTCCATTTGCCGAAATCGACCTTGGTCATGCTGGTCAGCGCTTTTGCCGGTAGAGACAACGTCTTAGCTGCTTATGAGTACGCAGTCAAAGAAAAATACCGATTCTTCAGCTTCGGTGACGCCATGTTCATCAAATAGAGAAAAACAGAACGGGTTCGTTCAGCCAAAAAAACCTTCAGGAAATTGATCCCTGAAGGTTTTTTCGATTGTAATGCCGTCTTTATAAAGAATTATCGGTTATTTATGGGAGGCCGTCTTCGGCATCAACGCAGAAACAAGAACTACGATCAGCGCGGTAAAGATACCTGTCATGGTTGCGATCATAAAGTCATAGCTGCCGCCGGATAAGGCGCTGCCCAGATAAACAGATACTTGCCCTAAGATAAACCCCCAAAAAATGATTGCAATATATTTCATGTCGTGTACACCTCTTCTCGAAATTCATTTTATCACTTTTTCTGAAGATGACAAGCATTACTTGTCCAACGACTTTTTCGCTTCTTGGATTTGGACGCGTACGCTATAATGATAGTATTGATTAGAAAAAGGAGGCTAGAGACATGTCTTTTGTGCATTTGCAGGTTATCAGTGCCTATTCTCTTTTACAGACGACTACCCGAATAGAGGATTTGGTCCGCAGCGCCAAGACAAAAGGCTATCAGGCCATCGCATTGACGGACCAAAATGTCCTTTATGGTCAAGTCGACTTCTTCAAACTTTGTAAAAAGTATGCTATCCAACCCATTCTGGGCATCCAACTGGATTTGCCCGGAATCATCAGTAAAGATCGCACTTTTCCGCTGGTCTTGTTAGCGAAGGATTTTGAGGGCTACAAAAAGTTGATGGCTTTGTCCACGGTCAGGAATCAAGATGTTCCGGACAAGGAATTGTTTTCTCTTTTGGACGATGATTCAAGCCGCATCATCGCGATTACACCTGGAGAAAAGGGGGAAATCGAAAGCTTTTTGAACGGAGATGATCAGCAAAACGCCAAAGCAGCCAGTTTGGCATGGAAAAAAATCTTCGGTCACGGCAATTTTTATTTGGGTGTTCAGCTCCACGAGAAAATGAAGCCAATCATTCCGCGACTGTTGCTTTTGTCGCAGGAGACAAACATTCCGACAACAGCTATGCATGATGTCAGATATCTGGAGCCGAGTGATAATTTCAGTTGCCGTGTACTGAGGGCGATCGAAGCGAACGAAAAAGTGGATTTGCAATCGGAGACTTTGGATGGCACGTACTACTTGCCGTCCTGCGGAGAAATCGAAAGGAAATTCCGGGAAGCAGATTTGGTCGAGTCGGCTGAAACAACCCAGAAAATTGCCGACGAAATTGAAATCGAGCTGCCGCTGCATCAGTCACTGCTGCCGCGCTACCCGTTGCCTCCCGGAACGACACCCCAAGCATACCTCAGAAGGCTCTGCGAAGAAGGTCTACGTCAGCGGATCACTGCCCCGGATGCAGCGTATGAAAAACGCTTGGCATACGAATTGGAAGTCATCCATGAAATGGGATTCGA
Source organism: Trichococcus flocculiformis (assembly GCF_900113645.1). Lineage (GTDB taxonomy): Bacteria > Bacillota > Bacilli > Lactobacillales > Aerococcaceae > Trichococcus > Trichococcus flocculiformis. Next base: position 16,077 of record NZ_FOQC01000007.1, read on the forward strand.
TGATTACTTCCTTATCGTTTGGGATGTGATGGCGTATGCCCGGAAAGCGAAGATCATGCCGGGAGCTGGTCGGGGTTCTGCTGCCGGTTCGCTCGTCTCATACGTCCTGCGCATCACCCATGTCGATCCAATCAAATACAATCTGCTGTTTGAGCGATTTTTGAACAAGGAACGCTACAATATGCCGGATATCGATCTGGATTTTCCGGATAATCGTAGGGATGATATTCTGCATTATGTCCGGGATAAATACGGTTCGGACCACGTTGCCCAAATAGCCACATTTGGAACGCTGGCGGCAAAAATGTCTTTGCGTGATACTGCACGGGTATTCGGACTCACGGTTGCAGAGGCGCAAGCCTGGTCGAATGCGATCCCGAATCAATTGGGCATCAGTCTGGCGGAGGCAAGGCAGAAGTCAAAAGAATTGCAGAACCTGATCAGCACGAACGATGTGAACCGTTTGTTGTACGAAACAGCTGAAAAGATTGAAGGCGTTCCGCGGCATGTTTCCACTCATGCGGCAGGCGTCGTCATCAGCGACAATCCGTTAAGGGACATTGTGCCTTTGCAGAAAAAAAACAGCGAGCTGTATCTGACGCAATACACGATGGGCAACATCGAAGAAATCGGCCTTCTCAAAATGGACTTCCTTGGGTTGAAAAATCTGACGATACTGAACGATGCGGTGCAGTTGGCCAGCGCGGCATGCAAAGAGAGCATCAACATTTGGGAAATGCCGATGGATGATGATCGCACGCTCGAAATATTCCGAAAAGCGGATACGAATGGGGTGTTCCAGTTCGAATCCCCAGGCATAAAAAATGTGTTGCGCAAGCTCGGGCCGGAATCGATCGAAGACATTGCCGCAGTCAATGCGCTTTACCGACCCGGTCCGATGGAACAGATTGATCTTTTCGTTTCGCGGAAAAAAGGGCTGGCCGCAATCGATTATCTCCATCCCGATCTGAAGTCGATCCTCGAGGTAACCTACGGGGTAATGGTCTATCAGGAACAGGTCATGCAGGTGGCTTCACGGATGGCCGGCTTCAGCTTGGGGGAAGCGGATATCCTCAGAAGGGCGATAGGCAAAAAACAAAAATCAGCCATTGATGAAGAAAGAAGACACTTCATTGAAGGTTCGCTGCAGCAAGGGTATTCCGAGCAGACAGCCGAGCAAGTGTACGATTACATCGAGCGTTTCGCCAATTACGGGTTCAACCGTTCGCATTCGGTGGCCTATTCCTTCATAGCCTACCAACTCGCCTACATGAAGGCGCACTTCCCGGAAGCATTTTTTGCCGCTTTGCTGAATTCCGTCAACCAACACTCGGATAAGATGAGGGAATACTTCATCGAACTGAAAAGACGCAACATCAGCATTTCCTATCCGGACATCAACACAAGCAACTGGAAGTTTGCCCTTCAGCAGCAGACGATTCAATTCGGCTTGGGCGGGATCAAGGGCCTCAGACGCGATTTCATCCAGGAAATCATCAAAGAGCGCCAAGCTCACGGGTACTACAAGGATTTCGTGCAATTTTTAAGAAGGATACATCCGAAGTGGCTGAAGAACGAAAATATCACACCGCTCATCTTCAGCGGGGCTTTCGATAGTTTCGGGCATTCGCGTGCGACGCTCTTGCAGTCGCTGCCGGGTATGCTGAACAGCATCGATTACAGCGGGAACAACATCGATCTGTTTTCGATACTGGAACCGAAATATGTCGAAACGGAAGAAATGCCATTATTGGAATTGCTGGATTTGGAAGAAGCCGCGTTGGGCCATTCTTTAAAAGGCCACCCGATCGACCAGTTCGGCAAATTATACAACAATGGTGCTGTTGCGTACGTCACCGAGCTGGCATACGACAAGAAAATGCGCACGATGGGCTTGATCAAAGACATCCGCAGAATCCAGACGAAGAAGGGCGATCCGATGGCTTTCGCAAACTTGACAGACAGTACCGGCGAAATCAGCATCACGATTTTCCCCGAGTACTATATCCGATTCATGAAACTGCTGAAGACAAACCAGTTGCTTGTCGTCGAAGGCAAGCTGGAGCGGTCGAAACAAGCCGACAAAACGAATTTTTTGGTCACGCACATCTGGGATGCCGAAGCTTATCAGGAAATGATGGGTCAAAAAAAGGAGAATGTCTTTATCCGTTTGACGGCGGAAAACAACAAGCCTGAATTGTTCAATAAAATGTATCAGGTGCTGGGGAATCAGCGAGGAGATCATCCTGTTATCCTTTACAATGAAATTACCAAACAAACAATGCGTTTATCAGCAGAAAATTGGGTCGCTATTTCTATTGGATTGCTTGAATCACTGAAGGCTGTTTTTGGAAACGAAAATGTAGCTGTCAAATGAAAATAAAAAGTTGATATCCGTATATTGTTTTCATAAAAGCATAAGCTGCCAAAACGGCTAATCCGTTTTGGATGGATGCATCTGCATCGGATTAGCCGAATACGGGCGGTAGTAATAACAATTTGCCTAAATGTGGCGATATTCCGTACAAGAAGCCATTATTTTTCATTGTTTCTTTTTTAACAAACAAAAAAACGTGAAATTAAAAGACATTTTCATAAAAAGATGATAAGATAGTGAAGGACAAATTCAAAAAATATTTAACGCATGATTTTTTTTGGAAATTGAGAGTTTTTAACTTTATTGATGAGGTGAAGTCTAATGAAACGTATTGCAGTATTAACAAGTGGTGGAGATGCACCAGGAATGAATGCCGCCATTCGCGCCGTTGTGCGCAAAGGCATTTATGACGGTTTGGAAGTATATGGCATCAATTATGGTTATGCAGGTATGGTAGCCGGAGATTTCCGTCGTCTGACGATTGATGATGTCGGAGACACAATCAGCCGTGGGGGTACAATTTTATATTCTGCCCGCTATCCGGAGTTCGCAAAACTTGAAGGACAGCTTAAAGGGATCGAGCAGTTGAAGAAATTCGGCATCGATGGCCTGATCGTAATCGGTGGGGATGGATCTTACCGTGGAGGAGCAGCGCTTACTAAATTAGGGTTCCCGACAATCGGTATCCCAGGAACAATCGACAATGATATTCCGGGTACTGATTACACACTTGGTTTTGATACTGCTATCAATACAGTATTGGAATCTGTGGACAAAATCAGAGATACTGCAACAAGCCATATCCGTACATTCGTTGTTGAAGTAATGGGCAGAAACGCCGGAGACATCGCTTTATGGACCGGTATCGGCAGTGGCGCGGAATCCATCGTCATTCCCGAAAAAGAATTCACAATGGAAGAAGTAGTTGCTGAAATCCAGGAAGGCAGAGCGCGCGGCAAAAAACATACAATCATCATGTTGGCTGAAGGCGTAATGTCAGGGAATGAATTTGCAGAGAAACTTTCCGAATTCGAAGAATTCCACACACGTGTCACTGTTCTGGGCCACGTGCAACGCGGAGGATCCCCTTCAGCGAAAGACCGTGTACTGGGAAGCCTTTTCGGTTACAACGCCGTTAAAATGCTGGAAGAAGGCAAAGGTGGAATCTGCGTAGGCGTCAAGGGTGATGAAGTTGTTTTCAACGATATCATCGATACGCTTGAGAACCAAAAACACTTGCCATTGTTGTCACTTTACCAAATCAACAAAGAAATTTCTTTCTAACGAAAAGTTTACTTACGTTTTACAAAATATAAAATGAGGTGCTTATTTTCTATGAAAAAGACAAAAATTGTATGTACAATCGGACCTGCCAGTGAATCTGTAGAAACACTCGTCAAGTTAATCAATGCCGGTATGAATGTTGCCCGCTTAAATTTCTCGCACGGGGATTTTGAAGAACATGGTGCCCGTATCGTCAATATTCGCGAAGCTTCAAAAATCACAGGTAAAATGTGCGCTATCCTTTTGGATACAAAAGGTCCTGAAATCCGTACAAACAACATGAAAGACGGTATCGTGTCATTGATCGCCGGCGAAACAGTTAGAATCTCCATGACAGAAGTTGAGGGTACAAAAGATAAATTCTCAATCACTTACCCAGAATTGATCAACGATGTTGTTGTCGGAAACCATATTTTATTGGATGACGGCTTGATCGACCTTGAAGTGACTGAAATCGACAGAGAGAACAATGAAATTGTTACTTTGATCAAAAACTCAGGCATTCTGAAAAACAAAAAAGGTGTCAATCTTCCAGGAATCAAAACGAATTTCCCGGGAATTACACAAAAAGATACGGAAGATATTATCTTCGGAATCGAAAATGACGTCGACTTTATCGCAGCGAGCTTCGTGCGTCGCGCGAGCGATGTATTGGCTATCACTGAAATTTTGGAAAAACACAATGCAACCCACATCCAAATCATCCCTAAAATCGAGAACCAAGAAGGCCTTGATAACATCGATGAAATCTTGAAAGTTTCTCAAGGTCTGATGGTTGCCCGTGGTGACTTAGGAGTAGAAATCCCTACGGAAGAAGTTCCTATCGCACAAAAAATGTTGATCAAAAAATGTAACGCTTTAGGCAAACCAGTCATTACAGCAACTCAAATGCTGGATTCCATGCAACGCAACCCACGTCCTACACGTGCTGAAGCAGGGGACGTTGCCAACGCAATCTTTGACGGTACTGATGCAGTTATGCTATCCGGAGAAACAGCTGCTGGGGATTACCCGGTTGAAGCCGTTACGACAATGGCTACAATCGCTATCCGTACGGAAGAAGCGATCGTTGGACAAGATGCATTTGCTTTGAAAGCATACAGCAACACAGATATGGCTGAAGCAATCGGTCAATCGGTTGGACATACAGCCCGCAACCTTAACATCCAAACAATCGTTGCCGCTACTGAATCTGGACATACAGCGCGCATGATCTCTAAATACCGTCCGAAATCACACATCGTTGCAGTCACTTTCTCGGAGCGTCAAAGACGTGGATTGGCACTTTCATGGGGTGTGTATCCATTCGTAACCGAAAAACCTGATTCAACTGATGAAATGATGGAATTGGCTGCAAAAGTTGCCAAAGAAGAAAAATTCGCTAAAGAAGGCGACTTGATCATCATCACTGCCGGCGTACCAGTAGGCGAACGCGGAACAACAAACTTGATGAAGATCCAATTGATCGGAACCAAATTGACTTCCGGCCAAGGTATCGGCGACAAATCTGTCATCGGAAAAGCTGTTGTAGCTCTTTCAGCTGAGGAAGCAATCGCTAAAGCTACAGAAGATTGCATCTTGGTGTTGAAGAACTCCGATAAAGACTATACACCTGCATTTGAAAAAGCTGCAGCAGTAATCGTTGAAGCTGGCGGCTTGACAAGTCATGCTGCTGTTGTTGGTATCGCAAATGGAATTCCGGTAATCGTAGGAGCAGAAAATGTGACTGCATTAGTGCAAGACAACGAATTGATCACAATCGATTCTCGTCGTGGCATCATCTACCGCGGTGCAACTACTACCATCTAAGCTGAACTAAATTAGAGAGCATCTTTGGGTCTGGGACGAGAGTCTCGGACCCTTTTGCTTTGTTTGAATCCTATCTTCCTGATGATTCCATCGGCAAATAGGAAAATATGCTCAAATATAACAAATATGTCAAGCGCGGGATAACGACACTTTGGAAATCATTTTGTGATATGATAAAATGGAAGAAATACAGCGACGGAAGGACCGTCTGGAGGAGAATTATGAGTAAAGTATTAGGTACAATCATTACGGGTGTGATCGTGGACGAGAACGAAAAGAGTGTCTTCGTTCAGAAGGACGGCATCACTTACAGATTGGATAAAGATGAATCGGAAACAGCATTGCAATTGGGGGACACTGTTAAAGGCTTCGTATACGAGGGCATGAACAAGCAACTTCGCATGACCTTAAAAGAACCAGCTAGCCAAGTAGGAAAATACGGCTGGGGAACAGTTGTGGCAGTCCGGAAAGATTTGGGCGTGTTTGTGGATATCGGCCTTGACGACAAAGAAATTGTGGTTTCTTTGGATAACTTGCCCGACATCAAAGCGCTATGGCCAAAAAAAGGAGATCGATTGCTGATTGCCTTAGAGCAAGACAGTAAAGACCGTCTTTGGGGAATCATTGCTGATGAACCGGTATTCCGTTCCATTTCCCGTACTCCGGGTGAGGAATTGAAAAATAAGGACGTCACCGGAACCGTCTTCCGTTTGAAATTAGTAGGAACGTTCATCCTGACGGATGATCATTACATCGGATTCATTCACCCATCCGAGCGGGAGATTGAACCGCGCTTGGGCGAAGTCGTCAGCGGTCGGGTTGTCGGCATCAGTCAACACGGCATGCTGAATCTGTCCTTGAAACCGCGTGCTCACGAAGCAATCAGTGAGGATGCAGCCATGATTCTGGTGTTGTTGGAGCAGAGCCCAACGCATAGCTTGCCTTATTGGGACAAGAGTGATCCAGAAGCAATCAAAGAATACTTTGGTATCAGCAAAGCGCAGTTCAAAAGGGCTTTGGGCCATTTGTTGAAAGCCAGACTGATCATCCAAGAAGACGGACACACTAAATTAATCAAAAAGGATTAGGTCTTCAGCCTGTCCTTAAAGGAGCCGACAGCAGTGACGGAATTGTCATTAAATACCATCAAAAAACAATTGCAAGAGGCAGGATTCAAGCTCACTCCGCAACGAGAAGCGACTGTCAGCGTGCTGCTGGAAAAGGAAAAAGAGCATCTCAGTGCGGAGGAAATTTTCCTGCTGTTGCGGCTTAAGCATCCCGACATTGGCCTTGCCACGGTCTATCGGACTTTGGAAATCTTGACGGAGCTGAACATCACCTACAAAGTTGTGTTTGAAGACGGGTTATCCCGCTACGATTTAAGAAGGACCAGCAATGAACATTTCCATCATCACCTTTTGTGCATAGAATGCGGCAATATCGAGGAAATACACGAAGATTTGTTGGGTGAGGTCGAAAAGGATGTCGAAGCGCGCTATCAATTCGTGGTTAAGGATCATCGTTTGACTTTTCATGGCATCTGCCGGGATTGCCAACAAAAAATGAGGAATAAATAGACTCAAAAAGATGAAATGGGTTAAAGGTTATGGAAGAAGAAATTAATGTATACGGGCGTTATTTAAGGATTGAGCGAGGTCTTTCGGATAACACGATCACCAGTTACCAACGAGACCTCAGAAAATATAGCCATTTTTTGGAAAAGAATGAGATTCATGCATTCGGAGATGTCACCAAGCCGGATGTACTTTTGTATCTTCAATTCTTGAATGAAGAAAAATTGGCCACAGCCTCAATCGGGAGAATGATCACGAGTCTCCGGAAATTCCATCAATACTTGAAGCAAGAGGGATTAATCGAAAACGATCCGATGGTCACCATCCAATTACCGAAAAAACAGCAAAAATTGCCGAAAGTGCTCTCGATGGATGAAATCGAACGTTTGATGGCTGCTCCCGATGTCAAAACAGTCTTAGGCTTGAGGGATCGTGCCATATTGGAACTGTTGTATGCCACCGGTCTTCGTGTCAGTGAACTCATCCACATTACGATGAGTGAAATCCATCTGGATATCGGGTTCATCCAAACAATCGGGAAGGGCGATAAAGAAAGAATTGTTCCGTTGGGGGAGGAAGCCGCCTTCTGGATTTCGGAATATTTGTCGGACAGTCGACCAGCTTTGGCTCACGGAAGGAAAGAGACGGCTTATTTGTTCCTGAATTTCCACGGTAACGGATTCACACGACAAGGAATCTGGAAAAATCTAAAACAAACCGTGCGGGATGCCGGCATCAATAAAAATGTATCTCCGCACATGTTGCGCCATTCCTTTGCAACACATATACTGGAAAACGGAGCCGACCTGAGGATTGTGCAGGAACTATTGGGGCATGCTGACATTTCTACTACCCAGATTTATACGCACATTACGACAGAGAGAATGGCAGAAATTTATCAAAAATATCATCCTCGTGCTTGAAGTTTACTTGCTCAAGGAAGCTGAGGATCCGGGAGGAATAAAATCATGAAATTTAATCGCATCCATTTGATCGTTTTGGATTCAGTCGGCATAGGGGAAGCGCCGGATGCCGATAAGTTCGGCGATGTTGGATCGGATACGCTTGGACATATCGCAGCAGTCGCTGGGCTGGAAATTCCTAATCTGGAAACATTGGGATTGGGAAACATACGCGAACTCAGCGGCGTAAAGTCTGACAGCGCGTCACTTGGCTACTATACAAAACTCGAGGAGGAGTCCGTCGGTAAAGACACCATGACAGGCCACTGGGAAATCATGGGACTGAACATCCAGTCTCCATTCCGCGTTTTTCCTGAAGGTTTTCCGCAAGAATTAATCCAGAAAATCGAATCTCACACAGGCCGGAGAATTATCGGAAACAAACCGGCCAGCGGGACCGAAATTCTGGATGAGTTTGGTGAGCACCAAATGAAGACCGGCGATCTGATCGTCTACACATCAGCGGATCCGGTGTTGCAGATTGCCGCCCACGAAGACATCATTCCGCTTGAGGAATTGTATGCAATCTGCGAATATGTCAGAGAGATTACATTAGAGGATCCCTACATGATCGGAAGGATCATCGCCAGACCGTATATCGGAACTCCCGGACATTTTACCCGCACAAGCAATCGACACGATTACGCCTTGGATCCGTTCGGGAAAACAACGCTGGATTACTTGAAGGAATCGGGTTATGATGTCATTGCCATCGGTAAAATCAATGATATCTACAACGGCCAAGGCATAACGGAATATGTCCGTACGAAAAGTAATATGGACGGCGTGGACCAGTTGCTGAAAGTCATGGAAAAAGATTTTCGGGGTTTGAGTTTCCTGAATCTTGTCGACTTTGATGCGCTCTTCGGACACCGCAGAGACGTGAATGGTTACGCTAAGGCAATCGAAGACTTTGATGGGCGTATCCCTGAAATAGTGACTGCTTTAGCGGATGATGATTTGCTGTTGATCACCGCAGATCATGGTAACGATCCAACATTCCCAGGGACAGACCATACGCGCGAATATGTTCCATTGTTGGCTTATTCGAAAAAAATGGCGGGTCGCGGCAAGATGAATCAAGGCAAATTTGCGGATATCGGAGCGACCGTATCCGATAATTTTCAGGTGTCCGCTACTCAAAATGGCCGTAGTTTTTTGGATGAATTGAACTAGTGAGGTGTGTGGATATGACAAATAATCAAAATAATATACGAATAGCCGCCAAATTTTTAGAAGAAAAAGGTTTATTGGAACCTGAATTCGGTTTAATTTTGGGTTCAGGCTTAGGCGAGTTGGCCGAAGAAATCACAGATGCAATTGCGATTCCTTATGAAGGAATTCCTTATTTTCCGATTTCGACAGTTGAAGGGCACAAAGGCCAACTTGTTTATGGAAATCTGAGCGGGAAAAAAGTCATCGCGATGCAGGGGCGCTTCCATTTCTATGAGGGGTACGGGCTCGAAGCAGTTACTTTTCCGATAAGGGTAATGAAGCAACTGGGCGTTCACTCGTTGGCGCTGACAAATGCCGCAGGTGGCATCAGTTATGCCTTTACACCAGGAGATCTGATGCTGATCACGGATCACATCAATCTGACGGGCCAAAACCCCTTAATCGGACCGAATGACCCCGAGCAAGGACCGCGTTTCACAGACATGAGCCAAGCCTATGATGCCGAATATCAAGCGAAAATAAAACAAGTCGCTTCGCAGATGGGATTGGATTTGAAGGAAGGTGTTTACCTCGGACTGACAGGTCCGACTTATGAAACACCAGCAGAAATCCGGATGTGCCGTGTACTCGGGGCAGACGCTGTCGGTATGTCCACCGTGCCGGAAGCCATTGTGGCTCGTCATGCAGGTTTGCGCATTTTCGGTATTTCCTGTATAACTAATTTAGCTTCAGGCATGCAAGCAACCCTGAATCATGAAGAAGTCGTCGAAACGACCACCCGAGTCAAAGAAACATTCAAAACATTATTGAAGAATACGTTGACTGCTCTGTAACAAACGGGTAAATACAAAGTGAGAAGGAGATCGAAGTGTTCATTTCTTATAATCAATCATATGAAAAAATAGCTATGGGACTACTTTCTTATGTAACAGATCTAAAAAATGTGGCGAGGCTGAAGCCAGAAATGGAAAGCTACATCGAAAATGTTGATAGGAAGCTCTTCTTGTGGAAAGATGAAGTGACTGATAATATTGTTGCTCTGATAGGTGTGGAAATAAGCGAGGCAATGGTGCTCGTCCGTCATATTGCCGTTTCCCCTTCATTTCGTAATGAAGGGATTGTTCATCGGCTGTTGGATGGTCTGCAACAACACTACCCTACAAGCACAATCAATGGCACGCTGGAAACCGCGCCGTTCATCGCCAAGTGGAACCAGAAACAACTGAACCGAAGTGATGAGGAATCGAGTGGATCATTGTGAGCGAACAAAATGAACTCACCCTCATATTGCCGGATTTTGAGGGACCATTGGATCTCCTCCTGCACTTAATCAAAGAGCTCAAAGTTGATATTTTTGATATTCCGATTACGGAAGTGACTTTTCAATATTTGCGTTACTTAGACACGATGCAGGAGATGAAATTAGATATCGCCGGCGATTATTTGTTGATGGCTGCGACATTGTTGGAAATTAAAAGCCGTATGTTGCTTCCGAAAAAAGAAGTGACTTTCGAAGAGGAATTTTACGAAGAGGGTGAAGATCCAAGGGAAAGCCTGATCCAACAATTGGTGGAATACAAGCAATTTCAGGAAGCCGCCAAAGCGCTTAAAACGATGGAAGAGGAGCGCGGCTTATATTTCACGAAGCCCGCAACGGACCTGGAGGAGCTTCAACAAGCGATTCCGCTTGCCCCGGGCGAAGTTTCAGCTGCAGACCTTATCGCTGCACTTCAGAAAATGTATCAGAAATTGCAAAAAAAGAAGCCGCTGCAGGCCAGAATGGAGCAGGAACAATATACGGTGGATCAGACGATGACTTGGATCATGGAGAAGTTGGACAACCTGCCGCATGATTCTGACCAGAGGCTGCCCTTTACGGATTTCTTTGAAGTGCAGACCAAAGCGCAGATCGTGAATACATTTTTGGCGATGCTGGAATTGGTCAAAGAAAGAAAAATCAATTTTTCGCAGGAAAGCACCTATGGAGACATTTATATATTACGTAATATGGGAGTTTTAGCAAATGAATAAAAAAGGGGCACTGGAGAGTCTGCTGTTTGTGGCAGGGGATGATGGCTTGAGTATGGATGAGATCACCTCTTTATTGGAGACCACCCCATTGGAAGCGCAAAATTTGTTGACCGAAATGCGGGCGAGTCATAACGACAACATCCATTCCGGTTTGACGCTCATTGAAACCCGCAAAAGATACCAACTCGCCACAAAAAGAGAGTATGCGGAACTCATCAAAATGTACGCTGTTTCGCCATTCGCGACCCACTTATCGCAAGCTGCCCTGGAGACGCTGGCGATCATCGCATACAAGCAACCCTTGACGCGGATGGAAATCGATCAGATCCGCGGCGTGCAGTCAGCAGGACTGGTCCAAAGGTTGTTGCTGAGAGGCTTGATAAAGGAAATCGGACGTTCCGAAACACCGGGAAGACCGATCATTTACGGAACGACCGACTATTTCATGAATTATTTCGGACTGACCACAATTGATGATCTGCCGAATGTGGATGAATTATTCCAAATGCAGGATAATGAATCTTTTGATCTTTTTGATTTTCCTATTGATGAAAATCAAGATAGCCAACTTGCTTTTTTCAAAGCAGATTCCGTCATACCGGAACAAGAATGACCGACAAAAACAAATAAGAATAATAGGTGAATAAATGGAAAGATTACAAAAAGTTATTGCTCATGCAGGAATAGCATCAAGACGAAAAGCCGAAGAACTGATCACTTCTGGTGCAGTCAGCGTAAACGGGAACAAGGTGACAGAATTAGGGGTCAAAGTTTCAAAAAATGACAGGGTCGAAGTGAACGGCATGCCGATCTATCGAGAGCAGCCTGTTTACTACTTGTTCTACAAACCCAAGAATACTCTCTCATCCGTGAAAGATGATAAGGATCGGACTGTTGTTACCGATTTCTTCGATGTTAAGGAGCGGATTTATCCCATCGGAAGATTGGACTATGATACAACTGGACTGCTTCTTTTGACCAATGACGGTGAGTTTGCGAACCTGTTGACTCATCCGAAATACCACATCGACAAAACTTACGTCGCTAAAGTTGGTTCTATCCCTACGCGCTCTGATCTGAACAAATTGGAGAACGGGGTACTGATCGACGGGAAAAAAACATCTAAAGCGCGGGCTAAGTTGATTTCGGCCAATTCCCAAAAAAATACAGCAATCGTTGAATTGACCATTCATGAAGGTTGGAATCATCAAGTAAAAAAAATGTTTGAAAAAATCGGTTGCCCTGTCGAAAAACTGAAAAGGGAGTCATTTGGATTCCTTACCCTCGGTGATCTAAAACCTGGGCAACACAGAGAGCTGAAGGCGTTCGAAATAGAGAAGCTTAAGAATATGGCTCTTGCCAACGAAAAGGCATCAAAAAGGTAGTTTTCTTACACAACGGGAGAGGATGATCACGATGACAAATTCCAGCGGGAAAATATTGATTGTGGATGACGAAGAGCGCATCCGAAGACTGCTGAAACTCTATCTGGAAAAGGATGGCTACGAAACAGCCGAAGCAGAGGATGGTACAACTGCGGTGGAAATGATCCTGAATAACCATTACGATTTGGTTTTGTTGGATATCATGCTTCCTGGGATGACTGGCATTGAAGTAGCGAAAGTTGTCCGTAAGGAAAAAGAAATACCGATCATGATGATCACTGCCCGCGGCGAAGAAAACAATCGCGTAGAAGGTTTTTTGTCCGGAGCGGATGATTACATTGTGAAGCCGTTCAGCCCAAGGGAAGTCATGCTGCGCGTCGCTGCCATCCTGAAGCGGACCAAGCCTTCAGAATCGGAATCGAGCACAATCGAATACCCAATGCTGAAGATTTTTCCTGATGCCAGAAAAGTTTTGGTAGACGAAGTGGCCATCAATTTGACTCCAAAAGAATTTGAGTTGCTGCTTTATCTTTCGAAGTCCCCGGAAAAAATTTTCACGAGGGAAGTTCTTTTGAAAGAAGTCTGGAAATACGAATTTTTCGGCGATCTACGTACGGTGGATACGCACGTCAAGCGGTTGCGCGAGAAACTGTTGAAGCAATCTAAACCTGTTTCGAAAATGATAGTCACCGTTTGGGGGATGGGTTATAAATTCTCTCCGAATGATGACCATGCGGCAAACGATGCACAATGAGAAGGACGAGCATATTCCTCAAATCATGGGTCCTTTTGACTTTTTTGACTGTAACCATCATGACTTTGATGTATATCGGCCACGCAATCATCAGTGTGAACTCAATCGAAGATACCTATAATAAACTACTGCAGGAAAAGATCACCGCATATAAGGACTCGATCATGTCCGATCCTGAAGGTTATCTCACGCAAGCCAGTGCTGGGCAATCGTTTGATCCTGAAATGTCCTATTACATCAAAATAGCAGATCAGAGCCGTTTCGTCATACAAAACCCGGAACTGCAAGGGCAGTCCGAATTGCTTCTGGAGAATATTTTAATGAATGATCAAATTCTGGATGCAATCGACAGTAACGTAGATGATTTCAGCAGAATCACCATCAAAGACGAGGAAAACAATCCTTTACTTCTGATGGTTTTTGTTCATAAATTTGAGCTGCAGGGACAATCCGGAATGCTCGTCATCGGTTATGATTTAGATGAATTTCAGACCTACCAACTGAACGCTAAAAGTATCACGCTACTGCTGTTGACCGTATATTTGATGGGGACAATCATCTATTATCAGCACCTGATCCGGAATGTTGCTGAGCCGTTGGGGATTATGACGGATATCGCCTTCAAATACTCACGGAATGATTTTTCTAAGCGGATTACGTTCGAATCTTATGACGAGATTTCTGGTTTAGGAACTGCCATGAACAAGTTGGGAAAGACCCTTCAGGCTACGATGCTGATGAACAGGGAAGAACGCGAACTGTTGAATCATCTGTTTGACTCGTTGCCTTCTGGAATCCTCTACTTTGACCAGAATTTCCAATTGAAATTAGTTAACGGACCAGGGCAAGATTTTCTGGATTTTTGGCGAAGAGTTGACCCGGATGCCGAGGCTAAAGCGATGCCGCATCAGTTCAAAGAAATGGTGCAGTACGCTTTCAAAACAACAGCCGGGTCGGGAGCGGATCTCAGTTGGTCACAGCGGCATTATAACGTCAAGGTGACACCGGTCATCCAAGCGGATCTGCAAAAAACCACTGGGGTGCTGATCGTGCTGCAGGATGTGACGAACGAAAGGCAATTGGATATTATCCGCGGAGATTTCATCACGAATGTATCCCACGACTTGCGGACACCTTTGCAGATGATCAAAGGCTACAGCGAAGCCATTATCGACAATATCGCTGAAAGCAATGACGAAAAGATAGAAATGGCTCAAATCATTTTGGATGAAACGACCGAAATGAACAAGATGGTGAACAATCTTCTGGATCTATCTCGTATGCAAGCGGGTTATGTTGATCTGAACAGGCAGAATGTCGATCTCGCGGATTTCTTCGATCATTTGGCAAGTAGGTTCGAGAACAGTTTTAAAGAAGCCGCTATCCAATTCACTTATGAGCTTGCAGATGGCATCAAAACTTATGCTTTCGACGAAGAGAAAATGAATCAAGTATTTTACAATCTGATCGATAATGCGGTACGATATTCGGCCGAAATCGGCAAACGCAGGCAAAAATTCATACATATCACAATCCGCATGGATGATGTGTTGGACAACGTCATCTTTGAAGTCAGCGATAACGGGATCGGTATCCAAGCGGAAAGTCTGCCGTTCATTTTCGAGCGATTTTACAAAAATGATAAATCTCGGACATATTCGAAGCAAAAAGGGACTGGCATCGGACTTTCAATCGTGAAAACAATTGTGGAAGCGCATGATGGAGAAATTGAGGTCCATAGTGAGCCCGGTGTAGGGACGACTTTCTTGGTGCGGCTTCCATTCCACGCTGTTTGAGAAGAGTGGCCGGATAATACTCTCAAAAAAAACATCTCGAAACCGTAATAACGTGCTTGACAAGCGCTCTTGCATCGCTTATAGTTTATGTAATAACAAATATAAATATGATTCGTCTTCAGGGCAGGGTGAAATTCCCGACCGGTGGTGAAAGTCCACGACCTCGCAGTGTTACATTGCGGGCTGAACTGGTGTAATTCCAGTACCGACAGTACAGTCTGGATGGGAGAAGATGGGGTTTCTTTGAATTGCAATTTCAAAGGCTCTATTTTTATGTGTCCATTTGAGGATGATAAGAATAGGGTCTTTTCTATTTGGAGAAACCCATCTCTGAGACAGTCAACAGGGAGGATTTATTAACATGCAACAAAACAAAACAAAAAGATTGGTCGGTATTTCACTATTTGGGGCATTGGCATTTGTGCTGATGTTCATCGCTTTTCCGGTAATTCCAGCATTTTCGTATCTGAAGATCGACTTCAGCGACTTACCGATTCTGCTTTCATTTTTCCTTTACGGTCCAGCCGGCGGAATCATCTCCGCTGTCATCCGATCTATTTTGCACTACCTTCAAACAGGCGGGGATATGGGCTATCCAATCGGGGACTTCGCAAGTCTGTTGGCGACGCTCTCTTACACTTTGCCTGTCTACTACCTATTGAATAAAGCTAAAACAAAAACAGCCGTTATTATGGCGCTATTGACAGGCACCTTGGTGTTGACGGTTGTCTTATCAATAGCCAATTGGTTCATCATCACTCCTTTATATATGTATCTTTTGAACTTTGAGATGGGATCCGTCAAAGAATTAGTATTGGCTGGTATTTTGCCGTTCAATATCATCAAAGGACTTGTCGCAAGTGCGGTCATCCTTTTGGTGATGCCGAAGTTGAAACCTTGGTTGGCGCATAATAAAGTTCCGTTTGCCCAGTAAGAATTTGCGGTTTATGATTTTGCTTTTCCAAGAAAAAGAGGCTGCATCCGAATCAGTGATGATTCCGGGTGCAGCCTCTTTTCGATTATCCCTGCAGCAAAGAGAGTTCAGAATCACTGTTCTGTTGCAGGGAAAGGTGATTCTGAACGCAAGATGGCACCGGTTGGGCATTTGCGATAGGCAGCCAGAAACGCTTCGAAGCGTTCGGCAGGTATCGGAGCATTTCCCGCATTCGCATCCATTTTCGTAAAAGCTATCCCTTCGGAAGTGTAGTCGAAGAGATCCGGTGAAATTATTTGGCAAAGTCCACAAGCGATGCAGTTATCCTGATTTACTTTGGTATAATACATACAGTAACCTTCTTTACAAAAATTTGGTGGTGATGATATGAAAGATTTGACATACATAGAGTATCTTTTTTTGGATTGTATTTCAACCGGGCGCCCCATCAAGGAAGCGACTCTTTTTTATACCCTGATCGGCAAACGGACCGTGTCCACCATGCTCCAGTGCCGCCAATATGATCTGGAAGCCTATTTCACTGTCATGCCGGGCATGAAACTGACAGCCTTGAAAAAGGGTCTTGAGCGTTTGGTTTCGGATGGACTGATCAGCGGAAACGAGGGCGAGGGCTTTCTGCTCAGCGAAGCAGGAAGCGCGAAGAAAGCTGAGTTTTTCAGCCGTCACGCGCATTTTTCTTTAGGAAGCCAACTGGAATTTGCCCTCGTTCAGAGTGTTTTGCGTCGTCGGATGCTGTTTCTGATCCAAGTCCTTTCCGAAATGCTGCACAAAAATAAACATTACTATCCTGTTGAGCGGGAAGCGAAGGAGCAGCTGTGGATGAAGCGCTTGTTGACGCAGCAGGCCGGAGATAAAGCCGCTTTTGCACGCGCTTATGGGGAAGAATGGCGTAGCTATTTGTCACGGCTGCCTGAAAGGGATGCCGGGCTCTTTGTGCTGCAATTTGAAGGCGCTGACCACTTGAGGAAAACGACCGGTCAAATGGCTGGACTGTTATCGTTCGAGGAAGCCGAAGTGAAAATACTGCTGCACCAAAATTGGCTGAGGTTGTACGGCACTTTGGAAAAAGAACCGGAAAATTTTCCTGTCCTTGCTTCTGTCATGCAGATGACGATAAAGGAAAACGGCTTGGCTTCCGCCAGCGCCGAAACGACCATGGGATATTTCATGCACGGGCATGGCATGGCGGAAATCATTTCGATGCGGGGATTGAAACAGAGCACGATCCAAGATCACTTTGCCGAAATCGCCCTGATCTATCCGGAATTCCCTACACAAAGATTTTTGGATAAGGAGAAGATGCAGTATCTGCAGCAACTCGTGGAACACAAGGTACGTGTTGATTACCGGGAAATCCAAAAAGTATTTCCCGAAATCACCTTTTTCGAGTCCAGGCTGATACAAATAAGAAGTGAGGTTGCGGTTAAATATGGATGAAGCACAATTGAAATCAGAACTACAGAAATACTTCGGCTACCCGGCATTCAAAGAGGGCCAATTGGATCCCATTCTATCAGTTTTGGCCGGCAAACATACGTTGGCCACATTGCCGACGGGAACAGGAAAATCGTTGATTTACCAGCTGAGCGGCTATCTTTTGGATGGAATGGTCGTTATCGTTTCGCCATTGTTGTCCTTGATGGAAGACCAGGTCGCCCAGCTGAAATTCATGGGTGAAAAAAGGACGGCCTCATTAAACAGCATGCTGCAGTTCGAAGAAAGGCAAAAATTACTGAGCAGCCTGGATCAAATCAAGTTTTTGTTTCTTTCTCCGGAGATGCTTCAGAACCAATTCGTAATGAACCAACTCAAACAGATTCCGCTTGCTTTGTTTGTGGTCGATGAAGCGCACTGTATTTCCCAATGGGGATTGGATTTCCGCTCCGACTATCTTTTTCTGGGAGCAGCAAGACAAGCCTTGGGCAATCCATTGACGTTGGCGCTCACCGCTACAGCGACATCAGCCGTGATGGGTGACATCATCGGATCTTTGCATATCGATGGGAACGCTTTGAACGTATTTGAAGGACCGGTAGACCGTGCCAACATTTATTATAAGGTCGCTGCAATGCCTCCAGAAGAGAAAAATGAACATCTCCTTGAGCTTTTGAAGAGATACCCATCTCCAGGTATTGTTTACTTCTCCAGTAAGGCACAAGCTGATGCGGTAGCTTTCATGATCCGAAAAAAAACAAGTTTGCGCGTAGAAGCCTATCATGCCGACCGGACAAATGAAGACAGAATCACCATCCAACATCAATTCCTTCAGGATGAGTTGGACCTCATTTGCGCCACAAGTGCCTTCGGAATGGGAATCAATAAGGCGAACATTCGCTATGTGATTCATTACCACATGCCGAATTCGTTGGAAGAATATGTGCAGGAGATAGGCAGAGCAGGGCGCGACGGACAACAGAGTACGGCTGTCCTGTTGTATTCGGAAACGGACTACAACTTCAAAGTGAAGATGTTGCAAGGTGATTTTCCTAGCGATTTTACGATTGAGAGTGCAATCAAAAATAAAGCAGTCAATCCCGATTATGGCAGTCCGACTGAGCAAACGTTGCTGCAGCACATCTTGCGTCAGCAGCTCACGAAGGAGGAAGCGAAGCAATTTATAGCGGCCCGGCGAGAATTGAAGCAAAATTTGTTGAAGCGCATGAAGGGGTTCGCCGAGACCGATAATTGCAGACGTGCGTACATCTCCGCTTATTTCGGGAAAAGCAGTCTGGTCAAACCTAGCCACTGCTGTGACAACTGTGGCATAGAAGAACCGCCTTTAGTGGGTACCATAATTTTTGGGAATGCGTTTCCAACGAAGGCAGTCCCACACTGGGAAAAAATCGTTTCTGACCTTTTTCTTTTATAAAATTTAACCCCAAAATTACGGAAATGTGCTACAATTAGCATGAATCACTTATAGGAGGAACCCGAATGGATAAAAAGAATCGCAATCGCAATAATGGAGAGCCTTGGTCACGTAAATTCGGCGAAGATGAAAATCTGAAGAGCCGGCAGTATTCGCGTTCGGCCAGAAATACAAAAAATAAAGAAGTAGCACCTCTATTAAAAGTATTGCTGTTTCTCTTTTTGGCTATTCTGATTATTCCTTTTGCAACCATCTATTATAATAACCAGAATCAAAATACTCCCGTACCCAAGAGCGCTGAACAAGTGATGATCAACAAAAGAGTAGCCAGTTCCAGTGTCGAGAGCAGCGAAGAAGTATCTTCTGAAGAGCCCGAAGCATCCAGTGAAGTCGCTGAGAGCGAAGCAGAACCGGAATCAACGATTGTGGAAACGCCAAGTTCCAGCACTGTACCCCCAGTGGTCGAAACGCCTGTTGAAACAGTCGAAGAACCCGCAACAACAAACGGAGCGTACAATAATTCCTACACCATCAAAGCAGGCGATAACCTTTATCGGATTGCTGTGAACCATAATATGACATTGGATGAGTTGATGCAGGCTAACGGTTTGAGCAGCACAGAAGCGCAAATCGGTATGGTATTGAACGTTAAATAATGGAAGCCGTCTGATAAGGCGGCTTTTTCAATGAAATCAGATAGAACAAAGTCGGAGGTTTAATGTGAAAAAAATGAATATTGCCATAGATGGTCCCGCATCGGCCGGTAAAAGTACCATCGCGAAGAAAGTTGCGGAACAATTGGGATACATCTATCTGGACACAGGTGCGATGTATCGAACGTTGACTTATGCAGCTTTATCCAACGAAGTCGATCTCCAGGATGAAGAGGCATTGCATACGTTATTGAAAGGGATCAGGATAACTTTTTTGACTGCCGGAAACGAAATGCAACGCGTGTTTTTGAATGATGAGGACGTGACCGATTCGATCAGATCGGAGGAAGTGACCCAAAACGTCTCCTTGGTTTCCTCGTTTGCGAAAGTGCGTGAAGAGATGGTTGCTCGCCAAAAGAGTATCGCACGCTCCGGCGGGGTCGTAATGGACGGCAGGGACATAGGTACCGTCGTATTGCCTGATGCGGAAGTCAAGATTTTCATGACAGCAACTGCAGAGGAAAGAGCGCTGCGACGATATAAAGAAAACATAGCGAAGGGTATGACCACTTCCTTGGAAGAACTGACGGAAGACATGAAGCGCCGCGATCATTTGGATAGCACAAGGTCGGTTTCACCATTGAAAAAGGCGGAAGATGCCATCGTTCTGGACTCTACACATTTGGAAATCGACGAAGTCGTTAAGCAGATTCTCGGCATTATCGAAGTGAGACTAAACCCCTTACAAACATTGGATTAACAATACTAGACGATTTTAAGCAAAAATGTTAGAATGATTATATGCAGTATTACGCTTTCAAAAATATGGAGTCAAGGATTAGTTCCTAAGCCGGAAGGCGAGGGAGTTAAGGAGCCTAGCCAATCGGTTGCCGCAGACTTTTAGGAGGAATAGTTACATGTCAGATTACATTGAAAACCCAGAGTTAAATGAAGAAGAGTCCAACAACGTTGAACAGACTATGCAAGATGTGTTGGATGAAGCATTATCCATTGAAGTGGGTGATACTGTCAAGGGAGAAGTTTTAAGCATCCAAGATAGACAAGCCATCGTAGGAATCATCGGGGGCGGAGTTGAAGGGGTTATTCCTTACAACGAATTATCCGCAAAACCATTCGATGAAGTTACAGAAATCCTAAACGTAGGTGACGTTGTGGACCTGGTTGTCATCAAACAAATAAAAGACAAAGAAAACGGAAGTTTCTTGCTTTCGAAGCGTCGCATTGATGCTAAAATCGTTTGGAAAGATATCCAAGATAAATTTGAAAACAACGAAATCATCGAAGCGCCAGTCAAAGACGTCGTTAAGGGCGGATTGGTTGTTGATGTCGGCGTTAGAGGTTTTGTTCCGGCGTCAATGGTTGAAGATCATTTTGTTGAAGATTTCAGTTCATATAAAGGTAAAGTAATGACATTCAAAATTGTTGAACTTGAACCTAGCGAAAACCGCTTGATTTTATCACATAAAGCGGTTGTAGAAACCGAAAAAGAAGCTAATAAAGGTAAACTGATGGATGAATTGGTAGCCGGAGACATTGTCGAAGGGACAGTCGCTCGTCTGACCAACTTTGGTGCATTCGTTGATCTTGGTGGCGTGGATGGTTTGGTCCACATCTCTCAAATTGCTCACGAGCACGTGAAGAATCCTGGAGATGTTTTGGCGATCGGGCAATCGGTCAAAGTCAAAATCTTATCAATCGACAAAGAAAATGGCCGTGTATCGTTAAGCATCAAAGACACGTTAGCTGGTCCTTGGGATGCGATAGCTGAAAAAGCTCCGATCGGTGCTGTATTGACTGGTGTTGTCAAACGCTTGACAAGCTTTGGGGCATTTGTGGAAGTTTTCCCGGGTGTTGAAGGTTTGGTGCATATTTCTCAAATTTCACACCAACACATTGCGACTCCGCATGAAGTGCTTCAAGAAGGCCAGGAAATTCAAGTTAAAGTATTGGATGCAAAAGAAGACGAGCAACGTCTGTCTCTAAGCATCAAAGCTTTGGAAGAAAAAGCTGCTAATGGATCACCAGCAGATGATGAAAGAAAAGAGAAAAAAGAGAAAAAAGATAAAAAAGTTGAAGAATACGTAGCTGATGATTCAGACGGAAACTTCACATTAGCAGATTTATTAGGCGACAAACTTTCGGGTTTGAAAGACGATTCTGAAGCCTAATCAGCAAGGAAAGTGAACATGTGAGGGCATGGAATTCCATCCATGCCCTTTTTTTGTTGTTATTATTGATGGATGTATGTTATAAATGACATGGATGAAAACATTGATAAGACCAGATACAGTGAGCAAATACCCAAAAAGTTTTGTGATGTAGAGGAAAAGAAAGGCGGAGGTTAGATGCCAAATCCAGTAGTAGCCATAGTAGGCAGACCAAACGTAGGAAAATCAACAATATTCAACAGACTGGCAGGAGAGAGAATATCCATCGTAGATGATGTCTCTGGTGTTACGCGCGACAGAATTTATGCAAAAGGAGAGTGGCTTGGCAAGACATTCAACATCATCGATACAGGCGGAATCGATATCACTGATGAACCTTTTATGAGCCAAATCAAATTGCAAGCGCAAGTAGCAATTGAGGAAGCGGATGTCATCATCTTTTTGACAAGCGTCAGAGAAGGTGTGACGGATGCAGATGAGAACGTCGCAAGAATCCTTTACCAATCCGATAAACCTGTCATATTGGCGGTAAATAAAGTGGACAATCCGGAAATGCGCGCCGAGATATTCGATTTTTACAGTTTGGGATTGGGCGAACCCTATCCTGTTTCAGGAAGCCATGGCTTAGGTCTTGGAGATCTACTTGATTCGGTTGTAGCGAATTTTCCATCCGAAGACGAGAATGCGGAAGAAGAAGATATCATCAACTTCAGCTTCATCGGCCGTCCGAATGTCGGCAAATCATCTTTAGTGAATGCCATTTTGGGGGAAGAGCGCGTAATCGTTTCTAATATTGCCGGTACAACCCGTGACGCTATCGATACGATGTTCGTTGATGAAGAAGGCACGAAATTCCGGATGATCGATACAGCCGGAATCCGGAAAAAAGGCAAAGTCTATGAATCCACAGAAAAATACAGCGTCATGCGTGCAATCCGTGCCATCGAGCGTTCGGATATCGTCATGGTCGTACTGAATGCGGAAGAGGGTATCCAGGAACAAGACAAAAAAGTTGCCGGGTATGCACATGAAGCAGGCAAAGGAATCATCATACTGGTTAATAAATGGGATACTTTAGAAAAAGATAATCATACAATGAAGGAGTTCGAGGAAAAAATCCGTAAGGAATTCCAGTACCTCTCTTATGCACCGATCATGTATGTTTCCGCTGTGACGAAACAAAGATTATCTACTATCCCTGCTAAAATCAAGGAAATCAGCGAAAATCAGAATCGCCGTATTTCTTCATCCTTGTTGAATGATGTCCTGATGGATGCTGTCGCACACAATCCAACGCCGACTGACAAAGGTCGTCGTCTGAAAATATACTATATGACGCAGGTAGCTGTAAAACCGCCGACATTTGTTGTTTTTGTCAACGATCCAGAATTACTGCACTTCTCATATGAGCGTTTCCTTGAGAACAGAATCCGTGATTCGTTCGATTTTGAAGGAACACCATTTCACTTGATAGCTAGACAAAAAAAATAAATTACCTTCACAAAGGCATTAAATCCACTATAATCGTTGCAGTAGCACGGTTTGTGTGCTATTCTTTATTAGAAATATCTTTTCAATTTGACTGCGGTATTTCAGAACTATTTTTGGACCACTCAAAAATAGTTTTCCCATGTTTTGTTGTGTTATCAAAGAAAGCATGTATTCTTCTTCTTTAAAGGAGGTGAAAGGACAACATGGCAAACAAAGCTGAGTTAATCGAAAGAGTTGCTGGAAAAACAAACTTGACTAAAAAGGATGTTACAGCAAGCGTTGATGCATTATTTGAAGTGATTCAAGAAGCATTAAAAGATGGTGAAAAAGTTCAAGTTATCGGTTTTGGTAATTTTGAAGTTCGTGATCGTGCAGCTCGTAAAGGACGTAATCCTCAAACTGGGGAAGAAATCCAAATCGAAGCAAGCAAAATTCCTGCATTCAAACCAGGTAAAGCATTGAAAGATGCAGTTAAATAATTCGTGAAAATGAAGTTGGGGCCTTATGGGGCCTCAGCTTTATTTTTTTTGGCGGAAAATGATGATAGTAATCTGGGCAGGGTGTTCGCTGTGTTGGACAGAGAAAGGTCCGAGGAACAAATAGATACAGATGTCGAACTTTATGATAAAATGTAAAAGAAGAGCACTAGCAAGAAGAGCGTATTGAAGGAGCAGTTGACGAATGAATAAAGAAGCACAGGCAATGATAGAAGCCATTCAACAGAATGAATTGGAGGCGGCTGTCCAACTGTTCAAACAATCAGTTGAACAATCCGTCCTGGAGAACAACAGCGCTGATTTAGCCGAATTGGCAGAAACGATGCACGCCTTAGGCTTCTTGAGTGAAGCAAAAGAGGCATATGGCGCATTGAATTACCTAGCACCGCAAATACAAGAGTGGAATATCGCTTTAGCAGAGATCGCCATCGATGAGGATGACTACGACAAAGCTTTGGATATTCTGCTCACGATCGATAAAGAAAGTGATGTGTACCCGCAGGCTTTGTTGACGATGGCTGATGCTTACCAAGTACAGGGCTTGTATGAAGTCAGCGAAAAGAAAATATTTGAAGCGATGGCGTTGTTGCCGGATGAACCGATATTGGATTATGCACTGGCACAGCTTTACCACTCAATCGGGGAGTACAAGAAGGCGATTCCGATTTATGAGGAGCTTGCATTCGGGAACGGGGAAATCGCATCCGCAACGCAGTTGCATTTTTTCCTGGGCGATTGTCACAATGCTATCGGCGAATTCGAAACGGCGCTCCAGTACCTGGAGCGCATACCGGCTGATGAACATTTTCCGGACAGCTATTTCCAACTCGGCTTCACTTATTTCCAACTCAAGGAATACGCGCGTGCCATCAGCATTTTTAATAAATTGCTCGAAACGGATAATGCTTACCTGAGTGCGTATTTGTACTTGGCAAATGCGCTTGAGGCCGAATTGGAGTTGGAAGAAGCGCTTGCTGTGGTGGAACAAGCCATCAGGATGAACCCTTATCAGCATGAATTTTTCACGACAGCGGCCAAGTTGCAATTGAAATTGAACAGGGAGCAAGATGCGGAACGTAATTTGCTGGAAGCGGCAGCGCTTGAGCCGGACCTTTCCAGTATCCATTTGGCCTTTTGCAACTTGTTGCTGAAGCAAGAAAGGTTCGAAGAATTGATAACGTACATTGCTGACCGTGCAGAACAGGAAGACAACGATCCGCAATACAATTGGTTGCTTGCAGCGAGCCACAATGCCTTGGAGGACTACGCTTCGGCAAACAAAGAATATGAAGCGGCTTATCCGCATTTTGCTGATAATGAGGCGTTTTTGCTGGGGTATGCAGCGTTCCTGAGAGAAGAAGGAAACCGGGATAAGTTGAGTGAAGTCATTCACCAAGGTTTGGCGCTTTACCCTACTAATATGGAGTTGCTTCAACTCCATGATGAACTGCATCATTTCGATCAATAAGTCGTCAACCCATCGGATAGGAGGTTTTAAAATGATGAATCCTACTTTGGAGGAGAAAAAAAATTTTATTTCTTGGTTTATTCAGAATTATCAATTGAAGCGCAGAGAGTCTCTTTGGATACTCAATTATCTGCTCAATCATGAGATTTTATTGAAGAATATCCATCTGATTGAGGAAGTTCATACAACGAACAGAGGAATGGGGTTTGCGGTAGTCGGAAATCCGAAAGAGGCCTTCATGTACTATAAGGACGGAAAGACATTCGAAGATCCCGAACAGGCATTCCATGACTTGCGCTTGAATTGGAAAGAGGACTTTTATCTGGAGTTGTTCTTTGATCAGTCTTACCAGGTGCTCTCATTTTTTGGGGTTTTGGAGGACAATCCATATCTCCAAGAATCCGAAATTTTTGATAAGGATCTGGAAGAAATCGTAGACAAATCCCTGGAAAAATTGGCGGTGAAGGATCGCATCCATTATCTGAAAAAGCAGATCGATATCGCGCTTATCCAATACGATGAAAACAGCTTCAGGAAGTTCACGAAAGAATTGAAAGACTTGGAAGAAAAAAATATGATCTGATAAAACGCGGATATGGCGCGGCATAATTGTGCCGGCAGCGTTAAACGGAAGGGAACGTGTAGAATGAAAATTGTAGTTTCGGGATTTAAAGGCAAGATGGGGACCGCCTGCACAAATATGGTCCTGCGCCAGGAAGACTTTACTTTGGTCGCTGTATATGATCCTTTCGCAACAGAAAAGCAACTGGATGAATTGCCGCAATATGCCGGTAATCCTGTGAGAGTATTCCGGGACAAAGCGACCCTGGTAAAGGAAGTTGAAGCTGATGTATGGATTGACTTTTCCAGACCGGATGCAGCCTATGACAACACACGTTTCGCACTTGAAAACGGTATGCGCCCCGTAATCGGTACTACCGGCTTTTCCACGGAACAACTAGAAGAATTGACCAACTACTCTAAAGAAGTGGGTCTGGGCGGCTTGATTGCCCCGAATTTTGCGATCGGCGCTGTTTTGATGATGGAATTCGCAGCAAAAGCAGCAAAGTATTTCCCGGATGTGGAAATCATGGAATTGCATCACGAGAACAAATTGGATGCGCCAAGCGGCACAGCCATCAAAACAGCCGAATTGATCTACGCAGTGAGAGGCGACCATCCACAAGGTCATCCAGAAGAAAAAGAATTGATTGAAGGTGCAAGAGGGGCTGATTACCATGGCATGAAAATCCACAGCGTCCGTTTGCCGGGCTTAGTCGCGCATCAGCAAGTGCAATTCGGCAGTGCCGGAGAAGGTTTGATCATCCGTCATGATTCTTATGACCGCGACTCCTTCATGAACGGTGTTGCGCTATCCTGCAGAAAAGTAATGGAAATCGATCGCCTGATCTACGGATTGGAAAACTTCCTATGATTATAGAAGCACCGGAATTTCAAAAAGCGATACCGATCATTGAAGCCATTGAACGGGCTGGATATGAAGCCTACTTTGTTGGAGGAAGTGTACGTGACGCGCTGCTGCACCTGGATATTTCGGATGTCGACATCGCCTCAAGCGCAATGCCTGAAGAAATTCAGCGTATTTTTCCGATCACTTTTGATGTAGGCATCCAACATGGAACGGTGTTGGTTTTACATGAGCGGGAGACTTACGAAATAACAACTTTCCGGACAGAATCGAAGTATGAAAAATTCCGCAGACCGGAAAAAGTCGAGTATGTGCGCAGCCTGCAGGACGACTTGAAAAGGCGCGACTTTACGATCAATGCCATAGCGATCGATCGGCACGGAAATATTAAAGACTTCTTCAGTGGGCAGGAGGACTTGGCCAACAAATTAATCAGGGCAGTCGGCAATCCGGAAGAACGCTTCAGAGAGGATGCCTTGCGCATGATGCGCGCAGCCAGATTTGTCAGCCAGTTGGATTTTGAAATCGAACAGGCGACGAAGGAAGCCATTGTCGAGTACCACCCGCTGCTTTCAAAAATCGCGGTGGAGCGTGTGCGTGAAGAGTGGAACAAACTCCTGATCGGAAGGAACCGCAAAGGTGGGATCAAGTTTTTTGTGGAAACGCGTCTATTCCAGATGTGTCCGGGCTTACAAAATAGGGAAAAAGCATTGATCGACCTGGCCTTGTTTCCGCTGCAATTCAAAGGTACAACGATTGCTTGGACTGTATTGATCCATTTTCTTGATCTCAAGGATGAAATGATCGAGCCCTTTTTACGCCAATGGAAGTGTTCCCGTAAGGAAATCATGGACATTCGTGTTGGTGTGCAGGCGTTGAAAAAACGGCTGCAACAATTTTGGGACTATCCACTTCTGTTCGAAACAGGGATCGAAATTGCCCTGGAGATAGAAGCCATTATCGAGGGGTTCGGCTTGCCGAACCAAAGTGAAAATCTGATCGAATTGAATGTTTCCATGCCGATCCATACGCTGAAAGACTTGGCACTGGACGGAAAAGAGTTGCTTTCATTATTGGGTATCCAACGTGGCGGTCCTTTCGTCGGTGAAATATTCGAAGAATTGAAAACGCTGGTCTTGGCCAATAGACTGGAGAATACCCCATTCGCACTAAGGGACTTCATTACAAAAAGAAGGATGATTTATTTGGATGAGACATTCGAAGTTGACTATACCGTCGGGAAAAAAGATTTAGCGATTGAAGTCGGTTCGGGTACGTTGCCTGTTTTGGCTACACCGGCATTATTGGCCATGATCGAAAATGCTTGTATGGGGATCGTGAAGGAGCACCTCGCAGAAGGGGATACCACAGTAGGGATACACTGTGATCTGCATCATAAAAAAGCCTCTCCAGTCAATGCAGAGATAACAGTGACGGTCAGAGTGACGGAACATAGAGGAAATAAATATTTCTTCGAATGCGCAGCCCGTTCACAAGGCCAAGAAATTGCATCAGCGAAGCACACGAGGGCCGTCGTCAACGCGAATGAATTCATGGAGAGCCTTTAGCAGCTCGACTTACTTTTTTTCCGTCATTAGAAAGGTATTTGTACCTACTTTATAAAAAATATGATAAAATAGTTATATATTCAAAAAGTAAATATATCAGGAGTGATTTCGATGAAAAAAGTAATGACAGGTTTGAGATTTATTTTCAGAAACGGCGAAACATGGACAATCAAGCGTGAATATATCGGAGATTTATGGATCAAGCAAGTCACAACGAGCTACGGTCGAATCGGAAACAGTGATTTCCAAGAAATCCATCCTTGCGAATCTTTGCGTATCGAAATCCACCAAGAAGCAGATCACGTCAACACAAGTGACATCAATCTGGGCGGACTTGAGCAAGGCATGTTCGATCGCGTTGCTAGCCATCAAGACATCGAAAAAATGGATATCCTGTACCAAGATGAGGATCACCCAAAATCCGACGTCATCGTTGAAGTCGACCGCATCTATTTCCCTTACAAAGCATTGGACACTGACGGATTCGACAATGAATACCAATCTTCATTCGTTTCATCCGAAAACAAATTATATATCGTAATCGATCCGGAAAAAAATGTGAAAGACATTTATCCTGACATCGTTTAATGCATCCAACAAAATGGGTCCTTGCCGGCAAAGCAAGGGTCCTTTTTTTGATATCTGACAGCTAATCTGCCCTGGCAGGCCATCAAAAAAATCCGATAATTGTCGTTTATGCGGTAACATTACCCGCGACATAGGATATAATGGGTTAAGCTGCATACAAAGCACGACTCGATCGGAAAGGCTCGTGTTTTTATCAAGAGATATTATCAGGGAAAGTCTTGCAGAAAGAAATACCGGAACAGGAGAAGCTTCTGTTTATTTAGGAGATTATTTTTATGAAGAAAACCTATGCCATTGTCGATCTTGAGACAACGGGATCCAGCTTCAAACGAGGGGATCGGATCATTCAATTCGGATGCACCTTGCTTCAGGCCGACGAAATAATTCAGGAAATCAATATAACCATCAATCCCGGCAGGAAAATACCGGATATCATTGAGAAGTTGACCGGAATCAAGAATAAGGATGTAAAAGAGGCCCCTTATTTTGAAGATGTATGTGACTTCATCTACAACACGTTGGAGGGTTGCATCTTTGTGGCGCATAACGTACATTTTGATTACCATTTTTTGGACAGTTCTCTTCGGGAAGTCGGTATGCCGCCGCTCTCGCTGCCCGCAATGGATACAGTAGAGTTGACGAAGATCCTTTATCCAACCTTGTCCAGCTATCGGTTAGGAGACTTATCGAACTACTTCGTTCTGACGCATGATAATGCCCACGATGCCGCAAGCGATGCTCACGCCACTGCGGAACTCTTTTTACAATTGAAAAAAAAAGCCAATAACTTACCGTTGGTCACACTGGAAAAATTAAATTTTTTGTCAGCGCATTGTCAGGTGGACAACGACTCCTTTTTCCATGAAAGTTATGAGACCGCCAAAGAGATACGCTCTCCGCTCCCGCAGCAAATCTACGTCAAAAATGGATTAGCGTTAAAGGAAAAGGAAATACTCTCGGAACAGACTGCTTACAGAGAAAAAGAAGTGACTGACTTCTCTAAAGTGGCCGTAAGGTTGATGGAAAATCAAGGGCTGGAAATTCGTGCGGAGCAGCTAGAGATGATGCAATCACTTTTTAGCTTCCACCAGGCAGAAACAGCCCTAAATCTGGCGATCGAAGCTGCGCCTGGCATCGGAAAAACCTTGGCCTATCTATTGCCTGCAGCTTATCAGGCTACACCAAAAAACAAAGTGCTCATCAGTACCTCGACGTTGCTTTTGCAAGAACAGATCATGGATGACGAAATAACCCGTTTGCGCAAAATGCTGCCCTTCGAGTTGCAGGTCAGCTCATTGAAGGGTAAGACGAATATCATCCATCTGGAGAAATTAGCTGCTTTGGCTTTAGGGTCTCTCACCAAAAGAGAATCGTTGATCATGATGAGTGTCTTTGTCTGGTTGACCGAAACGGAATCCGGCGATATCAGCGAATTGAGCCAAGCACAGAATTTTGACTTCTTATGGGAAAAACTGACATTTGAGAGCCACGAGGCCCCTTTAAAAGGGAAATGGGCCAATGATGATTTCTTCGCCTTCAATAACAAAAAAGCAGAACAATCCAGTCTGATCGTCACGAACCATTCCTTTTTGAGTCATCACATCGATGATTTGGCTATTTTTGACCAAACTGAGTCCATAGACTTGATTCTCGACGAAGCGCATCAGTTTCCGCGCGTCTACCAAGATGCACACAAAAAAACGGTAGCCTTGTCCATTCTGAAACGCCGTTTGAAGCGATTCGGCTACTTCCTGAGGGACTTTCGGGAGGCGATAGAAAAGGATGCCAATGGCGATTCTTTGGACTATGATTTGTTCAATCTGGAATTCGCGATCGATCAACTGTACCAGGAATGTGCCTATTCAGAAGAAGTATTGATGCGTTCGCTTATCCACGAGGTTGGAGAAAAAGGCGAAGTTTATCTTGATGAGAATTTTCAACTTGAGAACGGAACGAAGAATATATACAAGAAAATTCACCGGTACATACTGGAGGCCAGACTAGCTGCGATGCGTTGCCTGGACAAATCCTGCTTGAGGAATGATCCGGTCATGTGGCCGCGCGCAAAGGCGTTGCTGGATGACTTGGACACGGTACAGGTCAATCTGCAATATTTTTTCCAAGAGCGCGCAGGTACGTATCATGTGCTGCACTTTGCTTGGGATAAGGATCTGCTTTCACTGGAAATCGAAACAAACCAGATTGATTATTCCGGAGAAATCCATTCTAAAATCAAGGACCGATTCAAAAGGACAGTATATTTAAGTTCGACACTCAAAGTGGATAAATCGCTTGATTATTTCAAGAACAAAATCGGTGAAGCTGAATTGCAGGAAGGGCATTTTGATTCACCCTATAACTTAAGTGAGCGGTTGCGGATTTTCCTTCCGGATGACATTACAGCCATTACGTGCTTGGATGATAAACGAGCAGCCAGCCAGATTGTTTTAACGTTGCGGGAAATCGTACTCCCGCAACAGCGCAAAGCTTTAGTTCTGTTTACATCCAACCGCTTGCTCGAAGAGGTCCATAACCAACTCAAAAATGTTGTATCTGCTGAATTTGCTGGGACGGAAATACTGGCTCAAGGATTTTCCGGTAGCCGAAGAAGGATGCACAATCGATTCATGTCAGCCGATGCGGCAATCTTGCTGGGCTCGGCTTCGTACTGGGAAGGCATAGATTTTTCAGATCAGGCAGTCGAAATTCTGGTGATCACCAGACTGCCGTTCGATCCCCCGCATCGCCCTGAAAGTGTTGCGTTTCAAGCCTACCATCAGGATCAAGGAAAGAAGGCGTTCTATGAAGAATTTCTGCCGCGAGCGATGATCCGTCTGAAACAGGGTATCGGCAGACTCGTGCGCTCCAGGAATGCCAGAGGTGTCGTCATTTGCCTGGACGACAGATTGATCAAAAGTAATTATTCCAAACGTATGCAACTAATGCTTCCGGAGGGCGTAGGGATCAAAGTAGCCGATCATGATGAAATAAAGACGGAAATTCAGGAATTTCTGAAAAAATAATGCGGTGGGATATTCCCTCAGCTTGCAGTTTAAGGTATCATTAATAATTAGGTGAGATTGCAATAAGGTTTCAAACAAAGATAAGGAAGTGGAAGATGTGAAGAAGAATATCATTGTTGGGGCGATTGTGATTCTTTTCCTGATGATCGTCAGTTCCTACACGATATTTTACCGAAGCCAGCAACCGATGCTGCAGGCGCAGAAAGAAGCAACCGCCATTGCCGAGGAGAACGCCAACATCCAAAAAGTCCAAGATTTTTATTGGTACAATGGATCAGAGACGTATTTTACACTGGCTGGCATCGATGGCAACAATGAAGAATTATATGTCATCATTAAAAAAGACGGCGGTGAAACCACTGTCCTGAACACTGCGGAAGTCGTCACCGAAAGTGAAGCTAAATCAATCACTCAGGCGGATAAGAAGCCTGAACGGATTCTGGAGGCAAGACTGGGGATAGAGAACGAAGAACCGGTATGGGAAGTCACCTACAAAAATGCAAATGATACGATTGGGTACTATTTGATATCCGCTATTTCTGGTAAATGGCTCAAAGATATAGAAAACATATAAATTGGAGTGATTGAGATGGTAAAAATTTCTGAAAGAATGAATAAAATAAGCGAATCCCCTACATTGGCGACGTCAGCTAAAGTCAACGTCATGAAAGCGCAAGGAAAGGATATCCTTAACTTGACAGTAGGAGAACCAGACTTCGATACGCACGCTTCCATTCTGAATGCCGCAGTAGAAGCAATCCAATCAAACAAAGCAAACCACTACACCCCGACTGCCGGTATCCTGCCATTGCGTCAAGCGATTGTGGATTATCATCAGAAATATGACGGAGTCACTTACGCCGTCAATCAGGTCATCGTGACTGAAGGGGCCAAAAATGCTTTGTTTGCTTTATTCCAAGTCATTCTTAATCCCGGAGATGAAGTCATCGTTCCTGCGCCATACTGGGTAAGTTATACCGAACAGATCAAACTGGCTGGCGGCGTCAACGTTCTTGTCGAAACAGCACCTGAAAAAGGCTTTAAACTCACTGTGGAAGATCTGGAAAAACATCGCACCGAAAAAACGGTTGCTTTGCTTTTAAATTCGCCGTCGAACCCGACCGGTATGATCTACACGCCTGAAGAATTGAAGGCGATCGGCGAGTGGGCGGTTGAACACGACGTCTTGATCATTGCCGATGAAATATACTACCGACTGACTTATAACGGGAACAACGCCATCTCAATCGCTTCACTTTCAGAAGAAATCAAGAACCAGACCATCATCATCAACGGTATATCCAAAACCTACGCCATGACGGGCTGGAGAATCGGATATGCAATCGGAAATGCGGAAATCATCAGTAAAATGATTGAGCTATCCAGTCATTCGACAAGCAATCCTGCCGGACCGAGCCAATATGGCGCGTTGGCTGCATTAACCGGACCGCAAGACTTTGTAGAGGAAATGCGCGCAGCGTTCGAAGCACGCCTGAACTTCTTCTATCCGCTCGTAGCGAGCATCCCTGGGTTTAAGGTAACCAAACCTCAAGGAGCTTTTTACCTGTTCCCGAACGTGAAGGAAGCCGCCGAAATGTGCGGGTTTAAAGAAGTCAAAGACTTTACATTGGCTCTGATCGAGGAAGCAAATGTCGCGTTGGTTTCAGGTGATGGTTTTGGATACCCTGATTACGCCAGAATAAGTTACACTGTCAGGGAAGAACTACTTGCAGAAGCAGTAGATCGCATCAAAAAATTTATCGAAACCCATAAAAAGTAACCTTTTTTGGGAAAAGGAGTAGACCATATTGACACTTATCACAATGGACCAAGCGAAAGCATATGTAGGGCAAGAGATTTCCATCGGTGCTTGGGTAACCAACAAAAGAAGCAGCGGGAAAATCGCTTTCCTGCAACTTCGTGACGGCTCCCATTATTTCCAAGGCATCGTTTTGAAAAACGATGTCGGCCAAGAATTGTTCGACGTAGCAAAATCACTGACGCAAGAAACTTCTTTGATCGTCAAAGGCATTATCCAGGAAGATACCCGCTCGAAGCTTGGATACGAATTGCTCGTAACCGGCATCGAAGTGCTGGGAGAAAGCCAAGATTATCCGATCACGCCTAAAGAGCACGGAACAGATTTCCTGATGGACCATCGTCATCTATGGCTGCGTTCATCCAGACAGCACGCCATCATGAAGATCCGTAATGAAATCATCCGCGCAACTTATGAATTCTTTAATCAAGAAGGATTCATCAAGGTGGACCCGCCGATTCTGACCGGCAGTGCGCCGGAAGGGACGACCGAGCTGTTCCACACCAAGTATTTTGATGAGGAAGCTTACTTGTCCCAGAGTGGGCAGTTGTATATGGAAGCAGCTGCAATGGCCTTCGGAAAAGTATTTTCATTCGGGCCGACTTTCCGGGCCGAAAAATCGAAGACACGCCGCCATCTGATCGAATTCTGGATGATGGAGCCGGAAATGGCCTTCATGCATCAGGACCAAAGTCTGGAAGTCCAAGAAAAATATGTCGCTTATCTGGTCCAGTCGGTGCTGGATAATTGTGATATCTACTTGGATACGCTGGAGCGCGACAAAGAATTGCTGAAAAAATATACACAATTACCTTATGAGCGCATCAGCTACGACGATGCTGTAGCTTTATTGAACGCAAACGGATTTGATGATATCGTCTGGGGTGACGATTTCGGCTCGCCTCACGAAACCTTTATCGCAAATCAGTCTGATAGACCTGTATTCATCCTAAATTACCCGAAAGCAATCAAGCCTTTTTACATGAAAGAACATCCGGATCGTCCGGAAGTCGTTCTGTGCGCGGATATGATCGCTCCGGAAGGGTACGGTGAAATAATCGGCGGCAGCGAACGTGAAGTGGACTATCAGCGCTTAAGCGAACAGATAGAAAAGTTCGGCCTGAGCAAGGAAGACTATTCATGGTACCTGGATCTGCGCAAATACGGTTCAGTACCGCATTCCGGATTCGGATTGGGACTCGAAAGAATGGTTACCTGGATCTCCGGAACCGAACATATCCGTGAGTCGATTCCGTTCCCTCGTCTACTGAACAGAATCTACCCATAATAACAGGGGATGTCACGAGTCTGAATGCAATCAAAACAGAATGGGAGTGGGGCAAATAGCAGCTATTTGTTCCGCTTCCTTTTACTCTGAAGGAGTTTATCAATATAATGTCATACAACGAATTAACCAAATGGATCGAATCTGGCCAGACGCTGATTCCAAATTTTTTGCTGCAGAATTACAAAAGGATCGGGCTTACCGATACAGAATTCATTTTTGTGCTCCAGCTGAAAGCTTACATCGATAAGAACATCCCGTTTCCGAATCTGGCGTTGATTGCTGAAAATATGGGTATTGCCGAAAAGGATGTCTTTTCCTTGCTGCATAATCTGATGCAGAAGCAAATGATTTTGATGGAGACGAAAAATGATCTCGCCGGCAAAGTGGAGGACTCCTATTCCTTGGATCCGATCTATCAACGGCTATTTCAATTGATGGAACGTTCCGAGAAAAAGCAGCCCATCCAGCAGCAGGAGAAGAATATCATGACCATGTTCGAGCAGGAATTCGGGCGGAACTTATCGCCCATCGAGATGCAGACCATTGCAAGCTGGATCGATATGGACCACTATCCGCTCGAATTGATCGAATCAGCTCTAAAAGAAGCGGTATTGAATCGCGTTTACAGCCTGAAATACATCGACCGCATTCTATTGGCTTGGGAGAAGAAAAACATCAAAAGCGTAAAAGATTTGGTCCAACAGCAATCGACGCGGCCTCAAAGCAATCAGGATAAGTTTGATGAAAAAGCGAGAACGGATGCACCGATGGAAGTGCCGTTGTACAATTGGCTGGACACTGACGCGGACGCATAGATGGGGTGAAATATGTTATCGAAAAGAAAGACGGTAGAAGCGCTGGATGAAATGGCGGTGCTGTTCCCGAATGCGCAATGTGAATTGCTGCACCGGAACGTGTTTCAGCTGTTGATTGCGACACTCCTCAGCGCCCAGGCAACAGATGTTTCCGTCAACAAAGTTACGCCAAGCCTGTTCGACCGCTTCTCCACGCCCGAGGCTTTCGTTGCGGCCCCGCTCGAGTCGATCATGCAAGAAATCAGGACAATCGGTTTATACCGGACCAAAGCTGCCAATATCCAAAAATGCTGCAAAATGCTGCTGGAGGACTTCGGCGGCGAAGTGCCGCGCACGCTTGAGGAACTGACCAAGTTGCCCGGAGTGGGGCGCAAAACAGCAAATGTCGTCATGAGTGTCGGATTCCATATCCCAGCAATCGCGGTGGATACCCATGTGGAACGGATATCGAAACGTCTGCGCATAGCTCCTCAGAAAGCATCGGTTTTGGAAGTGGAAGAGTTACTGATGAAGAAGATTCCGAAGGAACGCTGGTCTGATGCCCATCACCAGATGATTTTCTTCGGCAGGTACCATTGCACAGCCCGAAATCCTAAGTGTGAAGTTTGCCCCCTGCTTTCGATGTGCCAGGAAGGGCAGAAGCGTTTGGGTTTGAAATGAAACGGATCCGAGTAGCTTTCGGCATCCGGAACAAAAAAACAGCCAGCTCCTTTATCAAATCGGGAGCTGGCTGTTTTTTTTATGGATTCTGGTTTGTTTCTTCGTCATCTTGTGCATCGGAGGATGCTTGATCGTTTTCCGCTGAAGAGCTGGATGATGAAGATGATGAGGAGTCGCTTGATGCCTTGTCTTCATCTTGGTCATCCTCTTCGGATGATTCTTGCGCCGGATCGGCGATGGTCAACTGGATGGAAGAAGCCGGTGAGGTGCTTGAACCGACTTTAACAATCAGGGAAATCGTAATTGTGCCTTTATCAGGATTAGCAATGACGACTTTGGTATCTGTTGTCGCTTCGGAAGCACCGCCTGCCGTCACTGTGTATTGTGCTTGTGCATTGGAATCGATGCCGCTGGCTGAGTATTTATCCCATTCTATGGTCAGTTCGTCTTTATCTGCATTGTAGCTGGCTTTCAAGCCGGATGGCGCCAACAATGTCACGCCATATTTCTTGGAAATGGCAGTAGGTTCTGTTCCTTTTACGAAAAGCTCTGTGGCAATCAGGTTGCTCGGCGTATTTGGACCGGGCTTCATGATCGGATCCGTGTATTTTTCGATCGAGACTTGACTGACTGA
Source organism: Trichococcus flocculiformis (assembly GCF_900113645.1). Lineage (GTDB taxonomy): Bacteria > Bacillota > Bacilli > Lactobacillales > Aerococcaceae > Trichococcus > Trichococcus flocculiformis. Next base: position 53,171 of record NZ_FOQC01000007.1, read on the forward strand.
TGTGGGCAGCGTCCAATCGGCATAATCGGTGTTCTCGGATACGTAGGACATCAACTCACGATAAATATCACGCGTCAGACTTTGCGTCTCGTAATCCAAAAAGTTTCCGTATTCCTTGGAATTGTCATAACCGACCCAAACCGAAATGGAGTAGCTTGTAGAATAGCCGGCAAACCAAGCATCCGGAGCAGCATAAGGCACGTTTGTCCCGCCGACTGCGACCAACTCCTCATCTGTGTAGTTGGTTGTCCCTGTTTTGCCGGCCTGAGGCAAACCGGATATCTGGGCGTTCTTTGCTGTCCCTTCAGTGATGACGTCCTTCAGCATATCGGTGATCATGTAGGCTGTGGACTCTTTCATCGCCTCCGTTCCGTTCGGTTCGAAGGTGAATTCTTCTCCTTCCGCAGTCGTTACGGATTGAACCGTATAAGGCTCGTAGTATGTGCCTCCGTTGGCGAAGGCTGCATAAGCCGCGGAAAGCTCAATCGGTGTCGCTTCACCACCGATGGCATTGGATTCGACCAAATACTCTTGGCCATCGTTCGTGATCGTAATGCCTAATTTCTGCAGAAAAGAAAAGGCATTATCCGCACCGACTTCCTGGAAAGTCTTCAGTGCTGGGATGTTGCGCGAATCAACCAATGCTTCGCGGACAGTCTGATCACCTTTGTACTTGTTGTCGTAGTTGTTGATTTCACTGCCGTCCGAGTAACTATATGCTTCATCAACGACCAATGTACCGGTAGAGTAATCCAGGTATTCGATGGCCGGTCCGTAGACAGCTAATGGTTTCATCGTCGAACCGATACTGCGTTCGAGGGTGGAGGCGCGATTGAGCCCTAGCTGCACATTCTGGTTGCGTCCGCCGATGACTGCCTGGATGGCGCCGGTGTTGACATCTACCATTGAAACGCCGGTCTGCAGCAGATCATCCGGGAATTCGATGTAATCGTAGGTGTTCACGATATCGTACAAACGTTGCTGGGCATCCATATCGAGGTTGGTTGTGATTGTCAGTCCGCCTTCGTAAACGTCCAGGCCGGTTTTCTCCTTGACTTCATCGATGACGAGCTGAATATATGGATCGATCACCAGTGATGTATTGACGTCACCGGAGTGATCGAGTATGCTGCCCTGAATTTGGACTGTCTTCGCCTCGGCGCTTTCTTCGGCGGTAATTTTTTCGTTCTCGACCATCATGTCCAGAACAAGGTCGCGTCTGGCTTGCGTATCCTCTGAATTGTTGATTGGGTCATACAGTGAAGGAGCTTGCGGCATGCCCGCCAAAGTGGCTGCTTCAGCAAGCGTCACATCGGTGATGGATTTGCCGAAAAAGTATTCAGCGGCCGTGCCCATGCCATACACGTTGTTTGACATATAGACTTTGTTTATGTAGAACGCCAAAATTTCGTCTTTTGTATATTCCCGTTCCAGCTGCATGGACATCCAAGCTTCCTGAGCCTTCCGCTCCAGTGTCTGGTCTTCGGAACTGGTTGAAAAAAAGGATAATTTAATCAATTGCTGGGTGATGGTGCTTCCGCCTTGCGAGATCCCGCCCTGCTGAAGATTCGCGAACAGCGCACCGAGGATTCGGATCGGATCGACACCCTTATGATCGTAGAAGCGTTGATCTTCTATCGATACGATGGCATCCTTCAAAACTTGCGGAATCTCCTCTGCTGTCACGACCGTGCGGGTCTGTTCGCTGCCGCCGATCGTCTTGATTTCCTCGCCGTCGAGACCCAGGATAACTGATGCTGCTGGTCCGGCCAATTTCTCCTCGGTCAGTTCGGGGGCGGAAGAGACGTAGTAGAAGAACAGGCCAGCGCCCGAAGCGAGTCCGATGATACCTAGGGCAAAAATACCGAAGATAATTTTTTTCCAGAGCGGCATCCCGTTTTTCTTCGCTTTCTTTGTTGCTTTCACAGTACTTTTGCGAGGGCTTTTTGGTTTTCCGTTTTTCTGTTTGTTGTTTGCGCGTGATCTTGTATGATTGCCTTCATTCGGCATGTGGTTCACCTCTTAAGTTATTTGATAGTGCGTTCAAGCATTTTGTCCACTGCATCCAGATAATCCAATCGGGGATTGAACCCGTATGCCACTTCTATCCCGTTTTCCTCAATAAAAACCAAAGGGATCGATTTACGGCCATTATTCAATGTATTCTCCCAAAAGTCAATCAAATAGGAACTGTTCAGTAAGAAGACACGGTTGAAGACAGAAAACCGGATCAGTACGAACGTGATTCCTCGCTGTTGGATACACCTTTTCATATGGACGATTTGATGCTCGTGGAAGTTGCTCAAGGGTATGGCTGTCTTGTTTTTTGTTTCTTTAGCCTCAAAGTCCAGATATAGCCCCTTGTAAACACCGTTATAGTCGGTAGTGGAGGACTGACGATAGTAGGCTTCTTTGATGACGGCGGCACTTCTTTTGGGGTAATCCACCTTTACGACTTGGATAGGCGTCGGTTTTTTATGGATGACAGCTTTTCCTGATGAAAGGTAATGCTCATTGCTGCTGTTGATTTCTTCTTCAAGCGTCATACCCCGGTTGCTGTATATGAATTCTTTTTTCTTTGCAGTTTTCGGTAACCGCGACTCGGCATGGAACTTTTTGCCGTTCGGATAATTTACGGCCACTGGCAATCACCCCCATTGAATGATTATACCAAAAACACACGGTGAAAGAAATCTAAGAAAGCGTTAAAAATCATTGGTTGAAGCGTGGATAACAGGTGTCTTTTTTGGACGAAAACGGAATAATTAAGCACTTTATGTTTACAACATCACTTTTCTAGTGTAGTATTGGAGAGTGTGCAATATCAAATTAATTGCAATAAAATCAATATTTTTGGAGGAAAGTAAATGACTGCAAACTGGGAAAAAACAGGCACTAACGATGGTGTCTTAACATTTGAAATTTCAGAAGAAATCATCAAACAAGAAATGGATAAAGTCTTCAACAAAGTGAAAAAGAACGTTTCTGTTCCTGGATTCCGTAAAGGTAAAGTTCCTCGTCACGTTTTCAACAATATTTATGGTGAAGAGTCTTTATTCGAAGACGCATTGAACGGCGCTTTGCCGGCTGCTTATTCGCAAGCTATCGAAGAAGCTGGACTGGATCCTGTTTCTCAACCAAAAATTGACATCAAGAGCATGGAAAAAGGCCAGCCTTGGGTTATCGCTGCTGAAGTTACAGTGAAACCTGAAGTGAAGCTTGGAGAATACAAAAACCTTAAAGTTGAAAAACAAGACCGCGTCGTTACCGATGAGGATGTTGAAAACAACTTGAAAGAAAAACAAGAACGTCAAGCTGAATTGGTGCTTAAAGAAGAAGGCGCAGAACTTGGCGACACAGCTGTGATCGACTACGAAGGATTCGTTGACGGTGTGGCTTTTGAAGGCGGCAAAGATCAAAACCATTCTTTAGAGTTGGGTTCTAAGCAATTCATCCCAGGCTTTGAAGAGCAATTGGTCGGCGTAAAAGCTGGAGAAGAAAAAGAGGTTGTCGTGACTTTCCCTGAAGACTATCAAGCTGAAGATCTTAAAGGAAAAGAAGCTACTTTCAAAGTAGTTGTACACGAAATCAAAACAAAACAATTACCGGCTTTGGATGACGAATTCGCAAAAGATGTCGACGAAGAAGTAGAGTCATTGGACGAATTGAAAGAAAAAATCCGCAAGGAATTGGAAGAAAGCAAAAATGCTGCAGCTGACGAAGCTGTTCAGGATTTAGCTTTGAGACAAGCCGTGGACAATGCTGAAATCGTTGAATTGCCGCACGTAATGGTTCACGATGAAGTACACCGTCAAATGGATCTTTTCCTGAATGATATGCAACGTCAAGGAATCTCTCCTGAATTGTACTACCAAATCACAGGTACTACAGAACACGACTTGCACGTTCAAATGGAAGCTGATGCAGATGTACGCACGAAAACATCTCTAGTGTTGGAACAAATCATCAAAGATGAAAACATCGTCGTTTCTGAAGAAGAAATCGCTGCAGAAATCGAAGAGTTGGCGAAACAATACAACATGGATGCAGACCGTGTCCGCGGATTGGTCAGCTCTGATATGTTGACTAACGATATCCAAATGAAGAAAGCGATGAGCATCATCACTGATTCAGCAATCGAAGAATAAGAAAAGTTGAAACAGAATAAAGAGATCGGGACATTGTCTTCCATAGTCAGTGTCCCATCTGTTTATATTCAGGGATATATTCGGGCTGTAACCCCCACTAGGTAAACGAATCATATTCTTTTTCAATTTTTCCTTTCTGTGTTAAGATGTAAACCGTTCGAAAGCGGTCAACCGGATTGCCGCGCTACTGAAAATGGCGGATTCTGGTAAGTTCTGCTGGATCGGAAAGTAAGTATTTAGGGAGGAGAATGATTGTGTTCCATGATGAAAGTGTCGGGACAATACATTGTTCATTCTGCGGAAAATCTCAGGACCAAGTGAAAAAGATCATTGCGGGGCCGGATGTATATATTTGTAATGAGTGTGTAGATCTGTGCAAAGAGATCATCGAAGAAGAAATCTATGCACCAAGCGAAGCGGTATTCACCGAGGTACCAAAACCGCAGGAAATCCAAAAGATTTTGGGCGAATATGTGATTGGCCAAGAAAAAGCCAAACGGACGCTATCTGTAGCCGTCTATAATCACTACAAACGCATCGGCCAAATGAGCATGATGTCAGAAGATGATAATGTAGAGTTGCAAAAAAGTAATATTTGTTTGATAGGTCCGACTGGTTCGGGCAAAACATTCCTTGGCCAAACATTGGCGCGCATCCTGGATGTCCCATTTGCGATTGCAGATGCGACAAGTTTGACGGAGGCTGGCTATGTTGGTGAGGATGTCGAGAATATCCTGTTGAAGCTGCTTCAGGCTGCCGATTTTGATGTCGAGCGTGCTGAACGGGGAATCATTTACATCGACGAGATTGATAAAATCGCCCGCAAAGGTGAAAATGTATCGATCACGAGAGATGTGAGTGGTGAAGGGGTTCAACAGGCGTTGCTTAAAATTTTGGAAGGCACTGTTGCGAACGTTCCACCGCAAGGCGGCAGAAAACACCCGCAACAAGAGTTCATCCAAATCGACACGACGAACATTCTTTTCATTGTCGGTGGTGCCTTCGATGGCATCGAAACCATCGTGAAAGAGCGTCTTGGCGAAAAAGTCATCGGTTTCGGCTCTCCTCAAGCAAAACACTTGGAAGACAAGAGCATCATGCAGCAGATCATACCGGAAGATCTGTTGAAATTCGGATTGATTCCGGAATTCATCGGCCGTTTACCGATTATGGCTGCATTGGAAAAGTTGATGGAAGATGATTTGGTTCATATTCTGACACAACCAAAGAACGCTCTGGTTAAACAATACAAGAAATTGCTTGAGTTGGATGGCGTCGAATTGGTGTTCGAAGATGACGCATTACGGTCAATCGCCAAAAAAGCACTCGAAAGAAATACAGGTGCCCGCGGATTGCGCTCCATCATCGAAAACATCATGCTGGACATCATGTTTGATATCCCAAGCAGAGATGAAATCGTGAAATGCGTCATAACGGACAACACTGTCAATGGCATCGGTGCGCCGTTGCTGTTCGATGAAGACGGCAAACAGATCAACTGAACATGAGCTTGCGTTAGAAGTCCGGCGAATCAGACAATTTTTAATCTGATTTCCGGATTTTTTCGCCTAGTCATGGCAGTCGATTGCAAGAAGGGTTTTAAGCGTCGGTTTTATTGCAGACGGCTTTGAGAAGGAGTGAAAACAAATGCATGTAAAAGAAGCAGAAATCGTAATGAGTGCGGTCGATCCGAAACAATACCCAGACACCGGTTTTGCTGAAATTGCTTTGGCGGGACGGTCCAACGTGGGCAAGTCTTCGTTCATCAACAAGTTGATCAATCGTAAAGCGTTAGCGCGGACATCCAGCAAACCGGGAAAGACCCAGACTTTGAACTTCTATTTGATCAATAATTCATTTTATTTTGTGGATGTTCCGGGTTATGGTTACGCGAAAGTTTCGAAGACGGAACGGGCGAAATGGGGCCAGATGCTGGAGACGTACTTTACACAACGGGACACATTGCGTCATGTCTTTTTGGTTGTCGATTTTCGTCATGAACCAACCGAAGACGATATTCAGATGAAGGATTTTATCGAGTATTACAATCTTCCTTATTCGGTCATCGCGACCAAATGCGATAAAATACCACGCGGGAAATGGAATCAACATTTTTATCGCATCAAGAAAGCGTTGAATATTCCGAGCGATGAGTCCTTGATCATGTTCTCAAAAGAAACGGGAGAGGGTTTTGAAAAGGCCTGGACGTTGATTGAAGGAATATTGGCTGAGTATGATGAAGCTGCGCAGGACTAACAAAAAAACAATGGGCAACATCCTACTATTGGGTGTTGCCCATTCTTCGTCCATTCGTTATGATGGGTTAGACAAGGTGCTTGTCGTCGAACGAATAGGACATAGGAGGGCAATATGGGGACTGAAGAAAAGCTGAGCCGTTACACGACTGAAGAAAAAAGTTGGATTATGCAGGATTGGGCGAATTCGGCATATTCCATTATGATCACAACAGCAGTATTCCCTTTGTATTTCAAGTCGATCGCGGAAAGTGGCGGATTGGCGGATGCAGACTCGACAGCTTATTGGGGATATGCGAATGCGGCTGCCACTCTTGTTGTGTCGCTGCTTGCCCCTGTATTGGGAGCTGTCGCGGATTACAAAGGCTTTCGCAATCCTTTGTTTACGGGCTTTACGTTGGCCGGCATTTTCGCAACGATTGGGTTTGTATTTGTGCCTGCTGCAAATTGGCTGTTTCTGTTGGGTTTGTACATGTTATCTGTGATTGGTTTTTCCGGAGCGAATATTTTTTATGACGGCTCCTTGATGGACGTGACGACCGATGAACGGATGGACCGCATATCCTCGGCGGGATTCGGCTGGGGCTATATCGGCAGTTCCATTCCTTTCGTCATCTTCATTTTTTTCCAATTGACCGGCATTTTGCCATTGAGCACGAGCGGCATTGTGAAGGGCGGCTTCATCCTGACTGCGGTTTGGTGGTTCATCTTCACCATCCCTTATTGGAAGAATGTCAAGCAGAACTATTACATCGAAAAAGAGCCGCTTGTGGTCCGCAAGAGTTTTGTCAGATTATGGGAAACGCTGAAGAACATCAAGGAATACAGACAAGCCTTTTTATTTTTGTTGGCTTATTTCTTCTACATCGACGGAGTTGGGACCATCTTCAAGATGGCGACTGCGGTTGGATCGGATATCGGGCTCTCTTCGAATGAACTGATCGTTGTCATGCTGGTGGTCCAGTTCGTTGCTTTCCCGTTTTCCATCCTGTACGGCCGAGCATCCAAGCGCTTCGGCAACAAGAACATGATTTTTGTGGGCATTGTAACCTATATTTTTATCTGCATTTATGCGCTGCAGTTGGACTCGTTGCTGACATTCATCATTTTGGCGCTGCTTGTGGGCACAGCCCAAGGCGGCGTGCAGGCGTTGAGCCGATCCTTATTCGGTCAATTGATCCCGAAAGAGCAAGCGAACGAATTTTTCGGATTCTATAACATCTTCGGAAAATTTGCGGCTGTGGTCGGTCCGCTGCTGGTCGGACTCATCTCGCAGCTGACAGGAAACTCGTTGGATGGCGTTTTTGCCCTGATCATCCTGTTCGTAATCGGCGGGATACTGCTGTTCTTTGTACAAGTTCCGGATCCGCAAGCAAAGCAGCAGAGTTGACCAATTGGATTAAAGTTTGCTTGTGTGCCAAAAATGTGGTAAAATCTAATTTGCATCTTTATGCTCGTTTTTATAAAATGAAGACATTTCTTCAAGGTGGGAGACATTTGGCAGAACGTATTTCAGAAGAAAAATTAGCGCAAATCAGAACCGAAACGAATATTGTTGATGTCGTCAGCCAATATGTACAACTTAAAAAAAGAGGCAAGAATCATTTCGGATTTTGCCCGTTCCATGACGAGAAGACCCCTTCTTTTTCTGTTGCAGAAGAAAAACAGATTTTCCACTGTTTCAGCTGCGGAAGAGGAGGGAATGTTTTTACCTTTTTGATGGATGTCGAGGGCGTTTCGTTCGTTGAGGCAGTCATCAAGACAGCCGAATTAAGCAACATTGCCTTGGATTTCTCGTACGAAAGCCATGCACAGGATAATCCGCTGCAGTCAAAAAAGGAAAAACTGATCCAAATCCACGAGGAAGCAGCTGCCTTTTACCATCAGGTCCTGATGAATACCGTCACGGGGCAAGCTGCGCTTGATTACATGATCCAACGCGGTTTCACCCCGGAGACACTAAAAGAGTATCAAATAGGGTTTTCCCCTTCCAATCGGACGGCGCTCTTTCAAATGCTAAAAGCGAAGGCATTCGATGAAGGACTCCTTCAGGAAAGTGGTATATTCACGGATAGACAAGGCCAGAACGAACTTTTTGATCGCTTCTCGGCCAGGATCATTTTCCCATTGCGGAACTCTAAAGGAAAGACGGTCGCTTTTTCCGGCAGAATTCTGCATGCTTCCCCAGTGGATGACACAGGTTATCATGAAGCAAAATACTTGAACAGCCCTGAAACACTTTTGTTCAACAAACGGGATTTCCTTTTCAACTTCGATAAAGCCCGCAGTGAGATCCGAAGGCATTCAGAAGTGATCCTTTTCGAAGGATACATGGATGTCATATCCGCTTGGCAAGCGGGAGTGAAAAATGGTGTTGCCTCGATGGGGACCAGTCTGACGGAAGAACAGAACCGTATATTGACGAAAACCGCTGATAAAATAGTCATTGCCTATGACGGTGATCGTCCCGGGGTCGAAGCAACGAAGCGCGCCATAGAGATACTGGAACGCAACAAGCACTTCGATATCTCCATTTTCCCGCTGGAAGCAGGCATGGACCCGGATGAATACATCCAGCAGAAAGGTCCGGAGGCATTTGCTAAAGCACTGAGCAACAACAGGGAGACAGTCATTCAGTTCTATTCACGCTACCTCAAGATGAATCTGAACCTGGATTCCGAAAAAAATCGCATCACCTATATCGAAACTATGCTTAAGGCATTGGCTCCCTTGGATTCTCTGGTCGAAAGAGAGCTTTACATGAAGGACATCGCGGATGAATTCAGTATTCCGATCGATATTCTGCAGAAGCAATTGAAGGGTTATCAGCAAGAGGTGCTTCAGCAAAGACCTGAACGCGAGCCGGTCAGAAGAACCGCGCCGCAAGATGCCACTCAACACGCGCTGTATCCAAGCACGAATAAACGCAAAGTGACCCAGGCTGAGCAAAGCGAAAAGCAGCTGCTTTACCGTCTGTTTCATTTCGAGGAAGTCTGGTCGTATCTGAATGAAATTGATGCGGATTTCAATTTCATCCATGATGACTACCAGACAATCTACATTTTGTATGAAGAGTTTTTCAGACAGAATGGGTTGGTCGGCAATATCGATCAATTCTTGGACCGCATCAATAATCCGGCTCTTCAAAACGTGATTACGGAGATTGAATGGTTCCAATTGGATTCGGAAGTCACCTATCAGGAAATTCAGGATCTCGTCCATATCATCCGGGACAAGTCGTCTTTACAGGATCAACTGACCAAGAAACAGGCAGAGATGAAGGAAGCGCGAAAGAAAAATGACAATGAACGTCTGAAGACAATCATGTTGGAAATCGTTTCGCTCTCAAAAGAATTAAAAGCAACAAAGAAATAGCCCGCATCGAATGGAGGAATCATTTTATGGCAATCGAAAAAAATGATCAAGGTTTAACGATAGAACAGGTAACCAAAAAGCTGATCGCAGAACATAAATTACTGGGGTCCGTCTTCTACGACGAATTGGCTGATAAGATAGCTACACCTTTCCAATTGGACGCGGATGACATGGATAAACTCATACAAAAAATGGAAGACGGCGGTGTCAGTGTCGTAGACGCAGACGGCGGCCCGACAGCGCGTCAACTTGCCAAAGAAACAGTGAAGCCAGAAAAAGCAGCCACATCCAAAAAGGACGAAGAAGAAGACCCGATGGCTGTGCCTCCCGGAGTGAAAATCAATGACCCTGTCCGTATGTACTTGAAGGAAATCGGCCGCGTGCCTTTGTTGAACGCAGAGGAAGAAGTCAATTTGGCCTTGCGCATCAAAGACGGCGATCAAGAAGCAAAACAGCAATTGGCTGAGGCCAACTTGCGTCTGGTTGTTTCCATCGCGAAACGTTATGTCGGTCGGGGCATGCAGTTCCTGGATCTGATCCAGGAAGGCAATATGGGTCTGATGAAAGCTGTCGAAAAATTTGACCATACGAAAGGTTTCAAATTCTCCACCTATGCCACTTGGTGGATTCGTCAAGCCATCACCCGTGCCATCGCCGACCAAGCCAGAACGATCCGTATCCCTGTGCATATGGTTGAAACGATCAATAAATTGGTCCGGATCCAACGGCAATTACTGCAGGATCTTGGGCGCGAACCGACACCTGAAGAAATCGGCGCCGAGATGGATCTTCCGACCGAAAAAGTCAGAGAGATCCTGAAAATTGCTCAGGAGCCTGTTTCCTTGGAAACGCCTATCGGGGAAGAAGATGATTCTCATTTGGGCGACTTCATTGAAGATCAGGAAGTCTTGAGTCCAGCTGAGCATACTGCTCAGACACTTCTGAAGGAACAACTTGAGGAAGTGTTGGACACTTTGACCGACCGCGAGGAAAACGTTCTTCGTCTGCGCTTCGGTCTTGATGACGGGAATGTCAGGACATTGGAGCAAGTAGGGAAGGTATTCGGCGTAACCCGCGAGCGGATCCGTCAAATCGAAGCGAAAGCTTTACGCAAACTGCGTCATCCAAGCCGTTCGAAACAATTAAAAGATTTTCTTGAGTAATAAGCATCTGACCCGAGTTATTGCACTCGGGTTTTTCTTATGCCGTTTTCCGAGTGATATCAGGTTTTATGGGATATCTGGAAGGGAATTGTGCTAAAATAGTACTATCAGCAAAAATGGAAAGGGAGGGATGAGGTTGAATATTCAACAATTATCCGTAAGACTCGAGACAGTCGCAGGCTTTGTGCCGAAAAATGCGAGACTGGCCGATATAGGCTCGGATCACGCCTATTTGCCTTGTGTTTTGGCGGCGCGCGATGTCGTCAGTTACGCATTGGCAGGTGAAGTTGTGAAAGGCCCATTCGAATCGGCAGCGGAACAGATCAAAACATCAGGAGTCGGCGATCGCGTCAGCGCTAGGCTTGGCGATGGCATGGATGTAATTGAGACGACAGACGATATCAACGTCGTCACCATCTGCGGGATGGGTGGGGACTTGATTTCCAAAATTCTGGAAAAAGGCAGACTGAAAGATAAACTGGTCGGTGTGGAACGATTGATTCTTCAGCCCAATAACGGAGAAAAGAAACTGCGTGAATGGCTGATTGGCCATCAATACAAAATCATCGACGAAACGATATTGGAAGAAAATGGTAAGATTTATGAAATCCTCGTTGCCGAGAAGGCAGAGTCGCCAGAAAACTACAGCAATTTAGAATATAGCTTCGGACGTTTCCTGCTTCAGGAAAAAAATGATATTTTCCGCAAAAAATGGTCAGCCGAAATCGATAAATGCCAATACATATTGGACAGTATGCAAAAAGCAAGCAACGATCTGAATGAAAAAGAACAGCAAGTGATCAATAAAATCAATGAAATTAAAGAGGTGCTGAAATGACAAGCATTACGGGTTATGAATTCATCGAGTTATTTGAATCGCATGTTCCGACTTGGTTGGCAGAGGACGGGGATCCAGTGGGACTCCATTTGGGAGACCTAAGCCGTCCGGTCCGCCGTATTTTGGTGACACTTGATGTCCGTCCCGAAGTCGTCCAAGAGGCCATCGATAAGAAAGCCGATTTTATCTTTTCCCATCACCCGCCGATCTACCGACCGTTGAAAAATCTGGATGTATCCGACAAGCAAACAAAAATGTACGTTGATTTGCTCAAGCATGACATCAGTGTCTATGCGGCCCACACGAATCTCGACAATGCGAATAACGGGATGAACGATTGGCTTTCTGAAGCATTGGGGTTGTTGGACGTTGAAATCATGGATGTCACAAAGCGTGTGCCTGTGAAGAAAATATCCGTATGTGTACCGAATGCCGAATGCAATCGTGTCCGCTTGGCTATGGCCGATGCGGGAGCGGGCAACATTTCCGATGAATATAGTCATTGCTCATTTGAGGCGCAAGGCGTTGGCCGATTCACTCCCATGGAAGGTGCTAAGCCTGCCATAGGCCATATAAACGAACCAGAGGAAGTCCAAGAGAAAAAGATTGAAATGATCGTCGAAGATAAATACTTAGCTGATGTCTTGGAGGCGCTGTATGAAGCGCATCCTTACGAAGAGCCCGTCTACGAAGTATACACAATCAATAATTTCCAACGCGAATACGGCTTAGGAAGGGTCGGTAATTTGGCTTTGCCGATGTCTTTGCGCTCCTTCATCCAGTACGTCAAGGATGTTTTCCAGATCGAGGGCATGCGTTTCATAGCAGCTGATTTGGATCAGACAATCAGTCGTGTTGCCGTCTGTGGCGGGGATGCCGGCAAATATTACCGGAAAGCAATCAAAAAGGGTGCGGATGTGTACATCACTGGCGATGTCTACTACCACACGGCCCACGATATGCAGGCTGATGGACTGACCGTCATAGACCCAGGCCATCACATCGAGCAGATTTGTAAACCGAAATTATTGGAATTATTCACTGAATGGAAAAAAGAAAATGAGTGGGATCTGGAAGTCATCGCTTCCGAAATCAACACGGATCCTTTTATTTTCGATAGTCAATTGTGAAAGGATGTCAAAGCATGCAAGAAAAATTAGTGGTCCGTTTCTTTAAATACATAAAATTCGAGACAAGATCGGATGAAAAAAGTCTGACAGTGCCCTCAACCCAAAATCAGGTGGATTTCGCAAAAATGGTTTTGATGCCGGAACTGGAAGAAATCGGGCTTTCGGATATCCAATACAATGCAACGAATGGATTCGTGACAGCACGTTTGCCGCGCAACTCAGAGAAAGAGTTCCCTACAATCGGGTTCATCGCTCATATGGACACAGCTGATTTCGAGGCAGCGAATGTAAATCCGCTTATTTGGGAACACTATGCGGGCAACGATCTGATTTTGGATGCGGAAGCGCAGGTGATGCTTTCGCCCAAGGACTTCCCTGCGTTGAAGAACTACATCGGTCAGACATTGATCACTACCGATGGAAAAACGTTGTTGGGTGCTGACGACAAAGCCGGCATCGCTGAAATCATCACAGCCTTGGAAGCGATAAAAGCAGCGGATGACATAGAGCACGGGGACATCAAAGTCGCCTTCGGGCCCGATGAAGAAATTGGCCGCGGAGCCGATCTTTTTGATGTGGCCGGTTTCGGTTGCGACTTTGCCTACACGATGGATGGCGGCCCGTTGGGTGAACTTGAATACGAAAGTTTCAATGCGGCGCAAGCCATCGTGACGATCCGTGGCAAAAACGTGCATCCAGGCACTGCCAAGGACACAATGGTGAATGCGATCAAATTAGCTATCGCATACGACGGCGCTTTGCCACAAAATGAAGTCCCTGAAAAGACTGAAAAGCGTGAAGGCTTCTATCATCTGTTGGGCATTGAAGGCAATGTGGAAGAAAGCAAGATGACCTACATCATCAGGGACCATGACAAGGAGCTTTTTGAGAACAAGAAAACAACCATGCTTGCGCTGGCAGAGCGCATGAACAAGGAATTGACCGAGGACCGCATTTCTATCGAAATGCACGATCAATACTACAACATGGGTGAAGTGCTGAAGAACGATATGCGTCCGGTCGATTTGGCGGAAACAGCGATGAAGGCATTGGGGATCAATCCGATCATCGAACCGATCCGCGGCGGGACTGACGGCTCAAAATTATCCTTCATGGGTTTGCCGACCCCGAATATTTTTGCCGGGGGAGAAAACTTCCATGGGCGCTATGAATTTGTGTCTGTCCAATCAATGGAAAAAGCAGTAGCTGTCATCGTGGAAATCATCAGACAAAGTCAGGGCTATGGAAAGCAATGAGAAACACCGTTCTGACGTATCTCGTTGTGACGAATGTTTTGCTCTTTATATTGATGGGCGTAGACAAAAAGAAAGCGCGGCAAAAAGCTTGGCGCATACCGGAACGCAATCTACTTTTGCTCGGATTTCTAGGGGGCGGGTTAGGCGGATTCCTGGGGATGCATCACTTTCGCCATAAAAGAAAACACCTGATTTTCAAGGTAATCTTCGGTTTGGGTACGCTCTTGATAGGAATAACAACTTATTTCGTATTCATATGAAAAAATGCCGCTATTCCCCATTCGGGAGTAGCGGCATTTTCTAATTGTTTTTTATCAGGAATTGGAAGGATACGGCTTCGGGGCCGGCATGGGTCATAACGCTTGCGCTGGCGTATGATGTGTGCATTTGGGCATTAGGGAAGGCGTTTTTCAGCATGCCGATGATTTGGTTCGAATAATCCGACAAGCCGTCATGCGTGATGCCGATCGCTTCAACATCCGAGTATTTTTGTTTTAGTTCTGCGATGATCTCTTCGTACCGTTTTACGATTGATTTGGTGCCGCGGCCTTTTACGTCGGTAGTCAACGCACCGTCGATCATTTTCAGGTTTGCTTTAATGTTCAACAGTGTCGTGATTCGGCCCATCGTTTTTCCGATGCGTCCGCCCTTGACCATATTTTCCAGGTTGACGATGCAAATGTACAGCAACGTGCGCTCTTTGACAGCCTGGATCCGAGGCAATGCTTCCGCGACCGTCAATCCTTCAGCGGAACATTTTGCAGCTTCCAACACTTGGAAGGCGGCAGCTCTTGCGCAAAACTGAGAATCGATGGCCGTCACCTTACCGTGGGCGAGTTTAGCCGCCTGATGAGCGGAGTTTACGGTACCGCTCAATGTTTCAGTCACGTGGATGGACAGGACTTCACTACCATCCATTGTCAGTTCATTGTATTTATCCAAGAAAGTTCCCATGGATGGTTGGGATGATTTTGGCAATTCTTTAGTGTTCATCATTTTTTCGAGGAACTCAGGTTTGGTTATGGTTATTCCGTCGTAATAAATCACATTCTCAATCATGGACGAAAGCGGGATTACCGTGATTCCATATCTGTCAATTTCTTCTGCGGACAATTCCGTTGTGGAATCGGTCACAATTTTGAAGTTTGGCATATTGATTCTCCTTAAGTACAGTCATATTTCCTTAAGCATAGCAGATTTTAGAGGAAAAGTAACGCAGTTATCCTTATGATTTGCAGGCATATTCCTCTAATCTTGATGTTTTTTCCTGTAGAATAGATTATGCTATAATAGGTTAGTTGCAGAAGAAAGTGGGTTACAAATATATGGATGGAATATTACCTTTATGGAAAGAACGCGGTATGACAAGTCACGACTGCGTATTCAAATTGAGAAAAATACTGAAAACAAAAAAAGTTGGGCACACCGGAACTTTGGATCCGGAAGTTGATGGCGTTTTGCCGATCTGCATCGGGAAAGCCACGAAAGTCGTCGAGTTTTTGACAGATACGGATAAAGCGTACGAAGGTGAAATCACTATCGGAGTCGCTACGACGACGGAAGATAGCCAAGGTGAACCGATCGCAAAGACACCTGTCGATCGAACGCTGTCATTGGCTGAAATCGACGCAGCCATGGAGGCAATGGTAGGTGAAAGCATTCAAGTTCCACCGATGTACTCCGCAGTCAAGGTGAACGGCAAGAGGCTATATGAATATGCCCGTAAAGGATTGACCGTCGAAAGGCCGCAAAGGACTATCCAAGTGATGCATTTTGAACGGATTTCGGAACCTGTCTATCATGCGGAAGACGAAACGATGTCCTGGTGTTTCCGGGTCACTTGCGGCAAAGGAACCTATGTGAGGACTTTGGCTGTCGATTTGGGGGCAGCCTTGGGTTATCCGGCTTACATGTCAAGTTTGACCCGCACGATGAGCGGAGGCTTCACGCAGACTGATTGCCTGACGTTGCAGCAAGTGGCTGAAGCAATGGCGAATGACGTGATTGACGAGAACCTGAAACCGATTGATTCGGTATTCGCATCATATCGGCAGGTAGCACTTGATGATGAGCTGTGGGATAAAGTGAGAAATGGCGCGGTTCTGCCGAAAGTGGAACTTTTCGAAGTGATGGATGGCCCGGTTCTGTTCACCTATCAGAGCAAAATCGTGGCGATGTACGAACCGCATCCGACTAAAGCCGGTTACATAAAACCCAGAAAAATGTTCCTATCATAATCAGCAAGGAGTTGCTAACGCAATGGAAATAATACATATACACCATCCCTATGACCAAAAACAAATACCAGACGAACAAATCGTGCTGGCTTTGGGGTATTTTGACGGCGTCCATAGAGGGCATCAAGAAGTAATCAAGAGAGCAAAGGAAATTGCCGAAAATAAGAATTTGAAATTAGCCGTCATGAGCTTCAACCATCACCCGAGCATCGTGTTCCAGAAGATGAATCCAGAAACGATGCAGTATCTGTCGACCATCAACCGGAAGGCCGAAATATTTGAGAACCTGGGTGTTGATTATTTTTTTGTCGTCTCTTTCACATCTGCATTTGCCTCATTAAGACCACAAGAATTCGTCGACCAGTACATTTGCGGCTTGCATGCCAGCGCTGTTGTCGCCGGTTTCGATTATACTTATGGTCCTAGAGAAATCGCGGATATGAAACAATTGGTGCATTATGCTAAAGACCGCTTTGAAGTCATCGAGGTCGCCGAATTAAAGAACGAAGTTGAAAAAATCAGTTCCACGCATATCCGGGAAGCATTAACCGAAGGGGATATGGAAAAAGCGAATGCATATTTAGGCTATGTCTACCAGATCGAAGGCACGGTCATTCATGGTGATGCTAGAGGCAGACTACTGGGTTTCCCGACTGCGAATATTCAGACGGAAAAGCACACGCGCTTGCCTAGGAATGGCGTTTATATCGTGAGCATCAGGGTGAATGGAACGTGGCATCGCGGCACGGCTTCAATCGGGCACAATATCACTTTTGAAGCGGGCCGCGATAAGACTGTTGAAGTGTACATATTGGACTTCGATAAAATGATTTACGGTGAGAACGTAGCTGTCAGATGGCACCATTTTATCCGCAGTGAGATCAAATTTTCGGGCATCGAGCAACTGATTGCGCAGCTGAAAAGCGACGAAGCGGATACAATCGCCTATTTTCAGGACTACCCTTTGGATGAGGTGACACGCTAAATGGCAGCCGCTTATTTACACATCCCATTCTGCGAGCACATCTGCTTTTATTGTGATTTCAACAAAGTGTTTCTGGAAGGCCAACCGGTCGATGAATATGTGGATGCTTTGATAAAGGAAATGCAGTTATCTAAGCTGCTGCATCCTGAAGAAACGCTAAGCACCTTCTATATCGGCGGGGGTACGCCGACCACGCTTAATGAACGACAGTTGGAAAAGCTGTTGAACGGTATCCGCAGCACCTATTCCCTGCCTAAAAGCGCCGAATTCACGATGGAAGCCAATCCGGAGAGCGTTTCATTCGAAAAATTGAAGATCATGCGGGACTACGGTGTCAACCGACTGAGCATGGGGGTCCAATCCTTCAATAACGACATCTTAAAAAAAATCGGCCGCATCCATACAGCCGAGCAGGTGTACACTTCCGTGGCCGATGCACGCAAAGCCGGATTTGATAACATGACCATCGATCTGATTTTCCGGTTGCCGAACCAAACGATGGCTGATTTTGAAGACAGCCTGAAAAAAGCACTGGAATTGGATTTGCCGCATTACTCGATTTACGCCTTGATACTTGAGAATAAAACAGTGTTCTATAACTTGATGCGTCAAGGGAAACTGCCGTTGCCTTCAGAAGACACAGAGGCCGATATGTATGCCTTGGCTATCGAGACGATGACAAAAAACGGCAGGAACCAATACGAAATCTCAAACTTTGCACTGCCGGGCTATGAATCCCAGCATAATCTTACCTATTGGAAGAATGAGACCTATTTCGGTTTCGGAGCAGGCGCGCACGGCTATATCGATGGCATCCGTTACCACAATCATGGACCGATCCAACAATACCTGGCGCCATTACGGGAAAATAATCTGCCGATTATCCGGCAGCAACAGTTATCGAAAAACGAACAAATGGAAGAAGAGATGATTCTGGGGCTGCGCACGATGGCAGGTGTCAGCCAACAGCATTTTGCCGACAAATTCCAGACTTCGTTGCTGGATCAGTATGCTAGCGTCATTTCGGATTTGGTTACAGAAGGCCTGTTGATGCTTGATGGCGACAGAATCCGTCTGACACAAAGGGGCGTTTTTCTCGGCAATGAAGTATTTCGTTCTTTCTTGATGTGAATACGCTCGTATCCGATCGGCTGCTGATAATGTTATGAAAAATGATTGTATTCCGTTGACAAAGCCTGTTACCCGTGATAAATTTATTTATGGTTAGCACTCATTGTGGTCAAGTGCTAAAGTGAGGTGAAAATCTTGTTAACAGAAAGACAGTTGCTAATTTTTGATTTAATTGTCAGGCATTACATCGAATTCGAGGAGCCGCTCGGGTCGAAGACACTTCTTAAGGAGTCTTCTTTGCCTTTAAGCTCAGCAACAATCCGCAACGAAATGATGCGGATCGAAGAATTGGGCTTCCTGGAAAAGATGCATTCTTCGTCCGGCAGGATACCATCCATCCAAGGCTATCGTTACTATGTCGATCAACTTTTAGGCAAAGAAAGCGAAGAAGTCGCTGACGAGGTCAAGCAAATGATCAAGCACGGCTTTCAGAATCCTTATCGTGAAGTGCAACAGGTCGTCGAAAAATCAGCTGAAATGTTGTCCTTTTTGACGAATTATACCGCTTTGGCGATCGGACCTGAAACAAAGGACAGCCGTTTGACGGGCTTCCGGCTGGTCGCACTTAATGAAGGACATGTGATGGCGATATTGGTGACTGACAAAGGACATGTGGAAAATCAGATTTTTTCTGTTTCGCCGGGCTTCTCAGCCACTGAGATAGAAAAAATCGTCAACATTTTCAATCAGGAACTGGTCGGCCGCACGCTGCAGGAAGTATTCGTCAAACTGCAAACGGACATTCCGTTGATTATCCGGAAGTACGTCGATGCAAAAGTCGATTTCACAGCGATCTTCAATGACATTGTGGCAAAGTTGGAGCATGATCGCTTCCATGTAGGTGGTAGCATGAATCTTCTGAACCATTTGGACTCGACGATGGACAAGAATAAAGTCAAAGCCATTTTAAGCATGTTGAATGGGTCTCCGGACATCCATGCGCTTTTTTCTAACCCCAACGAGGGCGTCGGGGTCAAGATCGGTACGGAATTGAATAATGAGCTGTTGCATAATTTTAGTCTGATCACGGCTACTTATGACACGGCTGGCAACGGTAAAGGCCTGATCGCACTGCTGGGGCCAACCAATATGCCTTATCAAAAAATGATCAGTATCATGAAATTTATGCGCTATGAACTTTCTGATAGCTTGAATGATCTGAACAAATAAGCACGACAAAGGAGATTTTGAAGTGGACAATAACGAAGAATTAGTGGAACAACAGGAAACAACCGTTGAAACATCAATGGAAGAGGGCCAAGAAACAGTCACAGAAATAAGTGAGGTTGAAGCATTACAGGCAACCTTATCCGAAACGGAAGACCGCTTATTGCGCCTGCAAGCAGAACTCGCAAATATCCAGAAACGCAACGCGAAAGAAAGGCAAGATGCGGCGAAATACCGTTCCCAGTCATTAGCGCAGGAGTTATTGCCGGTGATGGATAGCCTGGAGCACGCATTAGCGATTGAAGTTGAAGATGAAAAAGCTGTGAACCTGAAGAAAGGTTTGGAAATGGTCTTGAACTTGTTTACAGATGCTTTCGCCAAAGAGGGGATTTCTGCGATCAATCCGATCGATCAGCCTTTCGATCCGAATTTCCATCAATCCATCCAAGTGCAACCGGCTGCTGAAGGGCAAGCTCCTGATACAGTCGTCGCGGTAGTGCAAAAAGGATACACCTTGAAAGAACGTGTATTAAGGCCAGCAATGGTTGTCGTATCACAATAATTTTATTGATAAACATAAAAATTTCATATAGAGGGGAATAACATCATGAGCAAAATTATCGGTATTGACTTAGGAACAACAAACTCAGCTGTAGCAGTATTAGAAGGCGGAGAAGCTAAAATCATTCCAAATCCAGAGGGAAATCGGACGACACCATCTGTCGTATCATTCAAGAATGGCGAAATCCAAGTGGGCGAGGTTGCAAAGCGTCAAGCAGTGACAAACCCGAATACAATCAGCTCCATCAAACGTCATATGGGCGATGCTGGCTACAAAGTGGAAGTGGAAGGCAAGAGCTACACACCACAAGAAGTTTCAGCGATGATCCTTCAATATCTGAAAGGTTATGCGGAAGACTACCTGGGTGAAAAAGTTGACAAAGCCGTAATTACTGTTCCAGCTTACTTCAACGATGCACAGCGTCAAGCGACTAAAGATGCGGGCAGAATTGCCGGTCTGGAAGTAGAGCGTATCGTCAACGAACCGACGGCTGCTGCTTTGGCATACGGATTGGATAAAACCGATAAAGACGAAAAAATTCTTGTATTCGACTTGGGCGGCGGTACATTCGACGTTTCCATCCTTGAATTGGGCGACGGCGTCTTCGATGTATTGAGTACAGCCGGCGACAACAAATTGGGTGGCGATGACTTCGATAACAAGATCATCGACTACTTGGTTGCAGAATTCAAGAAAGAAAACGGAATCGACCTTTCAAACGACAAAATGGCGAAACAACGTCTGAAAGATGCTGCCGAAAAAGCCAAGAAAGATTTGTCGGGCGTAACGTCAACTCAAATCAGCCTGCCGTTCATCACTGCCGGCGAAGCTGGTCCATTGCACTTGGAATTGGCGCTTACCCGTGCGAAATTTGATGAAATCACGTATGACTTGGTTGAACGCACAAAAATTCCTGTACGCCAAGCGTTGAAGGATGCCGGTTTATCCACTTCCGAAATCGACGAAATCATTTTGGTTGGTGGTTCAACACGTATTCCTGCAGTCATCGAAGCGGTCCGCAAAGAAGCCGGCAAAGAGCCGAACAAATCCGTTAACCCGGATGAAGTTGTCGCAATGGGTGCTGCCATCCAAGGCGGAGTCATCTCTGGCGACGTAAAAGACATCGTACTATTGGACGTTACACCTTTATCATTGGGTATCGAAACAATGGGTGGCGTGTTCACAAAATTGATCGACCGCAATACAACAATCCCTACAAGCAAATCACAAGTCTTCTCGACTGCAGCCGACAATCAACCTGCTGTTGATGTACATGTGTTGCAAGGGGAGCGTCCGATGGCAGCCGACAACAAAACTTTGGGTCGTTTCCAATTGACTGATATTCCAGCTGCACCTCGTGGCGTTCCACAAATCGAAGTATCATTCGATATCGATAAAAATGGTATCGTAAATGTTCGCGCCAAAGACTTGGGTACGCAAAAAGAACAAACAATCACTATCAAGTCTTCTTCCGGTCTGACTGACGAAGAAATCGAAAAAATGGTGAAAGACGCGGAAGCAAACGCTGAAGCAGACAAAT
Organism: Trichococcus flocculiformis; assembly: GCF_900113645.1. Taxonomy (GTDB): domain Bacteria; phylum Bacillota; class Bacilli; order Lactobacillales; family Aerococcaceae; genus Trichococcus; species Trichococcus flocculiformis. The sequence continues at coordinate 74,958 of NZ_FOQC01000007.1, forward strand.
TGCGCAAGGAAGAAGTAGAATTACGCAATGAAGTGGATCAATTGATCTTCCAGACTGACAAAACATTGAAAGAACTTGACGGTAAAGTCGATGCTGATGAAGTGAAGAAAGCTGAAGAAGCGAGAGACGAGCTGAAAGCAGCAGTTGAAGCCAATGATTTGGAACAAATGAAAACGAAGCGTGACGCTTTGAATGAACTTGTTCAAAACCTGACTGTCAAACTGTATGAGCAAGCTGCTCAAGCGCAACAACAAGAAGGTGCGCACAACACAGCGACTGACGATGGTGTCGTAGATGCCGATTTTGAAGAAGTAGACGACAAATAGTCAACTCTAACGGGAGGAAGCCAACGCTTAACTGCATTGGCTTCTCTCACTGTATAGAGAGATAAAGTTCAGATGAAGCCAATCAATGGAGGCGAAACAATGGCGAAAAGAGATTATTATGATATCTTGGGTGTGGCGAAGGATGCCACGGATGACGAGATAAAAAAAGCTTATCGGAAGCTTTCCAAGAAGTTTCACCCGGATATCAACAAAGAAGCGGGTGCAGAAGATAAATTCAAGGAACTTGCTGAAGCTTATGAAGTCTTGAGCGACGGCAATAAACGCGCAGCTTATGACCAGTACGGACATGCCAGTACCGATCCCAACTTCGGCGCAGGCGGCGGTTATGGCGGCGGCTTCGGCGGCTTCTCGGGCGGCTTTGAAGATATCTTCGATTCCTTTTTCGGAGGCGGCGGTGGGCGTGGCAGAAACCCCAACGCCCCCCGTCAAGGCTCCGATTTACAATATCGTATCCACCTTACCTTTGAAGAAGCGATTTTTGGGAAGAAAGAAACCATCCGTTACAAACGTGACGAGGAATGTAAAACTTGCAGCGGTTCCGGTGCAAAACCCGGCACACAACCAAAAACGTGTTCGAAGTGCCATGGTTCAGGAGCGATTGGTGTCGAACGGAATACGCCTTTTGGCCGCGTGATGACGCAATCAGTCTGTGATGTCTGCGGCGGAACAGGTAAGGAAATCACGGATAAATGTACAACATGCCACGGACACGGGCATGTCGAAACTGACCACTCGGTGGCGGTTACTATCCCTCCAGGTGTTGACGATGGACAACAGATGCGCTTAAACGGACAAGGCGAAGTCGGCAGCAATGGCGGTCCGTACGGTGACTTGTATGTCGTTTTCCAAGTGGAACCAAGTGATATTTTCGATCGTGAAGGAACAGAAATCCATTACACGCTGCCGATCAGCTTCGCCCAAGCCGCATTGGGTGATGAGGTTGAAGTGCCTACTGTACACGGTAAAGTCAAACTGAAGATTCCTGCGGGGACACAAACGGGCACCAGTTTCCGTTTGAAAGGCAAAGGAGCGCCACGCTTGCGTGGAACCGGAAATGGCGATCAGCACGTTAAAGTGACCGTCGTCACACCTAAAAACCTTAACGAGAAGCAAAAAGAGGCAATTCGTGCTTTCGCAACAGCGGGCGGCGATACGTTGGTGGAAGATGAATCCAATTTTTTTGATAAAGTTAAGGACGCCTTCAAAAATAAAAAATAAATAAACGGAATGAACCGGTGCTTTGTAAACAACAAGCAACCGGTTCATTTTTTTGCTCCAATACTATTCTGTTAGATTTTTTGTAATTAACATGAGGATTTAAACACTTTTTTTATAGAAATAGCACAAATATTCACAAAATATGGTATGTAAGGGGTTACAATTCCTCGGAATAGGATTATAATGGAAGTATCAAATAAAAGAGGTGACGTAAATGGCTACTAGAGAATCGTTCAATAGATCCGAATTAAAGAAGTCCAACCCTTTACTTACGAAATTCCGGACAACGGTCGAAACAGCTTTTTATGGCAAAAACATGCAGGAAGTCACGGACATGACGGAAGCCTATGAACTCGCTCTGAACGCTGCAGGAGTGATCGTGACCGATCTGCCTGTGCTCCATACAAAGGAATTGGGATTGCCGGATGATGCAAAAGTCCTTGTCGAAAACGGCGGGAGAATCATCGGCCGTACAGCCCGCGCCAGACGTATCATCGGAGAGAACAAAGAAGAAGACGAAATCCTTGAAGCCATCATCCGGGATGTCATCTATCAAAACAGACTTCGCCATTACTATAAAGCGACAGGTTACGTAGGTCTTGACAAAGATTTCATCATCAAGGCGCATATCGCCTTTCCCGAAGGAAACGAAAACAATCTCTATTCCTGGCTATTGAACTTCCAGTGGAACAGCCCGGAATATCAGGAAATGTATGCACAGTCGAAACTGTACAACGAAGGCGACATCTACATCTATACGGATCCCGACTGGCGCCATCCGGATTATCCGCTCGGAGTGGCTATCTTCGAGCCCGACAGAAACGTTGCCTGCATCCTGGGAATGCAATATTTCGGGGAGTTCAAAAAAGGCACACTGACGCTCGCCTGGGGAACCGGTCATCGGAATGGTTTCGTTGCTTGCCATGGCGGCCAAAAACACTTCCGTCTGCATGATGGCGGTTCGTATGTTGCTTCCTTCTTCGGGCTTTCGGGGTCAGGCAAATCGACTCTGACCCATTCCAAGCACGACAACAAATATGAAGTGAAAGTGCTGCATGACGATGCCTTCCTGATCGATTTGACGGATGGCTCCTCCATCGCGCTGGAACCTTCCTATTTCGACAAAACCCAGGATTATCCCGCTGACCATCCGGAACAAAATTATTTTGTGACGGTTCAGAATGTGGGAGTGACAAAGGATAACGAGGGTAAAATTGTGTTGGTCACCGAAGATATCCGAAACGGTAACGGACGTACAGTCAAATCTCGTTACTCTACTCCAAATCGCGTGGATAAGTTCGAAGAACCGATCAACGCTGTCTACTGGATCATGAAGGACGATGCCTTGCCGCCTTTGGTGAAGGTGGATGATGCGGTCTTGGCGGCAACTTTCGGCACGACATTGGCCACAAAACGCACGACTGCGGAAACGCTTAAGAAAGGTGAGTCGACCGATACACTGGTCATCGAACCATTCGCAAATCCGTTCCGGGTCTATCCATTGGTTGAAGATTATGATGGTTTCAAAGAACTGTTGGGTCATGAAGAAGTCGCCTGCTATATTATCAATACTGGGTTCTTCATGGGCAAAAAAATACCGAAGGAAGTATCTTTGGGCGTCATCGAAAGCGTTGTTGAGGGGAAAGCCTCATTCGTCCCATTTGGCGATGCGCCGCATCTCAGTTATCTGCCGGTGGTTGGTTTCGATCCTGATTTCGAAGATAAAGACTATACGAAATTGGTGAGAAGACGCATGCAGCTAAGAGAAGATTTCTTGGAAGAATTCAATGCTGCCCATCCGACAGTGCCGTTGCCTGATGAAGCCATCCAAGCATTGCAGAATATCATTGATGCGTTTTAAATTTCAATGGGAAAGAATCCGATGGAGAGCCTTCGGATTCTTTTTTTCGCATGCGTCCGGTAGGGGTGATAACTTGGTGGTGAAAGTCCACTTGATTTACATTCCGAACAAATGTGAGAAAGACTTGCCAATCTGAGTCGGCGTCTTGTCATAAAGGCTTTAGATTGGTATAATTTTTAAGTGAACGAATGGACGTCAGAGAAAGTGAGCAACGATAATGAACTTAGAAGAGATGAAGCAGCGACAAAAAAAGATAAGAAATTTTTCCATCATTGCCCATATAGACCATGGGAAATCCACATTGGCGGATAGAATTCTCCAAATGACTGATACAGTCGCCGATCGTGATATGCAAGCACAATTATTGGATTCCATGGACCTCGAAAGAGAACGAGGCATTACCATAAAACTAAACGCCGTCGAATTGACTTATAGGGCCGAAGACGGAGAAGATTATATCTTCCATCTGATCGACACACCGGGACACGTCGACTTCACGTATGAAGTATCCCGCAGTTTGGCGGCCTGCGAAGGGGCCATTCTGGTAGTGGATGCTGCGCAAGGGGTCGAAGCACAAACCCTCGCCAACGTTTATTTGGCTTTGGACAACAACCTGGAAATCGTGCCTGTCATCAACAAGATTGATTTGCCTGCCGCAGACCCTGAACGCGTCAGGGCTGAGGTGGAGGATGTCATCGGCATCGATGCCAGCGATGCGGTTTTGGCGAGCGCGAAAATCGGCTTGGGCATTCCTGAGCTGTTGGAACAGATTGTCACAAAAGTTCCGGCTCCGGAAGGCGACTTGCAAGCACCGTTGCAGGCTTTGGTATTTGACTCTGTCTATGATCCTTATCGGGGGGTCGTACTGAATATCCGAATCAAAAACGGTGTAGTCCGCCCAGGCGACATGATCAGATTCATGGCTAACGGCAAAGAGTACGAAGTCATTGAAGTGGGGATTTTTTCACCGAAACCGATCAAACGCGACTATTTGATGGTCGGTGATGTGGGCTATTTGACTGCCGGCATCAAAACGATCCAAGACACCCAGGTCGGGGATACGATCACGTTGGCGAACAATCCTGCCAGTGAAGCCTTGGCCGGTTACCGCAAAATGAACCCGATGGTATACTGTGGTATCTACCCAGTTGATGCATCGGACTTCAATGATTTGCGTGAAGCTTTGGAAAAACTACAATTGAACGATGCATCCTTGCAGTTCGAAGCGGAATCTTCGCAAGCACTCGGCTTCGGTTTCCGTACCGGATTTTTGGGCATGCTGCATATGGACGTCATCCAAGAACGGATCGAGCGCGAATTCGGTTTGGACATCATCACGACGGCGCCATCTGTTATTTATCGCGTCAATAAGACCGATGGCGAATTTTTGGAGATCGACAATCCTTCAGAAATGCCCGATGCGACTACGATCGAGAGTGTCGAAGAGCCATATGTGAAAGCAAGCATGATGGTGCCTAATGACTATGTCGGCGCCGTCATGGATATCGCTCAGAAGAAACGCGGCACTTTCGTTACGATGGATTATTTGGATGATTTCCGTGTCAATGTCGTCTATGAAATGCCTCTGGCGGAGATTATATTTGATTTCTTCGATCGCTTGAAATCCAGCACGAAGGGTTATGCTTCCCTTGATTATGAACTGATCGGTTACCGTCCAAGTAAATTGGTCAAGATGGATATCCTCTTGAACGGTGAAGCAGTCGATGCCTTGAGTCTGATTGTGCATCGCGATTTCGCTTATGCACGCGGGAAAATAATCACCGGAAAATTACGTGGATTGATTCCGCGTCAGCAATTTGAAGTTCCGATCCAAGCGACGATCGGCAACAAGATCCTGGCCCGGACTACCATTAAGGCTTTGCGCAAAAACGTACTGGCTAAATGCTACGGTGGGGATATTTCCCGTAAGCGTAAATTGCTCGATAAACAAAAAGAAGGTAAGAAGCGCATGAAGCAAGTCGGATCCGTCGAGGTCCCTCAAGAAGCCTTCATGGCCGTTCTGAAGATGGAAGAGGACTAAACAAAAAGATAGTCTTTAGTTTCTTTATAAGATATAAAGTTAAAGAACGTACTTGGATCATACTTCGGTCCGGGTGCGTTCTTTTTATTGAGAATAGATATGTCTAATTGAGAATGGATTCGTTGTGTTCTCGGATTTATTTTAAGGGGTAGGAGTATGAAAATTACTTTTGGTAAGTTTCCGATGACTATATCTGGAACTGTGAGATAATTATTAAGTCAGGGAATCCTAGTTATAAAAGGATTTTTAGTTATGGAATTCTTTTCTTTCAAAAATTATCAAATAAATACAGTTCTCAGGTGTTAAAACTTGACCCTTAATGATGGATTCTATATAGTTATTGATAGGTACTATTCTAAAATAATCATTCTAATTGGAGGAATCAGAATGTCATTAATCGGAAAAGAAATAGTGGAATTTAAAGCGAATGCTTATCACAAAGGTGAATTCATTGAAGTTTCATCGGAAGACCTAAAAGGAAAATGGAGCATCGTCTGTTTTTACCCTGCGGACTTCACTTTCGTTTGTCCGACTGAATTGGAAGATCTTCAGGACCAATATGCAACTTTGCAAGGACTGGGTGTAGAGGTATATTCCGTATCGACCGACACGCACTTCACGCATAAAGCTTGGCACGATCATTCACCAGCCATCGGCAAAATCGAATATATCATGATTGCAGATCCATCTCATGCAATTTCAGTTGGGTTTGATGTATTGGATGATGAAGGCTTGGCTCAACGCGGAACGTTCATCATCGATCCGGATGGCATCGTTCAAGCAGTGGAAATCAATGCTGATGGCATCGGCCGTGATGCAATTGGTTTGATCGACAAAATCCGTGCGGGCCAATATGTCCGTACCCATCCAGGCGAAGTTTGCCCTGCGAAATGGAAAGAAGGCGCGGAAACATTGAAACCTAGCTTGGACTTGGTAGGTAAAATTTAAGGAGGCTTCCCATGGCATTAGATACAGAAATAAAAGCGCAACTCGGCCAATATCTGGAACTATTGGAGTCGGATGTTGTTTTTAAAGCCAGTCTGGGCGAGGATGAAAATTCCGGGAAAGTCAGCGAGTTTTTGCAGGAAATTGCTGGTATGTCCGAGAAAATCACTTTCGAAAAAGCAACTTTGACCCGTACGCCCAGTTTCACGATCACACGTCCGGAAACGGAAAGCGGCATCACGTTCGCCGGCCTTCCGTTGGGCCATGAATTCACTTCGTTTATTTTGGCTTTGCTGCAGGTAGGCGGAAGAGCCCCGAAAGTGGATGACAGCATCATCAAGCGCATTAAAGCGATCGACAAAGAGCTTCATTTTGAGACTTATGTCAGCTTGACTTGTCATAACTGCCCGGATGTTGTCCAAGCACTGAACATCATGTCCGTACTGAACCCGAAAATCTCCCACGTTATGATAGAGGGCGGCATGTTCAAGGATGAAATCGAAGCGAAAAAAATTATGGCTGTACCGACTGTTTTCCTTAACGGGGAAGAGTTTGCCAGCGGGCGCATGACGATCGAACAATTGATCGATAAAGCCGCCGGTCCGACAAGTGCGGATGAGTTTTCCGACAAGGATATCTTCGACGTTCTTGTGGTAGGCGGAGGCCCCGCAGGCAACAGCGCGGCCATCTATGCTGCCCGTAAAGGCATAAACACAGGCATGGTCGTCGAGACCTACGGCGGACAAGTGATGGACACTGTCGGCATCGAAAATATGATCGGGACGCCTTACACGGAAGGACCGAAACTGATGGCGCAAGTGGAAGCACATGTAAATCAGTACAAGGTAGACATCATGAAAGGCCAACGTGCGAAAAGTATCCGCAAAAATGACTTGATCGAAGTTGAACTGGAAAACGGCGCAGTGCTCAAAGCCAAAACCGCTATCCTTACAGTTGGCGCGCATTGGCGCAATGTCAACGTGCCCGGTGAAGAAGAGTTCCGCACGAAAGGCGTCACCAACTGTCCGCATTGCGATGGTCCGTTGTTCGCCGGAAAAGACGTCGCTGTCATCGGCGGCGGCAACTCCGGCATAGAAGCGGCGATCGATTTGGCCGGTTTGGCGAAACACGTATATGTGCTCGAGTTCTTGCCGGAATTGAAAGCCGATCAAGTATTGCAGGACCGTGTCCATGCTTTGAAGAACGTCACTGTCATCACGAATGCGGCGACGAAAGCGATCACCGGGACCGAGCAAGTGGAAGCCATTTCCTACGTGGACCGCGCTACGAATGAAGAGCACACCCTCGCACTGGAAGGTGTCTTCGTTCAGATCGGTTTGGTTCCGAACACGGCATGGCTGAAGGATTCAAGCGTTGCGTTGAATGAACGCGGCGAAGTCATCGTCGACAACCATGGTTCAACCAATCTGGAAGGCGTATTCGCTGCCGGAGATTGCACAAACAGTGCGTACAAACAAATCATCATCTCGATGGGCGCGGGAGCGACTGCCGCTTTGGGCGCATTCGATTACCTGATCCGTCAATAAGCTCAAATCCAGAAAAGGATTTCACCATGAATTCCTTTTCTGGTTTTTTTGACATACAGGAATTTATAAAATTTTCCAGAGTGAAAAGTGCATCACCGTAGGTGTTTCAGAAGTTTGTAAAATGTTTCATGCATCTAAAATGATGTCCAGCTTCACGGGTTAGCCCTTCGGAAAAAAGAATAAGGAACCTCTTGTCTCTGCGAGCCAAGACATACTGTTCGACTTGTCATGGTTCTTGCCATCTTTGATGGCTTAGAAACATGATACAACTGACCGGTACGGTCACGTTGATTCCTTTGTTTCGGAAGTCTCTCAGCAATTGCGCTCTACGATGCTCATTCAGGGCCAGATTTCCTAAATTTCTTTCAGGGCTGAGCGAACCCGTTCAGCTTTTCTTAATTTTCCGTAAATGAAAGCAGTTTTATCAATCAAACGGCCATAAAACACGTTCTTTATTCTGGGCTATGTGCTAAAATGTATGTAAACATGAAGAATTTGGAGTGATGGTTTTGAAGACGGATATCGAGATAGCTCAAGCAAATGAGATGCTTCCGATCAAAGAAGTAGCGGCAACCCTTTCCCTGACAGAAGATGATCTGAAACTGTACGGCAAATACAAGGCAAAAGTGGACATCAAGAAAATCAACTCTTTGAGCGAAGAGGCGGACGGTAAGTTGATCCTTGTCACTGCCATCAACCCTACCCCGGCTGGCGAAGGCAAGTCAACCGTAACAGTCGGTTTAGGCGATGCGCTGACACGCATCGGCAAGAAAGCGATGATCGCGATGCGCGAACCTTCACTAGGGCCGACGATGGGCGTTAAAGGCGGAGCTGCAGGCGGTGGTTATGCGCAAGTGCAACCGATGCAGGACATCAATCTGCATTTCACCGGCGACATGCATGCCATCACAGCGACGAACAATACCTTATCAGCTTTGATCGATAACCATATCCAACAAGGCAATACCTTGAACATCGATCAACGCCGGATCACCTGGAAGCGCGTATTGGACATCAACGACCGTGCTTTGCGCAACATCGTCATCGGGTTGGGCGGGCCGATCCAAGGCGTTCCCCGCCAAGACGGCTTCGACATTACGGTAGCGAGCGAAATCATGGCGATCCTTTGCTTATCGACTTCACTGACGGATCTGAAGAACCGGATCGGGAACATTGTCATCGGTTATACGTTTGACCGCGTACCCGTCACTGTCAGAGACTTGAAAGTGGAAGGCGCATTGACCTTGCTGATGAAGGATGCATTGGAGCCGAACTTGGTCCAAACGTTGTACCATACGCCGGCATTTGTGCATGGTGGACCGTTCGCTAATATCGCGCACGGTTGCAACAGCGTATTGGCAACCAAAACAGCCTTGAAATTGGCTGACTACGTCATTACGGAAGCTGGTTTCGGAGCTGACTTGGGTGCTGAGAAGTTCATGGACATCAAAGTACCGCAACTAGGCAAGAGCCCGGATGCAGTCGTTATCGTGGCTACCGTGCGTTCGTTGAAGATGCATGGCGGCGTATTGGTGAAGGACCTTAACAGCGGCGAAAATGTCGAAGCGGTCCAAGCCGGCTTCGCAAATCTGCAAAAGCATATCGAAAATATGCAACAGTACGGTGTGCCTGTCGTTGTGGCGCTCAATGAATTCACGAACGATACCGCGGCGGAAATCGAAGCAGTCGTCAGTCTGTGTGCGGCGCAGGATGTCGACTGCATCCAGACAGCGGTTTGGGCAAAAGGCGCTGAAGGCGGAGAAGCGTTGGCGAACGCTGTCGTTAAAGCAATCGATGGAAATACTGAAGCTTTCCTTCCACTTTATGTGGCGGAAGACAGCGGTATAGAAGAAAAAATCGAAACGATCGTCACCAAAATTTATGGCGGAAAAAGTGTCATCTATTCCAAAGAAGCCAAAAACCAACTGCGTCAGTACAAGAAGAATGGCTGGGACCGTTTGCCGATATGTATGGCAAAAACACAGTATTCCTTGTCAGATGATCAGAAAGCGATCGGCCGTCCGGAAAACTTCGACATCACCATCCGTTCCTTTGTTCCGAAGATCGGAGCCGGGTTCGTCGTTGCGTTAACGGGGGATATCCTGACCATGCCGGGTCTGCCGAAAGAACCGGCTGCTTTGCGCATGGACGTCACCGAAGACGGTGTCGTTACCGGCTTGTTCTAATTTCATAAAGCTTAAAAAAAGTAGAGAGGGAAACCTCTCTATTTTTTTGATGAAAAGCGCTTCTGCAATACGGCTTGATTTTTGGGCCTTCAATGTCCCGCAGCCCAGCCGGATATGTTACAATGTCAAGAGACTATCAAGATCCCTGAACATAAAACGACATGGATTGAAAACAAAGGATGAATGCCACATATGAAAGACTTTAACGCCATCGAGTTAGAAAAATCCTACGGGATGAAGAAACTCTTCAATAAAATATCCTTCACGATCCGCGAAGGTGAACATATCGGTCTGATCGGCCAGAACGGAACCGGAAAAAGTTCCTTGCTGGAGATCATCGCGGGAATCGAAACTCCGGATGCCGGCAGCCTGGATGTGCCCAGTGATTATCGTGTCGGTTACTTGGCGCAGGAGCCTCAACTGAACAAAGAATCGACTGTTTTTGAAGCGGTCTATGAAGGGGAAGCGCCCATCATCAAGACGGTCCGCGCCTACGAGGAAGCTTTGGAATTGTTGGAGAAAGACAGTCTGAATCCGGATCATCAGAACCGATACAGTAAAGCTGAAGCTGACATGAATGCGCAAGACGCTTGGCAGACAGAGGTTCAGATCAAATCAATCCTGAACAGGTTGGGTTTGGACGACATCACGAAAAAAGTAGGCGAGCTATCCGGTGGGCAACGCAAACGCGTTGGCTTGGCGCAGGTGCTGATCCAAGCGCCGGATCTATTGTTGCTGGATGAACCGACCAACCATCTTGACATGGACTCGATCACGTGGCTGGAAAACTATCTTGCCCAGTACAAAGGCTCCGTCCTGTTGGTGACCCATGACCGCTACTTCCTGGAGAATGCCGTCACGAAAATCATCGAACTGAAAAACGGCGGATTGGAAGTCTACACAGGAAACTACGAAGACTATTTATTCCAAAAGAGTGAACGTGAAGCCATCCAACAAAAAATGGATGAGAAGCAGCTGAAACTCTACAAAAGCGAACTGCAATGGATGCGCAAGGGTGCCAAAGCGAGAACGACAAAGCAGCAGGCACGGATCCACCGATTTGAGGATTTGGAAAAGGTCACGCAACAAAGCACGACCGATGCCAAACTCGAAATCCAATTGGATGGTTCCCGGTTGGGCAAACGCGTCTTCAATTTGGAGCATATCTCGCTGTTTGCGGGAGAAAAACAGATCCTCAACGATTTTTCCTATATATTCCAGTCGAACGATCGCATCGGTATCGTCGGCAAGAACGGGGCAGGCAAGACAACCTTGCTGAATATGTTGGCAGGTGAAATAGCGATTGCCGGCGGGAATCTGATCATCGGAGAGACTGTCAAAATAGCCTATTACAAACAGCTTTCCGAAGTGCTTCCTGGCGATAAGCGCGTCATCAATTACCTGCAGGAAATCGCGGAAGAGGTGAAATTAAGCGACGGCATTGTCGTCAGCGTCACGGAAATGCTGGAGACCTTCCTCTTCCCGCGCGAAACCCACGGCAGCCTAATCAGTTCGTTATCAGGAGGGGAAAAGCGTCGACTTTACTTGTTGAAGCTGCTGATGACGAAACCGAATGTGCTGCTGATGGATGAGCCGACAAACGACTTGGATATCGATACGTTGACTGTTCTGGAGGATTACTTGAACAGCTTCGGCGGAGCCGTCATCACCGTATCGCATGACCGTTATTTCCTGGACAAAGTGGCTGACAAGCTCTTGATCCTGAATGATGAAGGCAAACCGGGCGTATTCTTTGGGGATATGAGCGAATATTTACTTGTATCCAGCCAAAAAGAGAGCGAGGCTGCTAAGCAGGAAAGCAAGAAAGCTTCAGCACCTGTACTTACTCAGGATGCGGTCAAGGAAAAGACAAAATGGACCTACATGGAGCAGAAGGAATGGACCACAATCGAGGACGACATTTCCGAACTTGAGGAAAAAAGCCTGACATTGCAGAGCGCGATGGCCGAAAACGCTTCGGACTTCGAAAAGCTGACCCAATTGCAACAGGAATTGGACAATACAGAAGCAGCGCTTGCCGAAAAATGGGAACGCTGGGAATATCTCAGTCAGTTCGCCAAAGATTAATGTATATATGGAACCAGAGTTGCCTAAACGTTTGTCTTTCCTATTCGTTCTTGTAATCTTAATGGCAGATTCTAAAAAGAGTAGGGTTCAATCTACTTTCAGGATGAAGTATTCGGTTATGTTCATGTATTTTTGTAGATTCTTAAAGTGGTCTTGAATATTTCATATTACCTAAGACAGTTAAGGACTAATGCTTTTTCATCTAAAAATTAGTTTGCTTATTTTTCAATTCAACATCAGAGGTAATGACCAAATAAAATTATTAAGGTGGTAATAATCATGACAATTAATTTGCGAGATATCATAGAAAATGCTGACATCGCTGTTGCTTTAGATTGGTATAAGGATGATAATGACGGCTATACTCAGATTGGTAGATTAGTACATGACTTAAAATACTTATATATTAATAATACTCAGGATCCTTTATTCACTTATTGTGTTGATCAACTAGCAACTGAATTCAAAAAATTCATAGACCAGCTTGAAAACTCAATTCCAAACTTTCGTATAGTTGCAATTTCCCCAGTCCCAAGTTACAATCCAAAAACCGCCATTAATCCAAACGGAAGTACAAAAATAATGTATTTAGTTACTGAGAGGTTAGGGAGTATTATGGATAGGAAATTTTCTTTTAATCTTGCAGAAAAAATGACTGATAAGCAAGCAAAGACCAATCCATTGCAACCAGAAGATATTAAAGCAAGGATTCTGCCTGAAGCAGATCAGAATGCAACCATCTTAGTAATTGATGACTTATTTGGTAATGGAAATAGTGCTAATATTACTTTAAAAGCAATTAAAGAAAAGAACCCACATGTCAAACTTATCTTTGTAACAGCTACTAAAAATAAGTATGGAGGTTTAGGGCATACAGTAGTGGGGAAACTAAATTCAAACATGCCCAAAACAGCAGACAATGGGCATCAATATTTTAAAATCGATTTTAATTATGACAATAGTGATGAGCATGTTAATGTTTTTGAGGATAATGCTTTCTTCGATGCAATCAAAGAAATGGATACAGGAGCCCTCATTAATTTTCAAGTCAAAAGAAATAAAAAGGGTTATTGGAATATTAGTAAAATAAACAGTATAAATTAGGTGATTAATTTGTTAAAAATGTTCATTAGTGGCAGTATAGCAAACAACACTATACCTGATGAGGTTATTAAATCTGTAGACGTAAGTATGGATAAAAACTATGTAATACTAGTTGGAGATGCTAAAGGTGTTGATAAAAATATTCAAGATTTGTTGAAAATAAACAATTATAGCAACGTTAATATTTATCATATAGGGAATAAACCTAGAAATTTAGCAGATAAGAACTGGAAACAGTTTAAAGTCATCATAGATGAATCAAATCCCAAATTATTTAAAGATGGTAAATTTACTCGTTCAGCTCAAATGATTAAAGATAAACGAATGGTTAGTGAAGCTGATTTTGGCTTAGTCATTTGGCAGGACGTTTCAACGAATCGCTTTGGAAATGTTCAAGTAAGCAAAGGATCACTAAACAACATTTATAATTTATTAAAGATGGGAAAACCTGTTGGCCTTTATTTTGTACCAAAACCTGATGAAGGAATTATAAAGTTGACTGACTTAACATATTTCGAAAATGGAGTTATCAGCAATATGGTAAATGTGAAAACCAAACAGTATTATTATGAAATGAAATCTGAATATGAGAAAGTAGAAACTCAAAAGAAACATGATAAAAAATCTCAAGGTGAGCAGTTGAAATTTTTTTGATAGTTTCGAATAAACAAAATCTGGAGTGTCTATTTTAATTCAATATTATTGATATAGGAGAAACAAGATGACAAAACAATATTTGGATTTAGCAAGAACCGTCCTGGAAACAGGCGCGACGAAACACGACCGTACTGGTACCGGCACGAAAAGCATCTTCGGATATCAGATGCGTTTCGACTTGGCTGAAGGCTTTCCGATCCTGACGACCAAGAAAGTCGCTTTCGGACTCATCAAGAGCGAACTACTGTGGTTCCTAAAAGGTGACACGAACATCAAATACTTGTTGGAAAACAACAACCACATCTGGGATGAGTGGGCATTTGAGCGCTACGCGAAATCAGCAGACTACACAGGGCCGAATATGGCTGACTTCGGCCACCGGGTCCTGAAAGAAGAAGGCTTCAAAGCAATCTATGATGCCGAAATGGCCAAATTCCGCGAAGCGATTTTGACGGATGAAGCCTTTGCAGCAAAACATGGTGAATTGGGCAACATTTATGGGTCCCAATGGCGCCGCTGGAAAACGACGCAAGGGGAATTCATCGATCAGATCAGCGATGTCATCGAAATGATCAAAAAGAATCCGAATTCCAGAAGGCTGATGGTTTCCGCCTGGAATCCGGAAGACGTCCCTTCGATGGCCTTGCCGCCTTGCCACACCCTGTTCCAATTCTATGTCACGGATGGGAAGCTCAGCTGCCAACTGTACCAGCGGAGCGCGGATATATTTTTGGGCGTGCCATTCAACATAGCCAGCTACGCTTTATTGACGCATCTGATCGCAAACGAAACGGGGCTTGAAGTCGGGGAATTCATCCATACGTTCGGGGATGCCCATCTATATCTGAATCATATCGAACAGATCGAGTTGCAGCTTTCCAGAGAACCGTTTGCTTTACCGAAACTGGTGCTGAAGCATCCGGAGAAATCCATTTTTGAAATGGAAAAAGAGGATATCGTCCTGGAGGGCTACAAGAGCCACCCGGGCATCAAAGCACCGATCGCTGTATAAATTTTTCATATCGAGGAAAAGGAGGCTGCCGCCATCAGGTTCCGTAAAGGTGCCTGATCGGTCCGGGCGCTGGCTCGGTTGCGCGGCAAAACATAAGATGATCGCATTATTATGGGCTGAAGACGACAATGGAATCATAGGGAAAGGCGGCACATTGCCTTGGCACCTGCCGAATGATCTGAAGTACTTCAAGGAAAAAACATTGAACCACAAAATCGTGATGGGCAGAAAAACGTTCGAGGGAATGGGATCACGCCCGTTGCCGAAAAGGGAAAGCATCATCTTGACGAGGCAAACCGAGTACAGCCATGCAGGCGTTACTGTCCTGCATGACGTCAAAGAAGTATTGGCGTTGGATAATGAAGAGGACACGCTTTTCATCATCGGCGGCAGTGAAATTTTTGAACTATTTCTGCCGTTTGCGGATATCCTGTATCAGACCGTCATTCATGCCGACTTTGACGGGGATACTTATTTCCCTGCAGTCGACTGGAACGAGTGGGGACTTGAGTCATCAACCTTAGGCGTTGTAGATGACAAAAACTGCTTCGAACATGAATTCAAGGTCTTCAAACGGGTGAACTAGGCAGAAAAGGAGCTGGGAAATAACTCTTGCCCAACAAAAAAATCCATCCATTCACTTGGTTAAAAAGTGAATGGATGGATTTGTTTTTAGAAGAAATAACGAATGA